>JADHVL010000017.1 GCA_016784025.1 Fidelibacterota bacterium | reverse complement strand
CTCATTTTTTTACACAAGTCTTTTAAGAATTTACTTTAAGTGTCAGGCTAAATTTATATTGCATACAGGGGCTTAGCCCCATAAATTGATTAAAAGTTTGGAGTAGGATTCAAAAGTTTTAATCGTAAAGAAATGGGTTCCCATGATGAGCAAACATTTTTTTAGCCATGTAGCAGTACGTCATATCTGGTTAGTTCCCCTCCTGGTCATTCTGATGGCGAGCAGTCTTTGGAGTGCCGATGGTCTACGCGATATCAGCCATCTGAAGGATCTGGGCGATCTTGACCATAATGGCAACAATGATTTTGGAGCTATTCGAAAGACAGCAAGTAATGGCTCAGAGCTGATTGCATTTGAAATGACACCAGAAGGAAATTTTAATATTACCTGGCGGTTTGCCTTACCTGAAAACCTGGTGGGCGAATGGGCAGATTTCACACTTACCGACCTGAACTTGAATGGTCGACCTGAATTTGTGGCCATCACTAAATTGATTTCTGCTACGGCAGGTAACAGTGCTCCGTGGGTGTACGGTTTTGAGTGGTCCGGGCAAGATTTTGACTATGTCCCTACATTTCAATGGGGTTGGACCCCGGATAACGGGCTTTATGCTCGCCCCACCCAGATTAAAGCGGGTGATATTGATAATGATGGTCTTACGGAACTCATTTTTTCCTTGAGTGCACCTCAGGCCAATCTTTTAATTGTTGAATTTAAAGGCGATCTCAGCTCCTCAAACATCCAGATTGAGTATGCCGGTCTACCCAAAGAGATGGCGCGGGTACCTGCTTCAATTCTCATGGCTATCAACGATTTAGATCATGATAAAAAAGATGACATCGTCCTCTTTCAAAAACGTGGAGACAAATTAAGTGTATCTGCGATTTCTTCATCGGGTGAAGATCGATACACTACCCGAGACCTGCCAGATGTGAAACTCGTAGGTGGTTCAGGTGAAATAGTGCGCGCTTCTGGTATTGCCACTGCTGACCTTAATGGCTCAGGTCTTGAAAAAATTTATCTTGGCAGCTCGAGAGGAAATGTCTACCAATATGCCTCCACAGATGGAGGTTCCGTGTGGAAGACCTTCCCTGGTCCTGTCAATCAACTTTTATTTTCTGAACTGGATGGTGATGGGTATGCAGAATGCCTGCTCCGTACAGGTGATCGAGTACACTATTTAGAGCAGGAAGAGCAAGCTGGAAAATTTGAAAATTTTGTCCCCTTGTTTGATGAAGAGGTCTACGCCTCAAATGCCCTGCCCTTCCAGGATGGCCTTTTGCTGGAGAAATCCGGTCCATATCAATTCATGGCCGTCGCTCCCAATGACCAGGATGTTGTTGAAGCCACAAGTGAACCCGAAGAAGAGCTTGAGTCAATGACCGACATGGAAGGTGAAGCGGACATCGCCCTTGAAGATGAGACTGAACCCGAGATTGTGGAAGAAGCCCCGGTCATTCCAGAAATCCGTAGAAAACCCAAGTCACCTGATGTGATTCTCCACACCAATGAAAGTTTTATCCATGCGATTCCACGCCAGGACGAGATGGATCCAGGCCAGGCCTATGTCAAATTCAAGACCTACCCTGAAGGCATGCGTCTCGGGAAAGATTTTATCCTGAGATGGAACCCCCATGAGGATCAGCTGGGATATCATCAGATTTCATATTCATTTGGGCAACAGTTGGATACGGCATTTACCCTGTATGTCAACCATGTCCCTGAAATTTTCTCAAATCCACCACCCCTGGCTCAAACTGGACAACAATATCTTTACCAGGTTCAGTTGGAAGATTTAAATGAAGAGCAGTACTTTGAATTTGAATTGATCTCAGCTCCGGCTGGTATGCAGGTTGATGAGGAAGGTCTTGTCCGCTGGCTCCCCAGCGACACCCAACTCGATTCACAATATGTCACCCTGAGTGTCAGTGATGGTTTTGAGAGGGTTCTGCAAAAATTTACGCTGTATGTCAATATCCTGCCACTTATCCTTGAAAAACCAGGTCCCGTTGCCTTCATAAACGAGCCTTATGTTGGACAGGTCAATATTCAGGATAAAAACAGTTATAACAGTGCACGTCTCATCCCACTGCGTACCCCTAAAAGTTTGATCCTGGAATCCTCTGGAAGAATCACCTGGACACCAGAATCTCAACAAACGGGTTTCCATGACATTCTATTTGAATTGACTGATGACATGTCCACCATGTTGGATTCATTCACTATCTTTGTCAATACACCACCAGTGATTATCTCCAAATATGAGGAGCATGTGCCTGTGGGTAAACCCTGGAACTACAAGGTTGAGGTCAACGATCCCAACAATAACCAGGATATCAGTTTTCTGCTTTCAGAAAGCAGTATACCCAATTTAACCATCAGTCGTCGTGGTCACATTACCTGGACACCTACTGAGGCAGAACTGGGCAAACAAACTTTTACTATCTCTGTATCTGATGGTCTGAGAGACGACCTCCAAAAAGTAACGGTTTACGTAAACGGTGCCCCAATTCTTGGAAGTGTTGCAGATACACTGGCTACCGTTGCCCGACCATATACCACCTCTCTTCCAGTCACCGACCTGAACAAGGATCAAAAATTAAATTATGCCTTCTTGACTGCTCCCAAGGGGATGAAAATTTCTCCCACAGGTCAAATTACCTGGACCCCAACCAAAACTCAAAAAGGGTGGAATGAAATTTTTGTAAAAGTCTCTGACAAGTACAGTTCAGATACCTACAAATTTGCCGTCTATGCCAACGCACCGCCAGTCATCGTATCTAAAGCGGATACCATGGCAATAGCCGGTGAGGAATATGTTTATGAGATCAAAGCTCTGGACTTGAACACTGACCAGCAGTTGATCTATAAGGTTTATGATGCACCAGCTGGTGTTCATCTTGTCGATGGTTCCATCATTAAATGGACCCCCGAAATTGACCAGATCAATCAGGCGCAATTCAAGGTCAGTGTCACTGATGGCTATATCACAAATGTGCAGAATGTGAAACTCTTTGTGAATGCCCTACCGGAAGTGACTTCCACACCATCCCCTGTGGTTCTCATGGATCGTGAGTATCGTTATCAGATATCTTCCCGTGATCTCAATGAAGATGGAATTAGCTATACCAAGATTCTCTTGCCAAATGGTGCTGAGATGAGCGAAGAGGAAGGTCTCATCACCTGGGTACCCGATGGTTCCAATGATGGTGCCAACAAGTTTATCATCGAAGTGACTGATTCACGGGGGTCTTCAAGCTACCATGAATTTGAGGTGAATGTTTTTCAGGATCCCAAAGCGCCCATCAGACAAATGGGAGCATTTTTAATAACATTGGCTGGAATCGGTGCCATGTTTATAATGAAATTCCTGTACTGATCCTACATCCAAACAGGATAAAAAACCCATCGATTTCCGATGGGTTTTTTTATATCTGAATTTGCAACTGAAGTTTTTTACTGCAGAATTGAATTAATCAGTCGAACCAGATCCTGAACGGTGATAAATGTGTCATAGTTCAAATCTCCGGCAGCAAGGAGTTCTGGAGTAGGCGAAATGTTACCTAATATCAAGTTGACGAGAATCACTACATCCTGAATATTGACATTCATATCCTGATTCATATCCCCTGAACCTGATGGCCAGATAGAAGCCGCCAGGACAGCATGGTGAAGGTTCAATCTACCACCCGTTACCGTGATACCCTCTAATGAGGCGAGTGGGTCAACAGCCGTCAACAGCAATTCCTTAAAGACCTCTGATGCAAGTGCCGGGCTGTCTTCATAATATTGGGCAAGCTCCGTGCTGGCCGCAGCATGCATCAGTGCCACGGCACCTGTCACATGAGGTGTGGACATTGAAGTCCCATATTTAGTTGATGTGGTCCCATTATAATTGGTGGAAAGAATACCGTAGCCAGGTGCAGCTAAATCAATGGAGACTGCTCCATAACCGGCACCAAACACTTTTACATCATCATTATTGGAATTGGTCACCGTGATCAAATAGGGGCTAGAACAACTCGTAGGCAAATCGCCGGAGACATCAACATTGACGTTTCTATTTGCTGTTGATGCAATGGACAGAATACCGGCTTCTCCCATAGCGTTATACATATCGTTCCATACCGGATATTCCGTGGAATCGCAATAAACGTAATCCGCACCGAAACTTGAATTCGCAGTCACGACAAAAGCGCCCTCTAACCCGTCTGAATCCAACCAGGCCAGTTTTTGCTCTAGGACGTAACTATAGGCTTCCATAGCAATGTCAGTAGTAGAGCTAGCTCCAGCTACAATCATAAGTTGTATATCCCAATTTACACCAGCTACTTGATTGGCGTTGTTGGAGCGAGCGCCTACTGTACCAGAAACATGTGTCCCATGGCTTGCATCAAGATTTGTCTGAGGAATATTTCCGTTGTGACCATAGGCATTCCAGCCCAGTGAATCATCAACCCAACCATTTTCGTCATCATCAATTCCATTGCCTAAGGTGTCAAAAGGGTTTGACCATATATTGACTTGTAGATCGGGATGGTCCAGATCACAACCCCCATCAACAATAGCGGCCACAATTTTTCTCCCCAGGACCGTCTCACCTCCCGTGGTGAATTCCCAGGCCTCTGGAGCATCAACATCAGCATCTTCGGTTCCAGAAGGATTTCCATTCACGTCAAAACCTGTATTATGAAAATTCCATTGAGAAGTGAACAATGGATCATCTGGTGTATTACGCAAACTTAAATGATGATTATTCTGAGCATATTTGATTTCGGGTACATCTTCAATTCTCCGTCGCGCCTTGCCCAGTTGATTTTTGGTCAGGTCAACTTGCAGCAGCCACAGATTCAGGGGCCTGCTCACCTGTCTCACAATTTCCAGATTATCATCCATGATAATTATTTCAATATCTGCTTGAGTCAATCCCTCGTCGAAGCGTACAAGCAGTTCATTTTCAACAAACTGAGCAGCTCCTCCGTAAACAAAATTTACGATGATGAGTGAGAATAATATGGTCCTTCGCAAGTAAGTCATAACTAACTTTATTTCTCTAAACTAACCCTCTAATTCCTCCATGCAGGTGACCCACCACACACTCAGATTTTGTTTAGATGAGTAGTATAATCACGATTCTCTGAAAAATGTGGTCTTTTTTGAGAAGTTATTTGTGAACGGTCAGGCTCAATGGACTTTCGAATTACATCGAAATAGAACACAAATGAGTTTTTGAATGGGGTTGTAAAGCTAAATGTGGGGGTCTTAGTTAAAGACGATAGGCAATGGATATCTGACTGATCCAGCCCGCTGCACCAAAACTCTGGGTGGCAGACTCAATGAGCATTCCTTGCCAGTCGATGGCAAAACCTCCAGATGCCCCTGCGATAAAATCGGATTCGGTTACACCGGTTTGGAAGTCAAATCGATTGGAGTTCATACCTAGACGAATCCGGAAATTCGGGTGAATCAATATTTCCCCACCCAGGGCAAATTTGATTTGGTCATTGAATCCATATATCCCCTCCAGATTGAGTCTCAAAGGTAAATGCGAGAGAACCTTAGAGCTGCCTATGTGCAATTGAGTAGGAAAAGCCTCCTCACTTTCACCTAGAGCAACGGAAGCTAGGTAAACACCTATGGTTAGAGAATCCTCTTGATTGTGATATACGCCTCCCAGATCATAATAGAACTCACCCGATGTAGTTGCATTAGCAACCCTGGTGAACCGTCCAACACGTCCTCCCAGGCGGATTCCTTCAGAAAACTTGAAGGCATATCCCAGTGTTGCAGCCAATTCATGATACCCAAAAGTACCCTGATTGGTGCCTACAATATCGGTTCTGTCAAACAGGCCATAGTCAAAATAGATCAGCTCGGCGGTAATGCGGTGTCGCTCCAGAGGCATCACAGCAGCTGCAGCAAAGCCCTGAATCCCCACTAGATGGTTCACAAAACCTACTTGTCCCTGCAAACCCTGAATGAAACTGGCACTGGCCGGATTACCCTGAATATCAAGATTTCCAGAGGCATCCACAGCTCGGCTCCCACCCATGCCGGCTGATCGATTACTGAAGGGATAGGTTAACAATTGGTGGGAGGGTGTTTCTGCAATAGCCATACTAACCAGTAGAAATAGACTAAGTATAGATTTGGTGTTAATCAAGTTCATGACCTTGTAATACATGCCTTAAAATGATTTTTGTTTCCATATAAAACACATCTTTTTTTCTCAAGCTCGCCTGACAGTCCTCAGAATCTCCAATTGTGGGAAAAAGAAAAGCCCCAACCTGGGTCAGGGCTTAAAGAATTGCATGCGTCTATACCTTTATTTAAGCAATAGCATCCGCTTCACTTCTTTATAGGAACCTGCTTCAAGACTATAGAAATAGGTACCACTACTCAACTCACTGGCATCCAGATACAGATCATGTCTACCTGCAGAATACTGTCCCTCAGCGAGTTTTAAGACTTCTCGTCCACTGATATCATAAACCAAGAGCTTAACCCTGCTGTCTTCAGGCAGTCCAAAGGATATGGCTGTCGTCGGATTGAATGGATTGGGAAAGTTGTTTGCCAGATAAATCATTTCAGGCACAATTGGAGCTTTATCAGCAATCTGATTACGTCGCGGAAGAAAGGTGGAGTCCATTATCCCTTCGTTGTAACCATAATAATATTCTTCACTTATATAAAAGCTTATGATATCATCACCACATGCAGGATCAGGATTTGGTACTTCGAAGGAAAATCCCTCATCGCTGATATCAGGAGGTCCAAGAGTCATGCTGGCCGATCCACCTATCAGAGAGAATCCATCATCAAAAAACACCGAAGTCTGAATGCTGGTGTGGGCATTCATGTGAAGACCTGAATCGGCTGTGGTGCTCTCAGAGATTACGCCATTAATGCGGTGCACATAAATATCTATCCCTGAGTATTTGTTGATTTCAAAATAGGCTTCATTGCCAGGATTACGTGCATAAGTGATAAAGATTCCTGTCGCTTCATCACTGTAATCATAATACTCAAATCCACCTATGGTCACATAGGATGTCATGTCTTCAATATCTAATGCATAGGCCGAAACACCGTCAGCGTAAATTCTGAAGGAGACATCAAGACTACCCCCTGGAGTGGACTCTGCGGATCCACCCTCCAGATAAAACTCATCCCTGTCACCTGAATATATCCTTTCCTCCAAGATCCCGCAAATTTCAGCACTAGATACACTATAGCGGTTATCCCAATTTTCATACTCCATGTAATATTCAGTTTCTCCCGCTGTTTGTGGTGGTATCACTTCAATATCAAATGAGAAACTATTGTTGGTTATGTCATATTCTCCTGGATTGGCCTCAGAAATATCAATTGTAAACGACACAATCTGTGGTGTGCTAAAACTAAGTCCTGTGAAAACGACAGTAGTTGGCATTCCTGGAGAAACCAGCACATCTGGTGTTGTCATAGTCAAGGCATCCGTAAAAAGCGTGATGTCTGCAACAGCACTATTATCTCCCAGGATTTCCAGAAGATTTGCGTGAATATTGAAAGGCTGGTCAACAAGTACAGTCAGGGGATAGCCAACATCCTCGACGATCAGATCTGGTCGCAGGGTAACCTCAACATGCTTTTTAAATTTCACCTTTTGACGGCCATTGCGAAATTTAACATCCACCTTGAGGATGGCATATAGGGGAACTTCTGTCATGGAGAATGCAACCTGATCATTTATCAACTCCACATCCCTTTCATCTATAAGATGACCGTGTCCGTGTCCGCGAGAGTGTTTCTTACGATGGATCTTAACTTTTATTTTTTCCAACTCATCGGGGACAGGATAATTTTCCGGATCACTGGTTGAAAGTGTGACTGTCAATTCTACTTCCTCAGGTCCCATGAGGGCAGTGACATCCATACTGTATTCATTGTTATCATGTCCATGATTTCGTCTACCCAGGACATCTGCTGGTGCAATGATGAACAGCAGCAACATCATGATGGTCACTGGAACTTTGAAAAGCGCATTTCTGTTTAGCATATTTGGTGCCTCCTTAAAATGATCCCTCAGGGGTATTGCCAGGATTCTAGTAGGAACAAACAAAATTCCCGTAAATAAGGGAAGAATTCAGATGGAATCTCAGATTGAAGCAAATTTAACTCAAGGTCTAAGGTCAGTCAACGGATTAAAAGGATAGAGAACTGTAGTTTACTGGTCCATTTTTCACCAACGCTAGGCTAGCATTTCAGTAGGAACTACTTTAGTTTGAAAGCCTGATGACCACCTGGATCACCATACCACTCATCTTCGTATTACTCATCCTGCTCACTCGTTTTTTTACTTACAAAATGTATGCTCTCAAGCCTAATAAGCATGAAGACACACCTGAAAAACTTGGCCTCAAGTTTGAAGAAGTTCGTTTCTCCACGGAAAACAATCGAACACTTTATGGCTGGTGGATACCTGCAGAAAAAGAAACAAATCAAGCGCCAACCATTGTTCTGGTACATGGGTGGAGTCGCAACCTGGGACGCATGCTCCGATATATTCAACACCTCCATCCTCTCAATTACAATCTGCTTGCTTTCGACGCGCGGCATCATGGATCAAGTGATCAGGACGATCATGCCTCCATGTTCAAATTTGGTAGAGATGTAAAAGCGTCAGTCCAGTACACCTTCTCTCGTGACATTAATCCTGACAGAATCGGTGTTCTCGGGCTGTCTATTGGAGGTGCTGGCTCAACCTATGCTGCCGCCATAGAACCAGCTATCAAAGCGGTGGTAACTGTGGGAGCACCCGCCCACCCTGTTGATGTCATGCAACATGAATTTAAGAAGCATCATATACCGGCTTTCTTCAGATGGCTCATTTTAAAACAGATTGAAATTAAAATTGGTGTCAAATACGAGCACTTCGCTCCCATAAATAATATTGCCAAAGCAGACGCTTCATTTCTGGTCATCCATGGTGAAAATGATGACGTGGTGTTACCCTCTCAGGGAGATAAAATGAACGCAGCGGCACGACCCGGACAATGTGAATACTGGCCTATTTCAGGACGTGGGCATTCAGATTGTCATCATGAACCAGGTTTCTGGGAACGCGTCGATAAATTTTATAAAACTCAGTTTAAGAAAGGATAGGAACATCATGAAATTCAGATCACATCTGATAACAGTTTTTGCAATGAGCATATTACTCAGCCATTGCATAGCACCCCAAAACCCTTTAGCCGGAATTGATATTCCTGAACCAGAAAATGCCGATGCGGGCTATTATTTTTTCAGGGCTGCCAGAGTCATTCGTTACAAACAAAAAGATAAACTGGTCCAGGCCAGAAATGACCTTGAGCGGGTCATAAAGGCAGATCAACGCATCCTTTACCCGGAGGCCTATCCCTTTCTGCTTGAGGTGTACAATCAGTTGGAAATTAGTGATAGTTCAACCTGGATTTATCCAGAAGCCTTCGCCAAAATAGAAGCTGATCAGAGGTTATCGGCAAAGTATTCCCAACGCTTTGCGGAATGGCAAAAAGTTTATCCAGAATATCCAGCCGAGTTTCAAGACAGCGAATATAAACTGCTTGATTCTGGAGTAGAACCTGTGGGTGGTTACAAGCGACTCTATCAGATTCTGGAGTATCCTGAAATGGCTCAGGAAATGAAGCGCACTGGTGTGAGCTGGTTTTCTGTTATCGTTGAGGCTGACGGGACGCTGAGGGATGTACAATTGTTAAAATCCAGTTATCCTGACCTTGATGAGGCAGCCTTAACTGCCATCAACGCGAGCACCTGGGTGGCTGCCAAATACGATGGACGACCTGTCAACTTTCAAATCATATTACCAATACATTTTAGATTATAGACGAATTTGCGTTTACTAATTAAAGGGAATGAACTATGAAGTACCCACCAGAACCGTTTAGAATTAAAACTGTAGAGGCCATTGCTCGAACCACGGATTGGGAGCGGTTGGCTGTTATACAGGATGCCGGCTATAATGTCTTCAATATTCCCGCCGAAAAAATTTACATCGATTTATTGACGGATAGCGGCACCAGCGCTATGAGTGACAATCAGTGGGCTGGAATGATGAAGGGTGATGAATCCTACGCAGGAAGTAAAAATTATTTCCACTTTGAAGCGATGATTAACAAGATTTTTGGCTTCAAACATGTCATCCCAACTCACCAGGGTCGTGTTGCTGAAAATCTTTTATTTTCCACAATTCTCAAAGACCGCAAAGGTCTGGTTATCCCCAACAATAACCATTTTGATACCACCCGCGCCAACGTTGAGTACAATGGTGGAAGGGCCGAGGATCTCGTCATTGACATTGCCAAAGACACCCAGGCGATAGATGATTTCAAGGGCAATATTGATTTAGATAAGCTGGCTAATCTGATTCACAACGTGGGAGCAAAAAATATCCCCATCGGCATGCTTACCATCACCAATAATTCTGGTGGTGGGCAACCTGTCTCCATGGCCAATATCAGAGGTACTGCTGAATTACTCCATAAACATGAAATACCCTTCTATATCGATGCCTGCAGGTTTGCAGAGAATGCCTATTTCATCAAGATCAGGGAAGACGGTTATCAGGATAAGAGTATCCTGGAAATCGCCAATGAGATGTTCTCCTATGCCGATGGTTGCACTATGAGTGCCAAGAAAGATGCTCTGGTGAATATGGGAGGATTTTTTGCCACCAATGATGATGAATTGGCCCAGCAAATCACCAATCGCCTCATATTGATTGAAGGTTTTCCAACCTATGGTGGTCTGGCGGGGCGTGATCTGGAAGCCATTGCTATTGGTCTGGAGGAAGTCCTCCATGAGGATTACCTGGCCTATAGAATTTCACAGGTGGAAGAATTGGGAGATCGTTTAATTGAGGCGGGAGTGCCCATTTTAAGACCCACTGGAGGTCATGCCGTCTATCTTGATGCCAAAAACTTTTTACCCCATATCCCTCAATCTCAGTTCCCTGGAATTGCTCTCACCGTTTCACTTTATACCCATGCTGGAATTCGGGCTGTGGAAATTGGCAGTCTCATGTTTGCCCATGATGATCCTGAGACGGGTGAAACGATTTATCCTCATCTTGAGCTGGTACGACTGGCGATTCCACGTCGGGTTTACACCAATAGTCAGATGCAATATGTAGCAGAAAACATTATCGAGTTGTATGAGGACAGGGAAAACATTGGGGGTTATGAGATTGAATATCAGGCCCAGGTGTTACGTCACTTCACGGCACGTCTCAAACCGTTACAATAGTTCGACCTTTTAATTATCCAAAATATTACCCCGGGCTTCAGCCCGGGGTTCAACAAACATAGTACAAAAGGGTTTTAACCCTGAAAGTTTGGGCTAAAGCCCTTCTTATTGTGTGTATCCAACCCCGCCCTGAAGGGCGGGGTAATAAGTCAATACCGTATTTACTTAAGCAGCAGCAGCTTCCTCGTTTGGAACTGATTCCCCGCCTGGACGCTAAGCAAATAGAGCCCGGCACTTACTGGTTTACCAGCTTGATTCACACCAGCCCAAATCATTTCATGATAACCCGCTTCTTTGGAATCATGACGCCATGATTGAATTTCTCGACCAGTCACATCCATAATTTTAATCTGAACATCTGAAGTCTCTGCTAGCTCATAAGAAATAGTTGTAGCAGGATTGAAGGGGTTGGGATAGTTCTTATGCAGGGCGAATTTCTCAATCCTTAGCTCAATGCCTTCTAGCACATAGTAATTAGACTTGTATGCGCCGGTATAAGGAATGTCACTGAGGCGATAATCATAATTGACACCAGGCTTGGCCGTTTTGTCATAATAGAGGTAATCAGTCCTGGAGGTTGAATTTCCCTGTCCCTGAAGTTTGGGGTCTTTGGTATGATCAACAATCAACTTCCAATCCATGGTCCCGTTCTTGCGACGTTCAATCTTGAAGCCCAGATTTTCGGTTTCACTCTCTGTTGCCCACTTCAAAACCATCTGGCCCTTATGGGTTCCAGCATTAAAAAAGGATAATACAACAGGCAATGAAGAATCTGTAACCTCTGCGTTGTTAGAGACGATGGCTCGCATACGCCAATCTTTATCTGTTTGGGCCGACCATCCTGGACCTAAGTCAGTAGATGATTTATTGCTAATACTCCCCGTACTTTTCCTCAAACTGAATATGCCACCTGATGTATTGTCCAAGACTAAATGAAAACTTTCACTTGCCAAAACATTTACACTAACGCCTGTTAAGGAGACATAATTCCAGGTATTTTTTCCCATATCTGTGCAATTCATGGTCACCGTTGACCCCACCTTGGTGCTAGGGAGTCCACTGACATCCGTCCAAATCTCAAAAGAGACTGAACCACTCCCAGGGATAGTCTGGTTGGTGACAAAATAGGCTCCAGTTACTTCCCCTGCCTCAATCGCAGTAAATTTTACGGCTTCTTTCACCGTGTTATCAATTAAGTGACCATCAGAAGTCCCCCAGGCATCATTGGCATAGATTTTATGATACAGGGTCGTGCCTCCACCTATAGCTGCAGCCATGGATTCCATAATATTCAACTTTCCATATCCCCACTCATCATTGGGAACAGAACCCGTATAGCTATCACTATCAGCATTTCCCGTGATATAGGATTTGACCTGTGCAGCTGTCAAGGAAGTGTTATAATCAAGAAGAAGTGCTGCTGCTCCAGAAATTGTTCCTGCTGCCACACTTGTGCCCTGTTCTAAGTGATATTTATCCGCAACTATTTCGTAGGTGGTACTTGGAGAATAATCTGTGGAAGTTGTGGTTACTACTCCCTGGCCAGGAGTCATAATATCGGGTTTTTGAGATCCACCCTCCCGATTGGGACCGTAACTACTAAAATATGAGTGATCATCTGAGAGGTCAGGGCTTCCGAAATTAACATATCCAGCAGTCCCCTGCCATCGCCATCTGGCTGTATAAGCACCAACGGTGATGGCTGAGCTGGCAGTTCCTGGAGATGCAATTGTGTAATTATGATCTCCTCCTGTTACAGTAGCATTCATTGTACTTTGGTACATCCAAGCGTGATAGGTCATTGCAGAGGAAGAATTATTGATTAATTGTAATATCCAATCACCCTCAGCCACATCTGTGCCAGTATGATCAAGGACTATAAGTTCAGTCATCCTATCTCCATTGCTGTGGTCAGCATCTATGATGTTATTCATATCTACAATGCCGTCAGTGCCTATATATACAAAGCCTCCTGGGTCCTGGCCCACTGTGCGTGTTTGGGTTGAGCTATTTGGAGAAACCAATTTCACAGTGATGTTATCGCTATTATTCCACCATAACTCTAAATAAAAACCATCGTCATTAATTCCAGCATTGGGTGTGAAAGAAGGGACGTTAATTGTAACAATTCCTGTGTCTGATGCAGCTACCTCACCCGTTACATGAATATCTTCATTACCGGCATTTCCTGCAGCAATCACAGCAACTCTTCCATTCCCTGATGAAGTGAAGCTGTTAACAGCTGCATCAAGGGTGCTCGTCCCATCATGAGCGTTGCTCTGACTACCCAAACTAAGATTTACAACAACGGGTTTCCCCGTGGTTGAAGATAATTTTTCCGCGTAGGTAAGAGCATCTTTGACTCTCGCATCAGTAAAGCTACTGTTCCCTGGCTTGACCATGACAATTTCAGCCTTGTGAGCCATGCCCTTGTATTTTTTATTTGTGAGTGATGCTCCGTTTCCTGCAGCAGCCCCCGTGACTTCGGTTCCATGGCCATTACTATCGGTTTGGAGTACCACACCAGCGGGGCTTCCGTCAATTTCATTTTCGATTTGTGTCTTGGTATATTCGATGCCGTAGTCAAGACCGGCAAAATTGGTCCCATCTCTATCCTCTGGAGTACTAGACCCTGTCGTACCGGTTTGATCCCAAATATAGAGAATACGACTGGTGGTGGGGGTATCAGGATCGCGAAAATCTAGATGGGTGAAGTCTATCCCCGTATCAACCACTAAAATGATGACACCTGTCCCGTCATACGCAGTACTATTGAGATAGGCACCATGAACTAAATCTGCGCCTGATAAACCTACGGCCAGATCGTTTAGTGGATAGAGCAAATCACCCTGGAACACACTGGTAACAGCTCCTAATTCGGTCAGCGTTACTAGTTGCTCATAGGTCACGCGGGCAGTGGAAAAGCCTGGAAAATCAGAGTTGGTCTTGATGCCGGCAGCCTTAACCGCTAGAATATCCGTGCTTTTAATCGTCACCGGATAAAGAACTTCACCCATACGACCCGACTCAACCTGAACATTTGAAAAGTGCATATCTGTTAAGTAGGCATTCTCGGGATTCTGTTTGGCGACAAGCCCTTGAAGGTCTGGAGAGAGTTTATTCATAGATGCTTCCTCAAGGCTTTTTGAAAAAAGCATTCCTGGAATCATCAGAAGTAACAATGACTTACAAATAGTTTTATACATGGATGTCTCCGCAGTTCAAGGATTTAATTTTGGTAAATTGACCTCAACATCATTTCTTTAATTAATGTCAAAGGTCATGCCAGTAATAATTTCCGTCGATAAATGCCTATTTTTACTGTCTCTACTGTCACTTTCAATTTAGGTGTGACAGCCCTGATTGTTAAGTAAATATTGCTTAATTCTGTGCAATGTCAGATTATGGAGACAAAATGTTAGTTGTGTTTGTAGACCTCAATAGAGCTGAGCCATGTCAAGCAGCAAATTATTCAGTGAGTTTCGAATTTCCACAGTTACAAAAAAGTTGTGTTCATAAACCTCTATCTTCTTGTAGTTTTAGGCCATGCTGGGCAAACGCTTTATACTTCTCCTTTTATTCGTCAGTACACTAAGTGCTGGAGAAACACACCTATGGATTTTTCTTGAATCAGACCCCAGTTCCACGCCGGTACAATTGACCCCGCGTGCAGTTGAGAGACTCAGGCAAAGGGGTTCCGCAAATACTTTGGGGAGTAGTTCTGTTTCAGAATCTCAACTGGCACAATTGCGAGCTGCAGGCTACAAAATCAGACACGCCTCTCGATTTCTCAATGCAGTAAGCGTGGTCATTGAAAATGATGTTCAGCTTTCAAGCCTACAAAACTTTAGCTTTGTAAAATCCACCTCACCAGTTGGTCGTGCTCCTCGTGAGAGAAATGAAGAAACCTTCCAGGCTAATCTGTTAGAACGTGGTTCTTCCATGTCCTACGGAGCATCTGCTGGTCAAAATGAGATGTTGAATATTCCCCAGATCCACAGTCTAGGTTACGATGGTTCCGGTGTAATGATTGGTGTATTTGATACGGGATTCCTCACCGATCATCCAGTTTTTGAGGGTATCGATATTGAAGCCCAATATGATTTCATTGATCATGAAGTTGATGCCTCAGGTCTGGGACATGAGCATGGTATCAATGTATTGAGCGCTTTAGGAGGTCATTACCCTGGTGAATTAATCGGTCCAGCCTATAAGGCGACTTTCCTTCTGGCTCGCACCGAGGATGATTACAGTGAATCACGTGAAGAAGAGGACAATTGGGTGGCAGCTATGGAATGGGCTGATTCACTTGGTGTCGATATCATCAGTAGCTCCCTAAATTATTTTCAGGATTTTGATGACCCCAATGAGGATTATCCACTATCAGCTTTAGATGGACAAACCACCATCACTGCCAGAGCGGCCAACATCGCAGCGGATCGAGGGATTCTGGTTGTAAATTCAGCAGGAAATGAAGGCTCTTCACCCAGTAGTATCTGGCCACCCGCTGACAGCCCCCATGTTTTATCGGTCGGGGCAATCAGTCCTCAAGGTGAAATTTCATACTTTTCGGGAAGAGGACCCACCTATGATGGACGCATCAAACCCGATGTTGTTGCTCAGGGTAGTCTGGTTTACATGGCTTCCGGGGTGAATGGTTTCATTCGTGGCAATGGAACCTCTTTTTCAACTCCACTCATTGCCGGGCTGTCAGCCCTGCTCCTCCAGGCTCAACCCCATCTAACCCCTGATTCAATAATTTCTCTTTTTCAGAACCATGGTGATCGGTCATCTGCTCCTGATAATTCATATGGCTGGGGTATCCCTGATCTAACAAGTCTTTTCTCCAAGTTGAAAACTGGCAACTCAAAAAATTGCCTCGTTTACCCAAATCCAGGACATGCTGGAGAAATCCGCATGATACTCTCGGAATCAGTCCCGGAACTACCTGATCAGGCCACGCTCTATGATATTTGGGGAAGGGAAATTGCTACTCTGAGCATGACTCAGGAATCGGGAAGTGTTATAAAAATATCCATTCCTTCCAGTTTAAATCTCGCGAATCAGCTGATAATTATCTCAGTTGAAACTGACATCAGGTGTTACTCAGGTAAATTCATTCTTTTGAGGTAATTTCTACTGAAATGAGCCTGGGATTTTCCATTTCTACCCATCGCTAAACCCATAAAAATACAAATTGTTATATACCTGTGATCAATTCTCATTCAAAAAACTTGATTTAGCTTACACGTCAGCCTATGTTCAAGGGTCAATCATCACCAGGATTGGCATATGGATGTGGCGTCTATAAGTTTGGAGTAATTTATGAAGACCGTTCATATTCTGTTGATTATCCCCTTTTTAATCACATTATGTTTTTCTGAAACCCTGGCCAATACAGATGCAGTTTTGGACCAGTTGGGTCGACCCGTCTGGGAAGAGAACACGCTTACAATTAAACTAAATCAGAATATTGCAGGGCTCTCCTATGGACGGTCGAACTCTTTGACTAATATCCGGACCCTGGACAACCTCTTTGTGAGGTATTCCGTAAACAGTATTAGCCCCAGCTTTAAACTGAACCCGAAGAAAATGCGACCGGGTTTACCTGACTTGAGTCAGATCTACAAATTGGATGTCAGTCCTGAAACCAATCTGGAGACACTCATTACAGCTCTGGAAAAAGATGCTCATGTTATCTTTGCTGAACGCATCCCCCTTTTCTATACAGAGACATTCCCTAACGATAGCCTGTATTCTGTCCTAGCACATCTTCCTCAGATTCAAGCAGAAGAAGCCTGGGATATCCATAAAGGTGAAGATGGTGTTGAGGAAATCGTCATCGGTATCGTTGACAGTGGAATTGATTGGAAGCACCCTGATTTAGCTGCAAATGTCTATAATAATCTTGGTGAAGATGCTGATGGCGATGGACATACAATCGAACTTATTGATGGAGAATATGTCTTCGATCCTGATGATGAAAATGGAATCGATGATGATGCCAATGGCTATATCGATGATTTTTCTGGCTGGAATGTAACTGCGGATGGTGAAGGCAACCAAAACAACGATCCCATGGATCCCATTGGCGGCAGCCATGGAACCCATGTGGCAGGCCTGGCTTCTGGAGTAACCAATAATTCCATTGGCATTGCTGCAGTAGCCTGGAATGTGAAAGTTTCTGCTACCAGCCATTCTTATGATAACGTTAACGGATATGTGCTAAACGCTTTTCAAGGCATCATTTACCATGCTGAGAATGGAGTTGATATCATCAACAACAGTTGGGGTGGCAATGCGTATTCAGAGGCTGGACATGAAGTGATTCAATATGCAACTGGAATGGGTTCCATTGTGGTGGCGTCAGCTGGTAATGGTGGTTCAAATTATTCACATTATCCCAGCGATTATCCCGGAGTAATAAGTGTGGCTGCCGTGACCCAGGACGATTACAAAACTGCCTACTCCAATTTTGGACCTGGTGTGGATGTCAGTGCCCCCGGTGGATCCAATCCTGGCTTATTGAGCACTTATCCAATAAATGACGATTATATATATTCTTCTGGTACATCCATGGCAGGACCTGTGGCAGCAAGTGCCCTGGCTTTGCTTAAGTCTTATCATCCTGACTGGAGCAACGATGAAATCCTTAGGCAGTATCTGGCCACCACTGATGATCTAAGCGCTCTGGAGCCCGGTTATGAGCATCTAATCGGATATGGTCGAGTCAATGCATACCGTGCTCTTTCGGAAGTCAATCCCAATTTTCCTCTGGAAATGCGTCTTGGTCTACATGAAATCATAGCATCAAATCCCGCTGGATTTGATCATGAATATGCTCCTGGAGATACCACCACTCTAAGTTTCATTCTCCGTAACTATGCCATGTTTACCGGAGACTCATCTGCTACATTCACACTCACGACTGCTGACCCCACTATTAGCATTTCTCCAGCATCTCTGACAGACTCAATCCATGCTGATGATTTTTCATTGATCGAGGGTGGTTTTCATATTGATATTTCACCGGCAACACCCTCTCAGATAGCTACCTTCAATTTGAATATTTCGCCTTCTCAGGGTTCAATAGCCTCAGGTGAAAATCTCAGCTTTACAATGGTTATTAATGCAGTGCAGGTTGTGGAACCCAATGTGAGTGTTGAGGTTGAGTATGGCGAGAGCCAGGATGGATATCTCACTGTTGTAAATTCTGGAATGGATGATGTAAACTTTCAGATATCAGCGATAGAACAACTCCCCTACGAAAGTTCCTGGCATCTTGATCAATTTATGGCATATGAAGGAGAGTCCTGGTGGTGTGGGGATGATATTCTAGACCAATATCCTCGTGCTACATGTGATATTCTTCAATTGCCCGTTTTAGATTTGAGTTCTACTACGAACCCCCACTTTACGTTTATGGGATATTGGGATATAGAGGATCCCTCTGAGAGTCCACCTTATGATGGCTGGGATGCTGCCAACGTCTGGATTTCTTTGGATGGAGGGATTCATTTTGAGCCTATATACCCAGATTTTCCAGCATATACCTGCGAAAGTGTTTATAGTATGGAAGAATGGTTTGAAGGGGACTCGATGCCAGGATGGGCAGGAACCAATGGCGATTATGAGCAAGTTCAATTTGATCTGACACCCTACCGTGAAGAACGGGTCGTTTTACGACTTGTCCTGACATCTGATGCTGTTGCCTCTGATGTGGGAATCTTCGTGGATAATATTCTGGTGGCTGATCAAGGTGATGTGCTCTATTCCAATACAGGTGAAGAAGATTTTAAACTTAAAAATTCTGGTTCAACCTGGTGGTTTGATGGATTGACCTCATGGATCACATTTGATAATGCATCAACGACCGTGCAAGCAAACGGATCCGTAGAAATCCCATATTCTATTAACACCCTTGATCTAACTCTAGGTGGATATATATCTGAACTGAGACTCATTTCTGATACAGGCATCCCCATCGGCAATCTGGAATGTGCGCTTTATGTTGCTCCACCCACCTATGATCTTGGTATCCGAAATTACTCCATAACTGGTGGACACTATCGAGTTGCCAGCCAGGATACATTATCTATTATTCTGGACAATTATGGCAGCGAGGATGCCTGGGAGTTTTTGGTTAGCGGATCACTGATTTATGAAGATGAAGTGGTGTGGTCTGATTCCATATCTGTTGCTGTACTTGAAGCCGGTCAGTATCGAGAATTAATTTTTGATCCCTATTTTGTTGATATAGAAGGAGAATTAGACCTTCACATCGAAATTCTTGATTTTGAAGAAGACCTCAATGACTTCAACAATGAAGTATCAGAAGAACTGGGCATTGAAACCATTGTTGATCGTTTCTGGTACTATTATACGCCTTACTGGAATTATGGAGAGTGGGACTTCTCCACCATGTCAGGTTACCAGGATGGTCAATCCATGCATTGCAATCATGGTGTAACACCCTATGAACCTAACATGGACAATGCGCTAACCTTTTCTCCAGGTATAGATATTGGCTTGTTAGAGACCTTCGCTATAAAATATCGAGCGCTGTACCAACTTGAAGATGGTGCAGACTTTGGGACATTTGAGGTGAGTACTGACCAGGAGAACTGGACCATTCTTAATTCTCATACTGGAACAGCCATCAGCTGGAACCGTCATGAAATTGATCTCACAGAGTATTGTGGGGGCGAGTACGAGAAGTTGTGGTTCCGTTTTCATTTCACATCTGATGGTCAGAATGAGATGTTAGGTTATTTCATAGATCATATTGAGTTTCTGATTCCAGAAGCCGTTGCAATCGATGATGAATTAAGTATACCAACTGAGTTCACCATGACTCAAAATTTTCCTAATCCTTTCAACCCAAGCACAACCATTAGATTTGCCCTGCCAGAGGTAGCATCTGCTAGGCTTCAGATCTTCGATATACAGGGTAAACTGGTTCAGACGATAAGTTCACCTGATTTATCTGCCGGTTGGCATCAAACAATGTGGGATGGTAAAGATAATGATGGCCAACTGGTTTCAGCGGGTGTCTATATGGCCAAACTCAACGCTGGCGTTCATACCCAATCTATCAAGATGCTTCTGCTCAAATAAGATGACCTTCAGAAAGGGACACTAAATATTTGGTGGCTTAATTACCCTGGCCTTTAGGCCAGGGTTTTTCCATCGAAAAGTAGCAGGGCTTCAGCCCAAACTAGGGTTAAAACCCTTTTTTTTCTGATCGCTTATTCCTGCCTTAAAAGGCGGGGTAACTGGAAAAATAACTATTTAAACTCCTCCCTATTTAAACACAGCCCATAGAATGGAGCCCGAAACCTTCGCTAAAAAAGAGGGCTCCCGAAAAGGAGCCCTCTTTTTTTTTATGAATCTTTGTGATTAATTAGATTGATTTGAATCCCACTCTATAGAATTTCCCTTTAAGGCCTCGACCCGTATAGCTTTTTTCCAGGTTTCTTCAAAGGAGTTGGCTAATACTTCACAAAACCCCTGGTCCTCCACATAGAGCATAAAGAAATTGTTGTTGTTTTCTGAGTTTGTCGGCAAGCCTGCCAACACTTTATATCCATCAAAGATAAACATCTTCATGGGGAGACTATCTGTCACCCGCATGAGATCGTTTTCACTAAGCTTATCCCATTGTTGGTTGACTCCACCAAGATGTTTTAAGCTAAATATTGACCGTAAGGTAACCCCGCGATCCAGAGCATTCTGTTGTGCCTCAAACTGTACTTCCCGGGTCTTCTTTGTGGTCGCGGCGATAGGTGGTCTCACAAAAGCGAGAACTTCCTTCTGAACCTCGTTCATCAATTGAAGGTAGCGGTTATGAATATTGGCCGCATTCCGAATAATTTCTACGGAGTTTAGAGCAGGTCCAGCTTTGCCGGCGATATATTTATCTTCCAGAGTGTCAAATATACCATTTGCTTTTTCAACCCGATTCAAATGCTCTGAATCCCACTCACGTTGCAAGGTGGCCTTAACATTCTTTGGGTTTAATGCTGTAAAAAAGCGATTACGACCCTCGATGCGTTCGTTACATAATCCATGGACGACCATGCGACTTAAAATTGAATATATTTTTGATCTCTGTACCCCAGTAAGGCGATGCATTTGATTAGCAGTGACCTCACCATATTCAAGCATAACCAGATAAAGTTTTGCTTCTCGCTCTGAGATACCCAGGTCGGTCAATTCTCTTAAATTATTATCAATATCAGTCACACCAGGGTCCTTTAACAGTACTGTAGTTATTTTGCGCCATAGAATAAGTAAAAATTCTCAATATTCAACAAGGATGACTCTTCCTCACCAAACCAGCAAGCGTAGCCTACCCAATTGTATTAAGATTATTAAGAAGTCGTGTTGGATTGATACTGTGGGGTTTCTGAATTGATCTCAGTGCCCCGGAAATTTTCCACAGGAATTGCTCTCTGCCATACTTCCTCAAAGCTTTCCACCAGGATCTGACAAAAGCCTGGATCCTCGATGTACATCATAAAAAAAGTGGAGTTGGCATTCTCTGCTGACGTGGGCATCCCGATATAGGCAATACGTCTGTCGAAAAGAAACATCTTAACTGGCAGACTCTCTACGACCCTCATTTGATCATTTTCACCCAGGGTTTTCCACACATGGCTTAATCCTGATAAATGTTTCAAGCTAAATATGCCGCGTTGAACAACCCCTCGTGAAAGTGCCTCTATCTGGGCTTTCATCTGAAGGTCATGGGAACGTTTTGTAGTGGCTGCAATGGGTGGACGCATATAACCTAATATTTCAGTTGTACTCTCATTAACCAATTGGAGGTAGCGGTTATGAATATTGGCTGCATTTCGGATGAGTTCCACGGAGTTCAGGGAGGGAGCTGAAGTAGTCGAATTGAACCTTGCAGAAAGTTTTTCAAACAAGAGATCCGCTTTTTCAATCTTATTGGAGTGAATTGCATCCCACTCTCTAACCAGTGTTTCTTTCACAGTTTTTGGACTAAGCGCCGTAAAAAAACGATTTCGCCCCTCTATCCGCTCAGTACATAAACCGTGTACCACCATGCGACTCAGGATCGAGTACATTTTGGAGCGCTGAACACCTGTTAGTCGGTGCAAATCATGTGCGTTTACTTCATCATATTCAAGCATGACAACATAAAGCTTTGCTTCTCGTTCTGAGATCCCTAGCTCTACTATGTCCCGTATATCTACTTGAGTCATGCTGATTTCCGATGTTATGATGAGGGGGGCAATAAAGCCCCCCTCGAACGGTCTCTCTCAACCCAGGAGGAAGATGTGGCGTCTTGCTAATTCCAGGTGAGGACCTTCATTATTTGATTGCTACCTGAGGTAGGTCATCTTTCTAGTTTCAGTATAAGTACCTGCCTGCATGCGGTAGATATACATACCTGTGGAAAGGGTCTCTCCCTGAGCAGTCAACCCATTCCAGATCACCTGATGAAATCCGGCATTCATGGAAGCATCAACCAGACGAGCAACTTCACGTCCACTCAAGTCGTAGACTGTGAGGGTCATCTCTGAGGCCTCAGGAAGACTGAAGTTGATGGAGGTGCTTGGGTTGAAAGGATTGGGATAGTTCTGATTCAGTGCGAATTCTTCTGGCAAACCCTGAAGATCAATATTCACGACTGTCATTACAAAACTACTGGTAGCCTCTCCAAGATTCTCATGAATATCCAGACCTGCTACTGCATAGTAGTAAGTAGCTCCATTCACGAAATCCACATCAGAATCGGTATAATCAGTTGATGCGGTCTGACCGATAACAACGCCATCAGTCATTTCAGGATTGCTGCCACGATACACTTCATACAGACCAAGATCATTGATGTTCACTGGATCCCAGGAGAGAGCAATTCCAGTCCCGTCAAGAATCTCGCCTGCCAGACCAGTTGGGACGGGCGGCGCAATATCGTCAGTTGAATAACCTGATGCGGTGGCACTGATAAAGGCATCTTCACCCAGTGCAGCCACAATACGATAATCCTGTGCATTGGTTACACCTTCATCCATGGAATCATGAATTGTGTTTACCAGAACTGAATATTCGTTTGATCCGTAGGCTGCTGTGTTTCCAACTGCTACCCACTGATCAGCGATATAAGATTCAACAGTGTAGAGCTCATTGGTCATGTCACCAAGAATATCAAAGCCACTGGCTGCAAAGCTTACAACCACTTTACCACCCTGATCTTCAGGAACATCCGTCACGGCAATGATGGCTGGTTCGTCCATAAGACGACGGACTTCATAAGGCATGGATTCTGTTGCCATGGATTCATCAGCACCATAGAGTGAAACGATCTGATATTTATAGTATCCACCTTCTGTGATGGCGTGATCAAAGTCATCATCATCATAGTTATTAGCCAACTCTGTCCAGGTACCCCAAGTACCGCCATAAGGCATATAGCTGACCTCTAAGCGATAGGTGTAGGCATATGGAAGTACGTTTTCCCACTCAAGTTCCAGTGTAGCAGGAACGACATGATTGTCGTTATCATAGGCTATCTCAAGATGAGTTGGAGGAGCGACATCAGGAAGGATTACCCATGAATAGGCAGCTTCCCAGTTAGCATTTGTCCAGTTGACGAAAAGTTTTTTACCAGTTGAATCTGCTGAGATAATCTGACCCTGATCAAAAGGTGCCTGTTCTCCAGTTGGTATTTCCATACCCAGAGATTCAAGAGCATAAGCAACATCTTTAGCGCCACCTTCTGCGTGCCACATCCATGGATGCATGGGACCGCCCCAGGGACCGCCAACTTCTTGGAATAAACCAAAAGCAGTACCATCATTTGATACGGATTTTGCACCAGGACCACCAAGCATTCCAGGAAGACCAGCCATTTGCATGAGTGTGTCCACGCCATCGATCTCAGTCATCATATAGGCAGCCTGACCATTGAAATTGAAAGGACCATTACCGGTTATGTGTTTTCCATTAACACTGATACGAGCCTGTCCCATATCTACAATAGGAGAATCGACAGCTGTTGAATCATAACCACCCTCAGCATTCTGTCTCCAGATAAAGGGATAGCTTGTCCAGCCCACCTTGCTTGAACCTATAAGTATTGAACCATCACCACTCATAGTGCTAATTATGGATCCGCCACTTCGTCCTGGCAAATCCATGTCAAGATGCATACTGTCGAGATGATATATAAAGGGAACATCAAAATTTTGATCACCACCCCACTCATTGGTATCGGCGTAAGCCATCGTACCGAAGATAACGTTGCCATCATCACTGATAAGTGAAGCTTTACTAAAACTAGTGCTACCATAAGCCAGGGAATCATCGAGGATTCCACCCAGAGTTTTCCATTCACCCCACAGAGCAGGGTCTGCAATAGAAGCAATTGTTGCGTTAAATAGTGTATCTGGGAGTGTGTCACCGTCAGCATCATATTCAAAATAATCCCAGGTAAAACTACCGACGACAGCTCCGTTGCTGGCTATGGCATTTGCCTGGCTTATTTGGCCACCGCTGCCCTGCCAATTTATACTTCCGTATGATCCTGGCCAGTAATTATCCCCATTCACAAAGTTTGCAGTCTCGTGTCGGACAACTCGATGCAGATCCCATTCTCCCGGCATTTTATTACCAAGGATGTATTTCCCACCCGCATCCATTTTCCAGGGACCATATTGTCCATCATCTGGAACGTAGATCATGTTTGTAATATCAATTGCTTCCACCAGTTGAGCCTGAAGGCTCACGGAGGCAATCAATAAAAATACGATTACCAACCATGGTTGCGTTCTTTTCATGCGTAAACTCCTCTTTGTTACTGTTCTTTCTTAATCAAACCAAAAATGATTTATTACATGATGACATTATATGTCCCCACCAAGGGGGTAACAACTATTATTTTGTTCATTTTTAAAAAAATCTACAGTTCAGCTCACTTTGCGTTTTGGCCAATATTTAATTAAGCCAACATCATTTTCTTCACATAATATTCCATCTATAGTATTAATATATATGTATTTATAGGTTGAATCATTTTCATTTTTTGCCTTCACCAGAATTGAATTCATCATTTCTGCAAAGGCCCTATCCTAATATTTTTATTCTTTTGTAACATGATGTGTCCCCCTTGGGGGAACTATTACTTGCAAAGCGAGATTTCAGGTATTTACTTTGACGCTATAAGAACTTTTGTATGAATACTATTAAAGAGGTCGATCATGAAATCAAATCTTATTAAGCTTATTACTATTAGTCTACTCCTGCTCGTTTCTTTAGGCTTTGCTGATCCAGAAATAGTAAAATTTACGGTGGTGGATGGCCTCTTAGATCAATGGGGTGGCGGCCTGTACTACTCAAATAGTGACGGCTCCATATTCGGTGGTGCCAACTATTTTGGTGGTGGTTTTACCTGGACCGAAGAAGATGGTATTGATAACATAGGTGGTTATTACATCCGTGGAATGGATAATAATGGTATTATGGTTGGTGAGACTATTTTTCCCATGCTCATGGGTGATACCCTGACTGATGTCGAAGCTGCCAGCTATTATGATGGTGAAGAATGGGTCATGATCGGCCCCATAGCCGGGACGCTACCTTTTGATCCCAATATGTATCAAGGTGCCTGGTCCATTGCGGCTGATACCATGATCATAGCCGGTATGTACTGGCATGATAATTACCGAACAACAGCTTTTATCTGGACACCTGAAGATCCAGATGGTGAATTGCTCCCAGATAATGGCCTCTTGCTAAGCAGCAGACCCAATGATATGAATGCTGATGGCAGTGTTATTGTTGGGTGGGCAGGCGTTGACACTGATGGTCAATATACAGATAGAGCTGCCTATGCCTGGTTTTTGAATGAAACTACTGGAGAATATGACCTGGTTTTTCTTGGCTCATTGGGTGGTCATGAACCCTGGGTTGGAGGCGAAGCGTATGGTGTGAGTCCCAATGGGGAGTTGATTTGTGGCTGGTCACCCTCAGCTATGTTCATTTGGTCTGAAGCAACAGGGATTCAGGATATGGGATATGCCCCTGGTCATAATCCAGAGTCAGCTGGTGTTATACCCATGGATATTATTGATAATGGGACAGCTGTGGGTTTTGCCCAGAATCAAACCTGGGTATGGACTCGTGAAGCAATTATATACACTCCCGAAAGTGGCATTAAATTTCTAAAAGATAGTTTACAAATTCTGGTAGATGATGATGACTTTTTAGAAGATTGGGGCTTTTTCCAGGCTAATGATATATCAGATGATGGCCGTTTCATCGTGGGTAGCTGTGCTGGTATTGATGGAATCATGGCTCCTTTCATCCTGGAATTTATCCCCCCCTCAGCACCTTCAGACCTGGCTTCTGAGCTATATAACGACCCCTTGGGGACCTGGATTGATCTTAGCTGGACTGATGATCCCACCAATAATGAATTTTCCTATAATCTACAACGTCGCGTGACCATTGCTGACTCTACCAGTGAGTGGACAACTATCGCCAATCCTGATTCAGCCGACAATACCTATAGAGATAGTGAACTCTACTTTGCAAATGGTGTGGAGTGGGAATATCGTCTTCGTGCTGAAAACCCAGTGGGTGAATCTGACTGGGTGGAGATCATGACAGCTTCAAGTACGGACCGCATTGCTTCAGGACTCCCAACTGAGTTCAAAATTGTAGGCGCATACCCAAACCCCTTCAACCCAATTACAAACGTTCAGTATGAAACACCTGAGCAGATGAATACGAAAATTGTACTCTATTCTGTGACAGGTACCGAGTTGGCGGTTCTTAGTGATGGCATGGCAGAAGCCGGCAATCATAGTCTCCAAGTGGACATGAGCGGGTACAGTTCTGGTGTTTATCTCGTTCGTATCATCAGTGGGGATAAAATGGATGTTCAAAAACTTACTCTGATCAAATAGACATAAACAAAAGACTCTCAAAATGATATTTAGAAAGCTCATACCAGCTCTAGCCCTCCTTAGCACAACTCTTTTCGCAGAAGATCCAGAAATTGTTAAATTTACTATTGCCGCAGGCCTTGCAGATCCTGCGGGAGGGCAAATGAACTGGACCAATAGTAATGGCAATCTCTTGGGAGGATCCTACTATTGGGGAGGAGGATTCCTCTGGAGTCAAGAAAATGGCATCCAAGATGTCGGTGGGACGAATGTCCGAGGAATGGACAATCAAGGTACCTTTATCGGGAATAACTACTTCCCAATGATTATGGGTGATACCCTGACAGAGGTCAGCGCCGCCTCATATTTCGATGGTGAGGAATGGGTCATGATAGGACCCATCGCTGGTACTTTGCCTAACGATCCAAATTTTTATCAAAGCGCCTGGGCTATTGCAGCAGATACCTTTATCGTTGCTGGTATGTACTGGCATGAAAACTCAAGGACCACCGCATTTGTGTGGACGCCAGAAGATCCAGATGGTGAGCTCCTGCCCGACCATGGTCTTGAGCATAGTAGTCGACCCAATGACATAAGTGCCAATGGTGAATTGATCGTGGGTTTCGCTTCCATGGGAACTGCTGGTGTTGATTACGTCAGCAGAGCTGCCCATGCCTGGATTTTGGATGAAATCACTGGCGATTATGAGCTAGTGTTTCTCGGCGCACTTGGCGCTGATGAGGGCTGGATGGGTGGTGAGGCATATGGCTGCAGTGACAATGGAGAAATTATTGTCGGAAGATCAGGTGATACAGAGTTGTTCGTCTGGACAGAAGATGAAGGTATGGTCAATCTGGGTCACGCACCAGGACATGATCCAACATGGGCGAGTGCAAGTGGTATGGATGCCTCTTCGGATACGACCATCGTAGGCTTTGCTCAACCCATCTTTAATGAATGGGGAAGAAGCGCTATTATTTATACCACTGAAAGTGGGATTATCTTCCTTAAAGACAGCCTGGAAAACCTGGGGCTGGAAGATCAATTTGAAGACTGGGCTTTTCTTCAAGCCAACTCCATCTCGGAAGATGGACGGGTCATCGTGGGGAGTGCTATCGGATTAGCTGGGATATTGGCCCCGTTTGTACTTGAGTTCATCCCGCCTTCTGCTCCAACAGATCTTTCCTCTGAAATTTACAACGATGCTGATGGAACCTGGATTGATCTCACATGGACTGATGATCCAGTGAATAATGAATTCTCATATAATTTGCAGCGACGCGTAATTATCGCCGACTCTACCAGTGATTGGGCTACCATTGCCAATCCTGATTCAGCAGAGAATACTTATAGAGACACTGAACTTTACTTCGCCAATGGGGTGGAATGGGAATATCGTCTCAGGGCTGAAAACCCTGTTGGAGAATCAGCCTGGGTAGAGATCATGACGGCTTCAAGTACTGACCGCATTGCTTCAGGACTCCCAACTGAATTCAAAATTGTAGGCGCATACCCAAACCCATTCAATCCAATTACGAACATTCAGTATGAAATACCTGAGCAGATGAATACGAAGATCGCGCTTTATTCTGTGACAGGTTCCGAGTTGACTGTCCTTCGCGAAGGACAGTTTGCAGCCGGAAAATATACTCTACAGTTGGACATGAGTGATTTCAGCTCTGGGGTATATCTCATACGGATCATAAGCGGTGATAAAATGGCTGTTCAAAAATTGACACTTATTAAATAAAACAGGACTAATAACATGAAACTTAAAAAAATTCTCAGTACGCTTCTCTTTATCAGCACAGTCCTCTTTGCTGATCCCGAAATTGTAAGATTCTCAGTGATAGAAAACTTTCCTGATCCCCTGGGTGGTTCCCTCTGGTGGACCAATGAAGATGGTTCCCTTCTCGGAGGTGCCTACTACTTTGGCAGTAGCTATCTATGGACAGCAGAGGAGGGGGTGGAGCACACAGGAGGTCGATCAATTCGTGCTATGGATAACAACGGATTGCTTGTAGGTGAATCTCCCTTCCCCATGATGATGGGTGACACCATAACCGATGTTGATGCTGCCTGCTATTATGATGGTGAGGAATGGGTCATGATTGGTCCCATTCAGGGCACTCAACCTTTTGATCCATATATGTACCAGGGTGCCTGGGCAGTGGCGGCGGATACCTTCATCGTGGCCGGAATGTACTGGCATGATAACTACAGAACCACAGCATTTGTCTGGACACCTGAAGATCCAGATGGTGAATTACTCCCTGACAACGGTCTCTTGCTAAGCAGTCGTCCCAATGACATGAGTGCTGATGGTAGTGTCATCGTGGGCTGGGCTTCCATCGAAGTGGATGGTCAGTATACTGATCGCTCGGCACATGCCTGGGTTCTAAACGAACTCACTGGAGAATATGAGCTTGTCTTCCTTGGGTATAATGGTGACCAGGGTGGCTGGGTAGCTGGCGAAGCTTTCGGTGTCAGTCCCAGTGGTAATTACATCTGTGGTTGGTCCCCAAATGCCATGTTTGTTTGGACAGAAGAAACTGGCATGCAAGATATTGGATTTGCACCTGGACATAATCCTGTTGAAGCAGGTGTCATCCCCATGGATATCATTGATGATGGAACGTCCGTTGGATTTGCACAAGCACAGACCTGGATCTGGACTCGTGATGCAATTATATATACACCAGAAAATGGGATCTCCTATCTCAAGGACAGTCTCCAGGTTCTTGTTGATGATGACGATTTTTTGGAGGATTGGTTTTTACCACAGGCAAACGGAATCTCAGATGATGGAAAATTCATTGTTGGCTCAGCCATAGGGTTGTCCGGAATCATAACTCCTTTTATAGTTGAATTCATCCACCCTACTGCTCCAACTGATTTAGAATCACAAATCACAAATGACCCACTAGGAACCTGGATTGAGCTTAATTGGGTGGATGATCCCAGCAATAACGAATTCAACTACCACCTTCAACGACGCGTAACTATTGCTGATTCAACCAGTGAGTGGGCTACCCTGGCCTATCCTGATTCCAGTCACTCCTCCTATGTAGATGCTGAGATCTACATCGCCAATGGTGTGGAATGGGAATATCGTCTCCGCTCTGAAAATCCTGTAGGTGAATCTGAATGGGTAGAAATTATGACTGCTTCTGATGTTGATGAGATTGGTTCAGGTTTGCCGAAAGAATTCACCATCACGGGTGCTTACCCAAATCCCTTCAACCCAATTACAAACATTCAATATGAACTACCTGAACGTATGAATACTCAGATTGTGCTCTATTCTGTGACTGGGACAGAGCTGGCGGTTCTCAGTGATGGGATTGAAGAAGCAGGGAATCATAGTCTCCAAATAGATATGAGTGGATACAACTCAGGTGTTTATCTGGTTCGCATCATCAGTGGTCATAAAATGAATGTACAAAAGCTAACCCTTATCAAATAATACGACCTCCGATTGGTTAGTGACAAAAGGGCTCCGCGATTTGGAGCCCTTTTTACTTATTAATGGTCTTGATCGTGACGCGCCAACCATAGTCCTGCCAACTGCTATCTCCATCGATTCTTACTGCTATAGAACAAAAAGCCCCCAGTAAAACCGAGGGCTCTTCAAGTACGAATGTGTTCAAAGCTTATTTGAGATAGGCCACCCGTTTTACTTCTCTCATGCCATTTGATTCAATCACATAGAGGTAGGTTCCGGCGCTCAAAGTACCTGGGTTAAATTGGATCGTATGTAAACCTGCAGCATATGTTCCATCCATAAGTTGAGCCACCTCAACCCCGGTAATATCATATACCTTTAAAGATACATGACCTGTTGATTCAATTGAAAATTCGATGGATGTACTGGGATTGAAGGGATTGGGATAATGTCTGGATTGAAGACCAAAATGCATCCCGGTTGATGCCGGATCCACTACCCCAAGGGTACCGAATAGACCGTCTTCATCGATAATACTTAAACTTAAAACAGCGATTCGATCCAGGATCTCATCGGAGGGAAATAAAAGTCCGGATAGCTCAACCAGATTGCCATGAACGGGCAAAACAAAGTTTGAATCAGCATGCTGCAATCCCCTGAGATGAACTAGACGATAATCAGCGATCAGGTCCCCATCCACATCAAGGAAATAGGATACATGTATACGGACATGGCCGTTAAAATCCATGGTATCAGGTAGTGTGGAGATGACACCACTCACGAATATACTATCCAGGCTCAAGCTGTCACCATGACCGAATCCATGCCCAGGTCCACCATGTCCAGGACCGCCATGCCCAGGTCCATGATGTCCACCATGTCCTAAACTGTCATGCCAGGTGCTATCGCCAGGTCCCCAACCACCACCATGATGACCACCCCCTGTTGAATCACATCCTGTACTATCACCAGGTCCCCAACCACCAGCACCAGGTCCGCCAGGACCACCACCATGATGACCCCCCCCACCCATACCTTGGGCGAAAATCAGTCCCGTACTTAAAAAAGCAGTAATCAGTATCTGCATTCCCTGTGTTTTAAAGTTCATTTTTATGCTTCTCCCCTGCATGTGTTTGTGCTTCAATATTAATTATGCTCAACAAGAACGTGTTTAATGGCTAGCTACTAATGTAAATCATTATTTGAGCAATTCGAAAGCTTAAGATATGAGTAATTTCTTTTTTGTGACTGGTCAGTCATTATATTGCCGGTCAGTCAGAAACAATGGAGACGGTTTTTTAGCATGGCACCCACTATCAAAGCACGACGTCGAGAACAACACCGCCTGGAAATATTATCAACAGCTGAACAGGTTTTTGCCCGCCAGGGTTATCACACGACTACTATGGAAGCCGTTGCTGAGGAATGTGGCTGGAGTAAGGGAACTCTTTACCTCTATTTCAAAAATAAGGAAGACCTGTTCTTCTCAATTCTCATTGAAAAAATGGAACGCTTTTCGGAAACCCTACTGAATGAGTTGAAAACCTCCCAGGGCGTGAAAGGTAAAATTGCCGCGCTTATCGAAGCCCAATTTCAATTTCTCACTGAGAATAAACACTTTTTCCAACTGGTGATAGCAGAACAGGGTAAAGTGATGCACAGTTCTGATTCAGGGCTCAGAGAAAAGCTCATTACTCAACAACAGGCTCATATTGAACAATTATCTCAAGCATTGAAAGAGGGTATGCCCGAAGACTCTCAAATTGATCCATCTATCCTGGCTGGAAGCATCATTGGTGCAGTCAATCTCCATCAACTTAATTGGCTTATGGCAGCCGATACCATCGATCTCGATCATATTAAAAGTCAACTTACATCACTATTTATAAATGGAATACTTCCCCATGAAAATATTTAGAACAATGCTTATTCTCCCAGTCCTACTGGGAGCCCAACCCCAAATGGATCTCTCCATTGAGCAGAGTGTCAAGTTGGCTCTCGAGAGAAACCCCAACATCAAGATTGCCCAGGAAAAGGTAAATGATGCCCGACAAAGTGTCTATCAGGCTATGGGATCCGCATTGCCCAGCATAAATTTGCAGGGAACCAGAATTACAGACGAAAAGGTCCAGGTCATTCAGAATCCCTTTGCCGGTCCGACAGCCCCCCCCCTTGAACTCGATTTTACCATGGATTACCAATATGATATTCGAGTGACTCAACCACTTTTTACTGGTGGGAAAATCGCCTTAGGAACACTTATGGCCAAGAAGGGCTTGAGTATTATCCAATCCCAGCATGAACAAGAAAAAAACAATCTCTCCTTCAGTGTGATTCAAGCCTATCTAGGCATGCTGGTTACTAAGGAATTTGCAGCTGTTGCTGATGAAGGTTACAACACGGCCAAGGAATTCTACGAGATCTCAGAGCTTTTGTATGGCCAGGGAATGATCTCAAAACTAGACCTTCTTCAAGCCGAGGTACAGTCAGCCAATCTCCTGCCCCAGAAAACCCAGGCTGAGAATGGCGTCACCATGGCAGCCGCCGGATTGAAAATGCTATTGGGAATTGAATCAGAAACTAACATCAAACTTACGGATGTCATGACGTACAATCCTGGTGAATACAATCTGGATCAACTAAAGACCAAAGCCCTTACAAATAGAGCTGAAATTCAGCAGATGAATCTATCAAAGTCTTTAAGTTCACTAAATGTCAATATGGCGCGCTCTAATTTTCTGCCCATGGTCGCATTAAGTTATTCCTATTCAAAGTCGGGGAACGACCTGGATATATATTCAGATTGGGATGATAGCTATATGGTGGCTGTTGGAATGAGTTATGAATTGTTTGCTGGTGGCACCCGGTATTCGAAAGTGCGCCAGGCCAGGATTGCAGAACGACAGGTTAACTATGGCTATGACGCTCTGAAGGATATCATCATGCTTGAGGTGGAGCAGGTCTATTTAAGACTCATGGAAGCCGAGAAGAATATCCTTTCTCAAGAAAAAACCGTAGGGCAGGCAGAAGAAGCAGCACGTCTTGCAAAAATTCAATTTCGTGAAGGAACCATTACCAACCTTCAGGCCAATCAGGTCCAGATCAATCTGACCGCGGCCAAGGCAAACTATTTGCAGGCACTATTCAATTACACACTCGCAGAAGCCAGCATTAAAAAGGTTATCGGCGAGTCTCTCCATAAACAAGGAGTTAATAATTAATGAAAACACTAAAACTCATCTTCGCACTCAGTCTGGGACTCTTTCTTTTCAATGGCTGCAGTAAAAACGATGCAACAGAGACTCCTGACGACTGGATCCGAAAAGCTGTTCCAGTTCAGGTTGAGACTGCACGATCACAAAACTTTGTCAGCTCCCTATCTTATAATGGCTCTTTGCTGGCCATTCAAACCGCACGGATTATTCCTGAGATTCCTGGAAAAATTGAAGAGCTCCATGTTCAAATCGGTGATTATGTCCAGAAGGACATGACTCTGGTACAAATGGATATCAGTACCATGGCATTACAGCATAAACAGGCTGAAGCCGGGGTATCAGTCGCCCGTGCGAATCTGGTGGATGCACGTAAGAACTGGGAGCGAGTTCAAACTCTCCACAGCGAAAATGCAGTTTCTCAGCAACAATTTGAAAAAATGAAACTAGGTCTGGATGCCGCCCAGGCACAGATGAGCCAGGCACAGGCTGGCCTGGATCTTCTCAAAATGCAATTGGACAAGGCTACACTGACCGCCCCATTCTATGGTGTCATAACCCAGAAGGGTTTCAACAGGGGTGATTTGTTCAGTCCAGCACTCATGATGCCTGTTTTCACACTCCAGGATGTATCATCCATTAAAATTGAGCTTCAGATCACCTCTCAGGAAATCATGAGCATCAAGAAAGGTCAAAATGCCTTCTTGAAAGTAGACTATCTGGATGATCCAGTCCCAGGTGCCGTCACACTGGTTGGCGTAGCTGCTGACCCCCTCTCAAAAACATTTTTTGTAGAATGTCAGTTCAACAATAGCTCAGGCAACCTCCGCGCTGGAACTTTTGGTCGAGTGGATATATCAATTGAAGAAATTGGAGGTGTGATGGTCGTACCGAAAAACGCTGTCATAGATAAATCCCACATATTTGTTGTTGAGGAAAATTACGCCTATCGACGAGACGTTGAAGTTCTCCAGGAGAGTTTAAAAGAACTCATCATCGGTGCAGGGCTCACTGAGGGTGAACTTTTTGTCACCTCTGGCGCATTTATCCTCACTGACAGCAGTCTTGTCCAGATTGAGGACTAGGAGTCAGCTATGAAAATTGTTGATCTATCCGTCGATCGCAAGATTACCGTCACCATGATCACATTGATTGTGATCCTGGGAGGAATCATTTCTTTCACCAAACTGGGTCTGGACATGCTACCTGATGTTGAGTTTCCCATGGTGTCTGTGGTCACCGTTTATGGTGGAGCCAGTCCCGAAGATATTGAATCCATTGTTACTAAACCCATCGAGCAAGCTATTGCCTCTGTTTCAGGAGTAAAGGGCGTCGTTTCCACCACGGTGGAAGGCATGTCCATGATTGCTGTGGAATTTGAAAGTGGATCAAATCTTGATTTTGCTGCCCAGGATCTTCGGGACCAACTCGCCATGTTTGCAGATTTCCTCCCTGATGATATCCAAACGCCCCTGGTCATGAAGTTTGACATGTCTGCTCTACCCCTACTCTTTTATGGTGTCACCAGTGAAGAACGACCCCTCAATGAGTTGGCTGAGTATATGGACGAAACCGCCGGGTATCGTCTGGAACGCATTGAAGGAGTGGCCTCTGTCATCGTTCAATCTCCTGAGGTAAGAGAGATTCAGGTTGAAATTGATCAGCACGCTCTGGAAACCTCTGGAATTACACTGAATCAGATCATTCAGGTGATTGGTTTTGAAAACCTGAATATGCCAGCAGGTCGAATCGTCGAAGATCACAAGGATTTTCTGGTTCGGACCCGGGCTGAATTTGCATCCCTGGCAGAACTGGAAGACCTCATTGTTGGAGCATCACCTACAGGTAATCCCATCAAACTCAGACAGGTTGCCAAGGTCAAGGACACAGTATCGGATTTACGTACGGAAATGCGGGTCCAGTCTAAACCTGGGGTCATGATGATTGTTACCAAACAATCCGGGGCCAACACCGTTCAAGTTGCAGATGCAGTCAAGGCTGAGCTTGCTGATCTACAGGAAATATTACCCAAGGATATTGAGATGCACATCGGGATGGATATGTCCTCCAGTGTGAAGCTCACCGTGAACAGTACTGGACGAACCGCCTTGCTGGGTGGTGTTCTGGCTATGCTCATGATTTATTTTTTCTTAAGAAATATTCGTCCCACCCTGGCAGTTGGAATTGCCATTCCCACATCCATAATCGTTACCTTTATACCTCTTAATGCCGTTGGCTATACACTCAACCTCCTCACGCTGGGAGGTTTGGCCCTGGGCATTGGCATGCTGGTGGACAATGCCATTGTGGTTATTGAAAATGTGTTTCGACATCTTGAGGAAGGCAAAAGCCGTAAGGAAGCCGCCCGCCTGGGTGCATCAGAGGTTGGAATGGCCATTACGGCATCCACACTGACAACCCTGGCTGTATTTCTACCCATGGCCATGGGTTCTGGTACTGCAGGACAGCTGGTTCGAGGGCTTGCGCTTTCGATTTCCTTCTCACTGCTTGCCTCACTTTTCGTCTCACTCACTATGGTGCCTATGATCGCTTCTGTCTTTTTTAAACCGAGAAGCAAAGTGGATTACACCCTTAAAGCAGATGAGTCCTGGATCGTTCGACTGCGGGCTTCCTATACAATTGGACTCACCTTCATACTGCAACATCGTTGGAAGACTCTGGGAGCTGCAACAGTCCTGTTTATTGCTTCCATGGCGCTCATACCTGTCGTTGGAACTGAATTCATGCCGGAGATGGATCAGGCCATGCTTATGATGAAGATCAAACTTCCAGTGGGTTCAGCCCTTGAAGAAACAGACCAGGCTGTGAGACAAGTGGAGAAAATTGCCCTTTCAGAAGATGCCGTCCAGACCGTGATCGTATCAAACGGGGTCAATGAAGAGGATCGCGGTCAAAGTGGAGATATGGCCAATGCCGGTTCCCATGAAGGAATGATCATGTTGGCCATGAAGCCAAAATCTGAGCGATCGCTTTCTACCACAAAGATCGGTGAAAAAATCCGTGGCGAGATTCCAGCCATGCGTGATGTTACCATCCAGAGTATTGACTTTGGAGCAGCCATGGGTGGCAGTGGAGCTGATGTGGAGATTCAGGTCTTCGGCAAAGATTTTATTATTCTGGAAGAGATCAGCAAAGAAGTAGCCGCCATCATCGCAGACGTCGAAGGCGTTATGGATATCAAATCCTCCATGGAAGAAGCCAAGCCTGAATATCATATTGCTCTCAATCGAGAAGAAATTAACCGTATGGGGCTGGTCTCAGGACAGGTTGCCAACACCATTAAGGCTTCTACACTGGGTCAGGTAGCAACCCGCTATCGTTTTGCCGGTGACGAGACCAATGTGCGTATCAAATTCAGGGAAGATCAGCGCAATTCAATACGTGATATTGGACAGATCAAACTGACAACCCCTATGAAAACTCAAATTCCACTGGCTCAGGTCGCCTCAATTACACAAGAGGAAGGACCAGTTAAAATCGTTAGGGATAACCAGAGTCGTATGGTTCTGGTTACAGCCAGTATTCTGGATCGAGATATGGGCTCGGTGATGGGGGAAATCATCGAAATCCTCAAGCCGATTCAGGCGTCACTACCGGATGGGTATTTTGTGGAATACGGAGGTCAATACGAACAGATGATAGATACCTTCATTACGCTTGGCCAGGCACTGGCGCTTGCCATCCTGTTGGTTTTCATGGTCATGGCATCACAATTTGAATCATTGATTCATCCCTTAGTGATCATGGTTACCATTCCCCTTGCATTGATAGGTGTTGTCATTGGTTTTCTTATTTCCGGTGTCACCATCAGTCTTACCAGTTTCATCGGTTTCATCATGCTTACAGGAATTGTGGTGAATAATGGTATTGTGCTGGTGGATTATATCAACCAGTTACGACGGAAGGGAATCGAAGCAACCGCTGCAATCATTGAAGCTGGTTCAACGCGACTTCGTCCTGTCCTGATTACTGCGCTGACTACTATTTTTGGCATGCTTCCTATGGTATTAGATTCCAGTGAAGGGGCTGAAATGCGTGCACCCATGGCTATCACCGTGATTGGTGGATTAACAGCCGCTACCTTCCTCACCTTGTTTGTGGTGCCCTCACTATACAGTCTGCTGGCAGATGCAGGGATTCGACGAGCTGAACGGAAACGATTAAAAAACGCCTAACCTGCAAGACACATTTAACGCTTCTCAGAAAAGGGGTTGGGTCAAACAGCCCCTATTTCTTGTCACAACTGTCAGGTAGAATACACTTCCGACTCCAGGAATGCATATTTTAGGTCAGAATTAAATTTAACGGAGACTTCATGTTTAAAATTTCAAGATCTTATATCCTATCCGTCCTACTAACAACATTCATGGCGACATGTGTCTGCGCTCAGAGTCTACCAGCCGAAGAAATGTCAAATAAATCACCTGGTGTTGGCGATGCCTTCCCCCATTTCCAGCTTACCTCCACAGAATACGAATCAATCGATTTATATGATTACCTGCAAACTGATCCTGTCGTATTGATTTACTATCGCGGGGGCTGGTGACCATACTGCAATTTACAGTTGGGTCAACTGTTAGAAATTGAAGGTGAAATGATTGAGCTGGGATACCGCATTGTTGCTGTGAGTCCTGATCGTCCTGCTGAACTCTCAAAAACTATCGATACAAATGAATTGACATATACACTACTGTCAGACAGCACTATGGTGGGTGCTCAAACTCTGGGTATTGCAGAACGTTTTGGAAGTGTCAAGGTAGCTGCCTATAAGTTAAACAATCAGAACATTGAAACTGCTTCAGGCCAGGATCACCATCTCATCCCGGTTCCCAGTGTCTACATCATTGATAAGCAGGGGACAATTCGCTTCGCCCATAGTGATAACAATCATCGCAAACGAATTGAAACGGCAAAAATTCTGTCAATTGCCCAGAAACTTATCAATGGTTGATGCTAAACGATGTCGTTATGATAAGTCATTCCGAGCATATCGGCAATACTGAGTATATACTCCCTCAAGGAATCAAAGGGAAGCATCGAGGACGCCGGAGGCTGAGCAAGCCTGTGCTGAGCGAAGTCGAAGTATCGAAGCCTAAGGCTGTCTTCCATGGTCCTTGTGTACATTTCGATAGGTCTACGCTCGAAGAGCTACGCCCCACATGCAAGCTCAATGTACATTCTAGAACGCTCCCACATTCCGCGATTACAAGCAATGTTCATTACTAATTACACTTGCAATAATTCGTGCGAAACTATCGATACTTTGATAATTCATCCAAAAAGGCCTGTTGAACATTAAAACCCAATGCTTTGGCCCTATCGGCATGTTCAATGGCCAATTTATATTTTCGCACCGTATAATAATTGATGGCTATGTTATTGTGGGTCCCGCTATGATTTGGATCAATAACCAGGGCTCGCTTATACTGGCTGATTGCAGCATCATACTCACTCAGGTTCTGATACATGGCTCCAAGTCCAATGATAGCGTTCAGGTAGTCTGGTTTTAAAGAAAGTGCCCGTTCAAAATCAACCATCGCTTCTCTATATTTTTGCTTCTGAATCAACATGACAGCCTGGTTATAAAAATATCTGGGATCCGTACTTTTGTCTGATTTTGCTGTACGAGGGGGCATCTGAACGGATACCTTCGGTGGTTCCTGTTTCTGTTCCATTCGCACGGTGAGATTTTTTATTTCAACCTGGGCTTCTTTTAAATCAGGACGAATTTTGAGAAGGGCTTCCATGATGGCAATGGCCTTTTCATAATCTCCTGAAAGTTGATAGATTTGGCTGATCCGATAATAAGCAGGAATGTATTCAGGGTCCAATTTCAGCACGATAGCATAGGCAAGCATTGCTGAATCCACAGCCCCTGAGCTCATATGTAAGCGACCCAGATTGAAATGGGCTATTGCCAGATCTGGATCAATGAGAACAGCTTGTTCATAGGAAGTTTTCGCATTTTTTGTCTCCCCAGCCTGCTCGAAAAGTGTCCCCAGATTATTGTGAGCATGACTGTGTTCAGGATCCAGCTCCAAGACGGTATTGTAGGCAGCGATTGCTTCTTCATTCCGTCCAGCATTCATACAAAACAAACCTAAATTGAGATTTGCCTCAATGGGATCACTGCCCATTTCAATGATTTGCCGACAATATTTGATAGCCTCATCGAAATCTCCCAACTCAGCGTGAGCATTGGCCAGGATGAAAAAGGAAGCAAGTCGATTCGGGAGACTTGGTAATTTTTGAGTAAGTTGAGCTATTTGTGTTTGAATCACAGTATCTCTCAAACCCGTGCTTTCAAACATGTCGTAATCCTGAACCGCGTTATTTTTACCATATTCCATTAACATCTCGATATACTCAACTTTTTGCTCCTCTGTTGCGGCGGATAAATCAACCATATCTGGAAAGGGGGAATAAACAGAAAGCATAAACCTGGCAAATTTGAGCTGTCCATCTACATCAAGGACTTCCCGCATGACTTCAATAATCTCATCACTGAGGGTTCGTCTTTCCGCCAGAGTTTTCTCCACGGTTTTATCTACCAAATGCATTCGTTGTGGTGCCATAAATTCAAGAATGGGGTGATCATCAGTGTGTCCTGGTCCTGAACCAAACAAAGCAGGTAGATTATCACTTACAATGAGTCGGTACAATATCCTGGGATCTTCTACAATGAGATTGGGAGATTTTTGAAGCTTGGGCAAATTTTTAAGCCCATTTTTAAGGTCAAGTTGTTTCAGGCCATTAAAGCCCACCAATAAGTAATCATTTCCACCAAGAAATGACTTCATCAATAAGCTATTGGGAAAAACCTTGGTGAAAGTTCTTCCTATCATTGAGAATGTGGTCCAATCCATCTGGTAGGATGGCAACCACTGAATAAATACACCATCCCAGCTCAGTCTGTTTTTGGTTAGCCTGAAGAACTCTTCAGTAAATAAGTTCGCCAGTCCAGCCATCCACGGATTGGATGGCTCTGAAGTAATGACATCATATACTTGCTCCGTCAATTCCAGATGGGCTCTACCATCCTGGATTATCAAATTTGTGGCGGGATGTGAAAGTACATCACTATTCGTTTCGCTAAAAAAATCACTGGCTTCTACGACCTGTTCACTAATTTCTAGAATATCCAGCCGATCTAAATCATAATAAATTGCTTCTCCTGCCGTAACCCCACTGGCCAAGCCTAGAATCATTACATTTTTGGGTTGAGGGTGAAACAATAGTGGCAGATGAGCCAGCATGGTTTGAGTAGCCATATCCGATTCTGAAGACGCGTCGGCCTTACCGCTATTATATAGAACATATTGTGGCTTTCCAAGTGGGTCAATATCCTGCTCCACTGTTGTAAAACCACCTATGCCATCCCCATAAAAGACCACCTCTGTGCCACTGATATTGGGCATGAAATCCCTGGGCATCTTCACCAGGGCATCCCACCAGCTAGTGTTTTTTATGATATCAGCATAGCTGCTAAATCTATAATATTTCCCTGTCGCTAATTGTTCTCTATCCCAATGGGGGAATGCAAAAGTGAGGAGCAGACCAAGGATTCCAGAAATTAAAAGAATGAGTCTGATTCGGGAGTTTTCGCCCTTGGGATAGAGAAGACCAACGATAGCCAGGACGGTAAGCAATTGAATACCGATGACCAGGCTCAGGCTGTTTTCCTTGCCGAACAGGGGAATCAGAACAAAACCAGCCGAGAAGGCCCCCAGTAATGCACCAATGGTATTGATAGCATATGCAAATCCAATGGACTTGCCCAGTTTCCGAATGGAACTGGTGTAGATCTTACCTACCAGGGGAAATGTGGCTCCCAGCGCAAGGGTTGGACCCAGTAGCAAAAAGAATAATAGCGTCGCCTTGGCTATGGAGAGCATGACAAAATCATCTCTGAAACTGAAGATCAGCTTGGCGAAGAAAAATTGACTATTACCCAAAAACTGACTTACTGCAAGGGCCAGAATAGCTGCACTCATCTGGGTGATAAGCAGGAGTCGGAAAGGATGTTTGCTTCGGTCCGCCAGCCATCCAAAGAACATGGCTCCCAGGGCTAGACCTACAATAAAGGTAGTCAGCACAATGGTGAAGGAATACGTCGTCGGTCCAATGATGAGACCCAACAATCTTGTCCAGATCACCTCATAGGCCATGGCGGCATATCCAGAAACAGCAAATATAGCCAGTACGGCCAGCTGGTGAGGACGGGAATACTGAATACCAACTGCAGGTTGTGATACTTCAACATTATGTCTGTCGGCATTTTGCTCATCCAGAGCAGAACGCTTGGCTACCCAATTGGCCAGGACAAATGAGATGCCACCGATTAGAAAATTTATGACAACTGCAAATCGAAGAGTACCATCAACACCCCACAATTTTATCAATAAAAATCCACTTAGAATTGAGCCAACAGCAGCGCCAATTGTATTGATGGCATATAGTCGACCAACCCGGGCTCCGAGGTGACCTAAATTGGCCACATAAAATCGAATTAGAATTGGCAAGGTGGCGCCCATAAGTGTCACGGGGACGATGAATAGAACAAATGCTCCCAGTAGAATGACAGCATTGAAAATCAATAGATGCTCTGATGACTGGTTGTAGATAGAGCTAAATATTGGCTGACTCGCTGCTATCACTCCTTTTAGCATAAAAGCGTATATACCAATCCCAATTTCCATGAGACCGTAAAGTTGAAGTAGTTGCGAGGATTTTTTTATCTGATCAATATATTTTCCTGCCAGATAGCTCCCTAGTCCCAGGCCCCCCATGAATACGGTGAGCACAATGCTAATGGCAAATGGAGCGGCTCCAATCACCTTGACAATCATCCTGGACCAAATCACCTCATACAACAAACCAGTCATTCCCGAGCACAGGAAAAGCACTAGTATCATGAGGCTAATAAATCGGGTGGTATAGCCTGATGTCGATTCAGTTTTTTCTAGATCGGTCATTAGATTTTCTCAATTATTGTAGATTTAGTGTCACAGCTATCGCCAAATAAGTTAGACCCCGCAGAATGGGATGCATCGCTTAATCTCAAAGGCCATAACTCAAATTGCACTTGGTCTTTGATACCTTAACTTGTTTCAACGCTTAAAAGTGACCAACTGGCTATATCCATGCTTTGATTGATACAACATTTTTAACACTCCTTGTTGAGTTCTGTAATAAAATAATTGGTGAAGATGAAACAAGCTGAAGCATTAAAAAATTTCATGGCGACCCGCAAAGCCATTGGGTATGTGGAGCGCCAAAAAGCCAAACCAAGTGACTATAAGCGCATTGGTTTTAAGTCAGGTCTGGAAGTCCATCAGCAGCTCAAAACCAGGAGTAAACTATTTTGTCGCTGTCCTGCTGGTATCTATCATTCTGATGATGATTTTGACGCAGAAGTTATCCGTCATATGCGCCCCACATTGAGTGAACTGGGTGAGTATGATGGTACTGCCCTCATGGAATTTAAGACGCGCAAAAACATTACCTATCGACTCAATAATCAGAACGCTTGCACCTATGAAGTCGATGACACACCCCCTTTTCACATTGATCCGGAAGCATTGGAGATCGCTATTGAAATTTCACTGCTCTCCAAGCTTAATATCGTGGGTGAAGTCCACATCACCCGTAAACAATACCTGGATGGCAGTATTCCAACAGGTTTCCAAAGAACAGCCATTCTTGGCGTCGAGGGTGAGCTTCAATTAAAAAATAAGAAAGTGCGTCTGATTCAACTCAGTATTGAGGAAGATTCCTGTCGTGAAATATCTGATATTGGCCATGAGCGAATTTACAAAACCGATCGACTCGGCATGCCTCTCATCGAAACAGTAACCCACCCTGACATGACCACACCTGATGAACTGGCAGAAGCTGCAGAATACATACGATTTTTGAATCGCAGTACTGGTAAAGTACGTACGGGTATGGGTGCTGGTCGCGAAGATGTCAATGTGAGTTGTGCAGGTGGAAGCCGAGTTGAGATAAAAGGTGTCGCCCATAACAAATGGATCCCTGAACTCTCCCATAATGAAGCATTTCGTCAATGGGCGCTGCTGCACATTAAAAAGCTCATTCATGAACGTGGTATCCAGCCCGGCACATGGAAAATGAGTCACAAGGAAATCGATTTATCCATGCCAGAGCTACTGGCAACTCCCCTCAGAGAAAAGCTGAATCAGAGGATGAAAGTCATATCAATTAATCTTCCGAAATTAAAGGGAATCCTTTCTCACTTCATGCAACCCGGGCACAGTTTTGCCCATGAGATAAGTCATCGCCTGAAGGTAATTGCCTGTATTGAACGACCCAACATGACCCATTCTGAAACTTTTGATCCCCTCTTGAGTGATGAGGAGTTGGGCAAAATATCTAAGTCGCTGGGAGCTAAGAAAAACGACGCTCAGATCATTCTCTGGGGACCAGCAGAGGACATCCCAACCGCTATGGAAACCGTGGAAGAACGAATCCGAATGGCTTTTGACGGTGTTCCTGAAGAAACGCGGAAATCTTTTCCAGATGGCACCACTATTTTTGAAAGGGTGCTTCCAGGAAGTGATCGCATGTATCCCGACACAGATTCTGCGCCCATCCCTTTGACCGTTGAGTTCATCGATAGCCTTGGGAAACAATTACCTCCAGATATTGCTGATCGTTATGCACAGATGAAAAAGTGGGGCATTCCTGAGGACACCTGGAAGTATCTCCTGAGCAAAAACATGATCCCCCTGATTGAAAATATTTGTAGCGATCATGGCTTCACTCATAAGACTATTGGTTCTTTTCTGGGGCATACCTTCAAAAACATTGAGGGCAAGTGTAAATTACATAAAAACTTCTTCTATGAAAAAATCTATGAGCTTTTCCGTTATATCAAGGAGAAGAAGCTGGAACCAGGCATTGCCAAATATATGATGCCAGTGATATATGAATTTCCTGACATGCAGTTCAGCTCTGTTCTCACCAGTATCCATTTCAGGAAACGCGATATGGCTGAAATTGCTGCTCCCATAGAATTTCTATACGAAAAATATCAAGAAAATACTCCAAAACCTGAAACGGGTAATGACATCAATTGGCTCATGGGTCAGATACATCATCAGGCCATTGGAAATGTGGCATTGTCAGAGTTGCACGCTGAAATTGATCAGAAATTAAAAAAAGAGAATCAATCCCATGAGTGATGACATTTTTCAAGGATATAAAGGGGATGCTCTCGCCACACTAAAGAAATTCAGTGTGAGAGTCTGGGGTCAAGCTGAAATCCACACCACCAGGGGCACCTTTGATGGCACGGTTCTCCCTCGTTCAGAAAATGATGATGATCAGCATATCGTATTGAAAATTCAAACCGGCTACAATATTGGAATCGATATTGTGACCATTAAAATAATGGTTGAAACGGGCTATCAAAAAGCCAATTACAAAATTCCCGAAAAAGCCTTCCCCTATTCAGATGATAAACCCAATGTGAAATTATTTGGAACCGGTGGAACTATTGCTTCCCGTCTGGATTATCGGACTGGTGCCGTCATCCCCGCTTTTTCTCCAGGTGAGTTGTATGGTGCTGTCCCTGAATTGGCTGATATTTGCAACATCGATACTGAAAAACTATTCGCGGTTTTTAGTGAAAACATGGGGCCAGATCAGTACAAAATCCTGGCAGAAAGCATTGGCAAAGAAATCGCCAACGGCACAGATGGTATTGTGATCGGTCATGGGACAGACACCCTCCATCATACGGCTGCAGCCCTTTCCTATATGGTTCAGGATTCACCCATCCCCATCATTCTTGTGGGATCACAACGCTCCTCCGATAGGCCATCTTCAGATGCGGCCCTGAATTTGATCCACGCCTCTTATGCTGCCGGGCATGGTGATATTGCAGAAACGTTGGTGTGTATGTTTGGTCCTACCTCTGATGAATATGGCTTCCTGCATCGCGGCACCCGTGTCCGGAAAATGCATAGTTCCTACCGATCTACTTTTCGCACTATTGGTGATACTCCTGCAGCGACAGTGACTCGTAAAGGTCTCAAAATCATCAAAACAGAATACAAACATCGTCGGAAGGACAAGACTGTAAAAATTGTTCCCACGTTCAATGAGAAGGTTACCATGCTCTACTACTACCCTCACATGCAGGCTGACATTGTAGATTCCCTGGTAGATGCAGGGTACAAAGGAATTGTAATTGTGGGAACTGGTCTTGGACATGTGAACAGGGAATTGTATCCTGCACTTGAAAGGGCAAGAGACAAGGGCGTCTCTGTCTTTATGACCCTTCAGACTATCTGGGGGTATGCCCACATGTTCGTTTATGATACAGGTCGGGACATGATGGCTCTGGGTGTTACTCCCCTTGGCAATATGCTCCCTGAAGTTGCCTGGGTTAAATTGGGCTGGACTCTGGGGCAGACAGACGATCCTAAAAAGATCAAAGAAATCATGCTCACACCTATTAACGATGATATTACTGAAAGAGAGCCCTACAATGGTTACCTTGTTTATCAAGGTGGCGTTCCTGAGGTGGAAGGTTTTGTCCGCAAATTCAGGAAATAGTCGGTGACTATTGGTCTATTAACCCTTCGAGAGCCTCAGGGAGACGAACTTTTTACCCTGCGTCATGCTGAGGTTCTCGAAGCATGAGACCACCTTCAATGAAATAACCAAGAATATGAACATCTCTATACCAGACCGATCAGAATATCTCAAAACCCTTGCTCAATCCGGGCAAAAAATCATGGGTGTCCTGCCTGCGCTCTATCCCCGAGAGCTGCTCTGGGCCTTTGATATCCATGCCACTGAAATCTGGGATCCACCTGGAGAAATACTCCACGCCAATGCACATCTACAGACTACCATTTGCCCCATTGTAAAAAAAAGCCTGGAGTTCATCCTCAAGGAACCTGATATCATCAATGCAGGATATCTCTTCCCACATACCTGTGATTCTCTGCAAAATCTGGGGACTCAAGTCAAGGATCTCATTGGTGTGTCCCTCCCTGTTTACACCTTTTACAATCCCAAGGGTAGTTTCAACAAAATGACCACAAAATATTACCGGGATATTCTCCAAAATTACCAATTGACCCTGGAAACAATTTATGGACCCCTAAATCCAGAGAAACTCCTGGCTGCCTGCGTGTTGAGTCACAAAATCGATTCATATTTATTGGCAATCCAACAAGCCCGCATGACAGATCACCTCGCCATGAATAATCTAGATTATTTCAAACTCATGCGAGCTCAGGAGTACCTGCTCCCCTCTGACTATTTGAGCTTGCTTGAGCAGGTAGATATTTTGGATCAGCCCTCCGAATCTCCAAGAGCCCGCTTGATGGTGTCGGGCATCCTGCCACCCACTTCAGAGATACTGAGGTTTCTCGATGAATTGGGGGTTGGCATCGTTGCAGATGATTTACTTGCCGGTAGCCGACGCATCCCCAAGTTTCCTATGGATACCCCTGTTTCACCTCTGGATTACTTAACAGATCGATTCTTCGTTTTGCCACCTTGCTCAACACGCGGGGGTGATCTGGATGAACGCTTGCACCATCTAAGTAAACTAATGGATGCAAGTCAAGCTCAAGGAATGCTCTTTGATATGATAAAATTCTGTGAGCCTGAGTTATTCGATCATCGTCTTCTGGTGAAAACGCTTCGGGAAAAAAATATTCCGGTTTTAACCCTGGAAACAGAGCTGGACAGCCACATCTCAGGACAAGACAAAACGCGTATTGAAGCATTTACTGAAATTCTATTTGAGATGGCTTCAGCATGAGTATCAGAGCAGAATTAAAGTATAAAATTATGAAAGATTATGGAGCTCCAGCTCTCATGGTGCTTCAGGATTTCAAAAGGCGGAAACCGCGTCCCATTCCGGAGGCATTCGGACCACCTCTGGAATCCAATAAGCGCCTTAAGGAAATTCTAAGTCGTCATTATTTCCTCTCCAGATACACCCCTGGTGTAAAAAAAGTAGCCTGGGTCACCAGTGGGGCTCCCGTCGAACTCCTGCGGGCTTTTGATTTCTATACCATTTATCCGGAGAATCATTCCGCCCTGGTAGGAGCCAAAAAACAAGGCGCTGATTACTGTGGAATCGCTGAAGGGAGTGGCTTCAGTCAGGATCTGTGTTCCTATGCCCGTATCGATCTGGGACACATGCTGTCTGGGAAAACACCTGCTGGGAAGCTTCCCAAACCAGATCTGTTGTTTTGTTCAAACAATATCTGTCAGACCGTCCTCTACTGGTATAAAGCCATCGCCCATGAGCTGAATATTCCCCTGATTCATTTTGACGCTCCTTTTGTCACTACAGAGCAGACTGAAGCTGATATCAATTACATGGCACAGCAATTACAGGATATGATTCCCATCCTTGAGCGGGTATCAGGACGGATCTTTTATCTCAATATTTTTGAAGACATCCTCAAACGCTCCATGGAGACATCCAAGACCTGGGGTGCCATCCTGGATGCCATGAAAGCTCAACCTGCACCCATGACCATCTTTGATGCCTTTGGTCATCTTGCTCCCATCGTATCCCTTCGTGGGTTACCTGTGGCCCAAGATTACTACCATTTTTTGATGGATGAGATTGACACGCGAGTTACTCAGGGAATTGGCGCTATCAGTGATGAACGTTACCGATTGATCTGGGACAATATCGCCATCTGGTATAAGGTCCGATTTCTGGCTACTTTTTTTGCCGAGAGAAAAATGAACTTTGTGACTGCTACTTATACCAATGCCTGGGCTGAAACCACAGGATATCTTGATGTAAAAAATCCCTGGACCTCCATGGCCAAAACCTATGGACAGATCATCTTGAATAACAATTTGAAGCACCGGCTTGATCTGATGAAAAAGATGATCAAAACCTATTCAGTGGATGGGATGGTCATGCATTCAACCCGGAGCTGTAAACCTTATTCAGTAGGGCAATTTGATCTACGCAAGACCATCACCGCTGATCTTGATCTGCCTGCCGTTATTCTAGATGCGGACATTGCCGATGAACGGGTCTGGTCAGAGCAGCAGATCCACACTCGACTTGAAGCCTTTTGTGAAACCCTGGAAGGATCAAAACATGGCTGATCTCTATTTCGCCGGTGTAGATGTAGGCTCCCTTAGCACCGATGTATCCATTATTGATCATTCAGGAAAAGTCCTGTCTGAAATTGTAATCCCTACTGGCGTGAATGGTTCTGAGGCAGCTGAAGAGGCTTTTGGTTCCGCTCTAAACCTGGCCGACCTAACAAGGGAAGGCATCACCGCAATCACTGCTACAGGTTATGGACGTGCTTCAGTGGCTTTTGCCACTGGAAAAACGACTGAGATCAGTTGCCATGGTGTCGGGGCACATCAACTCTTTCCCAGGACAGGAACGGTGATAGATATTGGTGGTCAGGATAGCAAAGTGATTCAAATCGATTCACATGGTCGCATGCTTGATTTCACCATGAATGATAAATGTGCTGCTGGGACTGGTCGTTTTCTGGAAGTCATGGCCAACCGTCTGGAACTGGACCTGGATGAATTGAGCAGCCCCTTGAATATCAAGGGCGAATCAGCACCCATTAGCAGTACCTGTACCGTATTTGCCGAGAGTGAAGTCATTTCTCTCCTGGCCAAAAACACCCCTCGTGAAGAAATCGTACATGGATTGCAGCGTTCTATCGTGAACCGAATTTGGAGCATGGTCACATCAATTGGTGTTGAAGGCGAAGTCACACTAACTGGTGGTGTTGCCCATAATAAGGGTCTGGTGGCATTGTTGGAGGAAAAGCTGGGGCTGACTTTGAATATTCCAGAAAACCCACAAACTGTGGGTGCCCTGGGAGGGGCTCATATTGCCCGTCGAGCTTATCAAAGTAATCTTGAGTCACCCACAAATTAACCAATCAGGAACTTATAAGGTCAAAGGGAATAAATAGAATGAGGTGCATTATGAAATTTAGCAAACTTATTATCCTACTACTTATCCTTTCAGTCACGCTACAGGCAGGCCCCCGTTCAAGAAGAAATCATCACCATCCTGTCAGAAACCATCATTCCTCATATTACCCCTACCATTACAATAATTACTATTCAGCTTATGGATATTATCGCTACTCATATAGACCTACCATGGTCAACACCATATCGACCACCACTTATCCTACTAACCTGGTTACTATCACAGCCGAAAGTGTGGCAGAAGATATTGTTGTCTTGAATCGTATGATGTCACGTGGTGTTATTAGTGAAAAGAATTATGAAAGAGCCAAAAAGACACTACTCAATCGTATTGGTATGTCCATGAATCCAGATGCCCAGGAAGCAACTACAGAAGAACTGATTGGGCAAATCGAAGCTTTGCACCAGATGTACTCCAGACAACTCATTACAGAAAAAGAGTTCAAGAAACAAAAGAATAAGCTGCTGGCGATGATTTAGCCGGCGAGCAAATTTGCATTCCGTGCTTTACTCATAAATAATATTAGTAATCTTTACATCGATGTATGTGTAGTCACTCTCAGGTTTTTTCCAAATCGCGCGTCCTCTAATACCTAATTGTAGACCGCCTAATTCACCATACTCATCAATTGGAGTATGCCAGGTTCTCAAGACCATCTCTTTACCTTCACTCGCATAGCGTTCACATTCAAAAAGAGTGACTTTGCCTTCATCATCAAAGTGAAATATGCCCTCAACTGATTTATCTTGAATAGTGAAAATTGCTTTAGCAGAGAGTGAGTCGATGGCTTCCCAGTGGATATGGTCATCCAGGAACGCCTGGGGGAACCAGATTGTTTCTGATAGATATCGCGTCATGGCCCCCTGATCAATTTCAGGGCCGTCAGCGCTAACCAGTGGAATTAACCCGAAAAGTTTAATTCTCATACTCCCCCGACCCTCTTCAAGTCTATCCACCCCCTTGACAATCATTAGTGGTGCCATTTTCATGTGGACCTTCCACTTAAATGATGCTTTTTCAATGTTGTAGATCTGTGTTGCTGTAAATGGAACCCAGGGACGATCTGGGGCTGTCATAAATCGACCGGTCTGCTCAAGAGAGACCATAGTGATTCTGGGGGTTCCAACCACACCGCTATAATCAAGAAAGCGTTGAATCGGCTGGGGCAGATTTTGGATATCCTCCTGAGTAATTAATTTTGTCTCCATGGACTGGGCTCCTAGGAATTGGTGAGGTAGGCCTAAGGAAATCAGCATAGTCATGGCTATTAAACAATCCCACCTTACCTTCAGATTTTGATCATTATTCATCCGACTTCCTCGCACTACTTATTATTTCAGAAATTTATCAGTGAGGTTTAATAGCGAATTAATCGTTGTGCGAGTAATGGTTACAGCCGTTGATGGCAATTCCCCAAAAAGGGATGCGATGAAGCGTTCATCGTTTTCAGCACGTTTATCCCAAAAGGCTTGATTTTTTGGTGTTAATTTGAAACGTTGCACTCTCCGATCTTCTTTGTCTTGATAAATTTTAAGAAACCCCTGTCTCTCAAGATTCAATGCCAGTTGCTTTACATTTTGTCGTGTACTCCCCATAGCCAGAGCCAGATCATTCAGATTAGGTGGTGTATCAAACAAGGCGTGTAATGAAACCAATAAGAACCATTGTTTGGTGGTAACGCCTGAATCTTTGAGCTCCCGATCCCCAATGTATTGCCAGCGTTGGGCCAGCAGAAATATCATCCCAAACAACTCTTTTTTTTCATCACCTACTTCTTTTGTCGACATAGATTTCTCCATTTTATGTAATATATTACATAATTATGCAATATGCTACATATTATCGATGGGAATAAATATTTCTTTGTAAACAAGCCAGTGGGGTTAGCATGACCCTAACACAGAAGCTCTAGCAAAGGATGTCTGCATGTACCCCTATCTCAGAACCATAAAAACCATTCTATCTGCCAAATACCGCAGCTCACTTAAATTTGGAGATACCGGAATTCTAAATCTCCGAGCAGGAATTACAGATATTGATCACTATGGTGAAATCAATAATGGGAGACAGTTAACACTCATGGATCTGGGCCGTTATGATCTTGGAGTTCGGGGTGGGTTGATGAAGCTTATTTCAGAAAAGAAATGGGGCTTTGCCGTGGGTGGCTCCAGTATTCGCTATCGACGCAGGATTACACTCTGGAATAAATTTCAATTACATAGTCAGTTGATCGGTCACGATGGACGCTGGTTCTATTTTCTCCAGAAGATGTGTCTGGGAGACACGATCTGCTCCTCGGCACTTATTAAAGCTGGTGTTGTTTCGAAAAATGGTTTGGTTCCTGCTGCAGATGTCATGCAGGAATTTCCAGATGAAGACTGGAGCGGTGAATTGCCTGACTGGGTGCATGCCTGGATAGCAGCTGAAAGTCAGCGACCCTGGCCCTCGAACTCACGTAAATAAAAAAAAGCCACGTCAATCAAAACTGACGTGGCTTCATTCCAGATATGGTTCTTATTATTTTACAAAATCAATAATAGCTTTATTGGCCGCCTCCGGTGCATCCAACTGGATAAAGTGTCCACACTTTGGAATAACTGTCACAGTACTATTTGGTATTTCCTTAGCGATTTCAGCAATATCTCTGGTCCAACCCGGATGTAAAAAACGGTTGGGGATGAGTGCATCATTTGCACCAAACAAAACCAGGGTGGGTTGACTGATCTGATCCAGTTTGTCCCACACAATTCCCCGTAACATGCCTTCAACATTTTTTGATACTGCATAGCAATAATCATAGAAGTCTGTGGCGCTTCTCAGCTGGATGCGATCGGTGATCATCCAGGCTGCATCTTTTGGGAAATCATAAAAATTGATGCTAACGTTTTTTGCAATGGCCCGTACTGGTGTATCTCTCACCAATTCCGGAGTCATAATGTTCTTCATCCAGGCGGATTCACCTTCATTGAAGCGTTCAAAACCTGCAGGAGAAATCAAAATCAATTTTTCAACCAATTCTGGACTCTCAAGAGCCAGAGTCATGGCAATTTGACCACCCATAGAATGTCCAGCCACAATCACGCTCCCCAAGCCCAATTCGTGAATAAAATGCCTCAACACATCTGCATTAAAGGACATAGAGTAATCGTAATAGCCCTTACTGGAATGACCATAACCGGGTAAATCAATAGCAATGACTCGATGGGTTTTTGCCAGAACTTCAATATTTTTAGTCCATGCTCGGGCATAACTACCTAAGCCATGGATCAGCAGTATCGTCTGCGGACCATCCCCCTGCTCGATATAGGCCAGGTCAACATTTCCCAACTGAATGTTTTTAACGGGGAAGCCATATTCTAATTCATCAAATTCGATACTGGGAAGTTTATAGTACGATCCTGTTCCAGCACCCATAAGCGTTCCAATCACTAACAAAAAAACAACTATTTGTATAATTTTCTTCATGATGCCTCCTAAAACATGATCCACTTAAGGAGCAAAATTACCGTCCAGGGATCCGCAGGACGCTCAGCAATACTACCATTGGTCAAAGGAGAATCATAGAAATCTCCCAGACTTAAATGAGCTGCATGCATTTCAATATCGAAGAATACTTTGGGTGTATAGGTCACACCAATATTTGCCTCAAACCCCATGGTGTTCCCTCCGCCAAAAGGTGCAACAGGAGCTATGGCATACCCAAGATTTCCTTCAACCTTCAGCTTGTAGGGTACCACATCATATGAGAGTCGACCCACACCTGCTGCAAGACCGTATCCCATATTCTGAATATCAATGGTCGAAGCATAGTACCGATTTACCACATCACCGTGAGGCAGTAACAGGTACAAACCGGTTCCAAAGAATACCGCACCTGGAGCTGTCCAGTTATTCCCAGTAAGCACACCAGTATATTTCCCATCGTCTACGTTTTCAGTATCCCCTGTTGAAAATATTCCATCCAGAACAATGTTGTCCCGTGAGGTCTTCCCATACTTGTAGGCAAGACGAAGATTGGCTGCATATCCCGCCACATCGATCTCCCTGGTGGCTGTCTTCACAAGACCACGTGTGGTATAGGCAAACCCACTGGCCCCAAATCTTCCCTGCTCCAACATGGGATCACTATCAAAGTGTGTCCCGAACCACCATAGCTTTGCAGTATAGGTTTCGTTGCCAAGATTGAATTGGAAAACACCATTATAAGGCGCCAGTAATGAATTCAAACCCTGCCCCAATATAGATACACCACCTTCACCGGCTCCGCTCTGAGAACTTCCATAATCACGGAGATGATATAATGTGAGTCCGAGTGTGGTCTTGATTGAGACATCCTGCTCTGCATCAAACTCAAACAGGAAGACATCATCGTTTTGCTCAACGTTGTTTTCATAGAGCTGATAGGCACCAGCTTTGAAATGCTGATAAGTATTGGGAGAATAGTGACCTGACAAACCAGTAGCATCCGAGGCGAACAAGGAAAGTCGATACCCTGTGGTTAACAATTCACTGGTTCCAGTATAATAAGGAACCGATGTGTTATCGTAAAACCGCAGCAAGCCCATATTGATATACCACTTTTTATTCGGGTGGAATTCCATAAACAGATTCTGAGTTTGCAGATTCACAAAATCGGCTCCAAAAGCACCACCAAAATTACCCCCAGCCCCATAGTTGGCATCACCCCAGGTCCAGTCCAGCTCGAAGGACATACGCATGCGAGCCCAGCCATCAAACAAGCGTGGCGAATAAGACATCATGCCTAAAAAGCGTTGCTCCACATAGTTGGCATATTTATCGGAATAACTTTTGGTTGTGTTGCCACCATAAAAACGGCCCACAACTTGACCTTTTAGAAACTCATTGGTAGGTGCCACATTAATAGCTTCATACCGAGTCAGATAATACCCGATAAAGCTTAATTCATTCTTATCTCTGATGGTTTCTTTGCCTTCAGGCCATATGGGAAGCGCCTGGCTGAAGCTCGTCAGAGCAAAGACCATCACGAGCAATGCACGCGTAAGAATCCTCCGCATTTCATTCTCCCTAAAATGTTATCGGGGTGTGAAAAAACACACCCCGATATTTGAAAATCCTAGTCCTGACGGATATAGGTCTGGATATTTATGGTTCCCAGAGTTGGATCTGCACCAAAACCTGCTGCGGGTGTTGGAACGGTTGCAGCAATATCTGGTACAGTTTGTACTGCTTCCAGTCTCATGGTGTTTCCATCGATCTCTATAATACCTTCTTGCTCAAAAGCGGTATAAATGAGCTGGATTATATCGAGGTCAGAGTCACTGGATTCTGTGAGTACATAGGTACCTTCGAGTGTGGTCCAGGCACCATCAATCACATGGGTCTCAAGAGTTACAGTGTTGTCTTCAGTAAGTTCAACTTTGACACTGTCATACAGAAAATATGTTGACAGTATAACTGCAACATTATCTCCAGCACTCAGCCAGTTACCAACCCACACATCTACCTCGTTGCCATTGATGTCATTGTCAGAGTCATCTTCACAACCCATTACCAAGAGCAGTCCCAGAATGAGGACCATCAGGATTGAGTATCTTTTCATCATCTTGTCTCCTTTTGTTGTTTGTAGATTTCTATTAATTGTTTGCGATCCAGCTTACCAGAGTCGTTCAATGGTAGAGCTTCGATCAAACAAACCTGTTTTGGTATTTTGTATTTTGCCAGAGACTCTAAACAGAACTCTCTGACTTCAGCAATATCGACTGGCCTGTCAGCCACGATGAATGCCAGACCCACCTCACCCCATTTTTCATCAGGAATTCCAATAACGGCTGCATCACTGATATGGAGGTGTTGGATCAGAGTGGCTTCCACTTCAGCTGGATACACATTTTCACCCCCACTGATGAACATGTTTTTCTTACGATCTACGATGTAAAAATAGCCATCTTTATCTTTGCGGGCCATATCACCAGTGTGAAACCAGCCATCAATGATAGCCTTTTGTGTGTCCGCAGACTTCCTCCAGTAACCAGGTGTAACAACTGGTGAACGCAGACACAGTTCTCCTGCCTCATCGACATCAACTTCTGCTCCAGATTCAGACAGGACGCAGGCATCCATGTAGAAGTTTGGAAAACCAATACTTCCTTGTTTACTGATGGCGGCATCCTGGTTCAGGGAGAAACAATTGGGTCCCACTTCGGTGAGACCATAGCCCTGGCGAATAGGGATATTCTTAGCATGCCAGATTTCGATGAGTGGGATGGGCATGGGAGCACCGCCAACCACAGCATAGCGAATACTCGATAAATCCGCGCTCTTAAATCGCGGGGAATCTGCCAACATCTGCATCATGGTGGGCACGCCAAATAAAATCGTAGAACCCTCCTTCTCGATGAGCTCCAGAATAAGATCTGGATCAAAACCTTCCAGAATGGTATGTGAAGCCCCATGCTGGAGAAAGGGGGTGAACAACACATTCCAGCCGCCAGTGTGGAAGAGAGGAGCATAGGCCTGGGTATGATCACTGGAATTAATATCCAGACGCAGCGCTGTATTGACTGAATTCCAGAAAAGCATTTTGTGGGTGATCATAGCACCCTTAGGGACTCCAGTGGTTCCAGAAGTGTAGAGGATCATCACCAGATCCTCAGATTCAGTTTCCACATTAGTGAACTCAATTGGAGAAGTATTTTCATCCACGAAAAGAAGGGAGCTGAGTGATTCGATATCCACTTTCTGGCAACTCTCCAGTAAAGAATGCAGCATGGCTATCTGCTCAGAATACTCCCCTTCAAACACCATTAGCTGTGGTTCTGCATCCTTCAAAAGCACATCTAATTCGATGGGGGTCAATCGGAAGTTCAAGGGTACAACGATGACTCCCAGTTTAATGGCTGCAAAATACAGCATGAAATATTCTATGCGATTGCTGGAGTAAATAGCCAGTCGGTCACCCTTAGATAAGTTCATCTCATCTTGGAGATATCGGGCACAGCGTCTTGAAGCCTCATTGAATTGGCCATAGGTCCAGGATCTATCACTAACATGTTCGCGCAGGAACTTTTTATCCGGGGTGTAGAAAGCCCAGCGAGCCAGCCAATCATGTGCATGCTGCGTCAAGACAGGGGCTCCTTCTTTAATTGGAAAATGATAGATCCCACCATAAGTGATAAAACAATGGCCACTGCAGCGGCTACACCTGGGTTTTCACCTGTCGCCAGGGTAAATGGAACAGATATTTTTCCATAATACATGGAAAAGTGGACAACAACAGCAGTGACACTGGCAACAATAGCGGCCAATTGGGGTGTCCTTTTCGAAAACATACCAAAGAGAATGGGGAAAAAGGCTGCTGCAAAGAAAGCATAAACCCCATTCTGGGCAAAAATTGCCACAGATAGTTTTGGAAACAGGAGTTGTTGTCGTGATAGAATAATTGCGACTATAGCCAAAATGACAATGACAAGACGATTAATCTTTATCATCATACCATCATCAGGATATTCCCCTCGAAATTTGCTTATTGCTGGTTTAATCAGATCTTCAGTCATTGTTGTTGATATACTCTGAATCAATCCCTCCAGGGTACTCAAACCAGCCGCTATCAAACCCAGAACCACAAATAAACCGATGAATACAGGAAATTCATGGAGAACATAGGCTGGAATGATACCATCCATTTTTAAGGCTGTACCTCCCACGGCCAAATCTGGGAAAGCAATCCTGGCGTACAGCCCTGCAATCACCACACTAAAGAAAATCAGCTCCGTGACTACTGCGACCACTAAAAAGCGATTGACACTTTTGTCATCCTTGAGCAGCAGACTTTTTGTGATGATATGAGGTTGACAGACGATAGCCACACCCACAACTATTTGAACGATTCCAATTTCAAACCAGTCCCTGAAGAGGAAACTATTGGTGTTTGTGGTGCCCACCAGATCAGGATCAATACTGGATAGCTTGTCTAAAAATCCATGGATGCCGGCACTAAAATGTTCATATCCGGAGCCCAATAACAGGAAAGCCACCACCAACATGATAGAGCCCTGTATGGTGTTGGTATAGACCATTGAGTTTGCGCCACCGAACATCATATAACCAAAAATAAAAATGACTATCCCCAGCAAGGCAGCCATTTCTGATATGGCCAGAGTGCTTGACAATACTTTAGTAAGACCCACAACAATAAGAACGATAAATGTGATCAGAAGCAGTGACAAAATGGCAAAAAAGGTCTGATAGCCCTTACTGTTGTAGCGTACGCCCATCCATTGCGACAAGGTAATCACCTTTACCGTTGCTCCGAATTTACGAAATCCCTTACTGAGGATCACCAGCGAAACCATGGCTGCTAGAGGCAACACCACGGCATATGAAATCACAGCTGAGATACCATAAATGGCAATAAAGCCAGGATTGATAATAAAGGTGGCTGCACTGGTCATGGAAGCTGCCAGTGAAATTCCTACAGCAGCAGGTGAAAACAAAAACGATCCCAGAGCGTAATCATGCATACTCTTGGTTTTCCGAGCTCCCCTGACAACCAGCACAAGAATACCGCTAGCCAGTAGAATCATCAGAATCCAACTGTATAAGACCATATCTGTGTTCGAATTCATGGTTTACTCCTTACCATATCCACGCTGAGCACGCAAAAGCCAGTCCGCCACCTGAACCCATAAATACAACCAGATCGCCTCGGCTCAGTTTGCCTTGCTTGTGAGCTTCATTCAAAGCCATTGGAATACACGCTGAACCTGTATACCCATAATTAGACATAACGGTCTGAGCTTTTGCCATGGGTAGATCAAGTGCTTCCATGGTAGCCCTAATACTGTTGATATTGATCTGGGTAAAAAAGATCTGCTCCACATCAGACAGTTCGTAGCCCCCATCTGCAACAACTTTGCGTACCATTTTTTCCCAGGTGATGGGATTGAGTTCTTTGGGGAACTTTTTAACAAATTTCAGGAGATGATCTTTATTCTCCAGCACTTTTTCAGTTACAGGAGTTTTCACTCCACCTGCATAGATCCCCATCCAGTCTGCATACTGTCCTTCTGTGTGCAGCAATCCCTGGAGATGACCAACTCCCTTTGGGTCGACTCCCAGCAAAACACCAGAAGCACCATCGGCAAATAGAGTTACAGTCTTTTTGTCATGCAAATCCAGATAGCGTGACATCCCATAGGCTCCGATGACCAGTATGTATTTATACTTGGGATCAGATTGGATGTATTTAGCACCCATATCAATTGCAGTTACAAATCCTGCGCAGGCGGCATTCAAATCAAATGTTCCAGCTCCAGAAGCCCCCAGGCGGTCCTGAATGACTGAGGCAGTTGATGGTGAAATATATTCTGGTGTATCAGTTGAAATAATGATGAGATCGAGTTCTTCTGGCATCACCTTGGCATTTGCCAAAATGGTTCGTGCAGATGATTCAATAAGCTCGGCTACGCTTTCACCATCTGATAACCAGCGACGTTCCTTTATAGTGAGGTTATCTTCCAACCATTCCGAAACATTCTCGCCCAGGATGTCATCAAAATATGAGTTCGGGAGTATGCGATCAGGTACAGCTGTACCTGTTGATAGAATTCGTGCGTTGCGGAGTTCTGGCATCAGGAAATCAAACCTCCATCTACTGAGAGTGTGGTGCCATGAATAAAGGAGGCTTCGTCTGAGGCCAGAAACGCGTAGGCCGACGCGACTTCCGAGGGTTCACCGATACGTTGCATGGGTGCTTTACCCGCCATCATCTCAATGACCTTTTCGGGCATTTTTTTAACCATCTCTGTGGCAATAAATCCAGGGGCGACCGCATTTACACGCACGCCCTTGCGCCCCAGCTCTCTGGCCCATACTTGAGTCATTCCAATAACACCAGCCTTTGAAGCGACATAATTAGTCTGACCAAAATTCCCATAGAGTCCCACAACCGAGCTGGCATTCAGGATGACCCCTGAGCCCTGGGGAACCATTTGTTTGGCTGCGGCTTGGCCACAAACAAATACGGCTTTTAAATTCACATCGATGACCTGGTCAAAAGCAGCCCCTTCCATTTTGAGGAGGGTGGCATCTCTGGTGATGCCAGCGTTATTGATCAACACATCAAGCTGACCATATTTTTCAACGATGGCTGCCACAGCAGCGTTAACTGAACTCTCGTCAGTCACATCCACTGCCCGAAATTCAAGTCTATTGTCGGGAGTTTGGAGATTCGCAATGAGAGCATCACCCATCTCCTGATTAATATCCCAGGCAGATACGATAGCTCCTTCTGCCAGGAATTTTTCTACGGTGGCCATACCGATTCCAGCAGCACCTCCAGTAATGATTGTAACTTTTGCTTTGAGTTTATTCATGCTTTCCTCAATCTGATCTACAGGTCAGTTTGTTCCTCTCGCCACTTATCAATAAATGAGTTCAGGTATTCCTGCATCTGCGAGTTGAATTGAACCATTTCTTTCATGCGAGATTTAAATTTTGCATTTTCAGGTTTGTCATTGTTCCGGAGTTTCCGTTCAAACTCTTTTGCCAGGGTCAGGTTTCTACGCAATAGCTCGGCCTGATTAATAAAAGCCTGAAGGAATACGTGATCCACCACCTGGTAATAATCTTTGCGGTCACCGCCAACCCAGATTCGTTTCACTAGATTGTGATCTCTCAAGCGTCTCAATATCTGGCTCACTGGACCCTTACTTACATGTAGCTCATCGGTCATGGTGTCCAGAGACATGGGCTCATCCCAGTACAAGAGCAAGCCTACAATTCTCCCCATCAGAACTGGGAGACCAAAATCTTTATAAGCGTCGCCAAAGCGATTCACAAATTCGTGTTTTAATTCATCCATATTCATAACATCCTGCGTTTGGTATATTTCAAATATAGAAAATGATTGTGGGATAGCAAGCCTTCTTACACCCTTGAAGGGGAATAATTGTTTTGGTAAAGACTTATATTTGTTGAATTAAATAGGGATAACTATTTCGACTTAACAATGAAGCAATCCTGGAAATCATTTGACACATAAATGAAACTGTCCCTTATCAGGGAAAAAATCTACTAAGCAGCCTCAGGGTCAACATGATTTATTGGGGCACTCGCCTTTAACTCCTGCATGGCGGGCTCAATATCTTCTGGACTCACATTCATGCCATGGTATAACTTCATCCACATCACTCGTGCTCGATTGGTCACGAGATAACTTGATGGCAATACCACCAGGATGAGGAAGGTTCCAAAGAGTAAACCATAGGCCAGAGAAATGGCCATGGGAATCAGGAACTGTGCCTGTCGACTCGTCTCGAAAATCAAAGGAGCCAATCCAAAGGCTGTAGTGAAAGTTGTCAACAGGATGGGGCGCAGGCGACTGACACCGGCATCAAAGACAGCATCGTATAGCTTCATGCCCTCTTTTAGATTCCGATTAATTTTATCCACCAATACAATACTATCATTTACGATAATACCTGTGAGTGCAAGAATCCCATATACAGAAAGCGTGTTCACCTGGATACCGTGTAAGCCATGCCCCCAGAATGCACCAATCACACCAAAAGGTATCAGTCCAAAAATAAGCAAGGCTTGTACATAAGATCTGAAAACAAGGATCAGTAAAATAAACATACCCATAAAGGCCAACGGGAAGGTCCTGCGGAAACTTGCACCGGTTTTAGCCTGATCCCTGGATTGACCTTCATACGAGACTTGCACACCCTGGACCTGAGATAGGACACGAGGTATTACCTCTTCCCGAATCTCTGCCAGGATCGGAGGTAAATCCAGACTTCCATCTGCCAGATCAGCCTCAACTGTCAATTCACGTTTTTTATCAAGATGGCTGATGGATGTAATCCCGCGTTTGAGGGTATAGGTTGCCAGTTCCCCAAAGGGGTACTCCTGGCCATTTTGAGTTCGAATAAGCATGCGATCTAGATATCCCAATGAGGAACGATCCTCTGGTGAATAGCGCACCCAGACTCGAATTTCATCACGTCCACGCTGAATTCGCTGGACTTCCTGTCCAAAAAACCCCTGACGAACCTGACCGGCGACATCCCTGAGGGTAAGACCCAAGGAATAGGCCAGGGGCTTTAAAGTGATATCAATTTCCCGTCGCCCCTCTTTGGTACCCAGAGACACATCTCTTAAAGTGGAAAATTGCTGCAATTCTGCAGTGAGAAGATCGCTGGCTTTTCTCAGTTCATCCATATTGCTGCCCAACAGACTGACAGAGACAGGTTTTCCAAACATACTGGCTCGACCAAATGAGATCTTTTGAGCTTCTGGCTGGGGTCCCACAGCTTTCCGAATTTTGTTGGCTAAAACAAAGCTGTCCATACCTCGTAATTCACCATCCAAAAGTTGAAGTGTCAACTTACCGGCATGGCTTCCAGCATCACCAAAATCATTACTACCAATATCCCTCTTTATCCCCAAAATGTATTTGAGGTTATCTTCCCTATCAGCGCTCATCTCTTCATTGACTGACCAAACCACACCTTCGATTTCGGCCAGAAATTTATCTACATCTGCCTCCTGTCGTCCTGCTACAAGACTGACATTAATTGGCAGTGTATCTCCATCAATAAATGGGAAAAAAGTAAAACCTATGAATCCGCCTCCAAAGAGACCGGCAGTGATTAATACAAAGACGACGGGCATGGTTACCGTGACCCATTTATATCGTAAGGCATACTTCAATGAAGGGGCGTACATGCGGTGAGTCATGAAATGAATGATCTTCTCGATTCGCTTGCGTATCTTTGAATCTTTACTGTGAGCGTGCAAACCTTTGGAATGGGCAAGGTGGGCAGGGAGAATGAGAAAAGACTCTACAAGCGAAAAGACCAGGGCTGCCACTACAACTGCAGCCAAATTCCAGATAAAACGCCCTAAGAAGCCATCCAGGAAGAAGAAGGGGAGAAAAACGAGTATTGTGGTCATGACCGAAGTGGTTACTGGTCCCAGCATGATAAGGGTTCCATCAATGGCAGCTCGAATGCCTTTTTTACCCTTTTCAAACTCGCTAAAAATGCTTTCAGAAACCACAATTGCATCATCCACAAGAATTCCGATGACGATGATCATGCCAAACAAGGATATAACATTCAGGGTGATCCCGGCAAAACTCAAGACCAGAAACATCCCAGCAAATGAGAATGGAATACCTATGGCCACCCAGAAGGAAATCCTCAAGTTCAAAAAGAAACTGAGACTGAGGATTACCAGCATCAACCCGATAAATCCATTATTGATCAAGAGGTCGAGTCGTTGGCGTAAGCTGATGGTGTTGTCAGCCAGAACCATAGCTTGAATTACAGAGTTCTCCGAATTGAATTTCTCAACCAGCTCTTTGGATAAATCTGCAACAGTAATGACATTCTCTTCACGGGTTTTACTAACATTTAAGACCACTGCTGTATGGCCATTGTAATAGGATTTATTGGGAGAATCAGCCCATCTTTCACGAATGGTAGCCACATCCTTAAGGAAAATCAGATTTCCATCACTATCTCCTCTGATGACCAGATTGGCCAGCTCGGTGGCTTCATATTCACGACCATAAGCCCGAATAAGAATCTCTTCATCCTGGGTTTCAAATTTACCACCTGAGAGATTCACATTTTCTGACTGAATGCGTCGTGAAATTTCATCAAAGGTCAGTTGGAAGCGCCGTAGATTGGCTTCAGAAACTTCAATAGAAATCTCAAGACCAGGATAACCCTGTATGGCGACCTGTGAAATTTCCGGAGAAGCAATGAGCTCGTCCCGCATGTTCTCGGCAAAAACCTTCATGGTCTTTAAATCAGTTTCACCAAAAAGAACAATAGACAGAGCTCTCGATCTAAATTTTTGCTGGTACACCACCGGTTTTTCAGCACTTACTGGAAAAGAACCAATTCGATCGACGGCATTTTTAACATCGGTGAGGACTTTATCCATATCAGCACCACGAATGGCTTCAATATTGACCGACCCGACGTTTTCTGAGGATGTGGATGTAACTCTCTCTATACCATCAAGACCATCCAGGTTTTCCTCAATTTTGAGGATGACCCCTTCTTCTACCTCATCAGGTGAAGCACCAGGGTATAGAACTTGAATAATAATGCGGTTCGGAGCAATTTCGGGAAAGGTGGAGTAGCGCAGATTAGATAGAGCAAGTCCTCCAAAAAGAAGCACAGTAACCAATAGCACATTGGTCCAGATAGGATAGCGGGCAAAAAACTCTATAACACGTCGCATTAGATTAATTACTCTCTGGATTCAGAAGCATTGCGCGATCGAGCTGGCATCCCTGCCGATACACCCTGGAGAAGTTCAGTCACCAGAGTATCATTTTGAGTCAGTCCCTTATTGATGATGTAATAGTCACCCTCATCAAAAGCAATTCCCACAGGACGTTTCTCGAAAACACCACCATTTACGAGAAATACATAGGACTCCTCGTAGACAGCACGGCGACTCACTTTGATGGCTTCTGGAATCATACGAGCTTCGATATCTGCCTTGACAAATACGCCGGCCAGGGGATTTACGTCACCTGTATCATCCAACTTGATATAGGCTAGAACCGATTGTGAGCGTTCATCAATAATATTCCCGATTCTTTCAATATGTCCTATCCACTTGATGCCATTTTCTTCTGGTTCAAGTATGACGGGGCTACCCTCGTGAATCCAGCCGATATCCTTCGCCGGAACCTGAATCTCAACTTCAAGTTTTTCAAGATTGATGAGTTCTCCTAACCTGCTCCCTGGGGCAGCTGTGCTGCCATCGCGAAGCTGGGTGGATATGATGGATCCATTAAAAGGTGCATAGAAAAAATGTTTTGAAGCTCTGATTTCCAGATTCTGGACAGCAAAGTAAAGTTTGAAGATATTGTATCTGGCCAGAAGCGCCTTGAGTCTCTGGTCTTGCGTGGTGGGTAACTTTCCAATGGGTTCGTCAAAATTGATGGAATCAAAATACTGTTGCCAAACCTGAAATATTTTAGGCGAACTGACTTTAATCTCGGGCATGAGCGAAGACATGGCCGTTAATAAATCACTTTTGGTGCTGTTTAGTTCCAGATTTATCTGACGATTATCCACTTTTAGTAGAAGATCACCCCTTTTAAAGGATTGTGCAGGTTGAAAGGGAATATCACCGGCTTGAAGGGTTCCGGAGACTTCACTTATCAATGAGACGGGTTGACTGCTGGCCAACGTTCCATATGTGGTCAACTTTGCAGGTACCTCTCCCAGAGAAACAACAGTTGTAACCACAATTCGTGGGGTAATCTGAGCATTGCGCTTGGGTTTTTCTGCTTTAAAAGAGAATAAAATTTTCATAATTATAAATCCACCAACCAGGAGAACCAGGGGTGTAAGTACCAGAGCTTTTCTTTTCATATATTTCCTTCGCCCCTGAATAAGAGGTGCCAATTATCAGTGTAAAACATCTTCACAACTCTTTGTCAAAATGACAAAGAGTTCAGGATAGTCGATGAACCATAGCTTAGCAAGTATTCTTAATGCAAAGTATACGCATTACCAGGTATGTTTTTCTGTAAGCAAGCAGGATGGGGCTAGTCGAAAAATTTGTGGAATAGTCGCGTCTTTTGAACAGGTCGATGAAGCTTGATAATCTCTGGAGGTGGTGTCTTCAGTAATCCTTTTGTGACATCAACACTGACAGTGTAAGCACCCTTCTTATCATCTTCTGAATTACCTGGATCCAGATAATCCCAATATTTTTTTACAATAAAATAGTAATCACCACTGACCAGACAGGACCACTCCAATTTTGGATCAATATTGGAGGTTGTCTGATCATCATTATAGGCTACAAGGCTGTCAGAAGAATACAGAGATAATGTTAAATCAATACCAGTACCTGCGGCGGCCTCAGCTTCAATGATATATACAGTGCCACTCAGAGCTTCAAAAATAAAAAAATCTTCATCATCACAGACAGCCGAATAGTGAGTTTGAATAGCACCGGCAGCAGATATTCTGGTTGCCAGACTCAAGCTGCTGTCTGGTTCATATATGTCATTGGTTAGGAATTGAGGGTCTGACCATGCTGGGGGCGGGAAATCAGATCCATATCCAACCAGCACAATCACATCGTCATCATTAAAGAGCGTAAGTTTCCCATCTTCTACACTATAGTACAGGTCCGTATCATCTGTAAAAACAATTGATGTATCAGTTACCACATCAATGACCCTGGCATCCAGGATGAAGGTTGAATCACATAAATTTACTTCATTCACATAGGACAATAAATTGTCAGTGGTGATATCAATAATCCAGGCTTCTTCAATGGGTAAAGTACCATAACTGGTAGTGATTCCATCCACAACGGCAGTTTCCACAATATAGATACCTACGATATCTGAGGTATAATCAATGGTGGCATCTTCACAGGCCACCATGACAAGTCCCAAAAACAGTAAGCATGCCCTGTTAAGCCATTGAATCAATGTTGATCCCTTCCAATTATGCGAGCTTGTAAAAACTATTTCTCCGCGGAACACATGCAATAACTATTGTGAGCATATTAGATGATAGCTCAAGGTAGGTTGCTTTACGCAACAAGACCTGGTTCATTATGGCGACTTTGTCGTACTCAAGACAGAAGCTAGTCATGATAAAAGTTACCCTGTCAGCAGAATTTTAAACTCGTTGAAAGGAGTTAATTTTGAAACTTAAAAATATGATTGCCATGACTATCACCATTCTTCCACTGTTGAGCTGGGCCACTATCACCATCACTGAAGCAAACGGTAGTTTTGAAGGTTTGGGGCATGCCCGAACACATGACTTTCCTGTAGAAGCTCGGATTTTTACAGTCTCTGTAAGTGACGCTGACACAAGCGGAAATCGGACAGTCAGCGTAGAGGTCTCTGTGAATGATCTTCATACGGGGAACCGCATGCGGGACTCTCACATGCGCTTGTCAGTTTTAGATCGCAAAAAGCATCCTATGATCACCTTTAAATCCACCGTGAATTTACCTGAGTTAATGGCTGGTGATGTTTCCCTGGCTGGAGATCTTCAAGTTAATGGAATTACCAAACCCTATACACTGATGCTGGATTTGAAGCAGTCAGCAGGAAAATGGAACGCCACAGGAAGTTTTCTCATTGTACCTACTGATTTTGATCTCCCGTTGGTTGGGATGGGACCCATGAAAGTTTTGGATAAGGTTAATCTGAACCTGGATGTCAGTTTCTAGCAAAAGATTTAGCTGCATTTTTCCTCTGTAAGTTCGATGGCACCCTGTTTTTAATACTAATTCAGGGTGCTTTTGTTAAGTTCAACCACCAATCAATCGTATAAGAAAAAAGAACACTTAAGGCTTTGAAGTAGTTATGACCAATTCAGGGGAAATACAGGATTTAAAAACACAGCTTCTTGAAAAATACACAGCGGTTCGAAGATTTACTGAACAGCTTTGTGAACCACTGGAAAAGGAAGATTTTGTGGTTCAATCCATGCCGGATGTGAGCCCCACACGCTGGCATCTTGCACATACTGCCTGGTTTTTTGAGATCTTTATTCTCAAACCCATGCTTGCGGATTATCAGACTCCCAATGAGCTTTATAATTATCTGTTTAACTCATACTACAATGCCGTTGGAGAGCAATTCCCCCGTAACGAAAGAGGCCACTTGAGCCGTCCTACCGTTGACGAAGTGTTTGCTTATCGTCATCATGTTGACGATGAAATAATCCGTCTTTTTGAGACCTTGGATGAGCATAAAATCTCTGAACTCGAATCAATTTTTGTTTTGGGGCTACAACACGAACAGCAGCATCAGGAGTTGATGCTCACCGATATCAAGCATGTCTTTTTTCAAAACCCGATTTACCCCGCCTATGTGGATGCTGAACCGGCAAAGAGTACTGATAATTATCAAGAGCTCAACTGGACCTCTTTTGAGGGTGGACAGGTTCAACATGGATTCTCTGGTAGTGAGTTTAGTTTTGATAATGAAACACCGCGACATGCTGTTTTCCTCCACCCCTTTGAATTAGGTAATCGCCTGGTAACCAATCGCGAGTATCTATCATTTATTAAAGATGGAGGATACAATCAGCCAGCTCTCTGGTTGTCAGACGGATGGGCTTTAATCAACAAAGAAGGTTGGATTGCACCCCTCTATTGGCTTCACCAGGAAAATCAGTGGTTTGAGTTTACCCTTTCGGGTCTGGTCCCATTGAATCTTGAAAATCCTGTCACACATCTCAGTTATTATGAAGCCGATGCCTACGCAAATTGGTGTGGAGCGCGTCTTCCCAGCGAGCATGAGTGGGAGATTGCCGCGCAGAAGCTGAGGATTGATGGTAACTTCGTCCAGACACAACACTTTCATCCTGCACCAGCAGAGCATGCTGCGGCATCACAATTGAGTCAGATGTTTGGCGATGTCTGGGAGTGGACCCGCAGTCCCTACACTCCCTATCCTGGATTTAAATCTGCCAGTGGTGCTGTGGGTGAATACAATGGAAAATTCATGTCCAGTCAGATGGTTTTACGGGGAGGTTCATGCATCAGCAGTAGCGATCACCTGCGATCCACCTACCGGAATTTCTTTTATCCCCATTCACGTTGGCAATTCATGGGAATTCGTCTCGCCCGAGACGTTTAGCCGACCTGTTGCAAAGTACCTTACTGAATAAATAAAAAGTGGAGTCATGGTGAGCATAAAAGAAACGAACTGGAAACAACTCATACAAGTTGGAGATGATCGACTATTAGAAGCTCGTGGACAACTGCACCAGGCCGTTCAACTCCTGACAGCTGCAGGTATATCCTTTGTAGAACACAAACCTGATGATAGCCATACATCGCTACTCTGGGATGCCCAGGCCAACATGCTTTTGAGTCATCCCTTTGGACCTGACCTCAAATTTCAGATCGGTCTAACGCCCCAGAACCTCACTTGTCAAGTCATTCATAATCATGAATTATTACTAGAGCTGAAACTAAAGGGATCAACCCTGAAACAGGTTGCTTCCGATTTACAATTCTTTCTGGAAGACCATGGTCTCCCAAAGGCTGTATTCACCATGGAAAGACATTTTGAATTGCCTGACTATCCTGATCACTGGTCCACCCCATTTGATACCTCGGATCAGGCAGCATTTGGCCAACTATCCTCTGCCTATTCAAATGCCTATCCGCTGATTGAGGCAATTTCCAAAAAAGATGGTAGAGCAGGAAGCGTATTGACCTGGCCCCATCACTTTGATATGGCCATTCTACTCAGTCTTGGTGAGGAAAAATCTATTGGCATAGGTATGTCGCCCGGTGACACAAGCTATACAGCTCCATATTATTATGTAAATGTCTGGCCCTACCCCTCCGAAGATCAAATTAAAGAGCTGCCCCTGACTTTTGGAAAATGGCACACCGAGGGTTGGACTGGCATGGTCTTAACAATGGATCAAATAGTCAAGAAAGATGCACCTGGAGCACAAAAATCAATGGTGGAAACATTTCTACGCCAGACCATTCAACATGCTGAAGCCATCAGTGGAGACAGCCACTAATCCACATGATTCAACTCAAGGATATAAGTAAAAGCTTTAACGGAAATGAGGTCATTCATGACCTTTCCCTTGAAATACCTCAAGGGAAAACCGTTGTTCTCATCGGACCCAGTGGATGTGGTAAATCAACCTTACTGAGGCTCATGGTGGGTTTGTTGTGGCCTGAAACGGGCAATATCTCACTTTTCCAAGAGGACTTATCCAGGGCTAACGTTGAAAAATTACGTCAGCAGGTGGGATTTGTACTCCAGGATGGGGGACTCTTTCCTCATATGACCGCTGTTCAAAACATGCGCCTTATGGCAGATTATTTACACCATGATCCCCAAAATACAGAACAACGCATCGCTGAATTATGTGATTTGACCCATATTTCTCCAGACCTCCTAGGACGCTACCCCTCTGAACTTTCAGGCGGTCAGGTTCAACGGGTTGCCCTCATGCGCGCCCTCATGTTGGATCCCCAGATTCTGTTTCTGGATGAACCCCTGGGAGCCCTGGATCCACTCAATAGAGTCAGTTTGCAGGATGAAATGAAGACTATTTTTAGCCAACTCGGGAAAACCGTTGTACTGGTGACCCACGACATGGGTGAAGCAGCCTCACTGGCAGATTTGATTGTGATAATGAAAGATGGATATTTGCTTCAATATGATACCCTTTCAAACCTTTCGTCACACCCTGCAGATCCCTTTGTTACCGAATTTATCAATGCCCAGCGAAAACCCTGGCAACAGTTAGAGGATCAGATCAAATGAAGCTTCTGATCTTTTACTCCTACCTGTTTCTGAGCCTTCTTATCGCCAATCCTGCACAGGCAGAAACTGCTTCAGAGATCCGAATCGGTTCAAAGAAGTTTACAGAATCTGTGATTTTGAGTGAAGTCATTACCCAACATCTCCAAAACAACCATATTTCAGCTATTCACAAGGATCAACTGGGTGGAACACGTTTACTCTGGAAGGCTCTGATCCAGGGAGAGTTGGATATTTACCCGGATTATACTGGCACGATTATATACGAGATTCTTCAAGGGGAGGAGATATCATCGGATGCAGACATCCAGGCGGCACTTGCTCGGCATGGAGTGAGCATGACATCTCCCCTGGGTTTTAACAATACCTACGCCCTTGGGATCACACCTTCTACAGCCAGAAGGTTCTCGCTGGAGAAAATCAGCGATTTACGCCAATATCCTGAGCTCAAATTTGGGTTTACCAATGAATTTATGGATCGAGAGGATGGCTGGCCCAGCCTCAGGGATCATTATCAACTACCCCAAACTGCAGTGCGCGGCTTGGATCATGATCTGGCATACAAGGGGTTGGAGGCAGGCTCCATTGACCTGATTGATCTTTATTCCACTGATTCTGAAATTGCCTATTATCAATTAAATGTTCTCAAAGATGATGAGAGCTACTTCCCTGATTACCGAGCGGTAATACTGTATCGAACAGAGCTCAAGGATCGTGTCCCAGAGGTTCAAACCCATCTGACGCAGCTGGGGGGAATCATTTCTGAAACTGAGATGATTAAGATGAATTCTGATGTCAAGCTGGAGGGTCTCAGTGAAGCTGAAGTGGCTCAGAGTTTCTTGAATATCAAATTTAACACGCTCTCCAAGATTGAAGTCTCAACAAGACTGGACAGATTGATCACCACCACATCAGAACATTTATTTCTGGTTTGTCTATCTCTGGGAGCAGCCATTCTGGTGGCTATTCCCCTGGGTATTTGGGGAGCCAGAAATGCAACCCTGGGCCAGGTTATTCTCAGTATTGTGGGTATTATCCAGACCATACCTTCACTGGCACTCCTGGTATTTATGATTCCTCTGCTGGGCATCGGCGGGCCACCTGCACTTGTAGCCTTATTTCTATATAGCCTGCTGCCCATCGTACGAAATACCCTGAGTGGTTTAACGGGACTCCCAATAGATGTTCAGGAATCAGCTCGAGCCCTTGGTCTCCCAGCGGCTGCTCGACTAAGATTAATCGAACTTCCTCTGGCGGCTCGTTCAATTCTAGCCGGTATAAAAACATCCGCTGTTATTAATGTTGGTACGGCAACTTTGGGGGCTTTGATTGGTGCTGGCGGATACGGCCAACCCATACTCACTGGAATAAGACTGGATGATACCAGCCTTATTCTCGAAGGTGCAATTCCGGCTGCTGTTCTGGCGCTCCTCGTTCAATGGAGTTTTGATTTTGCTGAACGTACTTTTCTCTCACCTGGATTACAAATGAAACAGGAATCTACCTCATGACTGAAACACTTTCCTCACCCCAGATTATTAAGGCTCAGGATCAATTTGAAAGCCCTACCATGGCTTTCGCCAGGGACGTACTCAAAGGGTTAAACAATACACCGAAACGTTTGTCTTCTGTCTATTTCTATGATGAACGAGGATCCCAGTTGTTTGAAGAAATTTGTGAACTGGAAGAGTATTATCTCACACGAAAAGAAACTGAAATTCTTCAGCGATCAGCTGCAGAAATCATTTCAAAGCTCCCTCTTAACACCCACCTCGTGGAATTAGGGAGTGGTAGCTCAACCAAAACTAGAATTTTGTTGGAAGCTGCCATGGCACGCTTTGGAACTACACAATATTCGCCTATCGATGTATCGGCTGAAATTCTAACGGACACAGTGAATGATCTTAACCATCGTTATCCACAGCTTCAGTTAGAAGCCGTAGCTGGCCGCTATGAATTTGGTATGGAGTATATTTTAAAAAATAGCACCACCTCAAATTGCATTATGTGGTTAGGCTCCAGTATTGGGAATTTGACCCGAGTTGAAGCCACCCAATTTTTAAGAGAAGTCCGCAAAAATATTAGCGCTCAGGATAGTTTGCTTTTGGGTATTGATCTCCGCAAGGGGCCAGAGATTCTGGAGCCAGCCTATGATGATGCCAGAGGCGTCACTGCAGATTTTAACTTGAATCTACTGGATCGCCTCAACAACGAATTGGGTGGTACTTTTGAGCGCAAGAATTTCCACCACCAGGCCATTTACAATGTAGAAGAAGGACGCATTGAAATGTATCTGGTGAGCAATATTGATCAAGAAGTTGAAATAAAAAATATTGGTGTGAGTATCTCATTTAAAAAGGATGAGAAGATTTTAACTGAATATTCATATAAGTATTCACACAATGAAATAAATGCTTTAGCGGAAGCCTCTGGCTTTTTTCTGGAGCAGCAATGGTTGGATGATAAGGGCTGGTTCAGCCTGAATTGTTTTAAAACCCAAAATAACGCGCCTGAGTTGCGCGCCCTATAAAGGAGCAACAAATGAAAGCCCTTTGGAATGATAAAATTATTGCTGAAAGTGACAAAACCGTAGTCATTGAGGGGAATCACTATTTTCCCGTTAATTCTGTAAACCCAGCATATTTGAGAGATAGTCAAACCCATACCATCTGCCATTGGAAAGGAACTGCCAGCTATTACCATATTGAAGTAGAGGGAATGGATAATCGCGATGCCGCCTGGTACTACCCCGACCCATCAGATGCTGCTGAACCCATCAGAGATCATGTCGCCTTCTGGAAGGGTGTCAAAGTTCTCCCCTAAGTCTTTTGTAGATTGGATAATACTTGCACAGCTTTCAATCATCCCTAAAATATGAGCACGCGTTAATCATCGTATAAAGGTCTAATTGATTTACTCTATCAGTATTTTTCTACTGATGAAATAAAATTACAGATGGTTTTTTAATAGCAGGTATTTGAGAGATGCATTTCTCAGATCAATTAGAAAGAAAAGGAAAGCGTATGAAAAAAGTATCATTTAGTATTTTGTTTGTTTTGTTAAGCGTTGGTTTGTCTGCAGGTCTCCCCGTTGGTCAGAATGCTCCCCTCTTAGAACTCGCTGGTGATGCTGGTGGTAGAGTTGACGATACAGCATGGAGCAGTAGCGAATTAGTTGGTAAAGTCTGGGTGGTTGTCCATGCAGATCCCGATGAGAGCGAAACCAACAATGCAGCTACAGAAGCTTTAAAAGCCGAAGACTATCCGAAGGATGTCTATGGTTCAGTAGCCCTGATTAATATGGCTGCAACCTGGAAACCAAATTTTGCTATTAACCTGATTCTCTCTGGAAAGCAGAAGGACTACCCCAGTACAGTCTATGTACGCGACAATGACAATCTGGTTGGCGAAAAATGGGGTCTGGCAGATGATTCAAACAACATGGTTGTGTTTGATCCAACTGGAAAAGTAATATTTAGCGTCGATGGTCAGGTTTCTGATGCTGACATTAAAAAGATGATCGCTATGATCAATGCTGAAATTGAATTATTGAGAAATCCTCCCCCACCACCCTCAGAAGAAGTAGATGAAACCATGGAAACTGAGGAAGTCATGGAAGAGACTGAGGCAACTGAATAGAAAAATTCAAGCGCTAAGAGTTATAAAAGGAGGCTGTCTCAGAACCTGAGGTAGTCTCCTTTGTATATCGAATAGTGAACAAGGATTAACGATTTTTGAATACCGAAGTTTATTCAATTTCTTAAATCTTCAATCAGCGTTCCTTGTTCATAAATCAAAATGAGCCTCTTTTTTTGAATAGAATCTTTACCAGTCAATTCCTGCTGGACAGGTAATCCAAATACATAGTTTGGGAGGCAGCTTCTTTTTTTTTATCAAGTAACTGAATAATGTACCCATAAAAATTGGATCCCAGGTTTGACCCGTTATTTCGCGTACAGCTCTCATTGTCTTGATACGCTTGTTTAGTCCTGATTTCCAAATACCTGAGGATTTCTTTAGACTGATATATTTAAGAATTCTTATGCCCAGGGGTTGTGTTAATACACCTGTTACCTGGTTGGTTTGTCTGGCTACACTTGTCAGAAGGTCACCTGAAGCCACAGCCACTACATGATGAAAATCTTCGCCAACAGTCCTGATCGTTTCTTCCACGGCAGATTGGGTAGAAAAATCAAATCCAAGACTACCCCCGATGCGCATAAAATGGTGGCCAGGTCTGGATTCCCTTCTTTGCCGGTTAAACGCCAAACTCATCGTCCACGAGGAGGATACCTTTTGAATAATGTTCGCGCGGGAATCGAGCATGGAGGTCATCTCCTTTTCGTAAAGTCCGCCCCCATAGTGAGTCCCATAGAGATGAATCATCACATCAGGTAGGAGACTTGACAGGGTATAGGCCGTATGTGATCCTGCATAGGAAAGTAAGTGGATGTGCTTCACATCCTCAAGCTCTGTAACAAATTGTGCCAACGCTCGTCTTTTTTTGCCCCCACCATTTGGCAGCAAGTCCTCCCGAACAAGGGCCACTTCCTGAACATTGAGCCAACGAGCCAGATTAGTATCAAACTCGATATGAGTTTTTAGTGTGGTCATCTCGCCAATAGTTTGGAAAGCCTTGGTGCTACATATTGAGACCCAATCATAAATTTCATGGGAGGACCAAAGAACATTTCAGTAGAGGGTCCGATAAAGTATAAATCTCGCATAGAACTCATGAAATTTTTATCGATGCGAGGCATGGCTGCTCTCATTTCCAGGCTATCTCGTAATTCATCTGCCAGAAAATTCATGTGATTCAGTGTGTAATTGTAACCAGTAGCCGAAATGACATGATCATATACGCTCAAGTCAGGTAGGCTTGAAAATCGATTTAGATCAGCCAGTTTAATTTTGTGATCTGGTGTCATGGTTGTGGCTGAAAATATTGAGAACAAATATTGAATAAGACGATGTGGGAGTCGTCGGAAGAGACCGGCACTTTTTACAACCAGATTGAATATCCATTTGGGAAGATCCAGGGGTTCAGAATAAAATCGAGGTTCTTTACGGGCATACCAATGGACCTGGTTTTTATTTTTTCTGCAGATTTCCATGGCCTCAGCGGCTGATTGTCCTGCGCCAACAACCAATACTTTTTTGCCCTGCAGGGCCTCAATTTCCTGGGTGTAATAACTATGAATGACATCTTTTGCACTTGAGAATTCAGCAGGAATCTTCAGATGATGAGCCACACCAGTGGCAATAACGACCTGTTTGGCTTTCAGCGTTTCACCAGATTCAAGTTTAGCTTCGAAATAGTCACTCATTTGGGAAAGATTTGCCAGATATTCTGGTTGGATATTATAAGGTATTGCCCCCAATACCCAATCCACGTACTGGCGGTATTCTCTCACATTTATTCTATCGCTTGGTTTGCCTCTATCGAGACCATTCTGCGAACGAAAGTTCTGAATAGAATATGCGTTTTGGGGATGAGCTATTTCAGACGTCGCCATTTCTGATCGTAATGAGGCATCGGTAAAAGTGTGATTTTTCCACAGTTCCATGGGTTTGCCAATAATCTTGAAATCTAAACCTAATTCGGACATGTAGTTCGCCAGGGATAGGCCATATGGTCCGGCTCCCACGATTAATACTGGAATCATATTATCACCAGCTCCCAATTTTTCTTCCATGGGTTCCATAGGCCAATCCCATGATCACAGGAGCCAGGATAAGCACACCCAGGGTGGCTTGTAGACTCTGGAAACCTCCAGAGACGCTGTGCTCTCCTATAGTCACTCCGCCTGTGAGTACATAGGTCGTGATCCCTAAACCCAGGATTATAAATATTACGCTAAACCATTGCCAAATGGTCAATCCAGAAAAATACACTCTGGGAAATTCACCACGTAAAAACTCAACATTAAAGCGCTTGATTCCATACAGACCCATATAGATGGCTATCAGCATACCAACAGGACGTTCATCCCAGAATATGCTTAGTGTTAATATGGTTAGATAAATAACAGCATTGGCCAGAACAGAATACAATTGGGTCGGGTGCAATCGCTTGCCTCTTAACTCTGGGCTAAAACGTAAAACCTTAGTTCTAGAATCGAAATAGCGAATTCCCAGTTGATGATGGGAAGTACATGCTTTGCCATGACAGCAACCATAATTCAGGCATCCCAGACGTCCAAAAGCCTGAGCCAGAGGAACACCTAGCGCGAAGGCATCAAGGAGAGCCAGTAAGGGGATGTTGTTAATGGAAGCAAAAGCTGTAATGATAATCAATCCCCCGGTGAGACTGCCCCACAATCCAAAACTTACGGTACGGATATATTCAATAAATGATTTTTCACCGGAGAGCCAGGTCTTTATATCTAGAAGTCTGGTCATGATGTAACCGGATATGGGTGCCACCAGAGCTACGGTTATTGCGAGTTGAGCTATCTGGAGATTCTGGGGCACAATCTGGTACGCTCCAAGATAAAAGATGGCATGGAGAACTGCCAATAAGGTACCGATACCTACAAACAAACCAAAACCAACCAGGGTAAAGGATTGCACCTGATATAGGACAACAGGACCAAAATCACCACCCCCACTAAATGCTTTTACACCAGACCTTCCAGTATCAGTTAAACCATCTATCATTTCTACGCGTTCATTCATCATTTCACCTTCTGAGTTGATCTGTAATCATGACTTAATTGATCACAATATACACTACAGAAGGATTTAGTGTGTCGGCATAATTACATTTTACTAAAAGAAATCCAAAAAAATGATTGCAATAAATGAATGATCGTTTATTATAGAACGTGAGAGTTAAAGACGAAAATAAGCAACAAGCCATCATCAGTGCCACTATTGCCCTGGTAAATGAAATAGGTTTTGCCTCCAGCTCTGTGTCCAAGATCGCAAAACGGGCTGGCGTTTCACCGGCAACCATTTACATCTACTATAAAAATAAGGATGACTTGCTGGTTTCCACTTATGTAACCATTAAGACATGCCTCGGTGACGCTTTGATGGCAGATTTTGATGCGTCGCTCCCAGTGGAGGATGCCTTGATGAACACCGGCGTCAACCTCTTCAATTACATCTCGGCTAATTCTGAGCTATTCTATTTCACTGAGCAATTTGCCAATTCACCTTATAACGATCTGGTGGACAAGGCAAAAATTGAAGCCGCTTTCCTGCCCTTATTTGGTGTGTTACGCCAGGGTGTAAAAGATAAAATCATCAAGGATGTCCCCTTCGAGCTCATCTTCTCTCACCTTTACTACCCCATCTTCGGTTTAGCGAATCCACGTTTAAACCCGGATTTTGAAGCCACACCAGACAAAGTCAGAGCTGTCATGTCTATGGCCTGGGACGCTATTAAACTGTAAAAAATTTTGCAAGGATAACTGAATGAATATTCGTTTAAATATATCACTAAGGAGACCTGGCAAGATCATCATCGTCTTGATGTTGATCCTTACGGGCTCCATTTTTACCATCAACACCGTCTTATCGGCGGCTCAATATGATCAAGGAGAGAATCCTTTGAATAAAATTCAAGCTTCACCTCAATATAAAGACGGGCGGTTTACCAATCCCCGCATCCTGGAGATGAGTCCATCTTTCGGAATGATAAAAAAGTATCTCTTCGGTAAAGAGCAACGCTCCCCCGAAGAAGCGCTTCCTCAACAACAAATTGATCTGAATCTCCTGGAGTCTGCTGACAGCTCCTATCTAAAAGTCACCAATGCGGGCCATTCATCCCTCTTGATCCACATGGATGGATACCGGATTCTCACTGATCCAGTCTATGAAGCGAAAATCAGTCCCGTGGGACCCACACGCTTCCACGATGAAATCCCTATTGATCCAACAGAACTGAGAGATATTGATGTGGTTGTCATTTCACATAATCATTATGATCATCTCAACAAGTACTCCATCAAAACTATCCATTCTGAAGTAACTCGCTTTATTGTCCCTCTTGGTGTTGGAGCCCAATTAGAGAAATGGGGTGTCCCTCGTGAGAAGGTTACGGAGCTGGATTGGTGGGATTCTTATGATTTCGATGAAAAATTGACCATCACATCAACCCCCAGTCAGCATTTTTCTGGTCGTGGACTTACGGATCGCAATAAAACCTTATGGACTTCATATGTGATTGCCACTCTCGATCACAATATCTATTTCAGTGGAGACTCTGGATATTTTGATGGGTTTAAAACTATTGGTGAAAAATATGGACCTTTTGACATCGCTTTTATGGAATGCGGAGCCTACAACCTGGAATGGGCTGAGGTGCATATGTTTCCCGAAGAAACAGTTCAAGCCTCTCTCGATCTGAAAGCCCACTATGTCTGGCCCATACACTGGGGTACCTTTAATCTGGCACTCCACGATTGGTTTGACCCCATGAAACGAGTCACACTGGCAGCCGAAGCCAACGGAGTGAGACTGTTAACACCTATTTTTGGACAAGTCGTTGAGTATCCTGGCAGAATGCAAACTGAAAAATGGTGGGCTCCCTATCTACCTGAAACCACTCCAGAACCACTTGCCGGGTCAACACCGCAATTAGACACCCCATAAACGAGCTGAGGAAATCATGTCAATAAAAGCAATAATTACCGGCTCCACCGGAATGGTTGGCGAAGGTGTCCTCCATGAGAGTCTGAATCATCCAGATGTTGAATCAGTCCTGGTTATCAACCGCAGCACTTGTGGTGTTGAGCATTCCAAATTAACAGAAATCATTCATAGCGATTTTTCAGACTTCACCTCAATTGAAAGTGAGCTCTCTGGATATACAGCCGCCTTTTTGTGTATGGGGATCACCTCATTCAGAGCATCAGAAGAGTTATATACTCGCATAACCCATGATATGACACTGGCCCTGGCTGGAACCCTGGCGAAGCTAAACCCGGACATGACACTATGTTATGTCTCCGGGGCAGGGACAGATGACACTGAACAAGGCCGAATGATGTGGACACGTGTAAAGGGAAAAACAGAGAACGCGCTTTTGAAATTACCTTTCAAAGAAGCCTTCATGTTCAGACCTGCATTGATTCAACCGACCAAGGGACTGAGGAATGCCTACCTGTTTTACAAGCTTATGAATCCTATCATCCCCTTGCTGCGGAAACTCTTTCCAAAACAAATATCTTCTCTGGAGGAGATTGGTCTGGCGATGATACAGGTGGCACAGGAAGGTTCAGATAAACAGAGAATTGAAGTGCTGGATATTGTCGGACTGGCAAAAAAACAATCAGATAAAGGGGAGCTCTAATGAACAAATGGACAACTGAAAATATTCCAGACCAATCAGGTCGCGTTGTCATCGTAACTGGTGCCAACAGTGGCATCGGTTTTGAAGCAGCCAAAGTATTAGCACTTAAAGGTGCCGATGTTGTATTGGCAGTGCGTAATAATAAAAAAGGTGATCAGGCTAAAGCCGAGATTCTAAAAGATCATTCACAAGCCAAGATCACAGTTTCACTGCTGGATCTGTCCAGCCTGAAATCTGTTAAGGATTTCTCTGAAAACTTTTTAAAATCTCAAACCCAATTAGATGTATTGATTAATAATGCTGGGATCATGATTCCCCCTTATGGCAAGACAGAAGATGGATTTGAATCTCAAATGGGCACAAATCATCTCGGTCACTTTGCCCTGACAGCCCAGTTGTTTCCCCTGCTAAAAAGTACAGTGGACAGTCGCATTGTGAATGTGAGCAGCACTGCACATAACATGGGTAACATTAATTTTGGCGACATCCATTGGGAATCGAGGAAATATGTCCCCTGGAAATCCTACGGTGATAGCAAGATCGCGAACCTGTATTTCACCAATGAACTGGGTAGGCGTATGAAAACGGCTGGACTTGATGTAATAGCAACTACAGCACACCCTGGCTATGCTGCCACAGGTCTTCAAAAGGGGCTATTCCTAAAGTTTTTGAATGTAATCGTGGCACAATCAGGTTTTATGGGTGCAATGCCTACCCTTATGGCAGCCATTGATCCAGAAGCCTCTAGCAGCAATTTTTATGGTCCATCGGGAATTGCCCAGCAACGGGGTTGGCCTAAAATAGTGGCCCCCAATAAACTGTCCCAGGATGAGACCATTGCCAAAAAACTGTGGACCACATCTGAGGAATTGACTGGCATTAATTTCTCTATCTAGAGTCCTAACTATTACAGGGGCAGGTAAACCTTGACTTATCTGCCCCCATCCTTCACATTGGTGATCAATTCTTGAGGACTATTACAGGTCCTTTTATTTTTTTTGAAGGAACTTAGTATGGAAGCGTTAGCTAATATTCATCCCGTCCTTCTAGCTCTTTTTGCTGGACTTTTCACCTGGGGTCTCACTGCCCTTGGTGCGGCCGGTGTGTTTTTTCATAATAAAAAATCATTTGCCAACATGGATGGTATGTTGGGCTTTGCAGCCGGTGTGATGATTGCCGCCAGTTTCTGGTCGCTACTGGCTCCAGCACTTGAAATGGCAGAGGGTCGTTCATTGCCGCCATGGGTCCCCGTTTCCCTGGGTTTTCTAACTGGTGGAGGTGTTCTCTGGGGCATCGATAAAATTCTGCCACATCTTCATCTCGGTGCCAAAGATTCTGAAGTTGAGGGAATTCCCACATCCTGGCCTCGAACCACTTTGTTGGTCCTGGCCATCACTCTGCATAATATTCCTGAAGGGCTGGCAGTGGGTGTCGCCTTTGGTGCGATTTCAGCGGGGCTTCCCGGTGCCGATCTACAGGGCGCTATTGCACTTGCCATTGGTATTGGAATCCAAAACTTTCCAGAAGGGCTTGCCATCTCCATGCCCCTCCGCCGTGAGGGAATGTCTAGAGGTAAAAGCTTCTGGTATGGACAACTTTCAGGTATGGTAGAACCCATTGCCGCCGTATTTGGCGCCCTCATCGTCATGACCTCTACGGCTATTTTGCCATTCGCCCTGGCCTTTGCTGCTGGAGCAATGATTTTTGTGGTTGTGGAAGAACTCATCCCAGAATCCCAACGTGCCGGCAATACGGATCAACCAACCATTGGTGCCATGCTGGGTTTCACGGTGATGATGGTTTTGGATGTTGCTCTGGGTTAGCAGATCCAAGGCTTACTCCGATCGAATTTACCACATCCACCCCTACCTAAAACCAACTTGAACCCCCTTCGATCAGGATTATATTTGCCCCGCTTTTAATTGATTGGCTTTTTTAAAATTTTTTTAACAAATCATTGTGTGGAACCATCTTATATATGTTTTCCAACAGTTATTGCAAGCGTGGAACCAAAACGATTTGTACACATTTAACCCAACAAAATTTTGATATTTGGGAGAGAGATAAAAAATGACAAAACATGTATTTCAAACTGAGGTGAATGAACTTTTACACCTCATCGTTCATTCGCTGTATTCCCACAAGGAAATTTTCCTACGGGAATTGGTGTCCAATGCATCCGATGCTTTGGATAAACTAAAATATTTGACCCTGATTGAAGACAAGTTCAAGAAAATATCCTTTGATCCAAAAATTGATATTGTCTTCAATGACTCCTCGGATGGTCGCTCTATTACTATTTCAGATTCTGGTATTGGTATGAATGAGGAAGATCTCATCGAGCATCTCGGAACCATTGCGCGATCAGGCACCAAGAATTTCCTGGGAAAACTCACTGGAGACGCCAAAAAGGACTCCAACTTGATTGGACAGTTCGGTGTTGGCTTTTATTCCTGTTTCATGGTTGCTGATCAAGTAGAGGTAATTACCCGTAAAGCTGGTGAGAAAGAGGCTTATCGTTGGGTCAGTGATGGCAAGACTGGTTTTGAGCTGGATAAAACTGAGAAAAAAGAACCTGGTACTGAAATCACCCTGCATCTTAATGATGAGGGGAAAGAATATGCCAACCGTTGGTCAATTACTGAAATTCTGAAAAAGTATTCAAACCATATCGCCTTTCCTGTTTATCTCCATTATGAAGAAACCACTTTTGATGGAGAGGGTGATGATAAAAAAGAAATCAAAGAACAAAAAAGTGAACAAGTCAATGATGCGACGGCTTTCTGGAAAAAACCAAAAGCTGAGCTGAAAAAGAAAGACTATAACGAGTTCTATAAAACCTTCAGCAACGATTTCAAAGATCCTGCCTTACACGTCCACACCCAGGCTGAAGGGGCCATGGATTACACCACTTTGTTTTTCATCCCTGAAAAAGCACCTCAGGATCTTTTCTATGCCGATTACAAACCCGGTGTGAAACTTTATGTCAAACGTGTATTTATCACTGATGATGAAAAAGAACTTCTGCCAACTTATCTACGCTTCGTAAAGGGAATTATTGATTCTGAAGATCTGCCCCTGAATGTAAGTCGCGAGATTCTTCAGCAGAATCGTATTTTGGACAACATCCGCAAAGCATCAGTTAAAAAACTCCTGAAGTCTTTTCAGACCCTGGCGAAGAAAGACAAGGAATATATCAAATTTTATGAGGAATTTGGTCGTCCACTAAAGGAAGGCTATTATCAGGATCGTGACAATCGAGAAATCCTGGAAAAGTTGGTCCGTTTCAAGTCCACCAAAGCCGAAGGCTACACCACACTGGAAGATTATGTAAGTCGTATGCAGGAAGATCAGAAGGGTATCTACTATATCACTGGAGATAACGAAGCTACCCTGCGGCGCTCACCCCTCATTGAAATGTACACCAAGAAAGACATCGAAGTCTTGATCGCTGATGATGAGATAGATGAAATCATTATTCCAGGTGCAGCAAAATATGGTGATCACGACTTCAAATCAGTTAATCGCAGCAATGCAGGAGATGAACTGAAGAAGGAGGATGATGAGCCAGATGATGAGACGCTTGAAAAGGAAGTCAAACCCTTTATCAAAAAGGTCAAAAAGGTTCTGGGAGATAAGGTCAAAGATGTGAAGGTCTCTTCCCGTCTCACCGACTCCCCTTCAGTCCTGGTGGCCGATGCAGATGATCCCACCTTCCAGATGCAGGAAATGATGAAGGCCATGGGTCAAGCAGGGATGCCTGACGCCAAGCCTATCCTTGAGATCAACCTGGATCACCCCATCTTGAAGAAGATGAAGGATATGCGCAAGTCAAAGGATTTTGACAATGCCACTGAGCTGCTGTATGAGCAGGCTCTCTTGTTGGAAGGTATGAAGCTGGAAAATCCTGCAGACTTTGTGAAGCGCTTGAATGAGGTGCTTACCAAGTCGCTATAGTCTCTTTATTGTCTCCCTGAGGCCGAGTGAAACGAGGAAACTCGAAGGGAACACACACCTTCTGCCTTCGAGAACACTTCGACAAGCTCAGTATGACACCTCAGACAGACGACATTAGAGAATAATTTAAAAAAACAGCCCCCTTATCTGGGGGCTGTTTTTATGTAAGAATATAGTGTTGCTGTTTGATTATTGGCTTTACAGCGTTTTCAGGTAGCTGATCAGTTGATCAAAGCCACCTTCCCAACCATTCCCATGTTGTGATCTTGACGCTTCAAAAGTATCACGTTCAGCCTGGCTTGCATCCACAGGCTCCCAGATTAACTCGAGTCTTGTATTGCCATTTACTTCTTCAAAAAGAACGGTTGCCCGCATCTCTTTAGGCCAGTCTGGCATTTGCATATTGGGAAGAATATCTCCCTCTGCATTTGAATTGTATTGTCGAAATACAATTTTTTCAGGTGATTCCACGCTTTCATACTTGGTTAAGAGCCACATTTCATGTCCGTTAGGAAAGCTCATCTTGTGAAGCGAAGATCCTCCTGTAACAATATTGGAAGCCATGTATTCACACGTGACACCTGGCATGGGAAACATCCAGTTCCTTAGATGTTCAGGCTGTGTCCAGGCGTCAAATACCAGTTGCCTGGGTGCAGCAAACTCTCTGGTAAAAATGGACGGCTTGACTGACTGATCTATGGGTTTATTCATTATTCACCTCTTTCTTTTGAATTACGTTCAAATATTCTTCCAGATTATCCAGATTGTTTGACCAGAATTGCTCAAACTGCAGGACCCATTGCTGAATAGTTTTAAGCTGGAAGGCATTAACTCTATACACTCGGAATCGACCTTCTTTTCGTTCTGAAACCAGATCAACCTGCTTCAGCACACTAAGGTGCTTTGAGACCATGGGCTGGTTCCAACCCACGAGGTCAACGATCTGGTTTACAGTGAGCTCTTTGCCAATCAGGGCTTCAATGAGAACCCTTCGTCGGGGTTCTGCAATAGCATTGAAGGGATCAAGTGTGGTTTTCGAGCGTGCCATAAATCAATATATTCCTATATAGGTATATATCAATAATTATTTTCCTCTGCAAGCTATCAATGTGGATTTAGTGACTATTTGATATGTTTTGTGGCAGGAATCGGGATGAAATATAAAGAGAACAGCCCCCAAAAATGGCGGCTGTTCTCTTTGTGGTGTGAAGAATACAGGGACGAAATTTCGCTTTGTCTGAACATCTTCAAAAGTCTACATCATAATATGTTATTAGATATTAACTTATGTCACATTACGGTTTTTCAATACTGGTAAACTATTATTCCTACAAGCTACGGCAACAAGATAGATGGTGTTAAAGTGATCAAGATTTCGAATATAGGAAAACCGTCTAGTGCTTTGCTTCTATCCCGGAGTAACACGAGAGATTTTTCAACCGTAAATTTTCTTTTGGGCGGAAAATCTTGTATTAAATCGGGAAGGCATTCCCAACCGTGCGGCTTAGGCAAAAGATGCTATTTTTCCTCTAGGTACTTAGTTGCATATTTTTTGGCCTCAACCAGATAGCCGGTCCACTACGATTATCAGGCTCATACTCTCCATACATAAACAGTTCCGGCAACAATTCCACGAGACGCGGCATTATGCTGGTAAAGTCCTTCTCAGGATATGTCCTGAGTATACAAGCTGGAGCGACCTGGGTTTCCGGATTATACTTTGCAGTACTTTTCAGTGGATCTGTCAGTCTTTGGATAATTGTCATTCTGTTTGTCTCATTCGTCAGGCAATACCGTAATATTTTTTTAACGTTGATAAGAATTCTGAATAGGTGATTCCGGTAACTTCGTGGCGTACTAAATCAACTCTGGGTTCTTCACCCACCATACGCAGGAAAAATTCTTCCATATCTTTTTTGATACCTGGAGGCAGTTGAATCTGTGTTTCGGCTTTCAATAACCGGAACAAGCGAGGAATATCCGAACGATGCTTTTTGATATCCCAGCTTCGTATTTTTTGTCCAGCCGCCTTTCGGTCCGTGTTTTCCATCCATGCCTTCGCCTTGAGAGGGATAAGACCAACTTCATCGATAAGGGTTAACCCATCCAATTCCAGTTTATGCGAATGCAAGAATGCATAGTATTCCTCATCCAACAGGATGGCTGAGAGACTTGAAAGATCATCTTCTACGGGTATCGGGGTGAGATGACCCATATCTTTATACTCAAGAGCCTCTGGCTTCTTAGAAAACAATTCCAGCATATACGGGAACGAATCATCCACCGGCTCGGTGAACCGATAGAAACAGGGCTCTCCGGATTTTTTATGCCTATGCTCATATTGTCCTTCCTGAATAAAATCCCAGAAATGTTTTACAAATGCTGAATCCAAGACTACAGTGATGTAGATCTAACCATCAGCCTTAGTGTTGATTATGGGATTATCGCAGCCAGGCTTGGTTATCTCGATGACTACTATACTGATCATTACAACCCAACCCGGAAGCTGAACAATCTGGTTATCATCAATCCGAGCGGTCGTGTTCTTCCTGGTGAAACGCTGGTGCTGAATGGAACAACGGAAGGTACAGTCACGGGTGTGAGCTATGGCTATGATCGTATGAGTGTTGACGTCGATCGGATGGGGCTGGACTGATGCTGAATACTTCCAACTCAGTTGTTTTTAAAAGAGGTGCAACCACTGATCTGTCCCTGGATGTGAAGAGTATTGAGTATGACTGGGAACCGATCGGGGGCCAGGTTGAGGAAGATGAGAATTTCGAATTGATTGAGAACTGGTCAGATTTCAGAATCATTATCAATCTGGAATTCTATGTTGATCCTACAACAGCCATTAGTCTGGCGAAAATCTGGCTACCTGCCACAAACAAAGTGCTTAGGATAGACGGTGAAGACATCCCGGTAGCTCTGGACATGAGGTCAGTGAGTTTCAAGCATGTGATGAATCGAAATTTTAAGTCGCTGGTGAAACTGAAATTCAAGCATAAAGATCCGGGTGCTTTGCCCGTGACCATTCCACCATAATAGAGGGCGATTCCGGATATTTCTCGAGATGAATTGGAATCGCCCCCTGTCATAATGCTATCTTTGGAGTCCTATTTTGACCCCAACTTGGATTCGTGTGCCTTTTCTAATCTCCTGCAGGTCATCCCATCGTATTTGCCAGGTAACTCCTTCATGGAATGTTGGCCACTTTTGAATTCGAGAATAATTAATAAAACTAACATTGTGTAATATTACAATCTCAGGAGAGATCGACAGTCCACGCTTTGTTACAAACTTCCACCCAGCAGATAGCGTTGGAGTTATGAAAAAACCAGATGTTTGAATCGAATCCGGGTTGAGAGGTGTGTGTTTTTCAACTTTTATGTTTGCCCTTCCCATTTCCAAACCCAGACCACCATATAAGTTCTTTTGATTATTAAAGGGAAAATAATTTGTACCCAAATAAATGGAAGCATCTGAAATCCTAGCATCATCATACGATACCACTTTTGAAAAGGGGCTAAAATCAGCGTTCCATATTTGGATGCGAGCGTTAGTTGAGAGCGACTCGCTTAAATACCTAGAATAGGTAAAAGAGTATCTTCCCACTAATGTGCCCAATGGTTCTATCTCGATTGACCATTCATGAGCAAGCGCAATACTTAAGAGTGTCAGAAGCCGAAAGATAATTTTCACAACCATTTCCCTTCAAGGCAGAGCAAATACTTAATATGCAGGTTAAAAAGCTACAATCCAGACTAATGTACCATCTAAATCATCAAGGTCATCAATACTTGTGAAAATTGTCCCATCGTCAACTTTAGAAGCCACAGCCGACTGCATATTACTATCGCTTGGTCCCTTGACTACGTATTTATAGTGCCACCCGAAGAACCAATACCATTTCACTCTCTGCCGATATCCAACTTCGGTAAAATAATCTCTGCCTTCATGGTTATTGTGAAAGTCCATTGGATTATCTAGTTCATTCTCTGGTTCGGGATCACCATTCTCATGGGCATCAGTGAAAGATTTTGCCCAGGCGTTTGCGGCGGAAACCGTCGTGTGGTGGGACCCTGTTTTCTTGGCAATCAAAGAGTTCCATGCTGTATGCCTGAAAGCATCAGCAGGTGTCAACCAGCCGTTCTCGCCTGGATATTCATCTGCGGTTTGGTCGATGGCTGTATTCGTTCCGTCAACAGTGCCTGCAATCATGGATGCATGCCAAAACAACAACCAAAACTCTTGAGAATTCAAGCCACCCGGGTAATCGATATAATCAGCGACTTTGCCCAAATTATTTGGTTTAACATAATCTTTTAGTGTAACCAGTAAATCGTACTTTTTCACAGCTTGATAGAGTGAAATTATTGTATCGATATGAGCAGCGAGCAGCTCGTCCTCGACTCCCGGAAACGTCGCGCGGATCATATCGATAGTATTTGAGGTTAGGCTATCCTCAAAAACAGGATATTTTGCATCCACCGCTTGTGCGGCGTCAGACCAATTCGGTTCATTTGATCTAAATAAATAAGAGATACTTTGGGCGGCTAACAAACCGTAAAAGGAGCCAATAATGAGCCCAAAGTCAGAAGTAGAGAGACGAGTAAAAGCGATCAAAAGAAACACCCGTAAGCAGTACTCAGCCGAAGAGAAAATCAGAATCATCCTTGAAGGTTTACGAGGAGAAGATACTATTGCCTCAATCTGCCGAAAAGAGAGTATTGCTCAGAACCTTTATTACAAGTGGAGTAAGGACTTTCTGGAGGCAGGTAAGAAGCGCCTTTCTGGAGATATCGTCCGTGAAGCTAACAGCACTGAAGTAGATGAGCTCCGCAAAGAGAATAATCATCTCAAACAGTTATATGCCAGCCTGGCCATGAAAGCAGATGTTCTAAAAAAAAGCTGTGTTGGTCAGGGTATACCAGTGAGCGCTATATGAGATACACCCAATCAGAGAAGTATGAGACCATTCGTCTTGTCGAAGGATCACAGCTGCCTGTTAAGCAGACCTTGCGTGAGCTAGATATACCAAGCAGCACCTTCTATGATTGGTATGGCCGGTATCATGAGAATGGTCTTGATGGCTTGGCAGATGCGGAGCCTCACACCAAGCGGTTCTGGAATCGTATTCCTGACGAAGAACGTGAAAGGGTGAAGGATATTGCCCTTGAGCTGACAGAGAAGTCCCCCAGGGAGTTAGCCTGGTACATCACTGATACACAAGGCTACTTCATCTCTGAATCGAGTGTATATCGCATCCTGAAGAGTTATGACCTGATAACCAGTCCTCATTACATTGTCATGGCAGCCTCGGATAAGTTCAAAAACCCAACCACTCGGATCAATGAGATGTGGCAGACTGACTTCACCTATTTCAAGGTGATTGGCTGGGGATGGTTCTTCTTATCCACTGTTCTTGATGATTACTCCAGACGTATTCTATCCTGGAAGTTGTTTACTACCATGAATGCTGAGGATGTCCAGGAATCTCTGGATATGGCCATAGCTGAGACTGGGACGGATCAAGTCATTGTCAAGCATAGGCCACGGCTATTATCAGATAACGGTCCTTGCTATGTATCTGGCGAACTGAAGAAGTACCTCAAAACCAGAGAAATGGATCATACTCGTGGAGCTCCATATCATCCACAGACTCAAGGGAAGATCGAGCGTTATCATCGTAGCATGAAGAATGTGATCAAGTTGGATAACTATTACCTGCCTGGGGATCTGGAGCAAGAGATCGCCAAATGGG
>JADHVL010000003.1 GCA_016784025.1 Fidelibacterota bacterium | reverse complement strand
CAACCAAAAAGTATCTCAGAAAGAGAGAAAAAGAGAAATCCGGACGAAAATCAGGGTTTATTTCTCCAAATGTAGGCGAAAATAACAAGGAGAATAACACCCCACCCTCCTGGATGTAGCTGATATAGCAGCCGCTAAACACTTGATAATACGACAGATAAGCCACCTCTTCCCGAAAAGAGAAATAGCGCCTAGAATCTCAGATTTTTAACCTTGTTTGGTGGTCGATGTAGGACTCGAACCTACGACCTCCCGGATGTGAACCGAGCGCTCTAACCAGCTGAGCCAATCGACCTATTTTTCAAATACTAATGTTCAGCCAAACAGGTCAGCTGAGTTTACCCATCGTAGCTTTAGCGAAGATGGGCCAATCGACCTGTTTTCAAAGTATGTCTCCCTGAGGCCGAGTGAAACGAGGAAACTCGAAGGGAACACATTCGACCTGTCTTCGAGGGCCTCAGACAGACGATCATACAACACTAAAAGCGGTGAGAATATAAGTGGATCAAATGCTTACGCAAATGGCTATCAGAGGAGCTCTATCCAGGCTGTTCTGATCATTTCTATAGCTAGTGCAACCAGTAAAAGCCCCATGACCCGACTCATGATCTCTAAACCCTGTTCACCCAGAAACTTTTTGATGTACCTCGCATAATACATGGCCAGCCAATAGATGAAAAGATTCAGTAACATGGCCACCAGAGGCACCCAAAATCCATATTGCGAAACCAGAATAATTATTGCTGTAATCGCTCCAGGGCCGGCAATCAAGGGTGTGGCCATGGGAATAACGATATCTTTGGAATAATCTTTATCATCACCCAGGGTGACACCCAGAACATACAACAAACCCAAAGAAAGTAGAATCAGCCCGCCACCAACCTGGAAAGAAAACATGGAGATACTAAAAAAAGTAAGAATTCTTTCGCCCACAAAGACAAAAAGAGTGAGCAAGATGAGAGACACACGGGTCGCTCGATTTGCGCTGTGTTTTGCACGCTCTTCAGGATAATCCCTGGTTAATGTCATAAACACAGGCAATCCACCAAAGGGATCCATAATGACCAACAGGGTCACAAAAGCATGCATGAAAGCATTGAAATCTAGAGTCATTCCCTACCCTCCCAGGCAGATCTGATGGCATCAACGGCCAATTTTATCATTAATGTCGGAATCCCGGTTTGCATGTAGGCATCTCCCAGTCCATGTAGTAATACAAAGTTCAATTGCGAATTCGCCACCTTTTTATCCAGGCGGGTAGCCAGCTCGATGGCTTCTGGATTTAAAGACTTCAGTGGAAGCTCTAAGGGAATTCTCTTTAGCATGGTTGAAAGTTTATCCCACTCCTCCATCGATAAATCACCGACCTGATTCGATAGCCACCCTGCACCAAACATGCCAAGAATGACTGCTTCACCATGCCGGACAACCCCATATCCAAGCGTGGCTTCAATAGCATGACCGAGGGTATGTCCAAAATTCAGAATGCGGCGTAAATCCGCTTCCTTTTCATCAGATTCTACCACTTCAGCTTTTAGTTCACAGCTTCGAGTGATGGCTTGAATGAGTATATCGCTAGACTCAGCTGCCAGACATGCATCCATATGGTCAACGAGAAACTCCAGATAGCTCGTATCTCGAATGACACCCATCTTAAACATTTCTGCGTATCCTGATATACGATCACGTAACTGCAGGGTTTCCAGCGTTTTCACATCCATGATGACCAAATCCGGTTGATAAAAGCTCCCGATCAGGTTTTTGCCACTGGTATGATTCACGCCAGTCTTACCACCTACAGCAGCATCCACCATAGAAAGCAGCGTTGTTGGGATATGGACCAGTTTGACTCCACGATAGAGAATGCTGGCCACAAAACCACCCAGATCAGTAACTACACCACCTCCCAGGGTAAGGATGGTTCCAGAGCGTTCCATGCCCTGGGCAATCAAAGCGGACATCACCTGCTCTGCTGAAGCCAGGGTTTTGAATTCCTCACCTTCAGGGATCAAAATCGTTCGAGTTACCAAGTTAGCCTGTTTAAGCGCTTCACGAATTGGTCCACCATAAAGATCATTGACTGCAGCATTGCTGATTATTCCCACAGGTCCAGAGGCGCTAATACTGGAGAGTAGCTCAGCCACCGAATCCAGAAGATTCTGGCCTATATGAATCTCGTAGGCGCCAGTCCTGTGGGTAATTTTAAGACCTGGTGATTCAGGCATGATAGCTTTCTAACTTCTCAAGTATTTCCTGAGTGATAATATCTGGAGCCCGTTGACCAGTATTTATGTGAAGTGAAGCGGCTTCGGCATAGCCAGCCTGGCGATTATCCAAAATCTCCTGCAATTTTTTAATCGTATTCTTGCATTCATTTAATAAGGGACGATGATCAGAATGCTCCAGTCGAGCCGCAGCTTCTTCAGGAGATACATCCAGCCAGATAGTCAGGTGGTCCTTCAGATACTCCACATTTTCAGGTCTGGTTACAATGCCTCCCCCACAAGGTATGACGGCATCGTTCAGTGAAGCTGTTTCCATGAGAACCTGAGCTTCATAGTCACGAAATCCATCCTCACCCCTAACTTCAAAAATGGTGGGGATGTCATTTCCTGCAAATTTTTCAATTTCATGGTCAATATCCAGCAATTTCCAGCTCAGTGCATCAGCCAAAAGTCGGCCGACTGTACTTTTGCCAGCACCCATCAAACCAATCAGGTATACTTTACTCATACTCATTGTTTGATACCTATTGACGACCTTTTACACCTGTGGCGGCAATGTGCGCTTTAACCTGATCTAGAGAATCTCCACCAAACTTTTCAAGAATAGCATCAGTCAAAACCAGAGCCATCATGGCCTCACCAATTACAGAAGCAGCTGGAACGGCACAGGCATCGGTTCTTTCCTTGTGAGCGATTCCCGGTTCACGGGTTTTGATATCCACCGATCTTAAGGGTCTTGCCAGGGTGGGGATGGGTTTCATGGTGACTTGAACCTGAATCAGCTCACCATTTGACATACCACCTTCGATGCCCCCGGCATGATTTGTGGCTCTGCGAATCGTGTCATCTTCTTTAACAATTTCATCATGGACCTGAGAACCAGTAGCCTCACCGACATCCAGACCATCTCCAATACTCACTGATTTCATGGCATTGATTGACATCATAGCCGCAGCCAGGCGGGCATCCAGCTTGCGATCCCAATGAGTATAGGAACCCAGACCAGGTGGTAGTCCTGAGGCGAGAACTTCAAAAACACCCCCCACCGAATCACCCTCTTTGCGGGTCAAATCGATATGTTTGATCATTGCCTCGGCGGCTTCCTTATCCAGGCACCTCACATCAGAGGCATCTGCAGCTTTATTCAAATCCTTGTGTGGTTGATCTGGTTTTGCTGTGGTTTTGATAGGACCTATCTGAATCACATGACTGAATATCTTAACACCAAATTCGTTTAAGAAGGCGCGGCAAACTGCTCCCAGGGCCACTCGCATAGCTGTTTCACGTGCAGATGATCGCTCCAGAACATTGCGAATGTCACTGAAGCCAAATTTTTGAACTCCAGCCAGATCAGCATGGCCTGGACGAGGTAGAGTCACCTCAGGAACAGGATTCGAGGGTGCTTCGTGTGACATTTTATCCTGTTTCCAGTTTTCCCAATCCCGATTCTGGATCCAGAGAGCTATGGGAGATCCAAGGGTATATCCATGACGCAAACCGCTGGTTATTTCAGCATGATCCTTCTCAATGGTCATGCGACCGCCGCGACCGTGACCCATTTGCCGACGAGCTAGATCTCTCGCGATAAAACTCTCGGAAAGTGGTACACCAGCAGGAAAACCTTCGAGTATTCCTGACAAGCCTTTGCCGTGTGATTCTCCTGCGGTGAGAAATTTCAGTCTATTTAGCATGCAAATTTTCCTTGTCCCTCGACTCCGCTCGGGATGACGAAAGCTTGTCTCCCTGCCTGCCAAGTCGAAGCGTCATCCTGAGCCTGTCGAAGGGTCTGTAGACAAGTGTCAGCTTGACGTTCCTTGCTTAATCTATTTTCCATAATGATAATCATAGCGAAAAATTACTATTCGAATTTCCGCTTAAAACCGGTGATTTTGTTGTGAACAGCTTCACGCATCTCATTCATTTTGATTCGGTTCCAATCCTGGGGTCCAAACCAGACATCAACAGAAGCCATGGCTTGATAGAGATACATATCCAATCCAGAAACGGTTTGACAATCAGAAAATATTGCCTCTGAGAGTAAGCGCGTGTTCAAAGGATTGAAAATGGTGTCAACTACGACATCAATTGATTCCAGGAGATCTCCATCCAGAGGACTTTCGTTCTGTTTGGGTTTCATTCCGATGGGAGTACAATTAACCAGGCAATACGCATCTTCAATGGGTTCAACTGCGCTTTCATCCCAGGAGCAACCAGCCAATTTCATGCCTTCAGCGGAACTGCCCATATCCTTAATAAGGGTTTTTGCCCTGTCGGGATCTCGTGCAATCACTGTGGTTTTTCCAGCTCCAACCCGAGCCAGGCCAAAGGTGATGGCTCTGGCAGCACCACCGCTCCCCAGGACGACCACTTTTTTACCAGCCAGATCCACATCTGCGGCTTCCAGGGATTTCACGAAGCCATACCAGTCCGTATTGTATCCAGTGAGTTTCCCGTCATGGCGTCTGACACAATTCACAGCGCCAATCGGTGCAGTACGATCATTTACACTATCAAGGAAGGGGATAATATCCTCTTTATGAGGGATGGTCACGTTGAATCCATCCAACTTCCTGGCAGAAGGGAGCTTGACCCAGCGTTCCAGATCTCCCTGGACAACCTTGATCTTTTTATACTCAGCCTCCAGGCCTAGTTGTTCATAAATCCAACCATGCATATAATCGCTGACACTTTGTCTGAGAGGATCACCAATAACGGCTAATTTCACATTTATCTCCTGATTCGTGTATTCAAAACGCTTATACTAAAATATTAACTTATTAAACCCCGAAGCTCATCAAAGAAACCAGGATATGAAACATTTACACAATCCGGGTCATCCAGTGTTGCTGGTGATTTGCTAATCAGTCCTGCGACACCCAGCGTCATGGCAATACGATGATCATGATAGGTTTTGACTTTGCCCCCCTTGAGAGGTGTTGGTCCTTCTACATGAAATCCATCGGGTCGCTCAAATATTTTGGCACCCCAGGCACTGAGATTGGTCACAATCGCAGCAATCCGGTCTGATTCCTTCACGCGCAATTCTTCAGCACCCGTTACCACAGTTTCACCCTCAGCTTGTGTTGCCAATAGTGCAATAAGGGGCAATTCATCAATCAGATTGGGAATCTGCTCCGGATAGACTTGAATGCCTTTTAACTGAGAGGCTCGGATGCGTATATCAGCAATAGCTTCACCGCTGTGCTTTGCTTTATTGGCCACTGTTAGCTTGCCACCCATTTCCTTGACAGCTTTGAGAAAGGCTGTTCTCGTTGGGTTTATCCCAACACCACGAAGGATCACATCTGAATCAGGAACCAGGAGGGCTGCTGCAATGAAAAAGGCCGCAGCAGAAAAGTCGCCTGGTATCACAAAATCGATGGGTTTGAGCGGTTTAGTCAGTTGATGGACTGTGACTTCACGTCCCTTTACCTTGATCCGTGCTCCCATAGCCTTAAGCATTTGCTCCGTATGATCACGACTAAAGGCTGGCGATTTGACTGTGGTTTGTCCCTTCGCATGCAAACCTGCCAACAGAATAGCTGATTTGACCTGGGCGCTGGCATATGGTAGCTGGTAATCCAGAGCCCACAGTTCCCGTCCGCTCAGCATGACGGGTAAATAGGTTCTTTTGTTGGCAGAGATGTTGGCGCCCATTTGCTGGAGAGGTCTGAAAACTCTATCCATGGGTCGTTTGCTGAGAGATTGATCACCTGTGAACTGAACATGAATGGGATGAGCTGCTAGAAGTCCCATCATCAACCGTGCAGTAGTCCCTGAATTTCCACAATCAAGTCCCAGATCAGGTTGTTTGAATGGACGCAGTCCACCGCCCTGAACATGGATGACGCCATGCTTTTCTTCGATATGAATTCCACAGTTGATCAGGGCACGCTGAGTTGTGACCACATCGGCCCCGGGATTCAGATTTTCAAGGCGACTAAGACCATCACTCAACGCGGTAAACATGAGGGCTCGATGGCTTATTGATTTGTCACCAGGTAGCCTAATTTCTCCAAGCAATGCCATGGGTGACTCCTTCTAAAGGATCAGTCCAGTTTTTTACCAACTGCTTTAGCAACCAGTCTGATTTGATCTACCAGATGTTTGAAATCTTCCGGGACCAATTGTTGAGGTCCATCGCTGAGAGCAACTTCGGGGTTAGGATGAACTTCAACCATGACACCCTGAGCTCCGGCTGCTACTCCAGCTAAAGATAAAGGCAGCACTTTTGATCTTTTTCCAGCTGCATGACTGGGATCAACCACTACTGGCAAATGGGTTAAACGCTGAAAGGCTGGAATGGCACTCACATCCAGAGTATTTCTGGTGTGATCCACAAAGGTACGGATTCCTCGTTCACACAGAACCAGTTTTTCATTCCCTTCATTCAAAATGTATTCCGCAGCCAGAATGGTTTCTTTCACAGTGGCTGACATTCCACGCTTTAAAAAGATGGGCATCCCTGTACGTGCTGCTGCTTTTATAAGTGTAAAATTCTGCATGTTCCGGGTACCTATCTGGAGCATGTCAGTATGTTGTGCCGTGATATCCAATACTTCTGTATCTGTCACTTCGGTCACTGTGGGCAAACCAACTTCTTTACCAACTTGCTTCAGAATTTTAAGTCCTTCAACACCTAGACCCTGGAAGGAATAGGGAGATGTTCGTGGCTTGAATGCACCACCTCGGAGAAAGTGACCTCCTGCCGCCTTTACAGCATCTCCTACCGTTTTGGTTTGCTCATAGGATTCAATTGAACAGGGACCGGCGATAATGGACACGTTGGAGCCGCCAATACGGGCTCCGCCCACGTTCACAATAGTATCCTGTGGCTGCCATTCCCGTGAGGCTAATTTGTAAGGTGTGCTGATTTCAATAACATTTGAGACTTCTGGCAAGGCCTCGAGGTGCTGCTTCCCGCGCAGGGGTTTGGGCCCCATCACTCCGACAATGGTACGGGTTTCACCTGGAGCAGGTTTGGGTGTATAGCCCAGTTTTTCAATTTCCAGTTGGACTCTATCTATAGCTTCCTGGGAAGCGTTTACTTTCATTATGACAATCATCGTGTACTATCCTTTAGTGGTGGCCTATAAGGTTTTATTTCTGTTAAGTAATTGCAACTTAAATCGAGGTTCCTGTTCGCTCTACAACGAGAAACAGCGTCTTATTGTCTTTCAAGTCCTGAATCCCAAACTGAGTCACATTCAGTTCATATAATTCAGCAGCTCGGGCTGGTGCAATGACGGCAGTGGTATCTGAATATTCTCCCCGATGCAGCTTCCTGGCAGCTTCAGCAGTATCCTCAGCTTCAAGGTGTGGGACATTTGCAAAATTCTCCCTTAAGAACCGTGAACATTGCTTGAGTGCTTGAGGGTGAGATCGAACTTCAGTTATCTCTTTGGGATCAACACCTGCTTTGGTAATAAGACATTGATTTACCTGGATGTGAAACATGGAGCGTACCTTGCATCGGGCTTTCGCCAATGCATGAATACTCTCATGAACCACACCTCCTCTCGCATTTTCCATGGCAATAATACCACGATCTATTTCATATGTATACAGACTTTCCATGACATTTCGACTGGTGAGACAGGGCTTGGTATCTATGTCTCCCAGCTTTTCCTCTTGTATATAATTGCGTGCTGCTTCCTCAGAAAAGCTGCCTGGAATGCCCTGATATCCAATCACCTCAGGGGGAGAATCGGGTCGATACACGCGCGCTTTTACGGCATGAACCGATCGAGAGAAGTCGGTGAGCATTTCAGGTGTATAGGGATTGTAATACTGTAAATCATGGAAGAGTTCTTCCGTATCCTGACAGGTTTGTTCAACCACATGGTGAACTTGTCTGAATCCATGTGTGTCTACAGCAGTGGGTTGAATATCCATCCCCTTCATGACGCGGCCGACAAAGTGAGTGATACCTTGAGAACGGGCAGCCAATCTGTCATGATCTTCAACTTCAAGATCAATGAGTCTGCAACCCCAGGATTCAAAAATAACACGCCAGGTTCTTTCGCTTTCTGTATCGATACGCGTGGGGCAAAATACCATCCTCAGATCACGATCCCGCTTGAAGGAATCAGGTCCAAACATGGGATGAGTATTCAAAATTTGCACGGTTGAGGGTAATGCTTCAATCATCCAGTCTCGAATACGGGTTTTTACAGAGGCTACATCAATCAAAACCTGACCTGGTCGACACAATGGAGCTATTTCCTTGAGTAAATTCTTCATCCGACTGATGGGAACGGCCAAAAACACGATTTCCTGCTCCATGACAGTCTCAAGATCTGCCCAGGGGTATCCAGAGGATACAGCCAGCTCCGATAGATCGCGCTCATCGGTGATGATGGGCTGATAGTCATTACTCAGCAGGTCGGCAAGTAGAGCTCCGAAACGTCCGAAGCCTATTATTCCTACCTTTGGTTTTATTGCTTCCAATTGAGATCATTCCTTTAATTTCTTTAATATCGCATCGCCAAAGCCACATATCTTTTACCCGTCTTCGCCTTGCAGGCTACGCTGGGGTGTTATCAAGCTATGCTTGATAACAAAAAAAAACCCCCGCCAATTGACGAGGGTGAAAATGTTCAAATATACAGATTTAAACCATCACCCAGATCGCATAAAAAAGTAATATGATGCTTGCCATTTCATTTCGAGGTGAATATAGACCTGAGTTTTGCGCATGCAAAGTTTTTGAACTTTAATTTCATTTAACGAATGAAACACATCCCTTCAGAGATTGAAGGAAATCCAGTATTGGCCTCCATCCCTCACTCCGCTATATTTCATTGATAAGAATCCACCATGAGTAAGATCAAGCAAATACGTCCCCCAGCTGTGTCAGGTATGTTTTATCCTGGTGATCCTCACACATTAGAAGATCAAATCGCCAACTTTATCCAGGAAAAACCAAATGAAACAACAGTGGTACCCAAAGTTATTATTGTTCCACATGCTGGAACGGTGTATTCAGGTTCAATAGCTGCAGCTGCCTATCGTACACTACTCCAATACAGACATGTCATCCGTAAAGTGATACTCCTTGGACCGGCCCACCGTGTTTTTCTACATGGATTGGCGCTCCCAACAGTAGATCAGTTCCAAACCCCCCTGGGTGAGATCAACCTTGATACCCAAACCATCCAAAACCTGGTTGATGAATATCCTCAAATATCCATTTCTGATCAAGCCCATGCCGAGGAGCATTCCCTTGAGGTTCAGCTTCCCTTTTTACAGAAGGTTCTGGCCAGCTTCAGACTGATTCCTTTTGTGGTTGGTGAAGCAACTCAAAAAGAGGTTGCTGATGTTATTGAAACTCTCTGGGGTGGAGACGAGTGTCTCATCGTCATCTCCACTGATTTGAGTCATTTTCACAGTTATGACGAAGCGATCAAGCTGGATACTATTACCGCCAGAAGGATTGAATCATTCCAAGGAGAGCTGCTGGGAGATCACTCAGCCTGTGGCCGCATACCCCTGCGGGGATTACTTCAGGTAGCTAAGCATAAGGGGATGTCCATCAAACGTCTCGATCTTCGAAACTCCGGTGATACGTCTGGCCGCAATGACCAGGTTGTTGGATATGGTGCCTGGGGACTATTTGAAGTTTAAACCTAAAAGGGAAATATTATGAAACGCTTTCAAATGATATTGATCCTCCTGCTCCTGACTGTCTACTCCCTTACAGCCCAACCGACCGTCCCATTTGAGAAAGGTGTTAATCTCAGTAACTGGTTTCAGGAGAGCTCAATTCAGGAAGTCCAATTTTCACGCTATACCTATGATGATTTTGTGGATATTCAAAGCCTTGGTGTAGATGTGATTCGCCTCCCTATCAATTTTCATGGGATGAGTAGTGGGGACCCCGACTATATAGTTGATCCCATCTTGCTTGATTTTCTGGATCAAGTCATTGATTGGACTGAGGATTTAGGGCTACATCTCATTCTGGACAACCACAGTTTCGATTCAGGTGGAGCCACCACACCAGCCATTAATCAACCCCTATCAATGATCTGGCAACAACTTGCAGCACACTTTTTAGATCGGGATTCAACCCTTTATTTTGAGATAAAAAATGAGCCCTGGGGCATTTCGGATTTTATCTGGGATACCATCCAGCAAAACATTGTGAACATCATTCGACAGACTGATTCAAACCGTACGCTTATCGTGGGACCCTCCAGCTGGAATAGCTACAATAATCTTGATGATATGATGAACTATACTGATGACAATCTCATCTATACCTTTCATTTTTACGATCCCTTTATTTTCACTCACCAGGGCGCCAGTTGGACAGATCCCTCACTGGAACCATTGGTGGGAGTCCCTTTCCCCTATGGGGCATCAGCTATGCCACCTGTTCCACCTGAGTTGATCGGAACCTGGGTTCATAGTAATATGTCAAGTTACTCAAGCCAGGGTAACGTCGCCCACATGAGAAGTCTCATTGATATAGCAGCAAGTTTTCGTGCTTCCAGAGATGTCCCAATTTTTTGTGGTGAGTTTGGAGTTCTTAATCACAACTCTGATCCTGCTCAGCGGGTTGAATGGTATCGAGCAACAACTCACTATCTGGATTCGCTTGATATCGGTTGGACTATGTGGGATTACCATGGAGGATTTGGCCTGTTTGAGAGATACAGTAATGGAATGTTTGATCATGATTTGAACATACCTCTCCTGGAGGTCATGGGCTTCAATACACCGCCCCAGACGGTTTTCGTGACTCAGGCTGACTCCGTGGGATTCTATATTTATGATGATTTTATTGGTCAGAATATTCTCCCAGACTTTAATACTGAGGGCATCGTTACCCTGTACACGTCCAATAATCCTAAAGCGGGTAGCTATCATCTTAGCTGGTCTCAGGCAACGCTATACGAAAGAATCGGCTTTAATTTTCTACCAGATCGGGATCTTTCCAGATTATTGAATGAAGAAAATCTTCTCACATACTGGGTAAGAGGAGTTGGACAGCCTGTTAGTTTCGACATCCGCTTTATAGATACAAAAAATGCTTTACCAGAGGATCATCCGTGGCGAGTGACCAAGACCATATCCATTTCAGATATTGAATGGGATGGTACCTGGCAGTATGTTCAGATTCCACTTAGCGAATTTGTAGAAACTGGATCCTGGGATGGTGCCTGGTTCGATCCTGAGGGTCTTTTTGATTGGTCTGATATTGATGTATTTGAATTTGTTGCTGAGCACTCTGATTTCGGCACCAGCGAGTTATCCCTGGATGAGATTCGAATCGTAGATCAGATCACTGCAGGATTGAATGAAAGTAATAATCCCACATCATTCAGTCTATCTCAAAACTTTCCAAACCCCTTTAATCCCAGTACGACTATTAAATTTTCCCTTACTGAAAGTGCCTTCACACGACTGAGTATCTATGATCTCAATGGTCGAGTGGTAGAAACTCTGGTTTCAGAAAAAAAGGAAGCTGGTGTTTACTCAGTTAACTGGAACGTGAGCGGAAGTGCTGTAGAAGCAGGTGTTTACTTCGCGAAAATTGACCATGGAGTTCATAGCGAGGTTATTAAAATGCTCCTCTTGAAATAACACGTTTGCCAAAGCCAATGACAGTAGCCACTTTTAATCAAGCTGAACAAAGACAGCTTTTGGTTCTCGCCAGAGAATCCATTCAGCATGGCCTGAATCATGGCTCACCTCTCCGTACCAATCCGGACAATTTTGATCCCGATCTCAATGCACCAGGAGCTGCTTTTGTCACTCTTGAAAAACAGGGAGCTTTGCGAGGTTGTATCGGTTCCGTAGAGGCCTATAGATCCCTGGTGGAAGATGTGGCAGAAAATGCCTGGCATGCTGCTTTCACAGATCCCCGTTTTAAGCCACTAACACAAACCGAATTCCAGCAACTCCATATAAAGATTTCTGTGTTGACTCAACCTATGGAGATGATCGTCAACTCTGAAGAGGAATTAAAACATCAACTTGTACCTGGCAGAGACGGTCTCATCATCAGCGATGGACATCATCGTGGTCTATTTCTACCTGCCGTGTGGGATAAACTGCCAGATGTAGATTCATTTCTGTCACATCTCAAACAGAAGGCGGGTTTCCCAGAGGGATATTGGTCAGATTCGATATCCTGCCAGAAATTCTACAGTTTTGAGTTTCGTGATGAGGTTGATTAGCAACTCAAATCAGTGAAACAATTAGAACAATATGAATCCCCAACACCCTCAATTTAGCGTCAAAAACACCGATGGACGACTTCAATGCACGCTGTGCCCCAGGTTCTGCACACTTGCTGATGAACAGAGAGGTCTATGTTTTGTCCGGAAACGTACAGGTGACAGGATTGAACTAACCACCTATGGTCGTTCCAGTGGCTTCATCATTGATCCCATTGAGAAAAAGCCCCTTAATCATTTCTATCCTGGGAGTTCCGTGCTCTCCTTTGGGACTGCAGGCTGCAACCTGAGCTGCAAGTTTTGTCAGAACTGGGATATGAGCAAATCACGAGAGATGGATATTCTCCAGTCTCCTGCCACCCCTGGAGCCATCGCTCAGGTCGCTCAGGATCATGAATGTCATAGTGTGGCCTTCACCTATAATGATCCAGTTGTTTTTTATGAATACGCTGTGGATACGGCAATTGCCTGTCATGAGTCCGGTATCAAAACCGTCGCCGTAACTGCCGGCTATATAAATGAGACCGCTCGTGAAGGTTTCTTTCAACATCTGGATGCGACAAATGTGGACCTGAAAGGTTTCAACGAATCATTTTACCATGCGCTTTGTGCCGGTTCCCTACAACCGGTTCTGGATACCCTTGAATATCTTGTTCAAGAGACTTCAGTGTGGACAGAAATCACCACCTTGCTCATTCCTGGAGAAAATGATTCAGAGAAAGAACTGGATGAAATGGCGAGCTGGATTGTTGAACACCTCGGTCCGGATGTCCCTCTGCATTTTTCAGCTTTTCATCCTGATTATAAATTGATGAATCATCCACCAACGACTCACCAAGCTCTGCTTAATGCCAAACGAATTGCTGTGAAGAATGGTCTCAATTATGTTTATCTGGGAAATGTCCATGATCCTGAAAATGCATCTACCACCTGCCTGGCTTGTGGTACAACATTAATTGGCAGAGCGGGCTACACGATTACGGGGTGGCACCTTGATGAAAAAGGATGTTGTGATTCATGTGGACAGAACCTGCCGGGTGTGTTTGAGCAATCCCACGGAACCTGGGGGAATCGCTATGAGCGGATACGGATCTAGAATACTTCAAGGGAATTAGTTTTCAGAACCTGATGATACCTTTTTCTTTTTAGCCACGGATTCACACGGACTTTCACAGATTTGTATAAAATCCATTCTCAAGGTATTTATCAACAGTAAAAGACCAAATCTGCTCACCTGAGACAGTTACACGACTCTTTCCTGTTCTATCAACTAGACTAGAGGAAAATAGGTGCAAAAGATGTTGTTCATATGCTTTAAGGCTAACTTAATAGGAGCTGTGTTCTTAACATGCATAACAACCAGCATATATCTCTATACCCCAACTAAAAAAAGAAGGGGCTGCCCTTTTAGGACAGCCCCTTCTTTTTCTATTTATGTAAATCTGCGCTTAGTTGATCGCAGCAAAAGTCTCTTTATCTTCTTGAATAGCACTGGCATATTCAATGTCATCGCCCTGATGATAGAGAATGCCTGATTTTCTACCAAACTGAACCGCTTTGTCATAGTCCAGCATGAAGACATCCCCACGACCACGCCAGCGTTTATTCATGGTGTCTTCAACCTGCATGGGTACTACCACCCAGACCTTATCACCGTATTGAATATCGCCCCCATGTCCATATCTGGTGATTAGCTCACGACTCAAGGCCAGAACACCAGGAAATATTTGCTTGTTACTGGCTGTGATATTGGGTGTATCATCTGTCTGTCCAACCAGAGCATTGTAGGCAGTAAATATCAATGGATGTCCCTCAGTAAAGAGATCCAGGGCGGCTGCCATTTCTACCATGTAGGTATTTAGTGAGTCTTTAATCATAGATTCATGAGCAAGAATGTTTTCAATTTCAGTATGATGTCTCGCTTCACGATTAACATGAACTGCCCAGAATGCGAGCAAGATCATTGTGTATGCGATAATGTGTCTGTATTTCATATTTCCTCTATCGTGGCTATCTTTTTTTTTAATTTTATGTAAGTTGGATTTTTTCATAGGGTTATTGTCTTTGGGCAGGCAGTATAGACGGCGCGAATTGGGTCAACAAGTGCTAAATGATAATCTTTCTCACCTTTAATTTTACAGTTGATAAATGTCACAGACTCATTTTATTTAGAGATTTAAGATATCATATCTTATTGATATTTATATTGTTACACATTCAACCAACAATCAGTCACTATGTCCGGAGTTACTATTTTCGGTCATTTGATCACAACTTTCTCTTTCCCGTGCGGGTATTTATACGTTTTTATGATGCTGCACCTGGGGAGGCGACAAACTCGTGTGCTCCAACGGGTAACAGATGGAGAAGTTTTTTCTTGGATGATATCCTTAAACATTATAATACCTTAGAAATCAGGAAACACCGGAATAAGGAATATTTATGAAAGCTTACGTCCTCAATAAGGTTGGCAGTGCAGACGTTTTAAAAATCTCAGATGTGGCCTCAACCCCCATCGGCCAGAATGAAGTCAGAGTTCGGATTGAAACCATTGGTTTGAATTACGCAGAGATTCAGAGTCGCAAGGGACTATATGGCTGGGCTCCCAAACGTCCTTACATCCCTGGCATGGAAGCCTATGGAAAAATTGAGGTGCTGGGTGAGGGAGTCTCTCATCTTCAGGTTGGAACCCCTGTCATTGTCGTCGGGCAATTTGGGTGTTATGCCGAGGAAGTAGTGGTTCCAGTCAGTCAGATTCTGCCAGCCTTTGAGAATTTCAGCCCTGCTGAAAATGCCGGGTATGCTGTCCAGTTTATGACAGCCTGGGTGGCTCTGTTCGAAGTCTGTAGAATTAGAGCGACTGATCGTGTTCTGATTCAAGCCGCTGCTGGTGGCGTTGGGACTGCCGCTGTTCAATTAGCGAAAGCGCTTAGATGCGAAGTTTTTGGGACTGCCAGCAAAGATGCCAAGTTGGATCTAATTCGCCAGCTGGGAGTAGACTATCCCATTAATTACCACACCGAGGATTTTGTTGAGTTCATTCGTGAGAAAACGGGTGGGCAGGGTGTGGATGTCATTCTTGAAGTTGTGGGTGGTGAGGTTTTCCGCAAGAGTATGGATGTGTTGAACCCCTTTGGACGACTGGTTGTGATTGGTTTTGCCAGTCTGAATTTGAAAAAATTGAATCCGTTTTCCTGGTGGAAAACCTGGCAGGACATTCCCCGTGTTAAAATTGATGCCATGGCCACAGCTTCACAGGTGGTGGGAGCCAGTCATCTGGGCTATCTCTTGAAAGACACTGAACGGATGATGAAAATATGGACTGACCTGAGCGCATACACCCTTCAACATGGTCTCAAACCCATCGTAGGGCACGAATTCAAGTTTGAGCAGATGGCTGAGGCGCACAGGCTCATGGAATCCCGCAATAGCCAGGGGAAAATTGTTGTACATATATAAAAAAATCCACTCTGCATATCATTTGAACGTCTTCTCGAGCGGAGTCGAGAGATGAGAGCTCAACTTAATCCAAAATTGATATCCCTCGACTCCACTCGGGATGACGAAACATGTAATTTGAGTTAACTATAATAACTCCACTATGTAATGTTAGAAGCATAGCACTAAAAATTCTGATTATATTCCCTCATGAATTTCTCTCAAATCTTATTTCAAAATGTAGCCGAAGCAGACAAGAGCTGTGTGGGTATTCTTGGTGGTGGAGGCAAAACGGCTCTACTTTATGAGCTTGGCAATGAACTCTCAAAACCCTATGACCATGTCACGCTTTCCTCCCTCACAAAAGCTGGAATTTCATCACAGCACCAGGTCCACTTCTTTCCTGAATTTGAAGTCGAGGAAAATCGCGAAGCTTTGCTGGAGATTAATCCCCTTTACATCATGGGGGGCCAGGAAAATGAGCATAAACTTATTGGGCTTGAGCCTGACCAACTTCAGGTAGTGCATGGGGCTTCGGATCTGACAATCTTTGAGTGTGATGGGGCGAGAAAAAAACCCATCAAAGCCCACCAACCCTTTGATCCAGTTATTCCCCATTTTGCTACCCATGCCATTATCGTGGTGGGAGCAGATGCTGTAGGTGCCAGAGTAGATGGAAAAATGGTGCATCGACCAGAATTATTTAGAGAGCTCTGGGATGTGAATGCCAACCACCTACTTGATCCCATATTCATCGCACGTGTCCTCACCAGTGAATATGGATATCTCCAGAAGGTGCCCAAAGAAACCAAATTGACCTATTTTGTAAACAAGGCTGATGTTTATCCTGATCAAGCTTTTGAATTGGCAAAAACCCTTTCACGCCTGAGTCATGATTCGGTTTATTACGGCAGTATAGAACAAGGCAAGATTCAAAAGGTTAATTAATGCTCAATCTGGCAATGATTATCACTGCGGCTGGTCGTTCCACACGCTTTCCTCCCAACAAACTTCTTGAAGTGCTGGAAGACCGCACTGCCATTGAGCATACCGTAAGCACTTTTATCGAGTTTGATCTGGATGTTTATGTCATTCTTGGCTATCAGAGTGAAAAGATCCAAGCGGTTCTGGACCAACGCTTCGATGATAAAATAATATACGAATTTAATACAGACTTTCATTCAGGTATGGCCAGTTCTGTCGTTACCGGAGTCAAGGCAGCAGGACGGACCTATGACTACTGGTGTTTTTGTCCTGGTGACAAACCCTTTATACAGCGAAAGACCGTTTCCAGCCTCATTGATAAATTAAATGAGAAAAAGCCCCTTATTTTAGCACCTCGTCACCAGAACAAACCTGGGCATCCCACCTTTTTTTCCACTGAACTATCACCCTTTTTTATGGCTGCCACAGGTGATGTGGGGGGACGTCAGGTGATTGAAACATTTCGGTCCGATACTCTATTTATCGATGTACCTGACGAAGGTGTGAGTATGGATATGGACCACTATCTGGAGTTTGAAAATGCTCGATAATAATCTGGTCTGGGTTCGAGGTGCCGGAGAATTAGGCAGCGGAGTAGCCCATCTACTGCATCGGATCGGCTTGCATGTATTTTTGTCAGATATAGCTCCTCCTCTGGCTATTCGAAGACCAGTGACTTTCAGTGGTGCACTGGTAGAGGGGAAATCCGAAGTAGAGGGAATTAAGTCGAAAAAGGCTAAATCGCATAAATTAAACCCATCCAAACCCTGGAAACACATTCCCATGTTTGAGGATGATCCAGAGAAGCTGCTTGAATTTAAGCCCTCGATCATAATCGATGCACGCATGTTAAAAAAATATACTGAAGATTTCAGGACCTGGGCAGATCTGGTCATTGGGCTAGGACCAGGATTTGAAGTTGACAAAAACTGTCATCGTGCTATCGAGACCATGCGAGGACACAATCTTGGTCGCATCATCTCCAAGGGGGCACCTCTGGCAGATTCAGGTATACCCGGGAACCTGGGAGGGGAAACCACGCGAAGATTGGTTCGGGCTACACGAACTGGCCAAATAAAGTGGTCTACCCAATTTGGAGAGCTTGTGACTAAAGGGCAGCAACTTGCATTGATCAACAACGATAAGCCCGTCTATGCTCCTCTGGATGGCATGGTTCGCGGTATGATCTCTGAGCACACACCTGTGGTCAAGGGAATGAAAATTGGTGACATTGACCCTCGGGGAGAATCTGTGGAATATCTGCAAATCTCAGAAAAAGCCCGTACCATTGCAGCTGGTGTATTTGAAGCGATTGTGCTCCACCATAATGAGACACCCTCATGATTAAAGCTCTCATGCATCAATGGAAATCCCATCAGGCAGCAAATAAGGCAATGCTCTGTTCTGTGGTTCAATGGAAAGGCTCAGTTCCACGGAAAGACTATCCCATGATGCTTGTTCTGGAAGACGGTACACTTCTGGGGACCATTGGTGGCGGATCCATGGAATTGAAAGTCAGTCAGGCTGCCCTGAAAATGATTTCCCAGACTAGTTCAAGTCTGTTTGATTTTGACATGACTGGGAATGATGTCGATGCTGATGTGGGATTATGTGGCGGGACGTTGAAAGTTCTTGTTGAGCCCTTCTCACCTGAACTGGAAACTTTTTATGGCGACATGCTCCAACAGTCCGCCCTTAATCAGAAACTTATGGTTAAACTCCATATCAGTGGAGACGCTCCGACTCAAGTCCACAGACAAATTGTGACCTCTCGCCAGGATATTGAGGATACAGAGGCTGAACTGGAAAAACGGCTAAGAGGTATATTTGAAAATCAACTCACCAGATCTCTGGTTCAGGGTGATTCCCTCTATCTCATGTGGCAGGTGTTTTCTCCACCCATGCTGCACATTTTTGGAGCGGGACATGTGGGTCAGGCTGTGGCTCAATTGGCTCATTTTAATGAGCTTCAAGTCAAGGTCTACGATGATCGAACAGAATTGATAACTCCTGAACGATTCCCTTATGCAGAAAGACTTCAAACGGAGTTCCCGATAAATCGGGAAGCTGTTTCACACATTCCAAAGCGAGATTTTATCCTCATTGCCAGTCGGGAACATAAACACGACCGTCAACTCTTATCTCATGCCCTTGATATTTCGGCTCGCTATATCGGACTCGTAAGTAGTGCCCGGAAATGGAAGCTATTATCTGAAAATCTTCATTCCAGGGGTTTTACCAAGGAAGCCTTGGCAAAAGTTCATGCACCAGTAGGCATGGATATAGATGCCCAGACAGTACCAGAGATCGCCATTAGCATTTTATCAGAAATTATATCAGTCTACCGTGGGAAATCAGCTTGAGTTCTTTGCTCATAAGAAATGGTCTGGTCATCGGACCTAACAGCCAGGAAATTCAAGATGTCCTCATCAAGAACGACCTGATTGTAGAAATAGCTCCAGTTATTCATCCACCAGAGAACACCCGGGTTTTGGAAGCCAGTGGAAAATGGATATTCCCTGGAATCATTGATCCGCACACACACATGGGAATACCAATCAAAAGTGGCTATTCTGCGGACACATTCGCCTCAGGAAGCCGCTCTGCCCTCCACGGAGGGGTAACCACCATCCTGGACTTTAGTGTGCTAGAATCAGGACAATCATTGACAGAAAGCCTTAATGTTCGTATTGAGCTGGCTGGTGAGTCCCTTTGTGATGTGGGTATTCATATTAACATCACTCGTTTCGAGCCGGAAATTCTGGCTGAGATTCCAGAATTGATCGCCCGAGGGTTCAACAGCTTCAAAGTGTTTACTACCTACGCTGAAGCAAACATGATGTTGACCTATGATGAAATTGAAGCTGTGGCAGAAATTATTGCACAGCATCATGGTATCCTCATGGTACACTCTGAAGACAATGATGTCATCACCCGAGCCTCTGAGCCCTTTGCTGAAGGGAAGGAAACCCATTCCCGGTATCATGGTTTGAGTCGACCAGCTGAAGCTGAGTTGGTAGCGGTGAGTCAGCTGGGAGAAATCTCTGCTCGAACGAACTGCACCATATATATCGTCCATCTTAATACTGCAGCGGGTTTGGCTAAAGCAGCTGAATATCCCCTGTTAAAAGTTGAGACCTGCCCCCACTATTTACTGCTCTCAGATAAGATGTACGAGAGGGCTGATGGGCAGATGTTTGTATCCAGTCCACCTCTACGTACCGATGCAGATTGCGAGGCATTGTGGCTAGGTCTCCAAAATGGCCAGATTCATACCATTGGTTCTGATCATTGCCCCTTTTGTCTGGCAGACAAACCAATGGGAACTCGCTTTCAAGACATTCCCAATGGAATGGGTGGCGTTGAGACCCTTTTTCCCACCTTGCTAGCTCAATTCATGGAGCGTCATCTTAATCTGGAATTGTTGGTTCGCCTGACCAGCCGAAATCCTGCTAAAATTTTTGCCCTTGATCATCTTAAGGGTAGTATCAAACCAGGTTTGCATGCTGATCTGATGATTGTCGATCCCTGGTCAATCGCTAATGATTGGGAATCCAGGCTGGAAACATCGCTGGATTGGAACGCCTACAAAGATTTTCCTGCCTTATTTCCTGAAACAGTTATCAGGCGGGGAGAAATTGTAGCAAGTAAAACCCTGGAGGGCGATATTTCCAGAGGAATACTGCTGAAATCCAGCAAAAAAAATCAGACGAAATCAGATCAATAGGTTTTCTGGTTCTCTGCGGTATGAGTAGTATAGTTTTTCACCCCTGCCAATACGAACTCCCATCTGAATTTTAGAGGGTTCTGATACACCAACCAGCCCATTGAAGCGAGCTCTGAGATCATCCATTTCAGGATATTCCTGTAAAACCTGGCTTACGGGGTGTATAACATAGCCCAACTGATCTGCTGCAAGTTGAAATCTTACATAATCAATGCCTGTAAGAATCCAGTCTGACATTGTATTTGACTGGGTCTTAAAGAGAACTATTCCTTTGGCAGTGTAGATTTTTTTGCCATAGGATTTTAAAAATGCGTTGATGGCAGTTGGTTTATGCCAGCTCTCTTCATTTTCTTCATTCACAATAAACTCCATAATGGAGAGCAAGAGCCCCTTCGTGCCATCTGTACGCAGATTGATACCATCTCGTTTGGTCTCAATTTTTTTCTGACTGCTCCTAAACCATATTCGGGACTCATCGTAAGTCACGTGTGTGTTTGCCTCCACCACCATGCCTTCATAGAGAATATCCACCATTTCTTTCAGGCGTTCAGGTGCAGAATGGAAGCTGAGTTCTGAATATTTTGCTGTTGTCAAAGCGGTTATGGAATCAAACTCTGAATTGGTCATCAACTCACCCTCATAGAGTGATCGGTTGGTCTGGCGGGAGAAGATTGAGTCAGAGAGAGGAAGTGGCTCGGTGGCACTTGCTGCAACCTTAACGAAGGCGACAGGCTTCAACCCAGCCTCTTCGAGTGGGTATTCACCTTCTGGCAACAACTCGTATTTTGCTGTATAACCCAGGGTAGATGCACCAAGACGCAGGGTTTCCAGAAAACACCCGCAACCGATATGGATTTGACGACCCGGTGGATCTGTGGCATGTAAAAGTCTTGACTCATCAAGATACAGTAGTGCTTCAAAATCAGAGAGAATCTTGAACTTCCAGGCTTGTGAGTTGTGTGGATTGGGGGCATTCATCCCCATGGAGATTGCCTTCATAATAGGTTGAGGATAGTTATCAGGATTGGGACGGCGAGATCCCACCAATGTTTGCGCTGATTTGCTTCCAGCCAGAATTGTGCCTGGGAATAGCACACTTGCGCTAATGATGGTTCCCGTTTGGATAATAAATTCTCTTCGCTTCATTGACCATATCCTTCTATTCTTTGCCTGCTTAATTGGGCAACACCATTTTCCAGCTCAATTCTGAGCCGGTACATTCTCTGGTAACCTGGCTAAATCATCAACTCGTCAGGAATAACCCAACGCCGATGGCCCCGCGAACTATTGAAATATTTGCCACAAAGAGATAAAACCAGTTCAAATCAGGAAACCACAAATAGACAATTGCCATTGCAACAGCTATGACAATACTTTGAGCACTATCGGTTTTATGCACGAGAGACAGTTCTCTCTCATCGGGATCATGTTTCACCTGAACGGCAATAAGCGCAAGCAGGAATGGAAGGAAACCGATGGCGACTCCTATTAATCCAAATTGTACACAGAAATAGTAGGTTAGAAATCCACTGAAAAATTGAACACTAAACATGAGTAAATAATTCCCTCGAAATTTCATCTCTCATCCCTTCTGGCAAAAAATATTGCTTCCACATTGGTTCCAAAGAAAGCAGCAATCTTCAGCGCAGAAAGCACTGAAGGTACAAATTTCCCTCTTTCAATAGAGTGAATCGTTTGACGACTGAGTTTTACAGCTTCTGCTAATTGTGCCTGTGTGATATCGCGTCTCGCACGCCACACTTTTAATTCATTCTCTAATTCCACTATTCACCTCATTTCAAATCGAGCGCAATGTAATTTATAATTGATATAATGACAAGTACTCTTTACATTATGACTAATATAATAGATTTTTTTCTATTTAATTGATCAATAAAAATCGGGAATAGGCGTTCCATATTTTCACTTTTGGGGTTAGCCTGCCGCCTATGCAAAAAGCCCGACAAGATCGCATGTTCCTATTCCTGGCTGTCATGTCCATTGTGACTACCATGGGCTTTCAGGTCTGGCAGACCCTTTTCAATAATTTTGCCGTTGATGTTGTAAGTTTAGGCGGCAACCATATAGGTGTGATTCAATCTGTCAGAGAAATCCCTGGCTTTTTGGCCCTCCTTGTGGTTTTTGTCACGCTGGTTATCAAAGAGCATCGTCTTTCAGCCTTATCTGTGGCTATTTTGGGTCTTGGAATCAGCTTTACAGGTGTATTCCCCTCTTTTACCGGCTTGATTTTCACCACCTTGCTCATGAGTTTTGGTTTTCACTATTTTGAAACTACGAATCAGTCCCTGACGCTACAATATTTTGATACACACACCTCCCCCTGGGTCATGGGTAAATTGCGCAGCTATTCTTCTGCATCTGCCATCGTTATTGGTTTTGTATTGCTGGGTGCCAGCTCGGTTCTCAGTTATGAATTGATGTTTGGTATTCTTGGTGGACTCATTGTCATAGCTGGACTCTGGGGTATGTTTCAAAATCCTACCCGGAATGATGTAGTTCCCCAGCAAAAGAAGATGATCTTCAGGAAACGTTACAGCCTCTATTACTTCCTGACTTTTATGGCAGGCGCTCGTCGCCAGATCTTTGTGGCTTTTGCCGTTTTCCTGCTGGTGGAAAAATTTCAATTTAGTGTTAAAGAAATTACCATGCTATTCATGCTCAACAATGCCATCAATTACTTTCTAAGTCCCTTGATTGGAAAAGCCATTATTCGTTTTGGTGAGCAAAAGGTACTCTCCGTCGAGTATCTCAGCCTGATCTTTGTCTTTATTGCCTATGCTACAGTAGAAACCAAGGCAGTCATTGCTGTACTCTATATTCTTGATCATATTTTCTTCAATTTTTCCATGGGTATTCGCACCTTCTTCCAAAAGGTGGGCGATGCCGACCACATGGCACCCACTATGGCCATGGGTTTCACCATCAATCATATTGCAGCTGTAGTTATCCCTGTGCTAGGTGGTCTGGCCTGGATTGTTGATTATCGGATCCCATTTATTGCCGGTGCTGTTATGAGTCTTGTCTCACTCATTGCCGTCCAATTTATTACAGGGAGTATCCGCAAAGCAGAAATCAGGCATAGCGCGATCACTTAGGGAAGAAAGCGTTCTTTCAGCTCAGGCGTCGGTATCATGCAGACGTCTTTTTTTCCAAACCAGGTATATCTATTCCCAGCGATCCAATCGTATATCCCATTGCGGAATGAAACAGGCAAGTATTTAAAAATTGCCAGCGGTCGATAGAATCCACCCAATAGGTGAAAGACATCCAGGACAGCATCGCTTTTTATAGAACATGATTTATTGTGTAGCAACACCACCGAATCAATATCATCCCTATTGAGCTTATGCTGATCCAGAAGTGCTTGTCCCAGATCTGACTGGAGGTTGATAAAACGAAAAATAGCCTGGGGGTCCCGCCTGATGATGGCGAGTACGGATCCGCTACACAAGTTGCAATAGCAATCAAAAAGCAGGGTTGGATGATCTAATGTGGGGACTTCGACTAACATCCCGTGATACTAATCCAAATTTTCAGGAGTTGTCAAGCTGAGTTGCAAAATTTAGTTTAAAGGATAAAGGAGATATTTATGCAAATTAAAATTGAATATTGCGTTACCTGAAACTATCTACCTCGAGCAACCAGTTTGGTTGCAGGCATTCTAGATAAATTTGGCAATGAAGTTGACAACCTGACCATCCTGCCTTCCTCCGGGGGAGCATATAATATTTGGAAAGATGATAAGTTGATCTTTTCAAAAAAAGAATTGGGCCGCTTCCCCTTGAGTGATGATGAGGTGATTGATCAATTAGCTTAGAGATTTCCTCACGCTTTGCTGTCTAAAAAATGTTAACCCAGGTTCTTTTTGAACCTGGGTTTTTTATATTTTCTAATCATGAGCAATACCAAAAACCACTTCAGGTTATTATGAATGTTAAGCTTTTGATATTTGCAGGTGGACCCTTCTGTATTTAGTTTGGTAAGTATATTTACAAACTAGTTGATCTATGGATCATCACGACATAATTGGAGATAGCCATGACAAATAAAGCGGGATTACTCATCAGCTTGCTGCTTCTCTGTTCCTCGGCAGTTCTAGCAAAGCAAATTGAGACCAAGGGCGACCCAGTTGCACTTAGTAGACCTGGAGAATATTACATGGGACCGAAGTGGTCACCCAGTGGAGTTCAGGTTGCTGCTGGAGGTGCCAGCTATACCGGTTTATATCTCCTGGATTTCCCCACGGGAAATGTTCAGCAGATCAGCAATGATTACTCTGCCGGATATGGATTTGCATGGTCTCATGATGGAACCCGAATCGCATCCAAAATTTCACATTTCAATAAAATGCGACGCTCCCATACTTTAGTCAGTTTCAATGTCTCCGATGGCGTTATGGAAACCCTCTCAGAGCCCCGTTCCAGAATGAGCGGCACACCTGTCTGGACAGATGATGATTCACAATTGTATCTCACATTTGCTGAAAAATTTGAGAGCTTTAAAACAGATGATTCCAACCAGGAAGTATCCCTACCACCACTTAACTATATAAAAGATGGTCGATTTCAAAACCGACTGGTCCTGCAAAGCACCGGCAGGTCCTCAGAAACCACACTGTTCTCTGACCAGGATCATATCTACAGTTATGCCATCTCCCCCGATGGTTCACAGGTCGTTTATTCTACTGCCGGTCAAAACTTATGGCTGGCTAAGGTGGATGGAGAAGATCGCATGAGCCTCGGACGAGGCAGCGCACCGGACTGGTCTCCTAACGGAGAATGGATCACATTTATGCTCACTTCCGATGATGGCCATTCCATCACCGCTTCAGATATTTATGCTATCCATGTTGATGGCAGCTCTCGTATAAAATTGACCGAGACACCCCTCATTTTTGAAATGAACCCTCAGTGGTCACCTGATGGTGAATGGCTTGTCTATGATACGGATCAGCGCGGCCAACTCTTCATTCAACAAGTGGGTTGGAGGTAGATATGAAAAGATCTATAGTCTTCCTCGTTCTGGCTGCATCAATGCTAAATGCTCAGGTTACCGGCTTGTCAGGTTGGAACATCTTTGTCGACCCTGGTCATAGCATCACTCAGAATATGGGTGTTAATGGTTACTCAGAAGCTGAGGAGACGCTTCAGACGGCCCTTCATTTGCGTCAGTTGCTGCTCTCAAAAACAGACATTGATACCGTCTGGTCTTCCCGATACAACGATCAGGTCGAAGTGGGTCTCTCTGAAAGAAGTACTGACGCAAACAATCGGGGAGCATCATGGTATCACTCGATTCACAGTAATGCTGGAGCAACAACCCATAATAATGTTTTATTGCTCTGGGGTGAGCTCTGGAATGGAACTCCTGACCCACCAGTAGGTGGCGAGGCCATGAGTGATATTATGGTAGATATTCTTGCTGATGTCATGCGCATCCCCCAGCATAGTTGGGGATCAACTGGAGATTGCAGCTTTTATGGAACCTGCTCGCAAACCGGATTTCAGGGTCCTTACCTTTCAGTAAATAGACGCACCAACATGCCCAGCGAATTGAGCGAGCAAGGGCATCATACCAATCCTCTGCAAAACCAGCTTGACATGAATACCGATTACACCCGCATGCTGGCATATAGTATGTTCTGGACCATTCTGGATAAATTTGAAATCGCCAGACCCTATCCTGGTATACTTGCTGGTATCATCACCAATTCAGAAACAGGAGTTCGTGTTAATGGAGCTACAGTAGAGGTGAATGGTCAAGCCTATACCACTGACACCTATGAATCCCTCTTCCACGAATTCCCCAATGGAGATGAGCTTCACAATGGCTTTTACTTTTTTGAGGATCTTCCCGACACAGCTCATGAGGTCATTATATCAGCTGATGGTTATTTTTCTGACACGCTCATGCTATCAGCCATGTCTCCAGATTTTGTGACATTTCGAGATATATTGCTTGTCCCCAGCATACCACCCTATGTTATTGAATCCAGTCCCTCTGATGGCGAATCTTCGTTTTCAGCCTTTAGTAATCCAAGTATAACTTTTTCAAGAGCCATGGATGGCGCTTCTGTTGGTGCAGCCTTTTCCATTAACCCGCCTGTCGCTGGAGTGGTTTCTATTTCAGCTGACCAGAAGCGGATGACCTTTCAAGTGCAAGACACGCTGGAATTTCTTACTGACTATACAATGAGCCTGGCTGGTACCGCAGTAGATTTATTAGGGCGACCCCTGGATGGTAATCAGGACAGTGTTGGTGGTGACGATTGGAGTATACAATTCACAACCAGTCCTCCAGATATATCTCCACCATTTGTGAATGCCTCCACACCTGCAAATGGTTCAACAACAGTTAATCAAAGACCAATCATCAATCTGGCCTGGAATGAGGAGCTTCATCCCAATAGTATCAGTTCAGACCTGGTGATCTTTGAGCGAGTTTCCGATGGACAGCTCCAGCCCTTCACTCTGGAACATCATGTGATCAATTCAAGAAGTGTCCTCGTTATCTATTCCACCAATGATTTGCTGGATGTTGAAGCCTATCGCATCAGGCTATTGTCAGGCTTCGCAGATCTATATGGCAATGTGCGAACGGTTCAAACTGAAATGAATTTTTCAACAAGCAACATTGGTTATCAGGCTATAAATATTGATAATTTTGAAACAAACCCCGCCAATTACTGGTGGGAAATCACTGCTTCCGGGAGTAATTCTGGCATTCTGGCCCCACTTTGCACCAGGAGCTTTGTCACTGATCTAAGCGTTTTTACAGCGACGGACAACACCTCACTCAAACTGAATTATGGATGGGACACCAATGCCAGTTCATGGCTTATTCGTGAATACCTGAGTGGGGGTCCTGGACGCAACGTCCATTTCACGTCCAGTAAAATCATGCAAGCCTTTGTTTTTGGTGACGGAAATGGAAATAAATTCAGGTTTTGTGTTGATGATAATATTTTCGGTACCGGTGCCCATGAAGTAAGCCCCTGGTATATCGTGGATTGGTATGGCTGGAAAGTGGTCAGTTGGGACATGGCTGCAGATGGTACTGGAACCTGGATAGGGGATGGAAATCTTAATGGAACCCTTGAGTTCGATAGCATCCAATTGAGCCACACACCGGGACAAAGCAATACTGGGACCTACTACATAGACAATCTACGGGTTGTGACCAGAAACTATCTCGGAGTTGATGAGATGGAACTGCAGCAACCCTCTGAACTGGCCCTCTTGCCCAATTATCCAAACCCATTTAATCCCTGGACCACCATTCCATTTACCCTTGTTGAAGATGCTCACACCAGCGTGAGAGTTTATAACCTGAGGGGTGAAACGGTGGAGACTCTTTTGAGTGGAAAACTCACAACTGGGTATCATGAGACCCGCTGGAACGCATCAGATGTTTCCTCCGGAGTCTACATTATTGGATTGGAGGCTAATGGGATGACCAGGACACAAAAGGTGACGGTTCTCAAGTAACCAGAGTTAAGCCAGATCACACAACCTGGAGTTGGTAATCACTAATTTCCGTGGCTTTTCTGTGTAATGAGGATTGCATATCGACATAAACAATTAACGAGGGTGGCAAAAACGTAGCGAACACAGCGAGGGAAATATTATTTTGAAAACAAAATATCTCACCATGATAATGCTTATGACCTCCTGTCTTCTGGCAAAAGACATTATTGTAAAAAACACTCAAGTACTGCTGGGGGACAACAAGACACCCTTCTATTTTCCATCTTACACTGTTGATGGAAAATCCATTTTATTGACTCAAAATGCCTATACAGGTCTCTGGATTCTGGACAGGTCTTCCGGGGAAACCAGGGAAATCACTAATTCACAAGGGGCAGGTTTTGAACCACGCAGCCTCACAGATGGCTCTGTCATTTATCGTCGGGATGAATATCAGAAGGGCCGAAAATTCACTTCATTGTATAAAACTACCGCTAATGGGGATCAGCTCATGGCTGAGGCTGCACGTTTTGTTTCGCCAGCCAATGTGGTCAATGATAGATTGATCTACCTTCTCGACGAAGTTCCTGTTGTCCTAAACGGTTCCAATGGTCAACGTGAACGCAATCTGGAAGACTATACGACCATTTTAAACGACAAATTGACCCTGAAACTATTCCAGTCTGGAGAGGTATCTGTGATTGCTCCCCAGGGTGAAGGAAACTACATATGGTCAGAGCTTTCCCCCACATCTGATAAACTTGTCTATACCAAAACAGGCGGCGGAACTTTTGTAAGTGATCTTCAGGGAAACATCCTTTATGAATTGGGCTTTGTACATGCTCCCCATTGGTCACCTGATGGAGAATATCTTGTCTATATGAAGGATCTGGATGATGGTGTTCAGTATACGGATTCCGAAATCTGGATCATTTCCTATGATGGGTTGCATTCCTGGAATATTACTGACACCCCAGAGAAAATTGAGCTGTACCCACAATGGGCACCAGATGGACTGCACCTAATTTATCATACGCTTCGTGGTGAAATCATTGAAACCACAATTGAGATCGTTGAGTAGGTCAAGTATGAAAAGATTACTTATCCTCATTGCTCTGGTTTCCAGCACATTCTCACAGGATTTAAACGGAGTTCGCATTTGCATCGATCCTGGTCATTCGGGACATGAAAGTGATGATCGATACATGGCTGCAACGGGATTCTGGGAGTCTGAATCAAATCTCACCAAAGGGCTGGAGCTAAGAAGCATCCTACTGGGATTGGGTGCCGAGGTAGCTATCACCCGCACCGGAAATAATGATACATCAGATGATCTGGGATTGTCTGAGCGTGCAGGGGTTGCCAATGCCTTTAATGCTGATTACTTCAACAGCAATCATAGCAATGGTTTTAATGGAACCGCGAATTACGCAATGGTTATTTATAACGGAACCACTAGTTCTCCTACTTTTCCGCTGGCCCGTACTATGGCCAACATTATGGCGCCTCTCCTAGATGATGTTAACCAAACCACACACGACATTTCAATTGGTGATTTGACTTTAAACCCAACCTGGACCTATGGATATGGGGTCCTCGTTCCAGCCAATATGCCAGCCACTATCTCAGAAGGTTCATTTCACGATTATATTCCTGAATCCTGGCGTTTGATGAATCTGGATTACCGGAAGCATGAAGCGATGGCGCTGGCCCGAAGCTACCTGGCTTATTTTGGACAACCCGGCTTTTCTGTAGGTGCAATTGCTGGATTGGTCAGAAATCCTGATGTGACAGTTTCCTACTTTGCGTTGGCCAGTCTGGAAGATCAATACCAGCCAATCAATAATATTGAAGTCTCCATTGAACCTGGTGGCTATCACTATTCCGGAGGTGAAAATAATAATGGCTACTTCAAAGTGGATAGTCTGACACCTGGTATCTATGAGGTGATCATTACTGCTGAGGGGTTCTCACCAGACACATCTTCGGTTACAGTGACTGCAAACCAGACAAGCTTCACTACCATCCAACTTCTAAACACAACTCCTCCAACCATCGTTGAATCCCATCCAGCAGAGGGTGATTCATTGTGGACTCCGTGGAGTATTCCCTATTTTGATTTTTCGAAAGCTATGAATAGGACCTCTGTGGAGGAATCCTTTACCATCGAGCCCGCGGCTGTGGGTACATTTCACTTTACTCAAGACTCGAAACGTATGGCATTCATACTCACAGACTCCCTTGATTTTTTTACAGATTATACCATCACGTTTGCGGCCACAGCCACTGATATGGCAGGCTTTCCACTTGATGGAAACCAAGATGGCATCGGTGGTGATGATTGGAGTGTTTCATTCCGGACTATTGCCCGAGATGTTCTAGCCCTGGATGAAACGGGGGTTAAAGCTCCTTTCGAGTTTGCCCTACAGCCCAATTACCCCAACCCTTTTAATCCTTCAACCAGTATACCTTTTACTCTGCCTCAAAATGCTGAGGTGAGTATTCGTGTATTTGATCTTCAGGGCCAGGAAGTGTACCAGATCATGAATGCTACAATGAGTGCAGGACGTTATGTGACACATTGGGATGCCTCGAAGGTGTCTTCAGGTCTTTATTTGATAAAAATGGATGCCAATGAGTTCTCGATCACACGGAAGATCACTGTACTGAAGTAACTTGTAGATATGAATAAGAATTACTATATGGGATTCATGAGAAATACAATCACTATCATTCTACTGCTGACGGGTCTATCCGTCTATGCAGATCGTGACTCAAAACATGGTTCTGCTCCTACCAGCTGGTCCAATCAAGTTGAAAAAGACCTGGTGAACCTTATCTCAAAAAATGAGCAAGCCAGACAGGTGTATGGGCGGGTTATTAAACGCTTGCGACGTAGTGGTGTCCCAGCAGCTTATGCCTGGCAAGTATTCTCCAATTCCGGTATAAAAATTGAGCCCAACATCTCAGATAAATTTTCCCGACCTGCTGAAAAAATGGATTATATCGACTATCGTCAGATCTTTGTGAATGATAAACGCGTAAATGGTGGTGTGAAGTTTTACAACGAGCACTCCGAGCTCCTGCACAAAGTGGCCAAGCAATATGGTGTGGATCCCTTTTTGATCCTCAGCTTTGTCGGTGTAGAAACTCAATATGGACTTTATGCTTCATCCTACCCCGTCTTTAACTCCCTGCATACCATCATCCACAATATCCCCCGTCGGGCAAAATGGGCTGAAGATGAAATGGTTGCCTGGTTTATGATCTGCCGAGTTGATGGTCTGGGACCTCATGATGTTAAAGGATCATACGCTGGTGCCTTTGGCTATGGACAATTCATGCCAACCAGTTTTAAGAGCTATGCCGTGGATATGGATGGTGATGGGGTTCGAGAACCCTTTGAATGGGCTGATGTCATGGCCAGTATCGCCAACTATCTACTCAAACGGGGTAACTACGATATCGGCAGTTCAGATTTTTCAGAGAATTCTGCCAATTGGCGAGCAGTGTGGAAATACAATCCTTCTAAAAACTATGTGAAGGTTGTACTGGAACTTCGCTCACAGCTTCAGCATGCCATCATAAAATCTTAGCCTGGCAAACCACTTTTCATTCTAAATATTTGTAGCTTTTTTTCTAGGCTGTCTCGTTTGACATTTTAGTTCTGCTCATCAGCTCTCTCACACCGCCACCCACGATGTACAATAAAGACAGGAGCACCAATCCAAATTTTGGAATGGCCATCCAGCGAGCCAGGGGTGACAAAAACTCATTTTCGGAGCCAGTGAGCAGCAGAATAAGCGATATGTTCTCAATGACATCCAGACCGGCAGCGACCAGGATACCAAGGGCCAGCCATCTCCCCAAAGTTTTCAAGCTTTGAAATTTTTCCGGTATCCGATTGGCCAAGATTAAACACCCCAATGCAATGGTCAATCCGTATAAGAAGAGAAACAGGAAATCCAGTCCCATATTGATACCAGCCCACGTCATGGCTGACCCCTGCCAGGAATCCACAATAGCCTGACTCCCAGCCAGTGTGCCGACCAGTTCAAAAGTAACAATTCCCCCTGGAGCAGTCTCATTTACAAGCGCTGATCCCGTCAATTGCATTCCCACAATTGTGAGAACTGTGAGCCCAAATAATAGCCAGAAGAGCCGCGCTTTGTCCTGCGTTTGAAATTCCTTGAAAGGGATCATTTCTCTACTTGATGCAGATGAACATCGGTTTGTGGATATGGAATACTGATTCCCGCTTCATCCAGGGCAAGTTTAATCTTCTCGGTGAGATCAAACTTAAGATCCCAATAGTCTTCAGACTTGACCCAGGGTCTTACGCAAAAATTCACGCTGCTGTTGGCCAACTCCAAAACTGATATTCGAGGTGCAGGTTCTTCCAGAATTCGAGGCTCAGAATCTAGAACATTTTTAAATATCGCCTTGGCTGTCAAAATATTGTCCTCATAACTAATACCGAAAACCAGATCAAGACGCCGGGTTGGATGGGCACTGACGTTGGTGATTGACCCATTGGTAATTTGTCCATTGGGTACAATGATACGCTGGTTGTCTGGCGTCAGAAAGATCGTGTTAAAAACATTGATGGTTTCAACGGTACCGGAGACACCACCTGCAGTGACATAATCGCCAAGTTTAAAGGGGCGAAAGAAGACCAGCATAACGCCACTGGCAATATTCCCCAGGGAATCCTTGAGAGCCAATCCCACAGCAAGCCCAGCAGCACCAAATATTGCCAGGAAGGAGGTCGTATCTATTCCCAGCTGATCAGCAGCGGCCATAAGAACCACAACCATGAGTGCGTAATAGGCGATATTGTCCAGAAAACGAATGAGGGTTTCATCAACGTTCTGCTTTGATAAAAGCTTACCCAGCAGGGAGGACGATTTCCTCGCCAGCCACTTACCCACAAAGAAAATGAGTAGACTGCCCAAAACATTCCAGGTATAGTTGGCAATAAATTCGGTTGTCTGTTTTAGGATCTCTTGAACATCCATATTTACTCCCGTTTAATTTTTGACTAAAATTGTCCTACCCAGCAGGTTCCGGACTGGAATTCCCCATATCGACGACAACTTTCCACTGTCCGTCTGCCTGTCTTGTCCAGATATTCAAGTATTTACCATAACGCTTTTGTTCAACACCGTCTTCATCTTTGAAACTCAGCACATATTTGCCCCAGGTCCATCCCATATCCGCTGAACTAGCCACCTCAGCTCGCTGAGGTTCCCAGGCCAGCTGGTAGTCTTCCTGACCAACTTTCATTTCCTGGTACATCTGTTCACGTCCAATGACAGGATGCTGATTGTGGGACATTCCCATGGCATCCTCGGTGAGAAAGTGATTAAAGGCTTCAGCGGCCCCCTTATCAAGGGACATCTGCGCAAATTGCTTATCCGTATTTAATAATCGACGCTTCTCGGTATCCAGATCATCTTTAATATCGCAGCTTGAAATCATTGTGGTAAAAATAATCAGAATTCCCAGGAATGAGCCTAGTGTTTTAATCTTAGATCTCATTTTTTACTCCTTTATGTCTATGATATCTTCCTTGTTTGGTATCAGGCATAGAAATTCGAACGATTCTGAACCGGTAGCTCTGTAACTATGTGGGACATTGGCTGGGATAAAGACCACATCATTTTTCTTGACGGTGAATATCTCTTCACCAATCACAACTTCAGCTTCACCCCCAATACAAAACTGCTCATGCTCGACTGAGTTGGAGTGCAATGGCATAAAACCACCTGATTCAATGACAAATCGACGCATGGCAAAATTGGGACCTTCTTCAGGAGAAATAAGAACCTGCTTGGAGGTCTTCTCTCCAGCGGCAATAGGCTCTAGTGGTAAATCAATCATATGTTTAACTGACATAAAATTTCCTCATTAAATGAATTGATATATTTTACCCTATCGCGATAGATAATAATGCCACAATATCCTGGCTGCAACTGCGCGATGTGGTCGCCAGGCTTCGGCCAATTGTTGAAATTCCTCTCCCCTGGGTCGATGATCCAACCCCAGCAGGTTTTGAAGAGCCACTTCAAGAGCCAGATCTCCACCAGGCCAGATATCGGGTCGCCCCAATGCCATGAGGAGATAAATATTCGCTGTCCAGGGGCCAATCCCGGTTAGTGCCGTTAACTTTGAGAAGACCTCATCATCTGAGTCATGAATCAGGGCATCAATATCCAGCGCCCCATCCTTGATTGCCTGTGCCAGAATTCTGGAGTAACGGGTTTTCTGACGACTAAATCCAATCCGCAGTAATGCGGTATCATCCAGAGTCAAAAACGATTCTGGATTCAATTTGTGCAGGACAAAATCGAGTTTATCGAAACAAGCCTTGGCTGAAGCCAGGGAGACTTGCTGTTCCAGAATAATTTGAATCAAGGTGGGAAAACCTGGTGCTCTCGCCCATAATGGGGGTAATCCAAACTGATCTACCACAGACTTAAGATTGTCATCCGACTGGCAGAGCTTCTCGGCAGCTACTGATAAGCTGGCTTCGTTGAGCATGACTATCTTATTCATGTGCATATATAGGATTTCTCAGGCGCACCGGGGTAAAAAAAGATGGCTCCATAAAGGAGCCATCTCGTAGATATTGTAATCCTGAATTAATCTTCAGGATTCAAGGTCACTTGAACCATGCGATCCAGATTAAAGTATTTTGCCGCTGCAGCCTGGGCTGCTTCACCTGAGAAACCATCGATGAGCTCGTTGAATTTCATAAAATCTGAAAGTTCACGACCTTCGCGGTAGTATACAGCCAGGGAATTCAACCAGTATGAATTCTTCTGGATATTGATTTCGCGTTCACGACGCTGAGACTCTTTCACCTTATCCACATTCACCTGATCAGGTGCTTCCTGCATAATCTTTTTGATTTCAACCAGAACAGCATCGGTCAATTCCTGGACACGATCAGGCGCACAACCAAAGGTCACATTCAGTGAGTATTCTGCCTGGGGTTCCTTGGACATACTGGCCCACACACTGACACCGTACACACCCCCCATATCTTCACGGAGCACCTCACGCAAACGAATGCGCAGTACCTGCATCATGGAGTACATGTCATAGCGATTCTGGCGGGTATAATCAAACTTGCCAGGAAAGACAATCCGAGTGCGACTCTTGGGCTCGACACCTCGTTTGACTTCTTTTTGAACTTTACTCTGTGGTGTCATGACACCTTCATCTACCCAGGTTTCATTTCTACCTGTTGAAGGGAGTGAACCGAGGTATTGCTGAATCAGGGGCAGCATGGTTTCATTTTTAAAATTTCCCACAAAGAGAAAGGTAAAATCGCCAGCGTCCATGAAACGATCATCATATAGTTCTTGAGCTCTGTTAAGGTCAACCAGATCAAGCTTTTCAACGGTCATGGGTTGACGACGGGGATGATAGAGATTCATGGTTGCAGCAAACGTATCACTATAGGCTGCCTCGGGACTGAGACTTTTGTTCTCCAACTGTGAACGGAATTGGGTCATCAGGGCTGCAACGGCTGCTTCATCTTGACGACTAGCTGTGAATTGCAGGTAGATCATCTGGAAAAGCATTTCAAGATCATTGGGTGATACAGAACCACGCAGACCTTCATAGAGGGCGTTGATATAAGGTGTGGTGGCCACCTCTTTACCAGCCATCAACTTCTGCAGATCCATGAGACTGAAATTTCCAAGACCACTATAGTCCATTAATTTGTCAGCCATTTTACCCGTGACAAGATCCTCGTCTTTAAAGATAGAAAAACCTCCAGGACTGTAGGCCTGAAAAAGGATTTCATCATTTTTAAATTCCGTGGATTTCAAAACCACTTTAACACCATTACTTAAGCGTAATTCGTAGGTATCGATATCTTCATGATATTTTTTCTCAACCACTTCGCCAGCCTTGGGAAGCTCTGAGATGAGTGGATCAGTGGAAATCTGGTCAATATAAGGGTCGATATTTAAAGTTGCGATGCTGGCCATGACTGCAGCCAATTCTGCCTCTTCAGGAACTGAAACCCCTTCTTTTTCTGGTCCCGAAGCCATGACAACACGGTTCTCATCTGTGATAAATTTATGTGCCAGCGCGTTCGCTTCATCAAGTCCAATTCCAGGTATGGTTTCCTGGTAAAGTTGATACTCATATGCTATACCAGAAACGGCTTCTTCTTCCAGGAAGTGACGAATAAGTTCTGAGGCATAACCACGGGATTCTTGTTTATCTCGCTCCTGATAAAGCGCTTCCATGGATCTGAGAACCGATTTCTTTGCTCGATCCAACTCGGTTGAGGTGAAACCATGACGACGAACACGTTCACCTTCAATAAGGACAGCTTCCAGACCGGCTGGTATGCCACCATCCACAACTCCTGCACCGAGAGCAACCATTTGAGAGGTTCTTGCCCAGCCCCATTTTGTGGAAAAGGCATACAGGAAGGGTGCATCGGCTTTCTGGGATAACTCACTAAAGCGAGCGTTCAGCATCTCATGGTAAATCCGCTCTACGATATTTTCGCGGTACTCACCTGCAGTGCGGTCAATTCGTGCGGGATGTTTGAAGAGAATATTTACACTTGAGCGCGTGGCTTCTGGATCAGAAGCAACTGCATACAGCACCTCCGATTGACCTGGAACATCAAATACGGTGCGATCTCTGGTTTCAGTAGCCTTGGGAATAGCTCCAAAGAGAGCCTCAATTCTGGCCTCAATATCCGCAGGATCAAAATCTCCTACAGCGACTACCGCCATGAGGTCTGGTCTATACCAGTCGTTATAAAAGCGTCTTACACTCTCATGGCTGGCATTTTTTATCACATCCATGGATCCAATTGGAAGTCTAACGGCATAACGTGAGCCTTTAAAAAGAATGGGGATTTGCTTGTCAAAAATTCGCTGACCAGCTCCCTGTCCCAGACGCCATTCTTCAACAACAACGCCACGTTCTTTGTCAATTTCCTCACCTTCGAGACTCACTTTATGAGCCCAGTTTTCTAAAATCTTGAAACCTGTCGCCATCTGGTTGACGCTGTCAGTGGGAACCTGAAGCATATAAACGGTTTCATCAAAACTCGTATAGGCATTCAGATCGGGACCAAAACGCATCCCAATGCCTTCCAGATAGTTAACCAGATCCTGTTTGGGGAAATCTTCTGTTCCATTGAAAGCGAGATGTTCAAGAAGGTGAGCCAGACCAAGCTGATCTTCATCTTCCATGATTGAGCCAGCATTGATTACCAGCCGTAGTTCAGCACGATTCTCAGGTTTGCCATTCTTCTTAATAAAATATTTTAACCCATTTTCCAGTTGTCCCTCGATGAGGCTTGGATCAGTGGGCATCTGAGCATTTAAATCGATACTACTGTCATCTGTTTCCTGACCGGTAAAAACACAGGCGGATATGAGTAGTGTGAGTGCGATCATTAGTGCTAGAAGTGATCGTGAGTGGTGCATATTTATTTCTCCCTTATTCAATAATCAAAAAATTGCACGCCATTATAATCTTAAACCGGTGGGAATGTTATGCTTAGTTGCTTACAGTAAAATAACGAGTGAGGCAGTAAATCCTTGTTTCTGTCTATGCGAGGAGTCCTTCGACTATGCTCAGGACAAGTTACACGACGTGGCCTGTCTTCGCCGTAGCGGCTACGCGCAGGCAGGCAATCTCCAAATTCTTGGATTACCCGATGTCCGAGATCGCCGCACTTCGTTCGCGAAGACTGAACCATCTAACTAATGGGTAACTATTTAGATGCTATGGATACCAGCCATTTGAACAAATCAATACCAATGATATCACTGATTTCTGATTCTGGATGCCATTGTACAGCCAGCAGTGGAATGGATTTATCTTGGGGCTCCAATACTTCTATGAGACCATCAGCACTTCGACCTGTTATACGTAAAGTGTCTGGTACTTCTTTGATTGCCTGATGATGGGCACTGTTTGTATCCACTACCCCTTGACCAGTTAGCTGGTGTAGGAGAGATTCGCTTTCAAGACTTACCTCATGTCGGGCTTCAAACCAGTCTCCAATTTTGTGTACGAGGGGTTTGTTGACCTGAGCGGGAATATCCTGATATAGAGAGCCCCCCAGGAACACATTGACCTCCTGCATCCCCAGGCATATGGCTAAAGTGGGTATTTTGTTCTCCCAGACATTTTGGAAAATTTCTCTGTCATGTTCACCTCGTCGTAGATGAAATGGTAGTGGTGTCAGCGGATCAGGAGATTCCCCGTAGTATTTTGGATGAAGGTCATCTCCTCCTGTAAGAATAATCCCATCTAATTTTCTGATCAATAGCGCAAGATCTTCTCGTTGGATAATGGGTGGTATTATAACGGGGAGTCCGCCAGCCTTCTGGACACTGTCCGTGTAGGACTTACCCAGGATACTGCGATCCATTTCCTTGTGATCATAATATGCGGGGCTGAGCCCAATTAGAGGCTTCACACTTTTTTTCCATCCATGAAAACTGCTTGAATTAACCCTTCTAGAATTTCATCGACAGCATCGATATGTTGAAAGTCAGGATCAAGAACCACAAAATCAGCAAGATGTCCTGCCTTCAGTATTCCCAGATCATGTTCTCGAAAGCAGGCATAGGCAGCCAGACGTGTATGGGCCTCCACCGAGTCGTCTAGACCAAGGGCTTGTTCAGTATGCCACCCCGCTCGATGAACAGCACCATGAATGGTGGCAACGGGATCAGCAGGTGATACTGGCCAATCCGAGCCAAAGGCCAACACGGCATCGGCTTGTTTAAGGGACTGGAAGGGATAGGCATAATCGCATCGTTCACCCAGCAATTTGTTTGCATAGAGTGCATCATCTACACAATGTGCAGGTTGAACTGAGGCGATGACATCAAGCTCAGCAAACCTGGATTGATCCTGGGGATGGATATGTTGGGCATGCTCAACTCGAAAACGACGATCCCTGGGACCATTTTCCTCGATGACTTCTTGAAACACATCAAGAACCTCACGCACGGCTCTATCGCCTATGGCGTGGATTACACTTTGATATCCCATCTTGTCGGCGCCAGAGATGTTGGTACGTATCAGATTTACATCTTTCCAGTCAACTTCATAGATTCCTGCTGAATCGGGGCTGTCATCATAAGGATCTAACATAAGGGCAGTGTGGGAGCCCAGGCTGCCATCGCTAAAGCCCTTCAAGCCCTTATATTGGAAATACTCATCTTCATAAATACCATCCTGGAGCAGGGTTTTCATCTCAGGCCATTTCAGAATGGGTGTATAGGCAGTTACCCTTACCTTTAGCTTCCCCTGACGAGCCATGTCCTGGAGAAAACGAAAGTGGTTCATATCATAAATCATATCTCCCACTGAGGTAACACCCCGCTCCAGTAAATAGTTCTGGGATGTCTCCAGATTTTTCAAGAGTTCTAATTCAGTCTCTTCAGGCATGTGCTGCAGAACCAAATCGATGGCTGATTCTCTTAAAATGCCCGTTGGCTCCCCTTGTTCATCACGATCGACGAGACCACCTTGTGGATCTGCTGTTTCAGAGTTTATCCCGGCCAAATCAAGAAGTGCTGAACTGGCGATACCTGAATGTCCATCATGTCTGGTGAGAATCATTGGGTGCCCAGGTGCTGCTTCGTCGAGCCAACTTCGGTGAGGATAACTTCCATCTGAAAAATGATGCTCGTTCCAACCGCCACCCTTTAGCCAGGATCCAGCAGGTCTACCTTCCGCGAACTTTTTAACGATATCAACAAACTCTGATTTTGAATGGGCATCATGAGCAGGAATGGAAAGCAATGTCTCACCACCCCACAAAAAATGAACATGGGCATCAATAAATCCGGGGACTACAACTGCACCATTTAAATCGATAGTTTCCGTTTTGTCATCTGTGTATTGGGAGAGATCATCTCCAACAGCCAAAATGGTTTTCCCGTGGGTTGCCATCTGAGAAACCTGACTACGCTCATCATCCTGTGTAAGAATGATGCCATTAACATATATTTTTTCAGTTTTCAGCGTATTCATGAAAGCAAACTTTTACGAGCATTAATCAGGGACTCGATTCGCTGGGGATCAGGGTCATTTTTCCAATTGCCCCCCTGCTTGAAATAACTGCCAACGATAAAGGCATCTGCAGTATCAAAGATTTCAGAGAGACCCTTGGGTGTTACGCCACTCCCCACCAGGACAGGTAGTTTTGCAGATGCGTAGACGCTTCCAAGCTCTTGCTGATTCACAGGTTTGCCTGTATGGGTTCCAGTGATTATCACGCCATCACTAAGAAAAAATTTAGCCGCTTCAACCGTATCTTCAAGGGACACATCGGAGGTCATGGCGTGGCTACTGTGCTTCTTCTTGATATCGGTAAAGATCAGGATCTCTTCTGCCCCAATTTGTTTCCGAAAGCGAAGGAGTTCGCCAGCGTCTGATTGGAACATGCCTTCGTCGGCCATGTGTCCAAAGACAAAACCCTCGGCGCGAATGAATTGTAGTTCTGAAGCTTGAGCTACAGATAATGCCGCTTGATTCGCCCCTGCCAGAATCTGGAGCCCCATTGGTAGGTCTGTCACCGCACGGACATCGGAGCATATCCGGGTTAGCGCCGCAATAATTTCTGGTCCCACCTCACGATTCAAATAGGGCACATCGTGCATATTCTCCAGTGCTATGGATTGCATCCCATATTCAGCAAGAATTTTTGCCTCCTTTACTGCCTGGGCAGCAATTTCAGAAACAGATAGATGGTTTTGAGGTGTGCCTGGTAAAGCCTGGACATGGATCATGCCGATGAGGCTCTTGGCTTGGGGCAATATATTGGAGAAAGTCGCTGTATTCATGTTGTGGTCCTGTCATTATTATTAGCATTCAATATAGCTAGATTTGGAGTGTTTTGAATGCCTCTGACTCGTTAATGAATGGTGGTTTCGAGATATAGTTGTCTCGGGCGTTTGATGCCATATTGATATAGATGTGCTTTGATACTCCTGGCAGATTCTTCCAAAGCGAGGAATTCCGGCCTCTCACTGACTGATCGGGTCAACTCATCGATTGTCGCTTCCATTTCGGTAGCCTCACTATTGTCTGGATCAACCTCTTTAGCATTGAGTAATATTTCCTTTGAATCTATCCTCAATCCTGCTCCAGAAACCATCTCCTGGATTTCAAAAGATGTATAGGTGGTTTCATGAAATATTCCATGCATCCGATCCACCTCTGCCCGTAGTGCATGGAAACGACAATAGGTTTGCTCTGGTTCAGTAAGGTCATTACTGATCATCTCAGTAATGATGATTTGACCATCTCGTTTGATCAATCTTTTTAGCTCTTCAAATACGGATTTCTTATCTATGAGATGATGCAAGGTGTTTGATAGGGTTATGGTTGAGAATCGATCCGACTCAATTTTTAGCGGTAGTTTCTCCTGAGTAATGAATTGAATATCATAGTCAACCAGGGTCTCTTTAGCCTTCTCGACTGATGCTGTGTTTATGTCTACTGCCGTGACTGACTTGAATGACTCATTCCCATCAAGGACATATTTGAGAAATCCTCCATCGCCGCATCCGAACTCCAGATAATCACCTAGATCAAGTTTCCCAATGTGGCTGGCAAGCGAGTGATATTCATTGTACATACTGACTCCTTGACCCCCTTGCTTATCGTCCCACGGCAGAATAATCTTGAATCATTTTATCGAAAAGACCATTGAGATGAGGATCTATTTTCTGACGCGCAGCATCAGCCTCATACCAGGCCACAATCTCCCGGGCACCCTGTTCAAATGGTATCTTAGCCGAAAAATCTGGCACCAGAGCCTTAATTTTTGAATTATCAAAAATCATACTGTGGGTTTTGTCTCCCAAAAGTCCTTCACCAAACACAGGGTCATAGGTGGCGATGATGTCTGAAGGGATATGAACCATGTTGGGTTCAACTCCCATGGCGGCACCCATCAAGTGAAAGATATTATCCCAGGATAACCACTCATCTCCAGTGATATGATAGGCCTCGTTAATAGATTCCTTTTTTCCCAATAGACCGACCAATCCAATGGCAAAATCTCTGTGATGGGTTAAGGTCCAAAGAGATGATCCATCACCATGAACAACGACTTGATGCTCCTGCTTTAAACGCATGAGGGCAGTAATCCCACCCTGCAGAGGAATGAGTGTTTTGTCATAGGTATGAGAAGGGCGCACAATGGTGTATGGGAATCCTTGATCCTCATAACTTTTTCGCAGGAGGTCTTCGCAGGCGATTTTTATACGTGAATACTCCCAATAAGGATTGCTCAACATCGTATTCTCTGTAATGGGCAAGCTGCTAGGTGGTGTCTCATAGATGGAAGCAGAACTAATAAAGACATATTGGTCTGTTCTGCTGTTAAACATTTGGATATCAGCTTGAATTTGCTCCGGGGTAAAACCGATCCAGTTGACCACGACATCAAATTTATGATTTCCCAGAGCCTGTTCAGTCTCTGCATAATTCCTGAAATCTGCTTGAATATTTTTAACCCCAGATACTGGTCTTAAATTGGCACTCCGCCCTCTATTCAAATGGTACAGATCAATACCTCTGGAAACTGCCAGGTCTGAACAGGCTGAACTGATGATACCAGTTCCACCGATAAACAGTACTTTCATATTATCCCAATCGTTGAATAGATCATTTATGATGACCCTTGGGTAGCTTTCCGAAGAGACCCCATAGCCAATGATGGAACTTATGCAATCCCCTGGGCTGAGCAAACATCAGTATGCATTCCCCATGGACAACCTCCATCTCATGCTCCTTACAATATTGGATGGCAACAGGTGAATCAGACCCTTGCTGCATCCAGATTTTCTTGATCCCTGCCGAATAGGCTTCTTGAACCAACTTTTCGGTCTGTACTGGTGGTACTACATTTATCAACCCACCCACATCTGCAGGTAATTCAGCCAGAGACCCATGGCAAGCGACACCATTGATAGTCTCTGCTTCAGGATGAACCAAAAGTAATTCATAACCCTTACTGCTCAACTCCTTGAGAACTGCATTGCCAAACTTACTGGCTTTTCTGGATACTCCAGCCAAGGCCAGTTTTCTTTCGCCAAGAAACGATTCAATCGTCATCTGATCAGTCATTATTATCTCCCCAATTTCTAATAACTATTTCTTATCTGTATTGTTATAATCATCAATCTTTTTGTGTGTTTTCAACCATTCCTGTCCTGCTGTGGTGAGAAAGAAATCCATCCACTGGTAATACATACGTTTGTTTTCCCCTACGGTTACCCAGTGGCTGGCTCCAATTGGAATGTGTAAAATTTCCCATTCATGGAAGGCTATTGAGTCTGTACCTGCAAATACCATGGCATCATTGCCGGATAACCCAAGGAATAGCTGATCCAGCATAGGATGTTCGTGGGCTCCGACTGCATCCGGACCTTTGGTGTCCACCGTCCCCATGGCAACTCGTGGCGCGTGATCTTTGGGCAACACGGTTCGGCTAACCGTATTGGGGCTTTTAATTTTTTCGGTATAAGCTTCACAGTCCACAAATCGTTTGAAATAAATGCCCTCCCTGTTTTTAGAAGGAAAGGTTTTCATCTCTTTTTGGTCCAGTTTTGATAGCTTTTTCTTGATATGGATATAGTGAAGTGTATCCCCGGCAGCGACTTCAATTAGAACACGTTTTTGGGCATTTGTCAACGCAATGCTTTCAGGTTCAATGCTATAAGCATCTGAACCTGATCTCAGTGTACCGACGCCCTTTATAAAGATCAGGATATGATCATGTTTTCTGGCAAGCTTCTCACGATGTGATAGTGGACCTGCCAGAATGGTATGGTTGACTTCTGTCTCTGCAATTTCATTCTGCATCAAAGATTCAATGAAAAAGTGGTCGCCCCCAGAAAGGTGCATGGTCAATTTCTGTGAATAAATTGAGTTAGCTCCACTGACACTGAGAATAAGAACCAGTATTCCTGTGAAAATCATAGAACTCTTTTTCATATTTAGCCCACTTTCTTCTTTGTCTATTACTATAACTTTATCTCCGTCTAATGGACTGAATAACAACATCCAATTTCTGAAGGAATTCAGATCGGTCTCTCTGAGTCAGCGGTGCTGGACCGCCTGTAATTTCACCAGCTCCTCTTAACTCTGTCAGTAGATCCCGGGTGGCCAGTGTCTGACCAATATTATCATCGGTAAACCGTTTTCCAGAATTACTCAACACCTCAGCACCAGCAGTAATGCAACGTCCTGCCAGAGGTATATCTGCTGTGATGACCACATCACCATCTTGTACGTGGTCCACAATCCAATCATCAGCTTCATCGAAACCATCACCGACAACTTCCAGCTTAACGCGTGAACTTTGAGGAACACGAATCCTGGAATTTGATACGAGGGTGACCATGAGCTCATATCGGTCGGCAACGCGATATACTTCATTCTTAACGGGACAAGCATCAGCATCTACGTAGATATGCAGCAATTAATTTTGCTCCTCTTGTACTTTGGGCAACACACGGATTAGCCCCAATGCTTCTCTGGTAATTTCCTTGTGAAACTGAGCTTGGGTGTTGTTGGTAATCTCAAGATTTGTGGCAAAAAACCAGACCTCTTCGCCTTTTTCCACATATCCCACCCACCAGATGTGCTCTCCATCATCACGAACAGCCCAACCAGTTTTTGCGTAAAGTGTGTAGTCTTCTGATTGCTCTACCACAATGACCTCCTTCAGTACCTGAAAATTTTCAGACTGAAAGGGGAGGTCCTCTGCATAAAGTTTCTTCAGAAAAACAATTTGTTCTTCTGCTGTAATTCGAAGATCACCATCCAGCCAGAATCTTGAGATCTCCGAACCCGTGAGTCTATTTCCATAATTCAAGGTCTTCAGATATTCCAGATATGTCTCATTGCCGACTCTCCTGGCGAGTTCCTGATAAAACCAGACGCAGGAGACGGGAAATGCAGTCATTAAGGAGTGATTCTGATTCCAGGCTTCAACAAAGTGAACCTTCCCATCCCATTTGAGTATCTCATCTGGGCTGGATATGGCTGTCTCTTCCAGGGCGATGAGGGTATTTGGGATTTTAAAGGTTGAGGCTGGCAGGAAGGCGGTCCTGGCCCGCTCAGGATATGCCTGGTATTTCTGGCTGCCATCCAGGTTGGATATGACAATGGTACCTACAACGCCCTTTTCTCTAAAAAGGGATTCTAACTTTTTCTGAGACGGTGAGCTTGAACAGGAGGCTAGAACTATCACAGAAAACATCAGGATGAAGCTCTTTGTGATGACTTGCATATCGATTCCTTATCAAATTTTCTTTTTCGGGGTGATTAGCGCTACCTATCAAATTTTCCATGGGCTGTGATAACAGCATCCACCATTTTTGAATCATCGACAGCCTCATTTTCCTGATCCAGAAAAAGATCGTGAACCTTGATTGCCATAATGGCTAACTGAGTCGGGTTACCTGGTAGTTCATCAGGTGGAAACAGTGTTGATTTGTGTGTCAAGAATGAGGCAGCTTTTTGAACCGCCTTGTGTTCCTTGATTTCTTCAGCTTCAGTTAGATTGAATTTCCAGCGTTGAACCTGTTGGGAGATGAGGATCTTGTCTTTTCCACTTATCTGAATTCCTGTAGCTGGAAATATCCTGCAATCGTAACTGCGACAGGTGGCGGGGCGGTGATCATAGATTGAACAGGCGCCATCTTTCAGCATGGGACAGTGACCCTTCTCATCATAACCCATAAGGACATTCCCCTCAGGCAAACCAGGAGCAGGAAATAATAGTTCATCAGGAATATGAGACACGGTATCAAATTCATCAGGTTTGATATGGATAAAATAGGACGATCGACAACAGGCATTGCATTCCCCGCAGGGTACATCCATCTCGGCATCATTGCTCAGCGCTGTCCGCGTGTCACTAAGCCAACTAGAGAAATTTCCTGTCTCTAAGTCCTGAGATTCTGACATAAAATTTAGAAGGCACCCCACTTTTGTTTGCCTGGGATATAATAGGATGGCAGCAAAAAGCGAAACATTTTGGCAATACTGGAAGCTCTGTCGGCCTTCTCCTGACTTTCTTCTAACATCTTCTCCAGCTCTTCACCGAAAGTATCACTGAAATAGCTCTCAGCAGCCTTTGTTCTGTCAGCTTCTGTCTTGAATTGATTTCTTATTTGACCCAATTCACCTGCATCCAGCCAGAACCCACCACAATTAGCACACTCATCTACTTCCACATCCCGTTTAATGCTCATGAAATGTTTCATCATGGTCACGCCTTCACATTTGGGACAGGGTCGTTTTTGAGTAAAATCAACTGAAACTCCTGGATTCTTTTCAAATTGCAAGAGGGCCTCTCCAGCAGCTTCATGTCTCTCGTCGACCCGTTTTAGTTCAAAGTTATCAAACCAGAGACCACCACAACCATTTTTACAGACATCAACTGTGATCTCGCCAACCTTTGTTGCTACAAGTGTATTGGCACATGCCGGACATTTCATTTCAAACCCCTATCTTGTGTATTGATTCAACGATAATTATTCGTTGGATAATTTCCCGTGTAAACCTGAGTATCAAAGCTATAATTTTCTATACGTAGTTATTCATCATCTCGATGAACAGTTGCTGGAGAAAATGCTGGTAGACATACAGCGACGTATTCGGCGCCACCATCCCCTGGGGTACTATAACGTACCCACTCCCCAGGATCTGTGATAATAGATTGTCCTGGGATGACATCGCACGCACCACCAGTATATTCAACATGAAGCTGTCCCTTCAAAACCAGGGTTATCTCCATAAATTCTGGTCGCTGACCAGGTTCCATCCATCCACCAGGTGACACCATGCGAGCCACGCTCACCTCATCATGGTTTGAATTGACGTGACCTACAAATTCTTCTATGCGTTTTGGTTTGTTACCTTCAGATTCAATGATTGTCGGCGAATTTATTATTCTCGGCATATGGTAATTTACCCTCTCATCAGTTTGATGGACTTAGCGCTTTCGTAGCATTTTTCCAGGACGATTTTCTGTGAACTCACCATTTGACCGAACAATTTGTCCATTTACGATGACCCAGTCAAATCCCCTTGCCAATTCATGTGGATTCTCAAAGGTCGCCTCATCTTTAATTTGATCTGGATCAAAGACTAGGATGTCAGCAATGAAGCCCTCTTTTAAGAGTCCTCTGTTTTGCTCAACCAGACCTACGGTCTTTGCAGGTAACCCAGACATTTTGTAGATGGCTTCTTCAAGCTTCAGTAATTTTTTCTCTTTCACATAATAGCGAATCACTTTTGCAAAGGACCCATAGCCCCGGGGGTGTCTCATGCTAGGACTTCCATCTGAGCCCGCCATGATATAGGGATCCAGAAATAACCTGTCCTGCAGCTCTTGATCCATGACAAAATAGGCTCCACTAGCCCCTTTAGGTCCAATGTCGTCAATCAGTACATCTTCAAAAGATTTCCCCAATTCTTTGGCAACCTGCTTCAGCGTCTTTCCTGCCCAGGGAGCTGTTCCAAACAGGGTGGCCTCTGGACCATTGCGCATCTGAATCCGCTTTTTTAAAAAGCTTGATAGTTCATCACGTTGAGTGCGGACTACCTCCTCATATTTGAAGGGTGGTTTTGCCCAATCTGGAAAAACAATCCCAATACCTGTGTAGCTTGCCTGATAGGGATACATGTCAGCTGTTATTGATACACCTCGCTGGCGGGCATCCTGCATTTGCTCCAAGATTTCTTCTGCTCTGGGTACTCCGTGTCCATACACAACCTTTAGGTGGGAAATATTAACTGCACAGTTTCCACTTTCTCCCTGCTCGATGAGCTCAGCAATAGAATTTTGAACCGCCTCATCATCCTCATTTCGTGTATGACTGCTGATCACACCCCCTCTTTTCCCAACGGGTTTGGCGATGGCGATCAATTCATTTAATTTTGAGAAAGATCCAGGTTGATATTCAAGACCTGTTGATAATCCAAAGCACCCGGCTTCAAGTGCCTCATCAACGAGTCTGGCCATTTTTCTTCTATCCCCATATGAAGGTTTTGGATCAAGTTTTACCCCAGCTTGATTTCGAATACTGCCATGGCCAACATATGTGCCAATATTTATGGCTAACTTGGCGGCATCCACATCATCCATCCAGTCAGATATATTCTCACTGCTGACCCCATCCTGCCCTAAAAAGATAGTGGTCACTCCCATGGCTGAAAAATTCTTGAATTCTGGTGTTTTTAAGGGATTGCCATGGGCATGATTATCGATAAAGCCTGGAGTCACGACCATGTCAGTAGCATCGATGATTATTTTTGCTGTGATTGAGTGTGGATCCACATCTTTGATGAGAACAATCTGCTCTCCGGAAACAAGAATGTCGGCCTGAAAACCAGGATTGCCAGTACCATCAATGATGGTTCCATTCTTAATGAGAATATCATAACTGTTTTTGTCTGTCATAAGATCTTGCCCCCTGATTGTCATAATGGGAACCAATACCAGGGTTAGCGCCATTTTCAAATTTATTCTCATGATTCCTCTCTGAAAAACGCTGCAATCAGTTTTGCGTAATTAATGCCCAAATAAAATCCACGGGAGTGTGGATATGAGAACTGATTATTTCAAAAGCAAAATTTTGTGTGTCGTAGTGAAGTTTCCCTGCTCCAAGTTCACAAAATAGATTCCTGCTGGAAGATTGTTTCCTGATTCATCGAGACCATCCCATTGAATGGAATATTCACCACTATTTTGTAATCCCTGATGAAGCGATTTAACATCACCACCTCTGAGACTAATGATGTTCAAATAGACTGGACCCTTTTCTGAAAGTTGGTATCTAATTGTGGTTCCAGCGTTAAATGGGTTGGGAAAATTATTCAGATAGAAATCCCCCGGCAACAACCTACTTACATCAGTGTCGCTGGTATTATTGGTAGATCCTGGACTTGGGCTATCAAAAGACGTCCATTGATCCCCCCCATCTGGTAATCTCCCATATGAAACATCCAGTTGTTGGGGTCCAAAATTCACGGCATCAACGATGCTCAGTCCATCGGTATCAACCAGAGCGATGAACTCCCCATGCCGACTCAATTTGAAATTACAATGTAGGTCTGCCTGTTCCTGATCCTCGTCGCACCAAACCAGTAAATGCCCCCCAGATCCCAACACTACCCCACCAAAAGGGAACATCCATTTCGTTAGATTGGAGGGATCATCAGTGAGATACATGCCACCCAAATAGACGGGTGAGGGGCTAGGATTAAAAATTTCCAGCCAATCATCATATTCTCCATTTGCATCAGGATTTGTGGTCACATTGTCTGCCAAAAACTCATTTATACGCAAGGGATTAGTTGAACCGCCAGGTACCTGGATGTATTTGAAATCACTACGGGGATAAAGCATGTTTTGTCCATTCAGATCCACTGCACCAACCTGAAACCGACCATGACCCATTTCACCCAGGGGCGGAATAACACCTACCCATCGATCTGATTCTTCAATGGATTGTGGGTTTTCAAGAGGTGCAAAATGCATGGGGTAAGACATCACTACCGTCAATACTCCAGGATGATAGGCAATGTTTAAACTATCCAGACCCACATTGCTGAAGGCTGCCACGCTAACATAAATACTGTCATCTGGTCCAGGTATAAGGGGCCAGTATTGCAGATCATAAATAATGGGAGGCGCGGTTTCGTATACGAGTTGGTTTTCCAGGGAAGCATGACGTTCATTAATAAACTGTTTGAGTCCCTTTTTGACATGCTGGTTACTATAAGGGCTGGATGAATAGGATTGGTGAAAATCTGAGATATCAAAACCGTAGTCCAAGGTTCTGTAGGTATCAAACTCCGCCCAGGGAGCAATTATTGCCTTCAGACTATCAAAATGTGATTCCCATAGACTTAGGTCGGTGATATTGTCCTGGTAATACTCCAGAATATGTGTGTATAAATTTCGATATTGTGTATTGCCCATGATTTCTTCCATGAGTGGTCGAGACCCTGGATTATTACCTTGAGATTCTTCGATGGTCATAAAGCTATATGGATTCACCTGAGTCCAATCAACATTGAACCAATCAATACCGAAACTATTATCATAGTCATAAGGAATAAATCGAATCCGATCCAGGCTGGGATCATGATACAGATAGTAATTGTTTCTCAGAAACCAGTAATCATCCCAATTCCCCATGAGGACATTCATCGCAGCATATTTCAAGACATCTGGAACCACCAGGACTTGCTCCAACGAATCTGGTAATAGCGCAGGGGGGGTATCGTGAAGAATGGTGATCAATCTGGCTAGCTCGCTGTAGTCATATAGGTCTTCATTGGTTTTTAATTCGTAAGGACGAGTTTCATCCTGATAGGGGTGATAATCACTGGCGTTGGGTCCTCTATAAGTGAGATCTGCCGGCCAAAGACACTTCCACAGATTTCCTGTATCATCTTCAAAATGATTTTTTAGAAATTCCTCATCGATATGCTCTATGGAAATGTAGAGACCATAATAGACATCATTGATGTACACGGCGCAGTGGGCCGCTCTCGTGGTGGCCATACCATTCTTTTGATAATGATCCCAGGCCATTTTGCTGCGCATAATGGAGGGATCATTGTGCTCCCCATTCAGGTTCAGTTTTTCCACATCATAAAATTTGCGTCCTGGTTCAAACGTATTAAAGGAAATCTTGAATGATTTTTTCTGGGCATTTCTTGAGGTATTGCCCCGGAGGCGAAACCCAACATTTTCGATGGTTTCATCAATAAAGGCGTTGCTGAAATGGATGGTTGAAAGGTGCATGGAGTCGCTCTGCACATTGTCATACATCCAGATGAGACCTTCAGGGTCCATATTTATCTCGATAATGGCGACCTGGCTGTCATCATAGAGTAAATCGAGGTCATTGGCAGCCAGAATCAGAGGAAGAAGCAGTAAAAGTTTAATATTGATTTTCATGCTCATAATCTAGGCAGAATCCAGACTTCAAAAATGATTTGTTAGTCAAGCTTTTGACTTTTCGAGGGCTGTCCCTGCCTGTCCTGAGTTTATCGAAGGGTCGAAACCTAGGGCTGATATCACATGATGGATATTTCGTCCTTCGAGAACCTTCAGTCTACGCCTCACAGCTTCGACTTGGCAGGCAGGATGACAGCTCAATGTCTTGGAGTGGTTAGTTCTTTATTTCTGTAACGTGGAGTTTACGAGCGGCTACAATTCCGATATTTAGCTCAAAACCAATAATGATGGCGAGAGCATAGCAAAAGATCATCAACATGATAATGGGCAGGGTTCCTATGGATCCATAGAGTGCGTTGTAGCGACTGAAATGATCGATATAGAATCCAAAACCTGTCGTAATCAGAATGGACAGGGCCGTTGCCAGACTCGCCCCGGCTGAGATGAATCTGTATTGACTTTTTTTTGAAGGACCCCAATAATAAAGAAAGGAGTAGGCAAAATAGAAAACACCGAGGATAACAACCCACTTCCCGATATTGACCAGGTAATAGAGCCAGCCTTGTATCATGAGTTCTTTGAGGACCAGGAAATCCATGAGTCTGTGGGTGATCGTCATGAGAGAAACACCTATGGTTACCAGGGAGAAGAGAGAAACCACCAGTACAAAGGCTACGGCTCGCTGCATCAGCCAGGTTCGACTTTCCTCAACATGGATGGACACGTTAAAGGCATCTATGAGAGCGACAATACCGTTGGTTGAAAAGACCATGGCAAAGGCGAAACCAAATGACAACAATCCACCATGTTTGATGGTGATAATATCCTCAATGATTCTCTGAACCACGACATAGGTACTGGCTGGTAAAATAGATTGAATCATCAGGAGCAGATCACTTTGAAAGTTATCGATGGGGATCAAAGGTATGAGGGTGAAGAGGAAGAGAATGGCTGGAAAAACAGCTAAAACCAGATTGAAGGAGACAGCCTCCGCTCTTGAAATCACCCGACCATCACGAATGCCTCTAAAGAAAAATAAAAGTACATTGAATACTGGAACCCGATCGAAACCAGGAAATGACACCTGTTTGGCTCTATTTATATAGGGTATTATCCAGCGGAATTGTTTTCTGTAGTAAAAGTGATGCTGGTCATTCATAATTATTCAAAGAACCTACAAAATTAAATTCTGCGATCAATTTCTTTTCATGATGAGGTAGGATTTATCTAGAAATTATATTCCCGATTCAAGACCGCAGCGCGGGCTTCAACGACAGCAGCTTCCGCATCGAGTGTGATGGCAATATAAACCTTTAGAATTGCTGAATATTCCTCAATCTTCTGGAGGGTGTCCTCTTCCTTTTGAAGCTCACCAGATGATTCAAGATCAGTCATCTTTTCTCTGTATCTCTTAATTCTACTATCAATACGTTTTACAATAATTCGAGTATAATTCTGTCGGCGATAGATATCGTGGAGTTCTTTAATTAATGGGTTGTCAAGCATATGGGGATGGTGCAAAAAGAGATCATTTATTTCATCTCGCAACGGATTGATCTTGGACGCTTCACTGGCTGCTAGAGCGTATAGTTTCGTGACTTCATTGATTAATTTGATGGTCTGTTCTGAGGTTCCGCTGATCCGATAATCTTTCATCTCCTCAAACCACTTCAGCTCTGAACTCAGATGATCAATGGTTTGCTGCTCAAAATGAGGCGCAATCCCCCTGATCAGGGTTACCAGGTAATTCATGTTATCAACGAGTTGAGTTCTCAGACGGCTTCGTTTCTGCCTGCCGCGCAAGACTGATTCAATGATTCTCACACTTAACCATACTCCCAATAACTCTGTTCCAATATTGGGGATTATGGATTCCATAAAGACTGCTTCTGCTTTTGCCCCCTCCACACCATTGAAATAGTATATCATCAATGCCAGACCAATACCGAATACAGGGATATCTATAAACGACCAGCGGAAAAACCATTTTTTTAACGAATTCATACTTGAACCATCATTTTAGTAAGAGCATTTTACGAACCCCAGAATTGTACTCTGTGTCAAGCCGATAAAAATAGACACCGCCGGGTAGATCACCTGCATAGAATGTAATCTGATATGAGCCTGAGTTTTGATGATTTTCAATCAGCGTGATTATTTCTCGACCCAAGACATCATATATTTTCATACTTACCCTGCTTGCCTGTTTAAGGTCATAACTAATCGTTGTCTTCGGATTGAATGGATTGGGATAATTCTGCCTTAAAACATATGTCTCTGGAGTGATGGGTTCATCCTCAATGAACGGGTAGAAATATTTTAGGATATCGTCAACTGTTGCCCGCCAGAACCCCCAATTATGCCCCTCAGGATATTCAGCCCATTTAAAGGTATAGCCTTTTCCCAGTAGTATATCTCTCAAAGCCCGCAGATCGAGATGTATGGGGTGTTCATAAGTTCCCCAGATGGCATAAAAGTCTACGTTTTTGGGTGGACCATCTGCCAATAGCCTGAAAACATCATAGGAAGGACGAAATGCTGCCGAATTTAAGCCGCAGTTTCCAAATATGTCTGAGTACTGGTAGGCGATATATGCACTAATATTACCTCCATACGAAGGCCCCACAACCAGACGACCTTCAGGACTCTCAATGGTATTGTACAGGCTATCAATATGAGCCGTAAGATGCCTGGCGAAAAATTCTGCATACGTGTCTTTTTGACCCATTAAATATTCCAGACCACGATTGTAGGGATTTACATAGACTGAAATTATTGGTTCAATTTCTTGATAGAACACGAGGTTATTAATGGTGTTCTTTACTCTTGCTCCACTTTGACTTAGGTATCCACTCCCATCCTGGAAATAGACGACTGGGTAACCACCTTCCTTTAACGAATCATAACCCGCAGGTAAATATGTACTTACTCGGTAGGATTTATCTATATCATTGGCAAAATATTCAAGGAGAACAGTTTCCAGACGACCCTCCGGCACAGATTCTATAAATTCAATTTCCCAGGGGTGTACATAGTCAGGCATGGCCAATTCTGAGGCTGCGTTTATATATCCTGTGGCAGGTCGAGGGTTTTCTCGATCCCTGACGAATTCACCGTCAATAAAAAAGGCATAGTCAAAGCGGGCGTTTTGCTCAAATACTTGTTGGTAATACCATAGATTTGTGCTGTCAACATGATGAATGGGTCTTTTGAAACTTGCCGCCCAATTATTGAAATCACCACCTATGGCGACATTTTCCTCATTACTCAAGTGTATAAATGTCACCAATGAGTCATCAATTATAGGAATGGAGCCCTGACGGGCTTGAGTCATAAAACTGTCAATAAGTGATTGTTTATTGGCGGGGCTGGAAACCGTATCAAGCGTTGATAAAAGGGATTCAAACGGAGTTTGACCAAGCAGTTTTTGGATGCAGAACATCAAAAAGATCACTCGTAATAAAAGGTTCATTGCTTGCCTCTATATTCAAGCCCCCTTTTTAAAATGTCTGTTTATTAGCTCACATTCAAAACGAGCTGATGAATCATCAGGAATATATGCTAATGCACATCATAAATGCTACCGCCAATAAACTCTCGAAAATGTGAGGTTTCAGGGATGGGCGATTCATCTGTAACTGGAGTGACTGACTCAAGCATTTCCCGCACCCTTTTCGCTCTCAGATAGGCATCTACGCGACGGGGATCATCCTTATAGTCCTGCTCCCACTCCTTGAAATGTTCCAGCAACCGATTTCGCATCACTGGCAATTCGTAGGGAACTGCTCCATTGATGACATAATCAGCAGTTTTGATGTAGGGTAGGATATTTCGCAGCTCTGCATTGCGGACGTAATGCCAGTGCGTCAATGTTTGGCGTGGATCATAAGCACGATGCTGTTCATCCCGAATCATGCGACGCATGAGTCTCAAATCGGTCCAGCGAATAAATTTCCCGTTGATCCCCTTCATCTGAAGCAAGGTCTCAATATATACTTTGAAGATTGTGCTCTCATCGATTCCATTGAGCATGTCACCGTAGAGTCCGTGGAGACTATCGATGAGGATTACATCAGTGGGTTTGATCTTCATGGGAATCTGATCCAAAGTTCTGGTACCAGTCTTGAAATCATATGACGGTGTCATTACTTCTTCACCGGCCAACAGTTGTTTGATGTGCTGGTTGATGAGAGCCAGATCTAAAGCCTGAGGTGTCTCGAAATCATGATCACCAAATTCATCAACAGGATGCATGGCCAGATCAAAAAAGTAATGGTCAACATTCAACTCAACCATACCCATGCCTTTTTTTGACAGGTAATGAGCCAGCTTGCGAGTGGTGGTGGTTTTTCCTGATGAGGATGGACCTGCAACAACAACGATGCGAGTATCTGCATCACGTTCTGTGATAAGTTCGGCTGCTGCTTGAACGTCATATTCATAAGCCTCATCCGATTCCAGACATACCTGAGCAAATTCACCCCTGGCGATACGTTGGTTCAATTTTTCGACGGAATTGAGATCATGGTCTGAGGCCCAGACCAACACCTCATAAATCTTTTGATAGGGAATATTCCCAGTATGAACGGTGCTTTTGCTTAGCTTGGCTTTGCGTTTTTCATTCTGGGTCGCACGATAAACAATAAAATGTTTGGCGACCGTCGCATGACCCTCTTCAATGAGGACCTTTTCAACAATATCCTGGATTGCCTCCACCATGGGTGGATGATCTATGGAATAGTTCTCACAGATAATACCCTCGATTTTAAAAGAGAGTTCATCAGCTTTGTCTTTGTCACGCCCACCTACTGCAACGGCTGCTCGATAAATAGCATTGCTGATACGTTTGCGGGAATAGGGAACATAGGTTCCATCACGCTTAAATACGTGGGTAAGATTACAGGTTTCACTCATCACTTTCACCAAATTTAATATCATCACTTAATTCGTTGACATCATCTTCAGAAACGGGGAAATATTTGGCAAGATTTTCACCCAGTTTTTGGATTCCTGCCAATAAACCTTCACGCATGTTGCCCTGGGCAAATTGAGTTCTCATCTCGTCCACAGTTGCTTCCCAGAAATCTGAGGGGACCTTTTCATGGATACCCACATCGCCATATACAGCAAATTTATGTTCTGAGAGAAAAAGAACTATCAAGGTCGCATTGCGCTCCTTGGTCTTATGAAGTTTAGCTTTTTCGAATATTCGTTTGGCCGTTTTGTAGGGTTGATTGCGGGAAGTGGTATTGAAACTGATGACAATCTCACCACTGGTACGACCTTCAAATGTATTTATGGCAGCAGATACATCCTGCAAATCCTGATCACTAAAAATCTCTTTTGCCAGTTTCTCAGCTTTACTCATACAGCCTCCTCATAGCCCCACAGAACGACATCAATAATCGTCAGTGATGTCCTTGCCTTGTTTCTTACTGATGACCCGGAATTCATCCATATTTTTGGATTCATCCTCGATAATTTCAACTTTGATAAAATGCTGCCACTGAATGGAACGCACCACATTCTTGCGGCCAGATCTTAAAAATTTTGCCAGTTCAGGGTTGACAACCAGTTGAAGTCTAAATTCACGCTTTTTAGAATGAAACCGACGGAACCAACCCTCGATTTGTGTGGTAAGGGCGGCCTTTGACATGATACGACCGCGTCCTTTACAGACTGGACATTCCTCAGTTGCTGAAAGCAGCAGGCTGAGACGAATGCGTTGACGGGTCATTTCCAGAAGACCAAAATCGGAAATGTAGCTTACAGCAACCTTAGCCCTGTCTTTGCGCAGCTCTCGACGGAGTTCGTAATAAACCTTCTTCTTATTGTCTTCGCGGGACATGTCAATAAAGTCAATGACAATCAAGCCACCCAAATCTCGCAGTCGTAATTGCTGGGCAATGGCACGGGCAGCTTCCAGATTGATCTTCACCGCATTGGCTTCATGGTCTTTACGACCAATAAATTTTCCTGAGTTTACATCGATGGACACCAGAGCTTCGGTTTGCTCAATGACAATTGAGGCACCACTCTTCATACCCACCTTTCGAGCCATGGATACATCAATGCCCTTTTGAACATTGTAGGCATCAAACAGGGGTAATTTTTTATTGTAATGAATGAGGCGATCAAGCAATTGTGGTGCAGCACCTTTGAGATAGCTGCTGATCTGCTTGTACATACCTTTATTGTCTGCGACGACCCTTTGGACATCATTGGTAAAAAGATCTCGAATGAGGCTTGAAACCGTCTCCATATCCTTATAAACAAGCACAGGACCTGGTTTGCTTTTAACCACCTTCTCCATGCGTTTGTAGGAGTCCATGAGATTATTTAAATCGGCACCCAGTGCCTCATCATCTTTGCCTTCAGTAACGGTTCTGGCAATTAAACCAAATCCTTCAGGTTTCATTTCCTGGCAGCTGCGGCGCAAGCGACGACGTTCAAAATTATTATATATTTTGCGGGAGATACCAATTGAGTTTGAATTGGGTACCAGAACCAGGAAGCGACCTGGTAAAGATATATTGGTGGTAACTCGAGCGCCTTTACCCATGTATGGTTCTTTGATCACCTGGACAAGAATCTGTTGTCCAGTCTTTAGTTTTGGCGCGTTGGGTCTTCTGTGATCGTGGCGGTGATTCTGGTTTCTTGATCGACCACGGTTACCGCGTTTTGGTTTGGCATCGTCATCATCATCGTCATCCTGATCCAGGAGAAAGGATTCACCCTCTACTTCTGAAAAGGGTAAAAACGAATTGGCTCCAATGCCGATATCAACAAAAGCAGCCTGCATTCCAGGTAAAACATTCTCAACAACACCCTTGTAGATATTACCAACAATCCTGATGTTTTCTGGTTTTTCCACATAAAGTTCAACCAGGACGTCATCCTCATGGATGGCAATCCGTGTTTCCTTATGTGTTTGGTTTATAAAGATATCCTTCTTCATTTCAATTCCTTAGCTATGAATTGAACCGGTAAAAGAAGAAGGTTGAGGCATTTGCTCTCAACGGGGAGGCCATTCATTCTCTTTGAATGAACCTTTCACAAAATTTTTTCTGCGCTTACTCTGCTTGAGCGGACTCTCTATAGTCCTGTTCTATCTGATCTTGCGCACTATCGATTCAGAAATATTTTCAGGAACCGATTAAATTCTTTTACCAATTCTGGTTTTAGCAGTCTTATGAGCTGCTATCAACTCAGGTGCATCTATAGATGTTCACCTGTTTTGCAGTCGTAAAAAGCGTCTCCCTTGCTCGGATTGATTTTTATGTAAGCGGAAACGTAATGACCTGACAGTAATCCTTCAATAAACAGATTTTAGAATATCCCACCGATCTAGACCTCAATGTTTTTAGGCTGCCGGGGTTGTCTCAATGAGACAAACGTGGATAAACCGCTATACAGACGGGAGGTGTGGATCTGTTCAGGTTCTTTTTACAACGGTACTCACCGATCGTCGAACCAATCACGCTGTGAAGTTCATGAAAACAGCTTCTCTTTTGACAGTGTGTATTGGCAGGCTTTCGATCGGAACTTCAAAAAACGCGGGGAGAAATTCGTTTAATCGGATTCCTTTCCCGTTTTGGACCAGGGTGACAACCTCAAGGTTATTGCCCTTTATTTCAATAGACTGGATATATACTTTTATATCCAGGGATATTACACGCTGTTTTCGCTCGCGTTTAATATACACATTTTTCTTCTGTTCAAAGTTTTGTTTCAATTTCTCAAGGGACATTTCAGCAGGGATATCTTCCAGCACAATTTGTTGCTTAATGGCTGCAATCTGACTCGTTACTGACTCAATACGACCCTTGTGCCACTCCACTTCAAGCACAGCCACACCACCGGGTAAATAATTGTTCAAGTCCTCAATAATGGAATCCACCTGATGAAATAGGAGAATATCCATGTATTCGGCCTCAGAGGTATAGCCAAGTGGGAGTGCAGGTCCGCTGGAAATCTTGGGACGACTATTAAATCCCTGTGAGAAAATAACTGGCAAGCCTGCCAGACTGATAGCACGCATGAATGAGTTTTGAACATCCAGATGACCCAGATAGCTGGCCATTCCTGCTTTCGAATATTTTAGGCGGGCAGTATGCACCGGTGTGGTATTCAATAATTCAGGCAACGGCTCTCTTTCAGGTGCAATATAGGGCTCTGGTTTGATAGTGGACTCTCCCACTGTACCATCTTTGACAACCCTCATAAAGAGTTCATCAAAATCGCAAACACCACAAGCCAAACAGCCATCGCGACAGTCAATGACGGTGGCTTCCTGGTAGGCTTTACGTTTTTCTCGGCGGAGGAATTTTTTCAGGATTCCATTGTCTACCAGATCCCAGGGCAAAATATCCTGGTCATCACGTGCCTCCAGATAATCCTCATACTGGATACCCGCTGTTTCGAAAGCTTTCATCCAGCGATCATAGCGGAAGAAATCACCCCAGCTGTCAAAGCGGGCACCTTCCTGCCAGGCTGCAAAAATGGCGGCAGAAACCTTGCGATCACCCCTGGATAACACACCCTCAATCTCAGAGTATTTAGGATCCCGATATGAGGCTCGAACATTTTTGTGCTTCAGGTTATCCATGAGGAAATCAATCTTCTCACGGATGACTTCTTTGCTGTCCTGAGCTTCCCACTGGAATGGAGTTTCCGGTTTGGGGATGAAGGTGGAGAGCGTCACATTAATTTTAATTCTGCCATAGGGATTGGCCATTTTTCGTACATCATTGATGAGATCAACAATGCCCTGTAAATCGGCCTGAGTTTCTGTCGGCAGACCCAGCATGAAATAAAACTTGAGGGTTTTCCAGCCTCCATCTAGAGCAATCTGTACAGAGGAGTACAGATCTTCATCACTAATCAGCTTGTTGATAACCCGACGCATGCGCCAGGTACCAGCTTCAGGGGCGAAGGTTAGACCTGATTTACGCTCCTCGGAAGCAATTGATGCAATCTCTTTGGTGAACGTATCCAGACGCATTGATGGAAATGATACAGACACCCTATTTTCTCTTAGATAGGGCTTCATCCCCTCTACCACTTCACTGAGACCAGTATAGTCACTTGTAGAAAGGGAGAGCAGAGACATGTTTTTTTGTCCCGTGTTGGACAGCGTTGTCTTGGCCGTCTCAATAAGTTCTTCCGGTTTGCGCTCACGAATGGGCCGATAAACCATTCCAGCATGACAGAACCGACAACCCTGAGTACACCCTCGCATGACCTCTACTGCAAATCTATCCTGGGCTGTTTCCACAATGGGAACGATGGGTTTGGTCGGATAATTCGAAGCTTCCAGTACTGGGATTTTGGCACTTTTTACACGGTCTGGAGCTCCCTCAAAATTTTTGGTAATCGCTATTAATTTGCCATCATCATCGGATTCAAAATCGTAAAAAGATGGTACATAAACACCTTCGGGCATGGTAGCCAGGTCTTCTAAAATCTCACGTCGTGATCGCCCGGCTCGACGACCCTGACCGATGCGTCGGACCAGATCAACCACCTGCTCTTCTGCATCACCAATGAAGACGAGATCAAAAAAGTCTGCCACGGGTTCGGGATTGTAAGCATTGGTTCCGCCGGCAATCACAAAAGGATCATCATCACCCCTGTCTTTGGTCCAGATGGGGATATCAGATAAATCCAGCATGGTCAGGATGTTGGTATAAAGGAGGTCATAGGGTAGCGAAAATCCTACAATATCAAAATCACGTAAATGATGTTTGGATTCAAGACTGTGCATTGGCAGACCATGCTCACGCATGAGCGCTTCCATATCTGGCCAGGGAGCATAGACCCGCTCAGCTGCGATATCCTTTTCCCGATTGAGGATATGATATAAAATCTGAAACCCATTATAGGGCATGGCTGTATCATAAACATCAGGGAAAGCCAGAGCAATACTGGCCTGGAGGCTGTCCCAGTCTTTGGTGATAATATTGTGTTCATTCCCCAGATATCTTCCGGGTTTGGATACTTTTGAAAGTATCCGCGTGTGTAAAATATGTTCTATTTCTTTGGGTTGCACCCCAATAATCCTTTCATCAGCCCCCAACTAAAGCCCTTGATTATAATAGTGAATTTTCAAGAAACCATCTTTTCATACTTCCAGGCTGGGATTAGAATCCCGGCCTGGTGAAGTAAAATCCCTCCCTGAAGAAATGGAATTGAAGGAGGAAAACCAGGTATTGGGGTTATTTTTAAATATGAATAAATAAATGGAGGTCGCGATGAATAAAAGTGAAGACAAAGCATGGGTAAAACTTCGTACCGTTGAAGGTGATATTACTGCAGAAATGCTCTGCGGTGCCTTGAAAAACGCTGAAATTCCCTGCGAAATAAAGCGCAGTATGCTCGCCTCTGGCTTGGGGGCTCATTCGGTTTCCCTGGCTGGAAATCAGGCTACACTCATGGTTCCAGAGGAAAACCTGGAAGCAGCTCAAGCAGTTTTGGAGGCTATAGATTTTGAGCCAGAGGAGGATTAGTTAGGCCTCTTTTTTAAACTTTTTTACTCTCAGTAGAACGGAATCAGCTCTAGAAATATTATCCATAGAGATGACGCATCTCTATATTGCACCGATATTGGAACGAATGTAAAAGACGAAAGCTGCATCATGCCTCAAAAAGTTCAACGCGTAAAAGGTGTAAACGACATACTCCCCCAGGAAGCAAAACAATGGCAGGTTCTAGAGCACGTCGTCAAGCAGGTTATGGATCGCTATGCCTTTGGTGAGATTCGCCCTCCCATTTTTGAAAAAACAGAGTTGTTTGCTCGGGGCGTCGGTGAAGACACGGATATCGTATCCAAGGAAATGTATTCTTTTTCAGATATGAGCAAGTCCTCTTTGACCTTGCGACCTGAACTCACAGCCGGCGTTGTACGCAGTTATATTCAGAATAACCTCCAACAAATTTCACCGGTTCAGAAACTCTGGTATGAAGGACCCATGTTCCGTCAGGAACGTCCCCAAAAAGGACGCTATCGTCAATTCTGGCAGTTTGGTGCTGAAGCCATTGGCTCGCCCAATCCTGAGCAGGATGCCGAAGTGATCGCCCTGTTTTATGCCATCTTGAAAGAACTGGGGATAGAGAAGTCCGTCACTCTAAAAATAAATAGTGTCGGTGATGGCGAAAGTCGCGCACACTACCGTAGCTCTCTTCAGGAATATTTAAGACCACATCTAAGCTTACTCTCAGAAACCAGTCAAAAACGCTTTGAAACAAATCCACTGCGGATTCTGGATAGTAAGGCGCCGAATGACAAAGAACTTGTGAAGGACGCTCCAAAAATTCGTGAATGTCTAAATAAGGTTTCGGCGATCCATTATGCCGAAGTTCTAAAGATGCTGGAGGCCATGGATATTCCATATGTCCAGGACGATTTACTGGTCCGTGGACTGGATTATTATACCCACACTATTTTTGAATTCACCAGTGATGCACTTGGTGCACAGGATGCCATCTGTGGCGGGGGTCGCTATAACGATCTGGTCAAAGAGCTGGGAGGACCAGATGTACCTGCCATTGGCTGGGCATCGGGAATCGAGCGACTCCTCCTGGTTGTGGAGGCACTACAGCCATTGAAAGCTGATTCTGGGTTAGATCTTTTTCTCATTGTACAGGGAGAAGACTTGAGGTTAAAAGCTCCCAAACTTATCCATGAATGGCGCAGCGCCGGACTAAATTGTGATATGGACACCCTCCGCAGAAGTATGAAGGCCCAGATGCGTGAAGCCAACCGACAGGAAGCACGCTATGTCGCTATCCTTGGTGACGAAGAATATGGACAGGGCATCGTCCAGCTTAAAAATTTCGAAACCGGTGTGCAGAGTGCTGTCACTTTTGAAAATGTAGTGTCAAACATCAATAAAGCGCAGTCACCTTGAGCAAGCCTGCTCTGAGCCTGTCGAAGAGTTGAAGGATGATTCATACGTGAGCTCACTCCCTTCACTTCTCACAAACGCCCAAACCTCAAGTTATCGAGCCCTTAAACGAACAAAGGTTCGCAAACAAGAAGGCCTTTTCTTATTGGAAGGTACCAGATTGTGTGAGGATGCCCTGAAGTCCGATCTTGAGATCGTTGCCTGCATCACTTCAAAGAATTTTGACAGATTTACGGTTCCGCCTGATGTAAAACATTTTGAAGCGACGCCAGTTCAAATCGAACAAATATCTGACAGCAAAAGTCCACAGGGTATCATCTGTGTGGCCTGCATTCCTGAACCTCCAGAAAAACTGGATCCGGAAAATACGGAAATCCTTTTGGTTCTGGATCGTATTTCTGATCCTGGCAACATGGGCACTATTTATAGATCGGCGCTTTGGTTTGGTATCAGGGATGTTCTACTGGGTCCAGATTGTGTAGATCCTTACAGCCCCAAAGTTGTTCGAGGGAGTATGGGTGCCATTGGCACCTTGAATTTGCACACTTCTACTGATCTTTACTCCAGTGCCGAGGATTGGAAGGCTGCTGGCGGTGACGTCGCCGCTTTGCATATGCAGGGCACACCACTCCACACGTTCAAGCGAGAAAAACCCCTCTTTCTAATTGTTGGTTCTGAAGCACATGGAGTTGATCAGGATTTGCTAAATTTATCTACACAGCTTTCCATTGATAAGCCAGGCGAAGGTGAGTCTCTCAATGCAGCCATGGCCACAGGTATCGCTTTATTTGAGCTAACAAAAACCTGATTGCCTGATTAGAACGAAGTCCTTCTAATTTTGTAAACGAGCCAGGGCCTCTCTCTGATAATGGGGACCCAGGGGAAATGTTTTTCCAGGAAGATCAACCTGGGTTGCATCAAATGCCTTCACCTTGTTTAATGGGATAATATATGAGCGGTGAATTCTCAGAAAATCATCCTGGGGTAATCGTTTCTCAAAACCGCCAATGGTTTCACGAACAACCAGGGTTCCTGGCTCAGTATAGATTTTGATATAATCCTTATAACTTTCAATGTAGTGGATTTGCTCCAGGGCGACCCGATGACTTTGACGATTAATGTGGACAGTAATGTATGCTGGTTTCGACTGGGCAGATTCTTCGTTTATCACAGGGGGCAAACTTTGCCTTTGAATTCGAAACCGATCAAGTGTTTTCAGGATTCTGGGAAGACTCACAGGTTTTAACAAAAAATCCAAAACATCCTGCTCAAAGCCGTCAAAGGCATAGTCGCGATGGGCCGTTACAAAGACCACTTCGGGTGGATCTACCAAATTCCGGATTAGGTCCAACCCACTTACCTCAGGCATCTCAATATCAAGAAACAATAAATCAACCTTCTGCTCCCCCAAAATCTTGAAAGCCTCAACGCCACTGGTGCATTTCTCAATGATCTCCACATCATCAATATTGGTCAGAAGTGATTCCAACGCTTCGAGGGCCAGGGGTTCATCATCAACCAGCAGACAACGTATCGACATGTCGCGGCTCCCAGTTTTTTAAGGTTAAAGAAACGGTAAAGGTGTCTGTTTCAGCCTGAATATCCATTTCATATTGATCTGCATACTGTAGTTGCAGACGACGTCTTAAATTTTTTAGGCCAATTCCTTGTGAATCATTTTCGACCTCATTCCTGGTCTCCAGGACTGAGTTGCTCACAACGAACTTACATCCATCCCGCATGACTTTTAAGCTAATTTTTATCCACCCCTCATGGTCATGTCTGGCAATCCCGTGTTTAAAGGCGTTTTCAACGAGAGGCATGAATATCAATGGCGCAATAATCTTGTCATCAACACGTCCTTGTATCTCAAAGGATAGATCAAGACGCTCCCCAAAGCGCATCTTTTCCAGCTCGATATATGCCTGAATTCCTTCTATTTCCTTCTCCACAGGCACATAAGGATGTCTTGTCTGATAAAGCGTGTAATCTAGTAGCGAGGATAGCTTCAAAATCATCTCTGGTGCCGCATCAGATTTTTTTAGTGTTTGTGCATATAGATTATTCAGGGTGTTGAAAAGAAAATGCGGATGCAACTGTCCTTTTAGTAAGGCTGTCTCGGCTTTGAGACGCTCATGTTCAACCTCTTGGCGTAATTGAAAAAGACGAATGGCTGCCACCAGAAACACGACTGCAAAGATGCCAATGAGATGGATAAACAAATCAACGCTCATGGGGTTGGGACCTGACATGTAAAAAAACTCAGGTGTTGGTATGAGTATTACCACGATACTAGTCATGATATACCCAAATGCAGTAAACAAGATCAGATAAATTGTATGGATGGTAGCTCGGAGATATTGACGGGTGAGCAGAAAGCGCGGAACGATTAAATATGCGAGGTAGTAAGTTGGCAAGATATAAAAGGGCAGGGTGATCAATGTATGGAGCAAGGCAGGTGCAAAAGCACCCATAAATCGGCCATAGACTGATGAATAAAAAAGAAGAACCAGTAGCCAGCCCACAATATGCAGTGATACGGTCATGAAACGGGATGATCTAATTTCTGAAACAATATGTCTGTTTAGAAAATTCACACACTAAATATAATCATGAATGCTGATGGAGCTGAATAATTAGCCCAGGGGCAGTTCAGGGGCGACCAATTGACAAATTACCACGACAAGTTCCATTTGTACCTCTAAAACACCTCTATGTCACTTCAGATATACGGCTCCTCTCATAAACTCAAATAAGGCTTTTGGATTAGATATCTTAGGATCGAAAACAAGGTGGAATAGGAAAAGTCCCCTTTTAAAAGACGAATGAGATAAGGAGGTAGACATGTTTAATTGGTTTCATTCAGGAGGCATCTTTATGTGGCTTATCCTGGTATTTTTTATTGCAGCGGTTTTCATCGCAACTCGTGTTTATGGAAACATCAAGAAGAAGTCTGTCGGTAAGGCAACGCTTGACTTAAAGACCTTACTGGTATTAGGCGTTTCTTCCATGGCCCTGGGAGTCATCGGTCAACTCCTGGGGATCTATGCTGCTCTGGGTGCAATCATCGTGGCTACAGATATTTCTCCTGCCATCGTTTTGGAGGGTTTCAGAATCGCATCTGTCAGCACCGTTTTTGGAACTGTCCTCTTTTTGGTGACCATGCTCATCTGGTTCGGATTAAGAGAGTATCTCTTCAGAACCACTGAGTAGTCATCTTTTGGGTTCCACCCGATCCCACAACGGAGTGCAGGGAATTCTTTCCTCGAGAATTCCCTGCAATTCCAATTACTTCCTCTTCACAACTTTATAGCTCATCAAGACACCCACTTCCTGGTGACTTTTACAGGGAACATCGTCTTGGTATCAGACTTCAATCCATATATATTGGCTGGCCTTACCCGAATGGGCGAGGGAAAGTATTGAAAATTACAGAGATGAAGCCGGCGGGACACATACTTCCATTCCAAAAGCTATACCGGCGCAAATAGATTATAAAATTGACCGTGTTACCTACACATCGAATTGAAAAAGGATCAACAATGGATTTTCTTAAACCTCGTGACATGGTGAAAACACTCATGGCGCTTTTTGTGCTGGTATTCACCTTTCTGATTTACCTGGACACCATGGCGCCGACGGTTTCGTTCTGGGATTGTGGCGAATTTATCGCTGTTTCACACACGCTGAGTGTTCCCCACCCTCCTGGCTCACCACTCTATCTCCTACTGGGTCGCGTTATTTCCATGCTTCCTATCACAGGTGGCGCCGCCCTTGATCCCATATTAAATGAGCCCCAGTTCCACAATATTGCCTATCGTATCAATCTTTTATCACCACTTGCCACTGCATTTGCAAACATGTTTCTTTTTCTCATTATTGCCCGTCTGGTCGTCGAATGGCGTGGAAAAATCAAAGATGCCGCTGACAAGTGGATCGCCTATGGTGGTGCTCTGGTGGGATCGCTGACACTTGCTTTCTCTGATAGCCATTGGTTTAATGCCGTGGAAGCGGAAGTCTACTCCATGAGTATCTTTTTTACTGCCATTGTGGTGTGGCTGATTCTCAAATGGTCTGAAAAAGTTGATGAAGGTGGCGCTGGTTCCCGCTATATCCTCATCATTTCATATATGATGGGTCTGGCCATATCAGTTCACATGCTCAATCTGCTCACCATTCCCTTCATTGCCCTCATCATGTATATTAAGCTTAATCCCAAAGACGATGGTGTTGAAATGATGGTGCATGTATTAGCCGTTGTTGGAATTATGGCGGTTGCTCTCCTCATTGGTATTGAAATGGCCTTACCTGCCAGCTCCATGGAATATATGCGTCTCTCCGCAAGTGACTTGAGCTCCAAGCTCATGGTTCTCGGGATAATTTTTGGCACTATTACTGGTGGTGGACTCTGGGGGCTTTCCCAGGTCTTTAAGGGTGAACGACGCCGTCGCTTCTGGAAACAGGTCCTGCTCATGGCAGCTGCAGGTGCTTCCTATCTTATTATCTATCTCGGAATCATTAAAGGCATGCCCAAGCTGGCCAACATCATGGGCAGTATCCTGAACACGGACAATGCCGTATCAGCAATTGGGGCCACATTCACAGTCAGCATTCTGATCCTCATGGCACTGATCTTTTTTGCTCCCTCAATCTATCGAGCACGTGCTACAGAGATTAGACTTTCGGTGATTGCCCTGCTCTTGGTCCTGGTGGGATTCACCTCTTATGAAACCATTTTTATTCGCTCAGCCCAGAACCCCAATATTGATGAGAATGATCCGGAAACCGTATCACGAGCTGTATCCTACCTGGAACGTGAACAGTATGGAAGTTATCCCATGTTTTACCGCGATCGTTGGGGTGAAACACCGCTTAATAGAAATACTGCCACCCCAGGACGTATTGTCAAAGTCAACAGCACAGGAAAAATTGGTGAAGTCGTATCTGTAAATGGAGACCAGGTTGTCGTGGGTATTGGAAGTCGTGATATCAATCAGCGCATGACCAATTTGAGCGTCATTACCAATGGATATCGATCAAATTCTGAATTTTTCTGGCGCTATCAGATAAACCATATGTATATCCGTTACTTTAAATGGCAATTCTGGGGGCGAGATGGAGACAGCTCCGATATTACTCAACTCTGGGCTATTCCATTCCTCTTGGGTCTGGCAGGTCTTGGGCATCATTTTTCCAAGGATTCACGCCGGGCGTTTGCCGTGCTGGCTCTTTTTATGCTGACCGGATTCGCCATTCTGCTTTACCTCAATCAAGATGATCCCCAACCTCGAGAGCGAGACTATTCTTATGTGGGGTCGTTTTACGCATTTGCTATCTGGATTGGGATCGGAGCTGCAGCAGTATTAGAGAAGCTCAAGGATTGGCGTAAGGACTCTCCATTGTTTTTTGGTTCCGCCATTGCAATTATGCTGCTGGCCGCACCTGCAAACATGCTCAAGGCTAACTATCATACCCATGATCGTTCAGGAAATTATGTGGCCTGGGAGTATTCCTACAACCTGCTTAACACCTGTGAACCCAATGCGATCATTTTTACAAATGGAGATAACGACACCTTCCCGCTGTGGTATTTGCAGGAGGTAGAGGGAATTCGTAAAGATGTGCGTGTAGTCAATTTGAGTCTTCTGAACACGCCTTGGTACATCAAACAGCTGAAACACATGGAACCAAAAGTCTCCATAAGTCTAAGCGATGAAGAAATTGAAAATCAGGGTCTCTGGAGATGGGAAGAGCGGGAAATGACACTGCCTGGTCCAACTACCCCCAGGGATGTTCCGGAAACTGGATCTCTTGAAAAGGGATCAACTGGCATTACATGGAACCTGCAGCCTACTATCTCACGCCAGAGAAATCAGGAAACAGGTAAACTCGTGGGTGGTCTCCGGGTCCAGGATATCATGATTTTTGACATCATGCGCATGAATAAATGGAAGAAGCCCATCTATTTCGCCGTTACGGTTTCCCCCAGCAATCAGATAGGTCTGGGAGATTTCTTACGTATGGATGGTCAGGCGTATCAAGTGATGCCGTATAAGGTAGGCTTGAGTATTGATGTGGATGTTATGTATGACAAGATTATCGATACATATCGATATACCAACCTGGACGATCCAGAAGTCTATTATCCACCAAATGTCCAGCGACTCCTGCAAAATTACCGTAAAGGTTTTCTCCAGCTTGTATACGAATATGGTCTTGAAGGGGATGAGAATCGTGAGAAAGCGCTACATGTTCTCCACAAAATGGACGAACTGGTTCCCGACGAAACCATTCCTGTAACCTATATGGATCTCTATCTTCAGATTGCCCAGATGTATTACCAGCTTGACGATGACTCCAGCGCCTATCGTTACATGGAAAATGCCTTCGAGAATGGCCGAGAAGATGTAACAATTATGGATCGGATTAAAGTAGCCTCAATCTGGAATGATCTTTTTGATGAGACAGAACAGACTCTAGATATTCTACTCCCACTTAGCATGGAAGAACCCATGAATGCACAGCTCATCTATGAGATAGCCCGTGCCTATGTGAAAGATGGCAATGCCATTGATGGTGAAGAATGGGTCACTCGTCTGGCAGCGCTGGCGCCTATGGCCAGAGAAACTCGAACACTTCAAGATCAGGTTGCCAAACTCAAGGCAGATTCGACGGATTCATAAGTCAATTTTCAGGAACCATGGTAAATCTCAAAGCCCCGGAATGTTTCGGGGCTTTTTTTAAACTTCAGTTGTGATATTCATGGTTCTTTCTCAAAAATCTTCTTTAGATTAAGCACCAACTTCTGGAGATGCATTTGAATAGAAAAAGTCCGAGCTGTAATTCCCAAAAAACCCGTCGTCCTTTGATGGAATATGACTCAAAGGCTGAGGCTAATTCTGCTGCGAAGCATGCCAATCTAAATTATGCCGGGAATCACATGGTTCCCTATAAGTGTAATAAATGTGGGTTCTGGCATCTATCCCCAGAAGACCGACAAACACCCAGTCAGACTTGCACGATTTGTCGTGGCGCAGATGGCTCGCTGAAAGAGTCCTATACCACTGAACGTGATGCCCTGAGACGAGCTGGGCATCTGCGTAAAGAGCAGAGTGTAAAATTAAAAGTTTATGAATGCGAACATGGAAACGGTTGGCATTTATCCAAAAATCAAGGCTAACTTCCAAGTGGATCCATGGTGGGTTGCCATTGATAATGTCTTAATGGAATCACACCCGCCGCGCTAAAAACCACACCTTCACTTTCCAACAATTTGCGCTGTACCGCTCCCCCCATCTCAAGGTTTAGACTGATCTTACCCTGTGCATTAATCACTCTGTGCCAGGGAATATCATCTGATGGAACCGCATGCAGTGCATATCCCACTTGACGGGCTTGTCGGTAATAACCAGCCAGTGTGGCAATCTGTCCATAAGTGGCAACTTTGCCTTCAGGAATCTGCTTCACCACCGAATAGATCGTTTCCCACTTGCTTTGTTTTGTCATAGTTTCCTATTCATCAGGACATTGAGCCCGTCGAAATGTCAAATTCAGTTATTGTCACAGTGAGACTTCGACAAGCTCAGTCTCCGATTTTGCATGGTCTAACCTTGCGAAGGGTTTTTGGTCCTCTGGTTTCGAGAGCCTCAACCTTCGGATGTGGTCACGATATTGAATTCACTCCACTTTTTGGAGGGTGAGTATCGTTTTAAATTTGAGGTAACCCTCATCTCGGGTACCATCGTGAGCCACATTATCCAATATCTGTAGTCGCATCTCCTCACCCTGGATATCGCACTGATAAACAGCCGTTCCACCTACAAAAGCAGGTGTCTTTGCTACCTCAACATGGGTAGTTAATTTCGAACCAGACAATTCATACCGACCCGTATTGGTTACGATTGAGTTGTAACTCTGAATCTTCTCAGCATCGTTGGGATGCCATTGATCAGCATAGGCTTCCTGCTGATCTCTCAGGGGCATCCAGGTCATGCTATAATGCTCATCTGTAAAGATGAATAATCCAGGAAGTGCTGGATCAATTGTTGTGATATCTCCTCCGGATAGGTACACGACTGTTAGCAGCTTCCATACACCGACAATAGTATTCCCCATATCTCTAGTCCTTCTTTTTCTTACTGGACTTACGCTTCTTCTTTTTAATAAGGTGTCTGTTCTCATGAAAATAACTGGCCATAATTTTGGAGACTGCCGCCGGAACAACCTTTTTTATGGCCTGCTTGGGAGTTAATAATTTTCGTTTTCGAAAATGCTTCTCATCCCACTTATCCTTAAGCTTGGTGACCTCCATGTAATAGAGACGCACCTTATAGCTACCACCCAGCTTCTCGTATGTATAGGTCCCAATTTCATCGGGGAGAACCTCTCCTTTGATCCCAGCCTCTTCCAGTGCCTCTTTGGCAGCAGATTCCTGCGCTGAAAGTTCCCAATCAATGGAACCCTTGGGAATAATCCAACGATTGCTGCCCCTGGCTGTAATGACAACCACTTTCCCCTTATAAACAGGGATCACACCGGATTGCTTAAAGTATTTTAGCTTTATTTTTGATGACATATAATCGAGGGTGAGATGTATTAAGGTTTTCTTAATTCAGTAACGCGCTGGATCAGACTGCCATCTTCCAGATAGCGATATAGATCCTTACCGGGACACAAAGTCTCAGTATAGTCTTTGTGACTTTTGATCAGATCATTCGCTACTCCATACTTATCTGCCAGGGTTGCCGTCAGGAGAGCAAGCTGCTCAAACTGTGTACCACTAAGTATCTGGTTTTCATAATTACCCATAACACAAACGAGAGCATGCCCCCGTACATCATAATCCGTATTTGTATCACCTGGATATTCGATTGGACGGGCTTCATAGATTTTCCCCTGCAGATCAATCATATAGTGGTAAGGATTGTCAATCCAGTTTTTATCAGAACGACTCCAGGATTGTAAACCCATCAAATAATTGATGACATCTTTATCCTCAGGAAAATCCTCTCCACCGTGGTGAATAGTAATGTATTTTATCTCATGGGTGGGAATAGTATCGGTGAGGGCTACCCATCCCCATTCAGCACGCGTTACAATCTCGATTGAGGGGCCGGGCGGTTCGGGCATAACCTCCACCACATTTTCGATCTGAGGGGCACAGTAAGCCAGAATCCATGCTGCAATAGGTACGAGGAGTATTTTTGGGGTCATTCTCATTTCCTTCTTTGTCTACAAGGTATCGGGTGACTGACCGGAAGTCATCATATTTATGGCTTTTCGGGAACGTCTTATCTTGGTTTCAGCTCTTTTCGCTGTGCTTATCCAGAGGAGGTATTGTTGACGATGAGCTGGACTCAATTTATTCCAGATGGCTTTCGCTGTCTTTGATTTCTCCAATTCGGTGATAAATACCTCTGGTACTTCAGATATATCGGGGTGTTCGCGATTCAAATCCCACTCTCCTGATTGCCTGGCGATATCAACCAGACTTGCTCCTGCTGGAGTCATGAGACCCTGGGCCTGCAACTCTATCACACGTCTTTTATTCAGCTCGGACCATCTGCTGTTGGGTTTCCGTGGGGTAAATTTTTGCATGTAGCGTTCTTCATCTATCCCCTGTATCAAACTATCCACCCATCCAAAACAAAGTGCCTCCATATTGGCTTCAGCCTTGGTTAAGCTTGGTTTGCCTGTGTGCTTTTTATAGTAGACCAACCAGATTTCACTAAGGTCTGTATGGTGATTTTCCAACCAGCTCCGCCAGATAGCACGAGAACCTGGATTGACAGTGACCTTATTGTTTATGGTTATATGTTTCATTTAAAATCCCTCAAAATATAATTATTAGAATCCAAAACCCCTGTTCAAAACTTTAACCAAAAGCTGTGTTGGTGTCTCAGTGCACCCGGGACGCTCTCGGAGCATATTTCAATTCCCCCAGAGCATATTCGGAGTATTTTTATTGCAATATAGGAGTCTTCAATGCGCATAGTTTCATGGAATGTTAACGGTATTCGTGCCGTCGTTAAAAAGGGTTTTTGGGATTGGTTTAACATGGATACACCTGATATCATGTGCTTTCAAGAAACCAAGGCACAACCGGATCAACTCGATGAATCACTGACCAGTCCTCTGGGATATCATGCCTATTATCATTCAGCTGAGCGCAAAGGCTACAGCAGTGTGGCAACCTGGTGTAAAACTGAGCCCCTTTCTGTGGAAACAGCTATTTTGGATGATGCCTTTAATCGCGAAGGCCGCATAGTCCTTACTGAACACGAAAAATTCTTTTTATACAATGTCTACTTTCCCAACGGGCAAAAGGATCAGGATCGGCTCGATTATAAATTGCGATTTTATGGCGCTTTGCAGGAGCATATCAGGAAAAGAGAAAAAATCAAACCTGTGATCGTGGTTGGAGATTTTAATACCGCCCATACAGATATTGACCTGGCTCGACCGAAACCCAACGAAAAGACCTCTGGATTTCTTCCTGAAGAGCGTGTTTGGGTTGACCGCTATCTCGATACTGGGTTTGTGGACACCTTCCGCCAGGAGCACCCTGGGGCTAAAGGTTATTATTCCTGGTGGAGCTTCCGTTCCAACGCCCGTGTAAACAACGTGGGCTGGAGAATTGATTACTTTCTGGTGAGTGAAAAAATCGCAGACCTTGTAGAGGCTTCTCGAATTCATCCCAATGTCACCGGGTCTGATCACTGTCCCATCAGCCTTGTACTTAAAGCTTAGTCCGCCTTGCCCGAACTTCCTGAAGTAGAGACTGTTGTAAGAGGTCTCCAGAACACTATTGTGGGTGAATCCATCGTGGATCTGGAAGTCCCCTGGGAGAAGGCCCTGGTGGCCGATAATCCCTATGAGTCCATTGTTGGAAAATCAATCACTCGAGTACGGCGTCGAGCCAAATACATAATCATCCACTTCCTTAAAGGAGCGCTGGTTGTTCATCTTCGAATGACGGGGAAGCTCACACCGGTTTTTCCAGAAAAGCATGTCACCGTCATCCTGCATTTTGAATCAGGGAACAGTCTGTACTTTCAGGACACACGTAAATTTGGTCGTATGGAATATACTGACGATCCTGAGCAACTCTTGGATCACATCGGACCAGAACCTCTCAGTGATGGATTTACACCTCAGGCGTTTTACAAAATGTTGAGGAGTAAAAATCGTCTTATCAAACCCCTGCTCCTGGATCAATCTTTTCTAGCCGGTCTTGGTAATATTTATGTGGATGAAGCGCTGTTTCAATCTGGTATTCAACCCTTGAGTAATGCCTCTTCCATACCCAGAGAACGGTCAAACCAACTCCACGCTGCCATTCAATCAATCCTCATAGATAGCATCAAAGCTCAAGGGACAACGGTTCTAAATTTTAGCCATGGTGACAACCAAAGCGGTACCTATCAAGCAGCTTTACAGGTCTATGGGAGAAAGGATCAACCATGTCTGGTTTGTGAGACATCAATCACCAAGATAAAGGTGGGACAAAGAGGCACCCATTTTTGCTCGGAATGTCAGATGCTTTACAAATAATTCATTCAGGATTGCATGACATCTTTAAAGGTCCATAAGCGATGTAACTGATCATCTTCTTTTATTTTCAATTGGTCAATCCCAGAACCCCCAACGAATAACTCGGCCTTGTTGGCTCGGCACAATCCCAAAAGTTCTTTGAACTCGGCTTGAGACTGCTCCGCATTTTCTACAAAAATAGAGGACACATAAACCCGTTCAGGGTGGAAAGACTCAAAGACACTGGATGTTTCTCCTGCAGGGGTTCTTTGACCACTGTAGAGTACCTGAAAACCACGGACTTCCAGAAGATGTTGAACCATTTTAGCTGGAATATCATGGAGCTCCTCACTAAAGGTCAGAACAAAAGCTTTTTGGGTACGAATCTCGGGTTTCACAACAATGTCCTGCATTTTGATGATGGCATCTCGAATGCTTTGTGAAGCCAGATGCTCTTCAGTAATACTGAGTTCTCCTCGCTCCCACTTGCTTCCGATTTCATGCAAAACTGGCGTGATGAGATCATCATAAATAAGTACTAGATCATGATGAACCATATATAGGCTGTTGAGAATATTTTGGATGATCGTGGAATCACAAAGAATTGCTTTTTCAAGAAAAAAGGGAATCAGCTCTTTGAATTCACCTCTGAGTAATTCAGCATTTAGATCAAGATTCAGTTCACTTCCAAAAGGGATCAATGGCAGATGTTGAGCATACTTCTGGTGCTCAATGGCGAAGGCCGCAAGATGTCGCATGAGGAACTTCCTGTGTCCCCCGGCAGTTTTTACACAATCCAGTTTTCCCGCTTCAGTCCATCGCTTCACTGTTGCCACATTAACGTCCAGAATGCGGGCAACATCAACACTGCTTAAATAGGAGCTGGACTGTTCTGAGGGTTTCATCATAAAATTCGCCTTTTGCGCGTTTTTAAGATAATTAGTAACTTTTAAATTTCAGCACTTATTCCGATAGTGGGCAAGATTCCAAAGCCTTGATTCTCAGCCACTTCACCAGTATTGGGGTCAAATGATGGTGCAGAAGATGACTTGCGGTTATAAACATTCTGAACATCAATGTAAGTGATCAATCCCCAGCCTTTATTGGTCCAGCGACGATCCAACCGAACATCCAGATTATGATTAGCATCCAGGCGGAGGGCATTGTACGCTTCTGTTATCTGCATTCCTGAATCATTTATGGGTGTGTAGGGGCGACCAGAAGCATAGCGGAACTTAGTGCTAAACTCCCATTTTTCATTGAAAACGTATCCACCACCCAGATTCATGATCCAGGTCTGGTCAAAACTCCCTGGACGTTCGATGCCATCCAATGCTTTAAACATGGATTGGTTATAACTCATACTGATGGTGCCGTAACAGGGAACTTCAGACATCTTTTTCTGGACAAAGAATTCAAGACCATGTGCCCAGCCTGTACCTTCGCTACTTAGCGGATCAACACCAAAGGAAGCAAAACCCTCTGTTGAACCACCAAATCCAGCACCGGTGTTCACCATGACAAGATAATCGCGAGTCAGGCTGACTGGGTACTTACTGTATTGTTTGGTATAAGCTTCCAGAGTGACTTTTGTATCTGAACGCCAGAGGTATTCCAGACCCAAAACAAGCTGATCAGCTTGAATAGGATCAAGATCGCGGTTGGTCTCATTGGAAACCAGCCAGATCGTGCTTGGATATTGGTTGTATCTCCCCACACTGGTCGAAACCGAGAGATCACCGCTCAACTTATAGTTCATGGAAAAACGGGGTGAAAGCACTGGCGCTGCATCTAAAAAAGTTGAGTGATCTACACGCAAGCCGGCAGTGTAATTGAAGCGCAAGAATCGCTGGGACAGTTGTCCATAAACACCCGATTTGTAACCGACTTTTGCATACTCCTCTTCAATACTTAAGGTGCCAACCCCAGGGATATCGTTTTGGTTGAGAACCAGATCTGAGTAAAAATCTACTCGGCTTAATTTTCCTCCTGTACTGAGGCGCAGCGATTTGTTCAATTTCCAGGTCAAATCTGATTTGAGGGAAGTTTGACGATCATAACTGCTGTTGCTGAAAATGGGGGTTAAATCAGCATTCCTTTGGAGAAAATCATATTCCACATTTACCTGACTCAGGCTAGTTGTAAAGATACCAGAACTCATTAAATGTCTGTAGTTGATTCCGGCGACGAACTGCTGTTGGTTACTTCCCAGAATCTGGCTATTTGAATTGCGCTGCTCTTTGGTTTCATTAAACCACTTCACATTATTCAAGGCAGCAATACCCAGGAAGGTAATCTGATCTGTTTGATTCAAATCGAAGGTGGCTTTTGTAAGAAAATCCCAATACTCCGGTACAAAACCAAATCCTGCAGCCTTAAACAGAAAGTCTAGATAACTACGACGCGCTGAGAAAAGAAAATTACCATTTTGTGGTAAAGCACCTTCCAGGTTGAAGCCAAACTGACTGGCTGAGATGGTTATCTTGGAAGCGAGTTGATCACTGAGACCCTCACGCAATGAGATATCCAGAACTGAGCTGAGGCGATCACCATATTTAGCAGTAAAACCACCGGTTGAGAAAGATGTTTCATCCACAAAATCCAGATTTACATAACTCTGGGGACCCCCACTGGCACCCTGGGTTCCAAAGTGGTTAATGTTAGGGACTTCAATATTGTCGATGATATACAGGTTTTCGCTTGGGGCTCCACCACGAACAATTAGATCATTACGGCCACCATCAGCCTGGGCCACACCTGGGAGTATTGAAATCGCCCGGACAACATCTTCAAAGCCACCAGGCAATCTTCTGATCTCCTCACTTGACTGCACCTGTGTGCTGGATGGTGTATCAGGACTTTTGGTAAAGTATTCGGCAACTACCACAGCAGCCTCTAGCTTAAGGATGGTTTCCTGCAATTCAATATTGATCACAGCTGGTCTGTTAGACTTTACCACAACGTCACTGATGATCCGTGAGGTATAACCGATATAGTCAACACGTAAGCGATAGGTACCAACTGATATGGACGGGATATAAAAATTGCCATCTACATCTGTTGCCGAGCCGCGATTGGCATCTTCTACAATTACATTTGCACCAATAATTGGCTGTTGGGTTGTTTCATCCATCACCTTGCCCTGGATGGAATTGCTTCCCTGACTCCAAAGGGTGGTGGCGCTAAATAATAGGATGCTCAATACTAAATTTTTCATTTTCAAACTCCGATATTCATTGTCAAATCTGTCAGTTGTTCTCTTTATACATGACAAATATAGACATGAATTGCTCCAGAACAACATATTTGCGCGTTATGCGCGTTTTAACAATAAAAACGAAGCATCCTTCTGCTTATCAATACCCTCCAGGTTTTTGGTATTTGAGGTTAGGTGGTAGCTGGAGCCTTGACTTTGTAAATAAAAACAAACAGGCCGAGAAGTACACATCCCAGACTTAGCGTGTAGAGAGAAGTGGTCCCCAGAGTTTCGACGATCAATCCAGCAATGGAGATATATATAATGATAAATGGCGCGATGGCTGTATCCAGAGCAGCATAATAGAATTTCCGGTCACCCTTTTCCCCGGCGAACTCATAGACAAAAACCATAAACGAAGACTGTCCTGCTCCAAAGCCCATGCCTATAAAAACAAACACCAGATATGCCATCCAGGGTTCAGAGGCCAGGATGGCAGTCAAACCTGCCAGCAAATGACCAACAAAAAACCCGCTGATTGCAATTTTACGACCGAAGAGGTCTCCAAGATACCCAAAGACGATATTGAAGATGGCCTGACCTACCACCAGGAAGAAGGTGAAGGTTCCCGCGGCGCTCAGGGGCAGATCAAAGCGATCCTGCAGATCGACTCCATAGAAAGCCAGGGGCATCATCGTGGCTGCTGCCAGCGCACGGCTGTATACATAATGGCGAAAATTCTTATCATCCATGTAAATGGCTTTCAAGCGCCGCCACCATCTCTCAACCTTTTCAGTATTTACTGAAGGAAGATGAATAACCCGCATGAAAATAAAGAAGACATTTCCAACCAGAACAGCCCCTGTCATGATCAAAAAGGCTGTACCGAAATTTCGTGGAAAGCTTAAGGTCTCAATTGCCAATACTTCCTTAAGAACATAGCCTCCCACCATTCCACAAATGGCATTCACTGTGAATGTAATTCCAAAAAATCGTCCCCGGCGTCCCGCAACAGTGACCGAAGCCAGAAAATCAGCCCAAACAGGCACCAAAAAGCCCACCCCCAGAGACCAGATCACCCAAAGAATCAAATAAACCATGATTCCTGTTTGACCGACAAATTCAAATTGGTAAAAAGCCAGACCAATCATGAACGCTATGGGAGCCATGGCAAAATGGAGACCAACGTTCAATTTTTTTATGTGGGGAGAGTTTCGAAAAAGTGTGGCAGATAGTATTTGTGGTACAGCCACCAGTAAAATAAATCCACCGGGTATGAGACCAATGACAAATGCCGAAGCCCCCAATTGAGCTAAAAACATGGGGATGACTGAATTCATATTATGAAACGCCATGGCAAAACCCCACAAGCCCTCGCCAGATGCATTAAGTATGGTATTGCGCGTATGAATCTGTTGTGGACTTGAACTCTGCATGCCTGGAATGTAATCCGTGGCTGGCATCAAATAATATTTTGATTTGATGCTCTGAGATGAAAGATTGGGACACAACCACGGAGTGAAACGAAGCTGAAAGAAGAGGAGAGAAGAGATATGTCCATTTTTATCGATTCAGCAAATCTGATACAGATAAAAACAGCTCTGGAACTGGGGTGGGTTCAGGGTATCACAACCAACCCACTGCTACTGGCTCAATCAGATCTGGAGCTCAAAGCCTTATTCGTAGCCCTTCGAAAATTGAATGATGGACCTATCTTTTATCAATTGACTTCAAATAGCTTTGAATCATCTATTGCCGAAGCCCACCAGACTCTGGAACTCCTGGAGAAGCAACTGGTAATTAAATTACCTCCCACTGATTTAGGATTCAGACTGTGTTCAGAACTATCCTCTCGCATACCCTGTTGTCCCACAGCCATCTATTCACCTGCCCAAGCCCTGGTCGCACGAGAAGCCGGTGCACAATACCTGGCAGTTTATGTAAATAGAGCCACAAGACTTATGGGTGATGGATTAAAATTGATTGAAGATATTGCTGCAATATTGAAAGACAGTCAAACCAAGCTTCTGGCTGCCAGCTTGAAATCACCTGATGAAGCGACCCTGGCATTTTTAGCAGGAGCGCACCACCTCACATTGCCCTATTCAACGCTTATGGATATGTCCCGACATCCCTTAAGTGATGAAGCCGTTAAACAGTTTGAAACTGAAGGAGTTGGGCTGGTTCAGAGGGACTAAGGGTGGTGAGGTACAAGGGCGAAAGTCTAAGGTCTAAGGTCTAAGGTCTAAGGTCTAAGGTCTAAGGTCTAAGGTCTAAGGTCTAAGGAAAATCACGGTAAAATCAGGACATAGGTAACACTTTTGTCTCTCAACATAGGTAACACTTTTCATTTTGTCATCCATTTATTTTTCAAAACTCATTTCATTCTGATAGGGTGTAAATGAGACAGTCTCCAGATCGACCTTGCCCAGGAATACTGATGCAAAATAGACTGCCATTTGAGATGCATTCACCACTTTCAACCCCAGCATGTACTTTCGTAGAGCTGTTGTAATAAAGTAATTATTCCCCTTAATCTTTATCTCACCATACGCCGAGACCTTCCGTACCTGATAATCACTCGGATACTCAATTCGGTCAGGTGCCACCTTGTATTTTCGTTCTGATGGATGATAGATTTCTGCCGGGGTTTTCATCCCCAGGGCTTCGTGGGGGCGTATGGTATTAAATTCATCCCGCCACCTATCCAGCTCCGCCTGATACAGCTTGGCATCCCCTAAATATCTGACCTGTACTTCTTCCTTTAAATCTTTGTGCATGCGCTCGTGACCACCATTGTCCTGGGGGTGTCCTGGTCGGGAATGATGAATATGAATGCCCAGAGAGATAAGCCATGCCGATAATTTGCTGATACCTCGGACATTGGATCTGGAAGCAAAGGGAGCACCATTGTCACTGTGGATCACCCGAGGCAAGCCATACTCCTTGAAGAGTCTCTCAAAGGCCTGTTGCACCGATGTTGTTGTCGTGTCAGGTAATGACCGTGCCTCCAGCAAGTAGCGACTGTAAGCATCTCTCACTGTCAGCGGCTCAAACCGATCCCTGGCACGAGTTCGCCACCAACCCTTAAAATCAATGGTCCAAACATCGTTGGGTGACTGTATACGAATACTACTTGTCAACCGACCACTGGAGGTTTTACGAACACGTCGTCTTTTAACCAATCCGGCCTTCATAAATATCCGATTTACGCTGCTTAGACTGGGAGTGGTCTCCCCATGAATCCGAGAAAATAGTGTATGGATCTTCTTGGGTCCCCAGCTGCTGTGAGCAAGTTTTAGCTTGATCAGATCACAGACTATTCCCTCTGGCAACTGACCAGGGGCGGAGTTGGGACGTCGGCTTTGATCTTCCAAACCGGGGTATCCACCATCTTCAAATCGGTGTAGCCACTTATAGCCCGTTTTTCGGCTGATCCCAAACTCAAGACAGGTGGCATTAAATGACTGCTTGGACTCCATAATCGCGTGAATGAATCTCTTGCGCTCCTCCATTATTAACCGCTCCTTCCAGGGCATGGGCAACCTCCTTTTATCGGTGTTGACCCAGTTTAACCCAATAATGTGTTACCTATGTCTTGACATTATTGTGTTACCCATGTCTTGAAACCGGACCTCACTTCAATAGAGTATGCAGCCTAATCTTAATTGCCATGTTTCAAGTCACTCGTGTAGTCTCTATCACCTGGGTTCCTCTATTCCCCTATACCAGGCCTAGCAGGATTGAGCGATATTTCGTCTCTGCATCGTCTGCGCGACTTAAAAGAATCACTGGAACGCTGGCTCCCACGATTACCCCACCAACCTTGCATCCCCCAAGAGCTGATAGCCCCTTCACGAGATGATTGGCCGCTGTTGTATTGGGCATAAGAAAGACATCAATTTCTCCAGCGATTTCAGAATCCAACCCCTTTTTGATGGCTGCCTCACGGGATAGTGCCACATCAGGTGCTATGGGTCCTTCAATCGAGACCGTTTTTGACAAAGCTTCAACTACTTTTTGGGCTATAATCGTCTCTGGAATTTTCTCGCTCACCGTTTCAACCAGAGTCATCATTCCAAAATGAGGTCTTTCAAAACCCAACAACTTGAGATAATGAGTAATATTTGCGACCATTTGTCGGTACACATTTTCATCTAGATGAAGATTTATCCCTCCATCACTGATAAAGAGCAATTTATGATAATGGGGAGACTCGATGACTGCTATATGATTTAAAAGTTCACCTTGTCGCAAACCCATATCCCGATCCAGAATGGCACGCAGTAAATCTCCTGTCTGAATTTTTCCCTTCATGAGCAAATCAGCTTTATTCGCGCGGATATACTTAATCGCATCGACTGCAGGATTTTGGCTATCGATGATTTCAAAGCTGGTGACTCCCGGGGGAATGAGGGATTCAATTTTTCGAGAACCCCCAAACAGGACAAAGCGAGCAAGACCTTCTTCCTGGGCTCTCATGGCCGCTTGAATGAGAACTGGATCCTCAGCAGCAGCCAGGGCCACCCGTTTGGGTGCGGACCCCTTAACCAGTTGATGAAGTTCGTTAAAGCTTGATATCATTTCTAATCCCAGTAATTAATAAAAAGAGCCGAAGGCTTCGATACTTCGATAAACTCAGCACTGGCTAGCTCAGCCATTGGTTCTTTTCTGGACGTGTCGACAAGCTCAACGTCCAGAAATTATTTTATTCTCCCAGAAAAGATCTAATGCCAAATTTTACCAGTAGTTGTTGGGTATCGATATCATCAACATCTGTACCTTTTTCAAAATTGTATTCAGCTTCGACTGTGAGGCCCACATTTTTGGCCAGGTTTAAAAGTAGACCGGCGCTGGCAACGAGACCTAATTCAGATTCATCTCTATATATTTCTTCATCATTAAAGAGTCTTTTATTCACAAGATAGTTGGCTCCACCCTTGATAAAGGGGGTTAACTCACTCTTCTTGCCACCAAAAAAGAAATAAACCCTTGGGCCCAGAGACAAGGTAATGATTTTCTCCACATCTGGATCATCTACGTCATCCAGCTCCTGCATGGACTTCCCATAACCAAGATCAATTCCAGCAGCAAATTGTGGAAACAGAAAGAGGGCGAGATCCGTGTTAATCCCCCAGTCGGATGCTCTTAAATCTTCACTCAGGTCAGTCTGGTAGGTTCCGGATCCGGAAATCATGATGGTTCCTGATGCCCTTGATGTGGAATAGGAGGTCTGCCCGTAGGCAAGATTTAGCATCCCTATTAGTCCCAAAGCTACAAGCAGTGTCATCAATTTTTTCATATATATCTCCTTTGGTTTAATCACTTTTTAAAAAGCTTGGAAAAATAGTTCTTCATATCTTCTTCCTTGCTATTCTTTTCATCGGCACTTTCACTGGCCTCATCATGAGGTGTTTCCCCGTCCTCTTGCTGAGTTGTTTTTTCATCCTCAGAATCTAAATCGGCATCAGCTCCACTTGACTCATCACGAGGTGTTTCCTCATACTCTTTATGAAGTGTTTTTTCATGCTCAGAATCTAAATCAGCATCATCTACGCTAGCTTCACCGGCCTGTTTAAGCATATCGTCAAAGCTACTTTCAAATTTTTCGTTGCTCTCATCAAATAATTCGTCAAACTCATCTTCCGTCTGTGATTCTGTAAATTCAGAACTATCAGATGTATCCTCTTCTGTCTTGTCTGGATCATCCAATTCCGAACTGTCCCCATCATCATCTTCAGCCTTGGTTTCACTCAGATCTGCCAATTGTAAAGCTGGAGCATCCTCTTCATCTTCTTCGTCTATTGAAGAGTCACTTTCCACTTCAGATTCATCCTCTACGGGTTCATCCTGGATTTCATCGTCATCTAGCGATTGGAAGGCCGGAGGAGTTGATTCATCATCCCTCTCCTCTTCGTTAACCGAATCTGTTTGAAAGGGAGGATCAGAGGACTCAATTTCACCATCCCCAGGTATTTCCTCTTGATCAGTTTCTAATTCATGTGTGGCATGGATACCATCGCTATCGTCATCATCAATAGAGGGCGTCTCAATATGAGGTTCAGGAGTATCATTAAGGTCATCTTCTATATTTTGATTCTCATCTGGCTCGTCGTCTTCGGGCTGACTGGTTGCATCACCCGGTACCTCAGAATCAGAGGTAACAGAATCACTCTCATCAACATCTAAAGATTCATCAGTATCTTCCTGTTGTGATTCAGACATATCTGACACATTTTTGTCTTCATCAAATATTTTTGACTGATCCTCGTTCTTCTGAACCTCAACATCATCAGCGTCTTCATCTGTGAAGTTGAACTTGGTGATCTGGACGTCCGCTAGAGTGAAAAGACCTTCTTTTATAAGAGGCTCGATACGTTCGATATATCTACTGATTCTATTCGTCCTACCTTGAAACTCCAACACCACAGGTAAGTTTTCAGATGAACGCAGGATCTTTAACTTTGTGGATTCATCTTGAGCTCCAAAAAAGCCCTTATCACCTATGGTGACAGTTCCACCTGACAAGCGGCTGTTGAAAGCGATCTCCAAAAGCAACTCATAAAGGACGATTCCTTCGTACTTATCGTTTTTACTAATAAAAATGCAGAGTTTCTGTCCTGCGAAATTTTCAAGCATATTGTAATTCCATTTTCATCATCACAATGTAGGGATGCTCACGCCAGCCCAAACAACAATTAGCAGCTTCATAGCACTAGCCAGAACATTATAGGCCATCATCGTTCCTGAACTTACTTATTTCAACATCTGTCCTGGTAACCAGCCCTTCGCTAAGCATGGGTTTGATTTGATCAAGATAGGCATCAATTTTTTGGGCTCTTCCTACAAATTCCAGTATCAAAGGTAAATTTTCAGACAGACGCAGTATTTTCATTGAATGAATTTCACCATGGGCGCCGAAACCTTCTCTGCCCCGAATGACAGTGCCGCCAGACAACCCATTCTCCAGGGCTACCTCAAGGAGGAGTTCATACAAAGCTCGACCGTCATACTTATCATCTTCTCCAATAAATATGCAAAGTTTCTTTCCTGTATAATCTTCATTCATCATTGTCCTCAGCCTACCATCGTGGTTGATCATTAAAACTTCACAACTTGCCTGCGCATAGCTGCTTCGGTAAAGGCAGGCGAACAGGACGAATGATACGAATTAGAAACTAGAAATCAAATTACTTCGTTAATTTTGTTTATTTCGATGTAAAAAGAGAAAGCTTTGAAGCGAAGGGATACTCATGGAGTTTAATCACAGCTCCTGGGTATAAATCACCACAATTTAGCGATACTTACTCCCGCCCACACAGCAATAAGTGTCCCCACAACATTGGCCAGAATATTTAAACCGGCAAACATCCATTCCCCGCTTCGCACAAGATTGAGTGTCTCCCATGAGAAAGTTGAATACGTGGTAAAAGCCCCTAATAATCCTACCAGTAGGAATAATCTTACCTCCTGATTCACGATCATCTTCTCCAGGAAGAGCGTGGCAAAGAGGCCCAGAATGAAACTTCCCAGGAGATTTACTGATAGGGTTCCATAGGGAAAGCGATCGCCAAGTCGTTGGGCAAGACCACTGATCCAGTAACGACCGACGGCACCAAGGAAACCACCTGTTCCTATAGCCAGGATTTTGCTTAAATCCATCATCCTACTGTTCCACATCATGGGGCAACGGAATCAAATAGACTTCATCGCAAACCACGGTTTTCATACTTTTAAAATATATCCAACCCACGATAAAAAGGATTGAGGAAACGATGATCCAGGTCCACCCCAGATCAGCCAGAGAAGCAGTCTCTTCATCCAGGCCCAGAAACAGCCCTGAAAATGCTGAAAAATTAAATAAGGCATGTGTGAGCACGGGGATAAGAATATTCCCCGTTTTAGCCATGATCCATGCCAGCAATAGACCCAGGGCGATGAGTTCTACCATTGCTGGAAAGTAGAAGAGATATCCCACATGGAAGAGGGCAAAAATGATAGTTGGTATGACCATGGCTGGAATCACTGATCCAAAATGATAAAACAAACTTTGTTGAAGGAGCCCCCTGAATAAAAATTCTTCAACAATGGGAGCCACCAGGACTGCCGCTGAAATCAGGATCACATTAGCCAGGACGCCACCATCAAAGAGGGTCTCATCCATCTGCTGAAGAAAATCTGGTATGGGAAAATACGGCAAAATGAGAACCTCAAACACTGAGACCAAACCAATCACACCTGAAATAAACAGAACCGACATGCCAACAGTAACAGGTGATACTTTTTGAAGGGGCAATACATCAAGAAGGGCTACTTTGCGCTGGCTTAAAATGAAGAGTGGCGGAACAAGTATGGCTACTTCTCCGAGAAACATAATAAGCCGATCGAGGAGGGCAGTATTCTCCATTCCAGATATCATATTCTGTAGACTGAGACCCACAAACAAACCAAGAAACATGCTTGAGACCACCATGAAGTAGGCTTCTCGTGTACTAAAAATATGAAATGAGAATCGTTTCAATGGATGCCATCTTTTTTATCAATTCGTGGTATCTAAAAAAACGGGGTGAAAATGAAAGTTGAGAGAACAACCATCACTTTCACCCCATTCATAACAGTCAGGGAGTCAGCTTATTCTTTGATAACCCAGACTTTGACTTCAGCTTTGATATCAGTAGCAACCTTGATTGGGACATTGTAGATGCCCAAGGCCTTGAGGGGCTCCTCAAGCAGGATGTCACGTTTGTCAATCTCGTAGCCTTTGCCGGCCAGAAGTTCTGCTATATCAGCAGCAGTTACAGCACCAAAGACCTTATCTTCCTCACCAACCTTCACTGAGGTTTCCAGGGAAAGGTTTCCAAGCTTGGCAGCCAGTTGTGCAGCCTGTGCGGTAGCACGGGCATCGCGATTGTCCTTTAATTTCTTCTCTTCTTCAAAGACACGAGAGAAACTACGGGTAGCTGGATAAGCCAGTTTTTGTGGTATAAGATAATTGCGGGCAAAGCCATCTTTTACATTGACGGTTTCACCAGCCAGACCCAGGGATTCGACATCTTCACGTAGAATTATTTTCATGATCAGATCCTCTCTCTTAGGCGTTCTTTACGTCATTGGTATATGGCAATAAAGCAATATTCCGTGCGCGCTTGATAGCTGTGACCAGTCCTCTTTGATGCAGAGCGCAAGTACCTGTAATACGACGAGGTAAAATTTTGCCCTGCTCTGTCACGAAGCGACGTAGCATAGAGGGGTTTTTGTAATCAATTTCCATTTTCTTGTTTTCACAGAATTTGCAAATCTTTTTTCTATAGGTGAACATTTTCATATAGAATACTCTCTTTCTCTAATCCGGCCGATTACTCTGCGTCAGCAGGCTTTTCAGCTTCTTCTTCAGGTGTTTCGTCAGCGGATTCTTCAACTTCTGCTTCAGGAGCTGCTGGCTCTTCAGCCACTTCAACTTCCTCAGCAACTTCTTCAGCTGCTTCCTCTGCGACTTCAACCGGTGTCTCTTCACTCACTTCGGCTGTTTCAGATTTTTCTTCAGTTGCTTCAACTACAACTTCAGCCACTTCTGCGTCTTCCTCAACTACTTCGTCCGAGGCTTCAGCAGCCGGTGCGGGTGCTGCAGCTTCTTGCTCTTCATAGCGTCTTGGTCTGTGACCGTCCCTTGAATCTCTAGAATCCCTACCTCCTGGACGTCTTCCACGATCAGCTTCAAAAGCCTGTGGAACAGCCAGTGTCTCAAAATCAGGAAATTCATCTAGACGTATCGTCATATAATGAAGGACACCTGTTTCAATTTCAAACTCACGTGCCAGCTCTGAGATATCTGGGTTTTCGCCTTGAAAATGCATTAAAACATAATTTCCATAGCGTTCTTTATCGATAGCGTAGGCCAGTTTGCGCTTGCCCCAATGTTGGGTATTTGCAAGCTCACCACCTACGTTCTTTAGGACTTCTTCCACTCTTGCAACAACGGCGGAGATTCCTTCACTATCAAAGTTGATATTTACAATATAAAGGCACTCATACTTTTTCAAGAGCGAACCTCCTTATAGGCCTATGGTTGCAATCAGTGGTGCAATGACCAGTGATACAACCGACATTAATTTTATCAAAATATTCAGTGATGGTCCTGAGGTATCCTTGAAGGGATCACCTACGGTATCACCGACAACGGCAGCTTTATGAACTTCGGAACCTTTACCATACTTAATTCCGTTAATTTCAACTCCGTCCTCTACCATTTTCTTTGCATTGTCCCAGGCACCACCAGCATTTGACTGGAAAATGGCCATAAGAACACCTGTTACTGTCACACCAGCCAATAAACCACCTAGAGCTTCAGCACCAAATATGTATCCAACTACGACGGGTGTCAGAATGGCTAACAGACCCGGCATCATCATTTCTTTTATAGCAGCTTCAGTGGAAATGGTTACACATTTTCCATATTCGGCTTTACCATCGGCAGCATCGAAAGTCTTTTGGTCTTCAGTAGACATTTCCTGACCTTCTTCATACTTGTTCATTACAACCAAAGCTGCAGCGAGCTCAGGAATTGTTTTGAACTGACGACGTACTTCTTCAATCATGGCCATTGCAGCTCGACCAACGGCACCCATGGCCATTGACGAGAAGACAAAGGGCAACATACCACCTACAAACAAACCAGCCATAACTGTAGGATCAGTAATACTGATACTCATGGGGTCTCCACCACGAATAACTTCGACTGTGGTCCGAAAGGCGGCAAAAAGAGCCAGAGCAGTTAGTGCTGCTGAGCCAATGGCGAAACCTTTACCTACGGCTGCGGTGGTGTTACCCACTGCATCCAGCTTATCGGTACGTTTGCGTACTTCTGGTGGCATTTGAGCCATTTCGGCAATACCACCAGCATTGTCAGAGATAGGTCCATAGGCATCGATGGCTAATTGCATTCCAGTGTTAGCCAACATTCCCAGGGCTGCCATGGCAATACCATAGAGACCTGCAAATTCAAAAGCTGCCATAATACTGGCTGCGATAATCAGTACGGGAATAGCTGTTGATTGCATTCCAACGCCAAGACCGGCAATCAGATTTGTGGCGGCGCCAGTGGCTGATTGATTCACGATGGAGTTTACTGGACCCGTGTTGGTTCCAGTATAATGCTCGGTGATAAACCCAATACCAAGACCTGCTGCGAGGCCAATCGTGCTAGCCCAGAATACGCCATAGCTGGTGTATTCTACACCGCCGAGGGTAAAGGTCGCTGGTAACATCATGGTGATCATGAAAAACATCACCACAACCATGATACCGGATGAACCGAACTCACCAATATTGAGACCCTTTTGCGGATCACCACCCTCTTTCACTGAGACCATAAAGGTACCAATGATAGAGACAATGATACCTGCAGAAGCAATGAGCAAGGGCAGAAACACAAATTCAGGGGCCAGGGCGCCACTCACCATAATGGTAGCTCCCAAAACCATTGAACCCACAATTGAACCCACATAGGATTCAAAAAGATCAGCACCCATTCCAGCAACATCACCAACGTTGTCACCAACATTATCAGCAATAGTTGCAGGATTCAGAGGATGATCCTCAGGAATACCGGCTTCAACTTTTCCAACCAGGTCAGCACCAACATCAGCAGCTTTGGTATAAATACCGCCACCGACACGGGCAAATAAGGCGATGGAACTGGCTCCCAGCGAAAAACCGGAAAGCACAGACATTACCATGTTCATATCAGTAAATATCTCGCGATAGACTAAAAACAATCCGCCCAGACCAATAACGCCCAGACCAACAACACTCAAACCCATAACGGAACCACCAGCAAAGGCGACACCCAGGGCTTTAGCAAGACCTGTACGGGCTGCTTGTGATGTACGGTAATTGGCTTTGGTAGCGACGCGCATTCCCAGGAAGCCAGCCAGACCAGAGGCCAGAGCTCCCACAACAAATGATGCAGCTACCAGAGGACTTTTTCCCTCACCGCTATTAGCAACACCCAATAGAATGGCCACAGCAACAATGAAGATCGCCAAAACGCGATACTCTGCTTTCAGGAAGGCCATGGCACCATCAGCAATGTGTTTGCCGATAAGTTTCATCTTGTCAGAACCCTCGTCCTGTTTATTGACCCAGCCTGTTTTCCAAAACGCAAACGCCAAGGCAACAAATCCCGCTACAGGGACCCAGATCATCATTTCACTCATATTAATTTTCCTCCTCTAAATCCTCAGCCTGAGCTTTGCGGGGATTGATATTGAAGCGATTCATTGTGTTATCAATATCGTCCTTCAGCCAATATTCAAGTGCATCAGCTGCTTTACCCAACTGCTCGGGGAGAACATTTAAATCATCTTTAGAATAATTCTCCAATACAAAATCTTCAGAAAGTCGCCGACCCTGATCTCCACCTATCCCCATGCGAGTGCGTGGAAAATTGATGTCATTCAAGTGCTGGATGACCGATTGCATACCTCTATGAGTTCCAGCACCACCCTGCTTACGCAGACGCAGTTCCGGAAAGAGAATATCAAGATCGTCAAAAACGACCATGCAGTCTTCTACTTCGATTTTGAAATAATCTGTCAAATGACGTACGGCCTCACCGCTGTTATTCATATATGTGGTTGGCTTCATCAGGATTGCATCCCGCTGGGTACTTTTAGCGAACACATAATTGCCCTTGCCAGGTCGAAAGCTGACCTGCCAGCGTTGGGCAAGTTCATCAATGACCATGAAACCGGCGTTGTGTCGGGTTTTAGCATACCGACTCCCCGGATTTCCAAGACCAATGATTGCTCGCAGCACAATACGTCTTCTTGATACCGATTATTTTTCGTCGCTATCTGCTTCAGCTTCTTTTTTCTCACCGTCTTCTGATTCTGATCCTTCTTCATCTTCAAATTCCAGATCGTCTTCATCAACCTCAATAACAGGTTCTTCCATTTTCTGTGGAATAACAACTGAGATAATGGTGATATCTTCGGCGAGGAGCACTTCATAGTCATCATTCTGGATGTCACTGGCGTGGATACCATCACCGATGTTCAATGCAGATACATCGACTTCAATTGAGTCAGGTACATCCTCACCCTTACAGCGAACCACTACTTCGTGGATGGGCTGCTGGAGAACGCCACCTTCCTGGACACCAATTGCAGAACCAACTGCAAGTATTGCCACTGGGATTTCAATGATATCCCGAAGACGAACACCAAGGAAATCCATATGCAGGATTTTATCAGTTACTGGATGCCATTGGACATCCTTCACCATGGCTCGACGTGGTTCGCCGTCAATAGTGATGTTAAAAATTTGTTCTCCTGAATGCATAGCTTCGCGGAGATGTGTTTCGGTCATGACATAGGACTGAGCTTCTTCACCACCAGAATAGAAATTCACGGGGACAAAGCCATTCCTGCGGAGTGCTTTTGTAGCTTTCCGACCAAATTCACTTCTCTGCTCAATCTGCAATTCGAAACGTTCTTTTGTTTTTGCTTGAGCCATTTTTACTTCCTTTATCTCTTTATACTAAATATCAAATAAAACACTGATTGATTCTTCGTTATGAATCCGCTGTATCGCCTCTCCAAAAACTGGAGCCACGCTTATGGGTATCAGTTTATCCATGCGTTTTTTAGGCTCGATATTGATGGTGTCCGTTACCAGGATACGATCAATAGGCGCCTTACTTAAGCGTCTGATGGCCGGACCTGAAAGCACACCATGAGTAACTGCAGCATTCACTGAAAGCGCTCCCATTGCTCGAGCCTTTTTTGCAGCTGCAACCATGGTACCGGCCGTATCGACCATATCATCCATGATGAGTACATTCTTCGCGCCAACCTTACCAATCAAGTGCATAACCTCGGCCTTGTTATGCGCTGGTCGTCGTTTGTCAATAATCGCCAGGCTGGCATCAAGTAGTTTTGCATAGGAGCGTGACATAGGTACAGAACCAATATCAGGAGCCAGTACCACCAGGTTATCCAGACCAAGATCCTTAATTGCACCGACCAAAACCTTCTTTGAGTAGAGGTGATCGAATGGGATGTTGAAATAGCCCTGGATCTGGCTACTGTGTAAATCCATTGAGACCACACGGTCAGCTCCAGCAGTTTGAATGAGGTCAGCAAACAATTTAGCACTGATGGGAACGCGCGGCTGATCTTTACGATCCTGTCTCGCATAACCATAGTATGGGATCACCGCGGTAACACGCCGGGCAGAGGCGCGTTTGGCCGCATCCATCATTAGCAACAACTCAATCATGTTGGTATCAGGCGGATTGGTGCTTTGAATAATAAAAACATCTTCACCGCGAATATTCTCATCAAAGCGGATCCACAACTCACCATCGCTAAATGGCTTAATTGTCATTTTCCCTAACTCAATATCCAGATACTTGGCGACAGCCTGTCCAAACGCTGGGTTGGACCGGCCACAAAAAAATTTTGGTTTCATTCGCTCGATTTCCGTTTGTTGGTTTGCGTTTTTGGTATGTAACTATTCAAGTCGTCCCAGTTCTGACTTTTGTCAGGGACCAGGTACATGTTGACTTGAAATAGAAAGTGTTCCGGGAGGAGGATTCGAACCCCCATGACCAGCTCCAAAAGCTGGTGTCCTACCATTGAACGATCCCGGAAGGCAATATTTAGATGACGGGGAGGGTGATCTGGGTATGGTAACGGTTTATAAAAAACGATTGAGCAGCCCGGGCTTGATCAAGGCTGTCAAAGATGCCATACACAGTCGAGCCACTACCCGACAAACTGGCAAAATATGCTCCTAGCATAAGGAGCTCGCTTTTAAGCGCGCCAATTTCTGGATGTATATGAAAAACTACAGATTCAAATTCGTTATCAAAAAACCGTACCAGTGTTGCCTTCTCTAAAAGGCGGCCAAAAGTAAACGGAGCCTTAGGGGGTGTCAATGGTATTTTTAATGCTTCAAATGCCTGTTTTGTAGAGACATGAATGGGGGGAATAACGAGCAGGACGAAGCCCTCAAAGCCTAACTCAAGTTTCTCCAGTTTCTCACCAACGCCTTGCCCATGTTGCAGGCCACCCTCAATAAAGAAAGGCACATCAGCACCTAGCTCCAAAGCCAGCTCCACCAAGCGCCCTGTGGAAAGCGGGTATCCTGCGATTTGATTCAAGCCCTTGAGTACGGCAGCACCGTCGGCACTGCCGCCACCTATTCCAGAGCCAGGTGGTACTTTTTTCTCTAATGATATCTTTACGGAGAGCGCTTCACCGGTGGCTTCTCTGAACAATTTTTCGGCATGGCGACAGATGTTATTCCCACCATCATCAAAGCTCAGTCCGGTCATTATGAAAGTGAATTTATCAGCAGGTTCAAAATGGACAACATCACCCCAGTCCATTTCCTGAAATACCGTATCTAAATCATGGTAACCGTCTGGTCGCTTGCCTAATACACGCAAGGCCAGATTTACTTTTGTATGAGCTTCAATTGAAAAGGGTGAAAAGGTCATGCGCCAAATTTGGTTTTGGAAATTAAAAACACTACCCTTTTATCATCTCCAAACTCTTGAATTGGTCTCACTCAAATTAAATAACCTTCTTGGGGATCCAGGCTATTGCCCCATAATCCCATTGTCCAGGGTAATTGAGATAAAGCCACTCCTACCAGGTCGGTAAACATCACCCCAATCGAGATGCTCATGGTAGAGTTGATTGGTCAAATTGTTGACCCCTAGATTCAGTTTTAGCCCCGGCAGAAGATCAAGCTCTCCTTTGAGGTTGAGAGTCAGAAATGCTGGCGTTGGATTCTCACCACTTACTTTAGAATTGTTAGCCTGAAGCGCAGCGCCGCGTGTATCCATTTGTACCCAAAATCGTCTGCTCTCATAGGTCAGTGAGCCATGAACTTCCAAGGGTGGAATAAGAGGCAGGAAATCCTGGAAATCATCCAGATAACTCTCTTCATAATTCACACCTCCTTGGAAAATGAAGTGAGGGGAAAACCGGTGCAATATGGACCATTCTAAACCTGAAATCTGAGCGACTCCCCCATCTACATATTTTTTCCAGCCATTTGCATAGCTGAAAGCATCTTCACTCATGATCTGTCCAAAGATATAGTGGCTAAATTTGTAAAAATACAGATTCAGACTCATGCGTCCGTGGGAGGATGTCAAGCTGTTCTGCCATTCGACCTGTTGACTGGCTTCAACGGGGAGATCTGGATTCCCCAGATACAGATACCCATCAACTGGATTGTACAGATAATAGCCATAGGCTTCAGAAACCGTGGGCATGCGTTGACCTGATGCAAATGACAACACTGAGTTCCAATTGTTCGTGACATTATAGGCGAGATGGGCATTGGCGCTGAGCAGATGGTCCAGTCTTTCCAGATCATTATCAGGGTAAAATATATGCAGTTCATCCTGACCCATTTCATTGGTCGCCATGGAATGGAACAAATCATAACGCAGGGACAGATTGACGTTAATTTTAGGTATAATTATAGACTGATACTCCATGAACTGACCCATATTCCAACGTTCAACCCCGGGCCAGGTGACCATTTCCATCGGACTTGAACCTTCTGGGTACATCACCATGTCGGCATAGCTTGAGGTCCAATAAAAGTCACTTCTCAACTTGAGCAAACTTTGGGCACTTTTCCCTAGTAGTAGATCAATATAGGAACCTGCAGTACGAGTAAATCCCGGCATATCCATGTGCATATCCATGAACAGTAACTCTCGTTTACTATCATCCATCCAATGGTCAATGGCATTGCCATATACTTTCCATTCAGCTTTTAAAATATTGGGACTTATACCACTGGTATTGATTGAAAAACCAGCCATTCTTAGGCGGGCATACCCAACATCCATGGGCAAGGCAGAATAGCCCACATCATAGGCATCATCACTCACCAATTCGAATAGGAGTTGGCTTTTCTGATTAAGACGTTTCTTATACCCAAAATTCAAATTCATCTTTTCAAAACCTGTAAAAGGTACGATCTGCTTATCCGCAGCAGCATAGTCCTCTGCTTTGCGGTAGGCACCACTCAAAGATAAACCGCTTCCAGGAGAAGTCCTGTTCCAGGAAAACGAAAATTTCCTTTCCCGGGATCCATGATCAAGACCGCCCTTTATTTGCCAGTGCGTTGATTGTTGTGAGGCATATTTTGGCTGATTCATGGTCAAATTCAGGGAACCACCGACTGTGGAACCATGTTGAATAGAGAGGGCACCTTTGCCGATTTCAATTGAATTGAGGGCATCGGCTTCAACATAGGAAGTGATGGGATCCATACGATCTGTACAGGCGCCAAAACTTTTCATACCATTGATGGTAACATTCATCCGTCCCCCGGACATTCCCCGGATGCTTGGTTCCTGGGCATAACTTCCTCGGGCAATCAGGCTGACTCCCTCGATCATTGATATCAGGTTCTCAGTCGTAGATAGATTGGTCTGCTGGAGATGTCCCAGCATATGTCCTGAGGTTTTTTCCCCTTGAACTGTGACGAAATGTTTGGATTCAATCGTAACTGGCTTCAATTCAAAAGTGAGGTCCCTGGTTTCGCCAGTAATAACAGATACGGGATGTGTAACTGGTGCATACCCTATCATTGAACAAGAGATGATGGCATTTCCTTCCGGAAGCATGATGATAAACAGACCCTCCAGATCAGCAGCAGTTCCCAAATTTGAGGCCTGAACCATAATATTTGCACCAACCAGAGGCAAGCCAGTAGATCGATCAACCACTTGACCTACAACCATCCCAGTCTGGGCGACAAGACTGCCGCCCAGAATCAGGATAATGAGGAATTTAGAAATTAACTGCATATTGAACCGTACCCAGCTCCTCACTCCCCTGGGATACTGTAAAGTCGATAGTCCAATATCCAGTCATGCTAAAGGCAACACCGCCTTCATATTTGCCATTTTCTGTGTAGACTGGATCAACATTTCCTTCAGAGCCATGACCCATGTCAGGCATCTGAGGATTAATTGAAACAGACAGATCGGCGACCTCAGGGAAACTCATCATGGTTTGCTTTTTGTGAACCGTCAGGACCAAATCATTCAAGCCAACTTTTGGATCATCCAGCCCATTGAGTGTGACGATATAAATCACCTGGTTCGTATCAGCATCCTCAAAGACCAGATTCTTCTTCATGTCGGTTTCCTGAACTGTCAAGTTCTCAAAAACTACGGTATGAAATGTGTTGGCATCGTAGTTCTCAACAAAGACAGTATCATCCCAGGTCCCCATCATCCCACTGGCCATGATGAAAACGACCTCGCTCTCAAACAATCCGTCTGAATTGGATGTACTTTCTGGTCCAGCAACAGGGCAAGAATGGTTCATTGTCTCCATGTGCATAATGGGTTTTTGAGTTATTTGAGCCTCTGTTATTTGGTCTTCTGATGCAATATCAGTAAGTTCAAAATAGAGTTTATTTAAGCCGACTTTTAGCCCCTCATCAGAATACAGATCGACGGTTAATTCATTATCTACAGCGCTACCAATGAGGATCAGATCCTCTGTAGCGTCGATATCTTTTTCACTATCTTCACACCCCAGGATCATAATTAATGATCCCGCCAGCGCGATAAGCAATATACGCAGCTTCATTTTACCTCCTGCAAATTGTGTTAATAATGTCGTTATCGGTGGTTCAAAGAACCTATTAACACTCGGGAGGTTGGCCAACTTTCTCTATAATTACGTTTGAAAAGGGGATGTTTTGTGTGAGGAATAATTCTGAATATTTGAAGCTGAGTGTTGTACTTGCTTCAATGGAAAAGTGGGGATCTATCCCCAGGTTTAATACGACAATATTTGATCCTGCCTGAGTGGTTTCAGGGGCAGCTAGCTTAGTGACTTGTTTGGCAAGGTAGCATTTCCCATTACACTCTAGTTCGACAACTGCGACGTTCTCGCACTTTTCCGCAACAATCCGCTTGTAGTCAATGGCATATTCAATGAGGGGCAGGAATACAGAACTTAACCCAATGCAATATCCGGTTAGCACAAAAAGGGTAAAATATTTTCTAAGTGTTGTGTTCTGTCTCATCGTTCAATTCAAATTAGTTCTACTGGTTCCCAGTCACCAGATTTTCAATTCAGAAAAAATAAAAACCTGGGTTTTGAAAAGTGGGGTGGGAGTCACAAACCTGTGCCTGCGACTCCCACCTCAGCTTTAATGCTTATCCAGCAGCAATCAGAAAGACATCATCGATAACATGAACAACGCCATTCACAGCATCTACAGTGCCCAGAATTTTACTGCCATTGACGAAGGTTCCTTCTTCAGTAACCTTTACATCAACATAATGACCGGTGGCCATATACAGTTGGTCACCATCCTTCAAGCCATCGCCTGCATAGGTTCCAGGAGAGGCGTGGGATGTGATAATGGCAGCCAGTTTGGATTTGTTCTCTGGTTTTAACAATGTTTCCAGAGTGCCCTCAGGCAGTTTAGCAAATGCTGCATTGGTTGGGGCGAAGACTGTCAATGGACCAGCACCGACCAAAACATTTTCCAACTGAGTAGCCACAACACCTGCAACCAAGGTGGTATGGTCAGGGCTTCCCAAGGCGATCTGGAGTATATTTGGGTCTGATACATCATCCTTCACACCAGCCTGGTTATGATCTCTGGCAAAGCTCTCTGCTTTTGCCGCTGCTGTATCTTCACTTGTTGAGCAGGCGACAAAAGCCATCACAATGAGGCTTAACACCAGCATGATTCTTACGTTTTTCATTTTATTCCTCCTACTTGATTAATAGCTATAACACTATAATTACTTATTCGACCTTTTTAAAAATGGGGATTAATGCATCCGTCTTTAAATCACCTAGAGTCTTGTCAAAAAAAGTGGACCTCAACTCCTTCCGAGTACTTCCCCAAACTGTGTGAATGGGACAGGGGTTCTCATCTGAGCATTGATGTAAACCCAGAATACAGCGATCAAAAATATCAACATCCCCAAAAATGTCCAGTACCACTGAAAGGGGCAGGCTATTGGCATGATCACAGAGATCAATCCCACCTGTAGGGCCCGTATTGGATTTTAAAATTTCGTTTGTAATGAGGACATTTGCCACTTTGGCGAGCTGGTGGTACGAAACATCCAGATCAACAGCGACATCCTTGATGCGAACATATTGAGGTAATGGCTGACGATCACTCAGATAGAAAATGAGCCGGATGGCGTATTCAGTTGATCGAGATAATATCATCCTAGAAATCTTTCTTTGAAAAAGCTCGATAGCCAAGCCATGCTGGTATCGCGCACCAGGTCCAGAGAGCAAATACTGCTACGGCAGATCCAAACATATTTCCATAAAACTTTGAAAAAAGGGCACCGGTATACCCCATAAGGGCAGCAATGTCAAATTGTAGTAACATCAATATTCTCCCCAGATCAATGGGATTAAACAGGGATAAAATCAAAGTCAGTTTTTCCAGGGGATACTCTTCCAGGGCAAATAGAATAAAGAGGATAATGCCATCATATAGAATGGCAAAAAACAGCCAGAGCACGATGGTCATTCCAACACCTTTTACGCGCTGTTCAGACAAAACTGCGATGAGAAAAGCAAGTGCGGTGAAAACCCAGGTCAGCGAGACACCGACCAGAAGCAGTATCCAATAGCCGCCTGTCATTATCCCGGCATGATACATAAATGGAATGCCCACTCCGATGAGATAAACAGCCGAAAGAGGGAGTGTGAGACCAAGATACAGACCCAGAAATAGAGCGACTCTGCTGATGGGTTGCGATAAAAGCAGCTCCATGAACTCTCTGGAATTGTAAAAGAACATGGTGCCAAAAACAATGCTCACCAGGGGAATGATGAAAAGAACCACATTCATGAGACTCAGGGCCACCTGACCAGAATCTCCTCCAAATCGAAACAGACCATCTGTGAGCAAAAAGAATACGGCAGTATATATGATAAACCATTTGCCTCTCAGGAGGTCGTGGAGTTGATATTTGATAATTTTGAGTAAGGTCGTCATAGCATTAGGACATCATTTTGGCGATGGCGCGCTCAAGGTTCTTTTCGCCTGTTTGTGCTATCAAGTCATCCACAGGGCCATCAAAAAATATTTTTCCATCAAGTAAATAGAGAATAGTGTCAGCCAGCTCCTGGATTTCACTCATGATATGGGATGTAATGATAACCGTCTTACCGGCAGTCTTTTCAGCATTGATCTTATCTTTTAAAAGACTGCTTGAAACGGGATCCAGGCCTGCAGTGGGTTCATCGAGAATAAGAATATCCGGATTAAACATGAGTGCAACGATTGCATTTACTTTTTGTCGTGTTCCACCGGAAAGTGTTTTAAGCGGTTTTTCCATCTCATCAACAAGTCTGAAATAGCTGATTAATTCTTCTGCCTGAGTTGATGATCCTGTACGCAAATCCGAGATCATGGTAATTACTTCAGAGGCAGTGAGGTTTTCAGGAAAACGTGCGACCTGGGGCATATAGCCAATTTGACTCCGATAATTCCAGTCACCATTGAGCTTAAAATCTTTGATGCTTATATCGCCACCATCATATTTATCAAGACCAAGCATACATTTTATTAGTGTGGTTTTACCTGAACCATTATGACCTACGATAGCAGTAATTGTATTTTCCTGAATTTGCGCATCCAACTCTTTGAGAACTTCGAGACGACCAAAACGCTTCTTCAATCCCTTAATATTAATCATGAGTTGATCCTCATGAGAGGTTCGGCATCAATGAGGGTGGCCGGGGTGAGAATGGGGATGTAGCTTTCAGCGAGATCCATAATTTCTACAAAGATGCTGCGCATAAGCATGAGGGCTGGTTCGTTTTTTTCTGTGAGCAGTGAGAACAGTTTTACTGGGTGGAAAGGGATGTCTCCGATGCCGTCTTTATCAAGATCATAACCCCGATATCGATTCCAGTAATTTTGGTTGAAGGAGTTAAAGTTTTGACGACTGTTGGTGGCAATATCAAAGGTATTGGCAATAAAGTTGTTATGGGTAAACACGTTGTCCATGGAATTGGCCATGATTTTCACAGCCCAGCCATTGTTCTCAAAGTTATTGCCTTCAACCTGTATCCTATTACAGGCTTCAGAGTAGAGCCCCACCGTGTTGCGGTTGAACTGATTGTCAGTGATCTTGCTGTCATAGATATCTTTGAGAAGCAGTCCATAAGCAGCACTCCCCCAGTTATCCGCAAATACATTGTTATGCATATCCACATGCCGTGAATACATCACAGCCACACCAGCACCATTATTATCAAATCGGTTATTATTGTACTCATTATGATTTGAGAACATAAAATGCAGACCATAACGCAGATTCTTCGTGCTATGGTTTTGAGTGACTTCACACTGTTCCACAAACTCCAGATATATCCCGTCGCGGTGCCCTGAAATGCTATTTCCACTGATATTAATGTTTTTGCAATACCAGAGATGGATTCCGTTTCCAGAACGGGATTCTGTCTGAGCCAGGCCCCTGATGGTGTTATTATCTATGAGACAGTTCTCAGATTTTGAAACATAGATGGCGAAAAAATTGTCTTCAAATCGATTGTGGCTGATCCTGCCATTGTTGGCTTCTTCAAAACGGACAGCTGCATTTTCATCAAGATGACTCAGGCCAGAGCCCTTAAAGGTGAAGCCTTCAATAATTACATCATCTGCAGTTACTGTAAGGATTTCACCGCTATGGTTCCCATCGATAATGGGGTTGTCTTTACCAATCAGAGTGAGGGCGTGTGGGACGGTCAGACCGCTTTCAACATAGGTGCCAGGATGGACAAAAACGGTATCGCCAGAAAGGGAGGCCTCCAGACCTTCCGCGACTGTGGCATAACCATAATCAGAGCCGACCTGCACCAGGCCTGCCCACAAAGCAGAACTCATGATAGGGATAATCAATATGGTATGGAACAAGCGCATTTATTTTAACCAGGCAGTTTCCACATAGATCTGAACCTGCTCCCAGTTCATAGTCTCGCCAAAATACAAGAGCGCTACATCGTCTGCAGTTTTCTGGGTACGAAAGGCTGACAGATTCAGGCCCATGGGACTTTTCAATTTTTTAGCCTGAACAAAAATCATATCCTGGAGTGGATAGAGATTTCCAGCATCTTCAAAATCAGTAAAATACAAATCGTGTATCTTCTCCGTCGCTACTTCGCCTTTAATTACAAAAGCTGCCAGACATTCAATGGAGTCAAATTTATGAGCTTTGCCCTTGGTGGTCAGAAGTTCAGAGCCGTAATGTTCTTCGACTATGGTCATACGGCAGTAGCTACAACCATCCTGACCGTAATTGATGGCCTGGATAGTTGGTTCGCAACTGACCAGTAGAATTGCTATAAGAAATACGGATATGGGAGCCATGGATTTGATCATGCTGATTGCTTGTCTCTCCATGATAGGAATGCAGCCAGACATCCCATAAAAATAGATGCAAAGGCAGCAATACCACCCCACGAGGGAAGTGATGTCGTAACAAAATTTAACATGGTTTTTGTACCAAAGAGAGGTGGTTGATAGGTCATACCCTCAATTTGAATAGCAGCGTTCTCTGTATCCAGATTGTGACCGAAATCGTAGTTCCAGAGATAAAAATCAACCAAACCTACCAGCGCAAGAAGTGAAAAGAAAGCCAACCAGAGATAGAGAGTTTTCTTGCCACCCTTCCAGGCAATCAGCAGTCCTGATACGATCAGAAATGCCACAATTGGAGGCATATATTTTAGCTCGGGGATAGATTCAGGGACGATCTCCTGCATGCCGATGTAATGGTTGACAATATTTAAATTTTTCAGGTCATTTTTTGCATGACCATCCACAGTGTTGATACGAATATAGATTCCCAAGCCTTCTGGGTATTGTGGTGCTTCGACAGTAATGGACCAAAGAGGGAAAAAATATGTCCCCACTAAGAGTAAGGCGCCCACCGCAAGTATCCACCTTGAGTTTTTGTTCATTCCAATACCATCCGTTCATTTAGAAAAGCTGGGGGCCTAGACCCCCAGCTTCAGATTTATGTATCTGTTTAAAAGGAGATGGGAACTTTCGATCCCTTGGGTGAAACTCTCACATAACCTTGCATTTCCTGGTGAAGCGCTGAACAAAAGTCGGTACAGTAGAATGGAAAGACACCAACCTTTTTAGGCTCCCAGCGAAGCGTATTTGTGGCTCCTGGCATGACAAGCAGCTCAGAATTTATGGCTCCCTGCATGGCAAAACCGTGTGGAATATCCCAATCTTGTTCAAGGTTTGTCACATGGAAATACACCACATCACCTACTTGAATACCTTCAATATTATCAGGCTTGAAGTGTGTACGGATGGTGGTCATGTAGACATGAACCTCATTCCCCTTCCGTTCAACACGCGCTTCTTTCTCGCTGAGTGTGCGGTATGGATGGGTATTGTTTTCCAGCTCGTAGATCTTGGTCGTATTGGGATGAATAAGATCTGCTGGGATTCCTTGAGCATAGTGAGGTTCACCAACTGTTGGGAAATCCAGAAGAAGCTTCATCTTTTCACCTGAAATATCAATCAGCTGAGCAGCGTGGGCTAACTCAGGTCCAGTAGAAAGATAGCGATCTTTGGTCATTTTATTGAGCGCGACCAGATATTTACCCCAGGGCTTCATACTTCCGCCACCAGGAATCATCAAGTGTCCAATTGAATAATAGGAAGGAATTCGGTCAACGATTTCCCAGGTTCCCAATTTCCACTTAACCACTTCAGAAGTGATAAAAGCAGATGTATAGGCATACCCTTTTCCATCAAACTCCGTATGCAGTGGTCCAAGACCAACATTGGTAACTTCACCAGCAATCGTGGCGTCATAATCAAGCACGGGGATACCACCAGCGTCACCAATAAATTTCTCATCTTCTATAGCTTTTATCATCTTAGAAAAGGAATGCACAGAGACAACAGCCGCCAGTTTACCACCACCAACGATGTATTCACCTGAAGGATCGACATCAACACCGTGAGGTGATTTTGGTGTAGGTAGATAATAAATCAAACCAGGACATTCTGCGGGATACAGGACGGTCACACTCTTTTTCTGCTCAGAAACTGCAGAATGGGAGTTGTGGTCCATGTAGTTGTGATAATAATCAGCAGGTTGTTTATGACCTTTGCCTTCGGCCAGATACTTTTCGGCCAATTTCCAGTTAACGGCAGCAATGAAATCTTTGTCATTCTTTGATGCATTAACTTCGAGTAAGGTGTTGGCTTGTTCAGTATTATAGCTGGAGAAGAAAGCCCATCCGTGTGAAGGACCTTTACCACCACTGGCTAAATCATAATCATAACCAGGTACCATGATTTGGAACTCAATGTTCATGTGCCCATCATCAGGATTCACTTTGATGAATGAGAGCGTTCCACTGAAGTTTTCTTTGTAACTGGAGATTGGTACATCAGCCTGTGGAATAGGAACACTAAAACGTGTTGATGCCACGACATACTCAGAGTTTTGAGTGATGAAGGGTGATCCATGATTTCCACCTGAGTTAGGTATTTCAATGATTTCAGCTGTTTCGAAGTTCTTCAGATCAATCCGAGCAATACGGGGGGTGTTATTACCATTGATAAAAATCCATCGACCATCAGTAACACCATCTGTCTGTGACAGTTCTGGGTGATGAGAATCATCCCATGGGATGTGACCAAAAGATGTTTTGAGCATGTCTTTGGTTTCTTCGTTAAATCCATAACCATTTTCCGGATCTACGGAAAAGACGGGGATTTCTCTAAACAAACGTCCAGAGGGTAATCCGTATACGCCGAGCTGGCCACTAAATCCACCTGATGTAAAGGCATAGAATTCATCATAGTCACCAGGAGCAACATAGACGGCTGAGGCTGCATCACTTGAGCCTAATATAGGTTTGTCTTTTTTTGCACATTCTGAAATGAGTAGAAAGGTGGCAATTACCAGAATTACTCCCACTACTCGCATCATCGTTTTGTTCATACGTTTTCCTCCTACGTATTGTTTATTAATTCTCTCACTTGTGTCTTGAGGGAAAAGATTTATAGGGTCCTCAAATATTCAAGAATGGCGCGTGCGTCATCTTCGGTGACATTCTGAAAAGTCATGGGCACATAGAATTCAGCCAACATCGCCTTAACTTCAGGATGCTTCTTGACCATTTCGTCAGGATTCAGAATCATATTCATGATGAATGCCGGTGAGCGTTTTGTTGTAATGCCAGCCAGTGGTGGTCCAACCAGGCGTTCATTTATTTTATGACAAGCCACACACTTCAGCTCGAAAACTTCTGCTCCCTTGGCAGCCAGCGCCTCGTCCTGGGGACCGAGAGTAAGTACGCCAATGGGACCGATACCATGTTTGAGCTGTTCCTGTGTGAGTCCTTCAGGGCTCAATTTTGGTGCGGCGGCTTCTTTGGCCGCTTCAGTATCCCCACCCCCGCAATTCATTAGTATTAAAGCTGCAATCAGTACCATCCCCGTTTTTTTAATCATTTTGCTTGAACTCCTATTCATGTTATGTAGAACTTTTGATGAGATATATTGTCACAATTCTTGGTAAAAAAAGAGCTCTGTTCGCTCCTCACAAATTCATACAGTCTATTTATGACCTCTAGCGCATAAATTGATCTGGCAATGATGTTTTCGCAAGATGTATGTTGCTAATATGAAATATTTTTAATGTTAAATCTTTGCTGTTGATACTATTGGGAGTGATTAATTCTCAGCTGGTAGAATAGAAGTCATTAGACAGCAAAAAAACAACTCTCGTTAAATAATATATAAATATTTCCAGCATGTAACTCGTGTTGGGACGATTGATTAGATCTCTTTTTCAGCCAGATTTTTTTTGACGATCACGTAGCGATGAATCAAGAATGCGCTTAGTACGATAAGAAGAAGAATAGTCACTGTAGTATTGTAGCGTTTCAAATAGACACCGATCTGCTCCCAGTTTTCACCTATTGTGCTGCCCAACCAGATCAGGGTACCATTCCACAAGAGACTTGAAATTGTGGAGAGGACGATAACCTTCCAGATATTGAGTTTTCCAATGCCTGAAAATAGACCAATCACGCTTCTCAGTCCTGCAAGAAATCGATTGATGAGTACCACTTTGTAACCCCACTTTTCAAACAGGACTTCAACACGCTGGATACTGTTTGGTGAAAACCAGGTCTGCTGTTTGCTATAGAAAAAGCCCCGGCCATACTTGTATCCAGCTATATATAGAGTGAGAAACCCTAGAACACTTCCCAAGAGGGTTGTCACCATGGCTGTGGCAAAGGAAAGGTCTCCCCGACCCACCAAATATGCTCCAAAAAGTAAGATGGTATCGCCAGGAACAGGTGGGAAAATATTTTCTATATAGGATGCCAAAAAGACAGTGACAAAAACCAACCAGGGAGGCGCTTGTTCAATAAAACTAAAAAGTGAATCCAACACGTCAGGACAACTGTACTAAAATGTTGAAAGGAGACAAACAGCCTGGGCAGCTACAGCATCTCCATTACCTGTCATACCCATACCTTCTGTCGTAGTAGCTTTTACAGAAACCTGATCAGGTGAAACCTCAAGGGCTTCAGCTAATTTCTCACGCATCTCAGGCAAGAACTCCATAACTTTGGGGCGTTGGAGGATGAGAGTTGCATCCACATTGGAAACCATGAAGCCATTTTTTTTAATCAGAGAGGCCACATGTTTGAGAAGATCGATGGAGTAAACCCCTTCGTACTCAGGATCTGTATCTGGAAAATGCTGGCCAATATCGCCTAAAGCCAGAGCACCTAGAATAGCATCAGCAATAGCATGTGTTAGCGCATCACCATCAGAGTGTCCCAGAGTGCCTTTTTCAAATGGAATTTTAACACCACCAAGCACCAGATCGCGACCTTCCACCAGTCGATGGACATCATAACCAGTTCCTATTCTGAAGTTGGGAGCTATGGGATGGGTATTAGATGTTTTACTCATATGATATGGACTCTTTTCCTGAATCCCATTGAGATCAAAGGACAGTATCCCTCGACTCCGCTCGGGAAGACAAAAAACATGTTTTTAGCTAATAAACATGGCATCGCCATAGCTGAAAAAGCGATACTTCTTTTCAACTGCCACATTGTATGCCTTAAGAATTTTCTCTTTTGATGAAAAGGCCGACACCAGCATAAGCAAAGTTGATTTGGGTTGATGAAAGTTGGTAATAATGCCGTCAACTACTCTAAAAATATAGGGGGGATAGATGAACTTATTCGTCCAGCCATCACCAGGTTCAAGTTCACGTGGATACATCACCGCTGACTCAAGAGCACGAACGACTGTCGTTCCAACACCGATAACCCGTCGACCTTCTTCCTTGGCTTTTTTGATAGCGGTAACTGTCTCTTCAGGCACATTAAAATACTCTGCATCCATTTGATGCTTTGTGATATCTTCAACATTTACTGGTCTAAAGGTTCCCAGGCCAACGTGGAGTGTCACATATTGAATTTCTACACCCTTGGCCCTTGCTTTTTTAATCAGTGCTTCTGTGAAGTGTAATCCTGCTGTGGGAGCAGCCACTGCACCGCGATGTTCTGCATACACAGTTTGATACCGATCCTTGTCTTTGTCATCAGCCTCTCTGAGGATGTAAGGGGGAAGAGGCCATTTACCAACCTCATCGAGAATTTTATAAAAATCACCGCCATTTTTGTCGAAGCGAACCACTCGGCCACCGGAAACAGTATTGTCAACTACATCACAAGTAATTTTGTCTTCGATAACCAGCTTGTTTCCTACTCTCACTTTTCGAGCAGGTTTCACCAGTGTTTCCCAGAGATTATTACCCAGCTCACGAAGCAAAAATAATTCGATTTCAGTATCTGTTTTATCCTTACGGGCAAAAAGTCTTGAGGGGAAAACTTTGGTATTGTTCAGTACGAGGACATCTCCTGATTTCAGAGAATCCACGAGATTGGAAAACTTGGTATGCTTAACTTCCCCAGACTGGGCATCCATGACGAGTAATTTGGATCCATCACGTTTTGCAGTGGGATGTTGGGCTATTAGCTCCTCTGGCAATTCATAATCGAAATCAGAGAGGGTCAGGGCTTTTGCGCGATCAAACAGCATATATCATTCTTTCTTTCTTTGGAACATGTTGGTTTGGGATAACTCGGCTTTTAACACAAAGCCTAAATGTCTGTATGCATGAGGGGTTGCCTGTCTACCACGGGCTGTTCTTACCAGAAAGCCTTCCATGATAAGAAAGGGTTCATAAACTTCTTCCAGGGTATTGGCTTCCTCACCAACTGCCACTGAAAGGGAATTGAGACCCACAGGACCACCTTCAAATTTTTCAATAAGTGCCTTGAGAATGCGTTTATCCATATCATCGAGACCGTACTCATCGACATTTAGCATACCAAGCGCATCGTCAGCAATTTGTTTGTCAATGGAGCCATTGCCTTTGACCTGGGCAAAATCTCTTGTCCGCCTTAAAAGTCGATTGGCAATACGTGGCGTACCCCGGCTGCGACGGGCCAGTTCTAATGCACCTTCATCATCTAAAGGAACATTTAATATGTTTGCTGAACGTTTTATAATTTGCTGCAATTGTTCAGCTTCGTAGAAATCCATTCGAAGCACCACTCCAAAACGAGCACGCATAGGTGGTGTGAGTAATCCAGCCCGTGTGGTAGCACCTACCAGGGTAAAGGGCTCAAGATTCAACTGAACACTCCTGGCGCTGGGACCTTTATCAATCATGATGTCAATGCGATAATCTTCCATGGCTGAATAGAGATATTCTTCAACGACGTGATTCAAACGATGGACTTCATCTATGAAGAAGACATCTCTATCTTCAAGATTTGTCAAGAGGCCAGCCAGATCAGCAGCTTTATCAAGAACTGGTCCAGAAGTTATTTTGATATTTACACCAAGTTCTTTTGCAACCAGCATGGCCAGGGTAGTTTTACCCAGACCAGGAGGGCCGAATAAGAGGACATGGTCAAGAGCTTCATTGCGCTGCTTGGCAGCTTCAATAAATATCTTCAACTGAGCAACCACATCTTCTTGACCTACAAAATCTTCCAGGCTCTGTGGTCTCAGAGCACGGTCAAATTCCTGTTCTTCGGTCAAAAGTTGGGGTTGTGTTAAATCACTCATCTAATCAATCTACGTTTGTCTCTCTTTAAATTTTGGTCTCTGGAACTTCTTCTCAAAATGTGCCGGCAAATATAGTCGGTGAGGTAGGCTGTTTCCAAGTGAAGCCTTGAAGGGCACGCGAGGCTGTTCATCTGTGCAACTATTGAATCGTTTCAGCAAAGGCAAGGACATGCCGATCCGGATCCAGGCAATAACCAACACGGTCACCCCAGTCTTGTTTTGAAACTTTCAGTATAAGTTCTGCCCCATTTTGGATGGCCCGATCAAGGAACTGCTGGGCATTACCAACATGGAGATACAACTCAGCACGAGGGTTCCCCCCATCTGTATTGGGGAATAAATCCTTTCCCAGAAGCCTTTTGATTCCATCGATAGGCATCAATCCCAGAACAAAACCACTTTCCAGGTGAAACTCTGTCATACCTGGTACATCTAGATTTGGTTGGACTTGGAGTAAAGATTCATAGAATATCCTTGAAGCCTCTTGGTCAGATACATAAAGAATGGTCATGCCTTGCTCTATCATTATACCATCCCTATTTAGCGAGCATTTCTTTTAGGTAATGGCCAGTATAGGATCTCTCCGACTTGGATATTTCCTCTGGTGTGCCTGAGGCGAGCAGCTCTCCACCACCATCGCCACCCTCTGGGCCAAGATCGATCACATGATCAGCCGACTTGATGACATCAAGATTGTGCTCAATGACTAAGACAGTGTTGCCCTTATCCACCAGGCGATTTAAAACAGTCAATAGCATGTTTACATCTGCAAAGTGCAGCCCGGTTGTTGGTTCATCGAGGATGTAAAAAGTACGACCGGTGCCAACCTTACTGAGCTCGCTGGACAGCTTAACTCTCTGAGCTTCTCCACCTGAAAGGGTTGTGGCTTGTTGTCCCAATTTGATATAACCAAGACCCACATCAACCAGGGTTTTAAGTTTACGGTTCAGGGCAGGAATTGCCTTAAAGAATCCCAGGCCCTCCTCTACAGACATATCTAATATTTCAGAAATATTTTTCTTCTTATACTGAATTTGGAGAGTTTCCCGGTTGTAGCGCTTTCCTTTACAGTCTTCACATTGAACATATACATCAGGCAAAAAGTGCATCTCGATCTTACGAATGCCATCGCCCTGACAACTTTCACAGCGACCACCCTTCACATTAAATGAGAATCTTCCGGGTTTATAACCACGCAACTTCGCTTCAGGTAGCTGGGAGAAAAGATCTCTTATAAAGGTAAAAGAGCCTGTGTAGGTGGCCGGGTTTGAGCGAGGTGTGCGACCAATGGCGGATTGATCAATATTGATGACCTTATCTATATAAGCTAGACCTTCAACGCGATCAAAGGGTAGGGTTGTAATCTTGGTATTATAGATGGAGCGGGCCATTGCAGGATAAAGGGTTTGGTTTATAAGTGATGATTTACCTGAACCTGATACACCCGTTACGCAAATGAATTTTCCAAGGGGGAAATCAATGTCAATTTTTTGCAGATTATTGCCACGTGCCCCCACTAATGAAATTTTACTGTTCTTACCTTCTCTTCTTTGCATGGGGACAGGGATGGACAACTCACCTGTCAAGTATTTGGCTGTCAGAGACTTTTTGTTTTTCAAAAAAGATTTCGGTGGACCAAAAGCCACAATCTCACCACCATGCTCACCAGCACCAGGACCCATGTCAACCAGAATGTCTGCTTCTTCCATGGTTTCCTGATCATGCTCGATAACGATAACTGTATTTCCCAGATCACGTAAATGTTTTAACGTCTCAATAAGTCTTCTGTTGTCTCTTTGATGGAGGCCAATGGAGGGTTCATCTAGAATATATAGAACTCCCACTAGCTGTGAACCAATCTGTGTTGCCAGTCTTATGCGCTGGGCTTCACCACCAGATAAAGTTCCTGCTGTTCGAAACAAGTTTAAATAATCTAATCCCACATTTACCAGAAAACTTAATCTTTCTTTAACTTCTTTTAAGATTTGTTTTCCAATTTGCTCTTCTGTATCTGTGAGTTTTAATTCATTAAAGAATATTTGCAGTTCTTTTATGGGCAAATAACTCAAGTCAGTTATACTTTTATTTCCGAGGAGTATATGATTTGCCTCGATACGTAGTCGTGAGCCACCACAGGTCTCGCAAGGAAGAGAACTCATATAGCCCTCAATCCATTTCCTTACCCCAGGAGATGTGGTTTGTTTATACCTACGTTCAAGATTTGGAATGACCCCCTCAAAACCACCTTCGTACTCACCCTTCCAGCGATCAGATTCATAAGCCATCTTTATCTTCTTATCGCCAGTACCACGCATAATGGCTTCCCTGGCCTCATCACTAATGCTGCTCCAGGGCTGGGTGAACTTGAAGTTATAATGAGATGCCAGGCTTTTAAGGATAGCAGCATACCAGTTTCCTCGGGGCTGTTCACCAAGTGGAGCTACTGCCCCCTGTAATAATGATTTTCGTTTATCTGGAACGATGAGATTTATATCCATACTGGTTTGCATGCCTAGACCATCACAACTGGGACAAGCTCCATACGGTCCGTTAAACGAAAACAAACGTGGCTCAAGATCTGGATAGCTTATTTCACAATAGGGACAAGCATAATGCTCAGAGAAAACATGCTCCTCTTCTCCAACCACATCGATGATAACCATGCCGGTACCATGTTTTAACGCTAACTCGACTGAATCTGTTAATCTGTCTTTAAACTCTTCATTGATGACAAGACGATCTATAACAATTTCGATTTTATGCTTTTTGTTTTTGTCTAGAACTATGGATCTACCAACTTCTTGAATCTTACCATCTACCCGTACTCTAACAAAACCTTCTCTCTTAATCTCTTTAAATATTTCTTTAAACTCGCCTTTACGGCTCTGTACTATAGGAGATAGAATTTGGATATTGGCATCAGCTTTTAGATTTAATATCGAGTCAACCACCTGCTGAACAGTTTGCCGGGTAATTGGTCGTCCGCAATTATAACATTCTGGTTTAGCTATTCGCGCAAACAGTAGTCGGAGATAATCATGAATTTCAGTCACAGTTCCAACAGTTGATCTGGGATTGCGCCCAGCTGATTTTTGCTCAATTGAGATAGCTGGAGATAAGCCGTCTATATAATCCACATCTGGTTTTTCCATGAGACCGAGAAACTGACGTGCATAAGCAGAGAGTGATTCAACATAACGACGTTGCCCCTCGGCATATATGGTGTCAAAGGCTAAGGAAGTTTTACCAGATCCGGACAGACCGGTTATTACTATAAATTTATCTCTTGGAAGTTCTAAGTTTACATTTTTCAGGTTGTGCTCGCGAGCACCATGTACTACTAATTTTTCACTACGCATAAAATCCTCAATTCAAACTTTGAAGATATTTGAAGGACTAGCCTGGTGGAAGAACAATTTGTATTTTCTAGAATATTCTTGGATTTTAGTCCCGGCCTACTGGATAGGTGACGATTATTGACTTCTACATGCTTGAAGTGCTCATGTTTGCACCTCGCGCTTTCCCGCCTTGTTGCGCGCTTATAATTTGCTTTAACAAGGTTGATCTGCCAAAAAATGTTGATCACTCTACCATATTTGCATAGCGCGATTGATGGAAAATAGTTATCAACATTAATTTCAATGAAGAACTGACTGTCACTCATCCAAAACGTGACCTAATTCTCTACAGATTTTAACGTTTCATTTTCCTGCATTCACAATGCCTCCTGAACAATATGACAATAGATACAACAACCGTATGACATCTAGTTTGACTCCATAGTATAATAAATATTGCTGACAATTGACTCGGCGGTCAGCGTCCTTCGCTTTTTTCAATTTTTTGGACTCCTTGACCAACATTAAGGATATACCCACTTGTGCTGATTCAAAACGCTACAATTTGCCCTTTTGCCGGTTTGTGCACCACTGCTTTTGGCAACCAGTACTCGTAATGAGATAATCAAGGGTTGAACATATTATTCTCAGGTATTTGATAATAAATTGCCTAATTCTGGCGGGATTGGTTCATTTTTCTCTAGTATACCAGATCAAGCGAGACACCCAGCACACATCAATTCAAAATCGGCCTCATTACCCAATAGATAGTATTTAGTTTTAATTATAACTGTCTATAGTTTTAATTATTGCAAATAAAACTAATGCTTCTCCTTTATCCTGATTTGTTACTGTGTTTACCCCTGTTCCCCGGCTTTTGCATTCTATCGATTTCTTAAGCCGGTTGGCGTCAGTATTTTCTACTCAACGAAAAATTCCCCCCAATGAGACATGCCGCTTATATTCATTCGATCTGATAAAGCATTATTAATAAGGATTCACTGCATGAATGCACTGACGCTAAACAATATTACCAAAACCTTTAATGACTTTACTGCGGTAGACATGCTATCGCTTGACGTCCCAGAAGGCAGTATATATGGATTTATTGGTCCCAATGGATCAGGCAAGACCACTACCATTCGTATGATCATGAATATTTTGCATCCTGATACTGGTGATATTCAAATACTCGGTTCTCCTCGTGCTTCAATAGACAATGACCTGGTTGGTTATCTTCCAGAAGAGCGAGGTCTATATAAAAAGATGAAGATCCGCGAGCTGCTTCAATTCTACGGCCAACTCAAGACTGGTCATAGCGTCTTAACTGATGTAGACTTTTGGCTTGATAAGCTTGATCTCACTGAGTGGGCAAGCAAAAAGGTGGAAGCCCTAAGTAAAGGCATGAGTCAGAAAGTTCAATTTATTGCCACCGTGGTCTCACACCCCAAGCTTGTCATTCTTGATGAGCCCTTTAGTGGACTCGACCCCGTAAATACGGATGTGCTTCTCCAGGCCATGTTGGAGTTACAAAAGAATGGTTCCACCGTGATCTTCAGCACCCACGATATGGCTACTGCCGAGAAAGTATGTGATTATGTTTTTATGATACATAAGGGGAAAAAGGTACTCGATGGCACCTTACACGAAATCCAGGATAAGTATGGTAGCGATACCCTGCGTATAAGATGTGAAAACAAAACTTCTGGGCTTGACCGTATTGCTGGAGTAGATAAAGTACACGACTTTGGTCAATCACAGGAGTTGCGAATATCACCTGGATCCGATCCTCAGGATATTCTGAAAAAATTAATGGAAGACAATACCGTACTAAGCTTTGAACTCATGAAACCCTCATTGCATGATATTTTTGTTCGGATAGCCGGCGCCGAGGAGGTTGATCATGTATAAGGTCATACGTCTTGCTCTCAGAGAGTACTATGCAGCGGTCCGTACCAAGGGCTTCATTATCGGTCTAATCATGTTACCCGTTTTTATGAGTGGTAGCATTATTGCTATGGCTCTCTTGAAAGATCACGTCGATATCCGCGAGCGCCACATCGTTGTGGTTGATGAAGCTGGTCAATTTAGCGAGATGCTCCAAGAGGCTGCTTCCATTCGCAACACCCAACACATCTTTGACGAAGAAGATAGCTCTCAGGTGAAACCTGTGTATCATATTGAGTTTGTGGAGGTGGATACTGCAAACATCTTCGTACAACTCGGCGCTCTATCTGATCGCGTTCGAGAGGGGGAAATTCATGCCATTCTACACATCGGATCATCCATAGTCCACCCCGGTGAAGACCCAAGCAATGCCTTCGTGAACTATCATGCTGAAAGTGCCGCCCTAGATGATATACGCGGCTGGTTGCGTGATCCCATAAACAATCATCTCCGCCGCTTGAGGCTTGAATATGCCGGTATTGATGAAGCTGATATTCCAGATCTCTTTCATTGGTCATGGGTCACGGCCAAGGGTCTTCTTGAAGTTGATGATGACGGCAATGTTACAGATGCTGGCGCAAGCAATGAAATCCGCGCCATCGCCGTCCCACTGGTTATGATGATGCTCATGTTTATGATGTCCATGATGGGAGCCATGCCACAGCTTAGTGCAGTTATGGAAGAAAAAACCCAGCGCATTGTTGAAGTAATTCTGGGATCCATCACTCCCTTCCAATTTATGCTGGGGAAAATTCTAGGCGGTCTCGCAGTGGCTCTCACCAGTACCTTTGTTTATCTAGGCGGTGGTACAGCCTTCATGCAATGGCGTGGATTTGAAGCTTACATTCCCTATGACATCCTGCCCTGGTTTATTGTGAATCTTGTTATTCTCCTGTTTATGCTGGGAGCACTTATGACCAGCCTGGGATCTGTGGCAAATGATGCCAAAGACGCGCAGTCCTTATCCTTCCCGGCTATGTTTCCCATGATGATCCCCATGTTTATCATGATGCCCGTTCTGAAGGAACCTCTTTCGACTTTTGCGACTGTCATGTCATTGATTCCTCCATTTACCCCTATGGTGATGACCTTGAGAATGGCTTCACCGGTTACCATCCCAGCCTGGCAACCCTGGGCTGGTCTTGCCGGTGTGATAATCTTTACGCTGTTTGTTGTTTGGGGTGGAGCACGTATCTTCCGTGCAGCAATTCTTATGCAAGGTGTGCCACTTAAATTTTCCAACATTATGCGCTGGATGACTAAAGGTTAAGAGAGGCAATACATGACTGAGAAAAAAATATATACCTGGACAAAAGTCAACTCCCGGGGACGCAGCTATCACTTTCAATTCAGCCCCAAACTTCAGGGGATAATCACACGTAAAGGTTTGTGGAGCCCTGATGGTTTCGGCGAAATGGGTGATCGCACCCTGCGTTTCAGCTCCAACGGGAAAGCCAATATGAGCTTAAAGGTTATTGAGGGTTCTTCTCAGGAACAGGTGGGAAAATTCAACTTTTACTGGAAAGATTTCCAAAAGAGTCAGCTTGAGCTAAGCAACGGAAGCATATACTATTTTCGTTCTTTCAGTTTGTTGAGAGGTGTTTGGAGCTGGATAAAGAAGGATGCCGCCAGTGAGCAATATATCTTCACCGTAGATAGTCCGTTTCATCGCTCTGGAACCATTGAAAGTCCAGCAAAGGATTTGCCAGCATTGGAGCGTGATATTTTGCTGCTTTTGGGTCTACACCTTCAGCATTATATCAATATTTGGTTGATCACGATTATTATCGTGATTATCGCCGTTGTTTCAGGAAACTAGTCTGTTTTAACTCGCAATTTTACCAGGGCATCAACCAGGTAAACAACGATCAGGTTGGTCAGAACAGAGAAACCGATAAACCAGGTCCAGGCTAAACCCTGACTCTTCATCAAAAAGACAATGAGCATGGATGCCACAAGTCCACAAATCAGACTTATCTGAGAAAAGTCCTTATCAATTTTTGTGAGCAGGAAGAGACCCAGTAATCCACCATAGGTGAATGAGGCAATCTCAAGCCCCATGACCACAATTGCCTTGTCAGATTCATCAAAAACCAGAGCAATACCAATCAGGACAATGGCCCAACCAAAGCTGATTATACGTGATGTCTTGATAGACGCCTTTTTGCCCATCCAGTCTGTTGTGGTGGATGATGCAAGAGAGTTAATTGAAGAGCTCAGGGTTGACATGGCTGCGGACAGCACGCCTGCCAGCAATAAACCCTTAAGGCCAACAGGAAGTTCACTTACAATAAAAGTTGAAAACTCTCTGTCCTTCTCCAGTTCAATTCCACCGAGATAAATATATATGAGCGAGCCTGCCAGCAAGAATACTGAGAACTGAATGAAGACAAATATACCACTTCCAATCATGGCTTTTCTGGCACCGGCCAGGTTGCGTACAGATAACACCCTTTGAACCATCATGTAGTCGGCGCCATGGGAGGCGAAGGACAGCAACATACCACCAAATACGGCCGAGAAGAACAACCAGGGATTTGAGAATAAATCCCAACCCCATCGGACAATATCCAACTTGCCCTCATCGTTCAATTGCGCCATCATACTACCAAAGCTGGCATCAGAGTGTATGAGGATATAAATGATGGCAGTAAGCCCACCACCGATATAGAGTACAAATTGAAAACTGTCGACCCAGACTACTGTGCGTATGCCACCCATAAGGGTATAGACAATGGTCACGACGCCAATAACCAACACAGCCACAGGTAGGGACCAGCCCGTCACAACCTGGACAATGACTGCAGTAGCTAAAAATCGGATTCCATCAGCCAGGATACGGGTAATCAGAAAGATGCCAGAGGCTGTTTTCTGAATTTTTATTCCAAATCGATCTCCCAGTACTTCATAGATGGAAGTAATGCCACCCTTGAAATAGGCTGGTAGTAAAAAGATACTCACCAGAATACGACCCAGGATGTAACCCAGCGCCAACTGTAAAAAGAACCAATTGTCTCGATAGGCAAGACCAGGGATGCTGATAAAGGTTAGTACAGAGGTTTCTGTCGCCACAATAGAGAGCATGGCTGCCCACCAGGGCATATCCCGACCAGCTAAAAAGTAGTCTTCCGATGTCTTATTGAACCGGCTGTTATAAATACCGTAAGCTGAAATACCGACTAGAAAAAGAATGATGATGCTGAAATCTAGAGTGGAGAGCATAAGGAATCCTTGGCTATGTCATATAGAAATCGTTGTGTCATCCCGAGCGGAGTCGAGGGGTACAAATTTATGGAGAAGATATATCACTATCCCTCGACTCCGCTCAGGATGACGTTCAATGGAATTTAATTTTTAATATTTACCTTCAAATATTCCAGTGCTTCCAAGTATGAGTCGACTTTCTTTCCATAAAACTGGGCGATGCACACGTCTTTGGTTACAGAGACTTTGCGAAAGTCTTCCCGTTCATAAATATTTGAAAGGTGAGCTTCTACCACAGGAATTTGAATACCCTCGATGGCATCACGGATGGCATAGGAGTAGTGCGTAAAGGCACCTGGATTAATAATGATGCCATCAGCCCATTTCCTGCGACGATGCAGGAGGTCAATAATGCGACCTTCATGACTGGTTTGAATAATACGGGTCTCCACATCAAGCTCACGGGCTTTTTTGCGAATAGCTGTGTTGACCTTGTCCAGAGTGAGGGTTCCATATTGTTCAGGGTCCCGAGTTCCCAGTAGATTCAGGTTGGGACCATGGATAATGAAAATTCGTTTCTTTTCTGCTGCAAGCTTTGCCATGGGGTGAATCTAATTAGGAATGGGCAATATAGAAACGGAACCCTTAGGGTGGAGTAAGACGAGGGACCCGAAGCCGGTCGAAGGGGATGCTCAGTCAAACGGAATCTGGGGGAAGATTTGATACAAAAAAGGGCGAGGATACCCTCGCCCTTTTTTAATATCAAGAATTTGAGTGTTTAGCTCTCTGCAGAGAGATCCGCCTCTTCAATAATGAGACCATACAAGTACCCTGCACCAAAATCCTTATCCAGTGCTACGGTGCCACTAAAGACGACAACATCATCTTTCTTGACAACAGCTTGAGTGGTAATGGTAACATCGAAGGCATCTCCTGATTTTGTACCATCCTGGAGGTGAACCCAATTGCGACCCATGATGCCAGCATTGAATTTGGTGACCTGACCTCGCACGGTGACTACCTTGCCGTCATAGTCAGCTTTGTTCGAATAGAGCTCTGCTATACTGATGCTGCCAGCAACTTTTTCAATGGATATCTCTTTGGCGGGTTCTGTGGCTTTTTTGCCACCCATGGCACTGGCAGCAGCACTGGAGGTACCACGCATCTGACCCACAAAGAAAATACTGTCAAAGGTTCTATCGGCTTCCTTGCTGGTAAAATCCTTCATTTCCAGACCCTGATCATAATGCAGCGTCATACCAACTTCTAAGGGCTGCTTGGCCGTGGCTATCCAATATTCCTTGTCACCTTCAGCAACGAACAGGTAAGTATAGCTCGTAGCCTGTATGACTTCCTTTACCAGAATAGTGTGCACATTACCCAAAGACTGCTGAGGAGCTGCAGCTTGTGGATTATGGGCCGGAGCCTTGACTCTTTCCCTTGAATCACAGGCAACAATTACCATCACTGCCATCATTGTTATTACAAATAGTTTGAAACGCATTTTAGTCCCTTTCAATAAATTTTCTAGCCGGGAGATTATAGAATAAAACAGCTCCCATATCATGGATTTATTTGGTGATATAATTAATAACTTTTCATCTTGTGAGATGTGATTTGGCAGATAATTGGGAATCTCCCTGATTGATATGTTGAAGCAGCTCGGGGAAAAACTCCAAAAAACCAGATTCTATGAGATAGTAGTGATGGTGTACTTCCTCAATGGAACCGTGAAAATCGTGTTTCAGCTTCAGGCGGCCAGCCAGTCCATCTAACGCTCTTCCCACATGGTCCAGTTCAGCATAGGATCTGATCCAGTCCCGCTTAATCATCCAACCCACCACCATCTCCATGCGCGGCGGCATAAGCTCACGATGCCCCCAGAGATCCTCATAACAATGGTCTACAAAACCATGGAACTCACTTGATGAATATTTATCCCAGTGCTTGATAAGGAAGTGATCAAATACCACATCTAAAACGATACCCGAAAATCTTCTTTTTGAAGGGCTGAACTGCTTGCGCAAATCCTTGACTACCGCATGGGAATCTGTAAAACTATCCACTGAACGATGAAGCTGGATCCCCTTCCACACCTCGTCAGGCAAGGTCTCCAGGTCAACATCTCGCATAAAGTCGGCCATGATATTTCCCAGTCGAGATAAACCGTCATCAGGAGAGATCAATAAATGAGCGAGATAATTCACCACCCAGTCTAATACGAATTTTCTCTGTTTAAAACTCTATCTTGTAACTGAGAGAAGGAACAACGATCACCTCTTCAACCAATTGAACCTGGCCTAATTCATAGTCAAATTCATAACATGAGGCTGTTGGACTGCCCAGAGCGTTCATCAGCTGTAGAGCCCACACGCTTGAATACTTCGCTTTGTTCTTGCGGAAGGTGACACTGATATCCAGCATTGCTTTGTCAGTATCCTGTTCTTCAAAAGCACGGGATTCATCTGAAATGATCTCTTGAGCAGCTATCGTTTTTAGGATATCAGTGGGTGACCTTCTGGCGCCCCCTGCCACTTTCAGTTTAAAATTTAGACCCAATATGTTTTCCTTTGTTCTGCCCAACAGGTATTCTTTCCCCATTAATCCATTCACTACATATTTCGTGGCATATCGTGTTTCCCGTTCTATTCCATCACCCCCTGTGTATTTGGATTCAAACATTGAGGCAGTTATCAGAAAATACATGTTATTGCTCAAGTATCTTTCCAAAGTCACATCTAAACCATAGTTATGGCCAAGCCCGTCATTCACCAGGGGACTATTAAAGCTGAGATCCTGTGTAAAATTCAACATTGAAAATGAGCTGTCCTGAATAACAGGGACGTTATAAGCGAGTTGAATATACGGCTCGACTTTAATAATTGTGTTCAGTGATAACTTCTGCTGGTATGCCAGAACAAGGTGATGAGCTTTTGATAGACCCAAATTCTGATTGGGTTTTATGGTTACACCATTCTTGAATTGCTCAATAAAATAAACCCTAAGCTCCTCCATTTGACTGTGATCACCATATCCAAGACTCAGGAAACGAGTAGGGTCAATCTTCCAGGTCACACCTAGCCTGGGTTCAATTGTCATCTCATCATTTACACTAAAATGTTGAATGTGTACCCCTGTATTGAGTTCAAGTTTTGGGCTCAACCCAAAGCGAGATTGAGAATATACCTGTGTCAGGTAAGCCACATCGTTTTGATCAACCAGCCTTGTCAACGGCAAGGTATTGTCTAGAGCTGCTTGCTGGTCAAAATGGTAATTCAATCTGTCAAAAATGACACCGGTGCGATTGGTGTGTCTCCGGCTGAATCGTGTATTGACATAGGAGGATAGAGTCACGGTCCCAGACTTGTTCTCCGCCAAATAATTATCTTGAAGGATGAGCTCATCATTAAGACGATACATATTCATCGCGGAATGCTGCTCAGTCCGAACAATATTTGTATTAATATAAGTGTTTTGGGTTGCCAGATATTTATGGGTAAGACCCAACACATCCATTCCCATCTCTAAATCATAGGATACCCTATCCCATGGAACTGTCCATAAACTTGAGTCAGCCTCCTCAGGTTCGGCATTTAAATCATTTGATCCGAGACCCCATATAGAAAACTTTCCAAAGTTCTTTGTTGGCAGGACAAACTTGAAAGCATAATCAGTATATTCTGGAATCTGTTCAGAAGGTATGAGCCCCTTGATCAGAGCAAAAGTTGAATAGCGATAATTGAAAAGGTAAGATGCTTTCTCACTACCGGGGATGGGTCCTTCAGCAGCAGCATCTATACCCAGGACTCCGGCTTGAAATGTGTACTCAGTAGTTTCAGTATTCCCCTCGCGTAATTTCATGTCAAACACACCTGCCAGGGCGTTACCATACTCCGCCGGAAATGCCCCTGTATAAAAATCTGAATTTCCCAGGACATGACTGCTCAAGACAGAAACAAATCCGCCCCCTGCCACATTTATATCGGGAAAATGATTGGGACTGGGAACACGAACACCCTCTACCTGCCACAACAAGCCCTTGGCAGAATTTCCTCTAACGATAATGGCATTGTCCTGGGCAGCACCCGTAGATACCCCAGCAAAAGAAGACGCCAGGCGGGCAGGATCATCCATCCCCCCTGCATATCTGCGCGCCTCTTCAACGGTAAAGGTCCTGGCACTGACCACAGCCATTGAGTTTTGAGGGATTTCCTTGCTGGTTGTGCCCTCAACGATAACCTGTTCGGTTTCCAAGATGGATTGGACAAGCTGGAAGTTCACCACGACTTCTTTGGCTGAACTAACCAATATTTCCGGCAAGACCTGTGGTTCAAAACCGATATAGCTGGTTTTTAGATCGTAGCGGCCCACAGGGATTCGGTCTATCCAGAAAAGTCCATTTTGATCCGTGGTTGCCCCCCTTACAGGCTCAATTCCAAGCACAATTACATTTGCTCCAATTAATGGTTCTTGAGTGTCCTGATCTAACACTTTTCCTTTGATAGTTTGAGTAAGGGGTTGAGCCCATGCCAGGGAAATGGAACACACAAGAATAAGCATATTTGTGAAGAGAGGAAAACCTAGAAATCGTTGATTTGAGTCAGCACTGTTGAGTTTGAACATGGTCGCATCCTTCCGCTTTTGCGCGACATAGTGCCAAACTCTGTACCATTTAAAGAAATGGTACTCATGACAGATTTTGAAGCTGTAGAGGGGTTGGGGTTATATAATAATGATATAATTCCTATACATTTCCTGCATGGCTATAGGTTTTCTCTGGCTAAAGCCCCAGATCCTTATCAATGATAATCTTGGTCACAGCCAGTATTTCAGCTGTTTCCACCCGCAGCAATTTGAGAAAAAGATCATAACTTTCCTCCTTTTCATAAAGCTCGCCTGCCAGAAGAAGCTCTGCTCCCAATAGCTCCCCAATTTTAGTGGTCTGTGCCTCTGTCAGAAGACCTGACAGCTGTAGTTTTTGTTCTTCCAGAACGGCCTGGAGGTCCTTGCGGGCAATGAGGATAAACTGATTGTTTTGTGCCACTGATAACTGAACCTGTTCCTGGAAATATTCAGCACTCAGCCCAGAATGTTCTGTTTTTGGGTGGATCGGCAGGACTCCCAGTCTCCTGGAGTCCTCAATCTTGAGTGTGGAGTAATCGATTAGGTTGGAAATTGCATCCTTGAAGAGCTTCGACAGGGTTTCCTCTCTGGATTCATGGTCCACCTTCTCAGCTTCAAAGTAGCCATCATCGATTTCCAGAGGATCATCGGTAAAATTAGAGATTTCCTCTTTGGCCAGTCGCATGATAATGGCTTCCAGTTTATCGGTTTGATAGTTGGATCCTGTATGATGACTCACACTACCAGTCACTCCACCTGTATTTTCACCAGTCTCTTTTCCATAGGTTAAAAATAGATATTTGGCATAAGTAAGTTGAGAAATCTGCCGCAGCACATACTCACCTCGCAAACCAAGACCGCCGGTTCCCACGGTGAATAATTTGATACCTTTCTTTTTGGCTTCCAGGGCAGCTGAGATGTAGGTATATCTCTGTCCGTAGTCCAGATGTGCTGATGCATCAGTAATGACAAAGCCCAGGCGCAGACCATCCTCATTCCAGTCCACATTCCGCATGGCCTTATGTAAAGCTGTCTGTAAATCTTCAGGCGTATCACCACCTCCACCAGCTCTCACCTCTTCCAGGGCTCCACGAAATTCATCAATGTCAGCAGTAAGTGGCACCACTTTTGTGCGATATTTGTCATCTTTATCTCGATAAAGCACCATCCCAAATCGAATCAGCGCCTTACTCGAAAGGGCGGATAGATTCATATGGATCAAATCTATGGTAGCGATGAGACGTTTAATTTCCTCTCCCATGCTTCCAGTGGTATCCAGGATAAAAACGATATCCACCGGCACACCTGGTTGCAGGTCTCGTGATTTTTCTCCCTGAATAGTAATTTTACGAGGTCCATAGCGTTTTACCATTACAGTCTGATAAACGTCATTCACAGTGTAACCGACATAAAAGGTTTTGTCTTTGGCTGCAACTTCAGAGGGATAGAAAAAGTAAGAACCATCCGCATAAGTTTTGCCCTCATCCAGAAGTCGACTCTCTTTACCATCAAAAATCTTTATGTTCACATTAGGGAGGCTTTTGCCATCTTTGTCTTCCAACATCAAATGAATACGCTCGCTTATATCATAGCTATAGCTGTTCACTGATGATCTGTATTGATTTAAAAAATTCAGAAAATAATTGAATTGCTGATTGTCATCGGCAAAGCCTGCCTTCAAACCTCCTGATTGCGGGGGCGCTGGTCTAGATGTAGGTTTGGCTTTACCATCAGAAGGGGTGACCATAAAACTAGTCCTGTCCGAAGCAGGTGGAGGAGGGGCATGACCACCTGATTCAGGTGCATCAAAAAGATCATGGGTCGGTTCCTCGTCCAAACTTCCAGTTTCTTCACTTTCAACAGGTATGGAAGGTCGAGGTCTTGTCAACCTCCCCGGTTTTGGTGGTGGTGTATCTTCACTATCTTTTTTCGCTGGTTTTTTGCCTGAAGAGCTGCCTGTCATCACTTCTGAGGATGACCCTGTGCTTTTTGATGAGGTTCTACCCTTGGTATCCAGTGGTCTCGTGGCTGTGACTGTGACCGATTCTCCCTTTATCTTTTGAGCCTTCAGTTTAAAATTTACTTTCTTTATTTTTCCGGCTTTTACTTTCACCTTTTTAACTGACTCAGGGGTATAGCCAATCATGGTGGCGGAAACCGTGTAAAGACCTTCAGGAATATTGATTATTTTATAATTGCCTTTACGGTCTGTTGAAGCACCCAGATTATGCTTTTCTATGATCACATTCACACCAACAAGAGACTCACCAGTCTTGGCATCGGTTACCCGCCCTTTAATACCACCAGTGGAAGCTGACATGAGTGGCATGGCAAGAACTAGAAGTGCTAGAAGTAGACGTTTCATTTTGATCCCCCGTTTTGAAATTTGTAACCCAGCTTTGGCAATCATAACTGATCTGTTATACCGAATATACACCCTAATGTTTCTTATGGGGTTCTGCATACCCACAATTGAATGGTGCCCTTGCCTGTAATTTGGGTTTCAATCACATCAAGCCCAAGGGTCTTTATAAGTGCCGGCATTCCGCCCTGTCCCATAAACGAACGAAAACCAGCATAGTGTTCTTTGCCAGCAATTCGTTCAACCAGGTGAGTGCTGAACTTCTTTATCAATTTCGGCTGGGGATAAATCCAATCCACCAGAATAAGCTGCTTCCCAATCCGCATCATTTCTTTAAGCACAGGGATGCGGACTTCTTCAGGCATTTCATGGATAACCATGCTTGTGATGGCGTAGTCAAAAGATTGGTTCTCCAGATTCGCCAGGTTACTGGCATCAGCCAACAAAAATTTACAGTTTTTGATTTTTCTCAGGCCAGCCTGCTCCTCACAGGTATTAATCATGGCTCCAGACAATTCTACACCCAGGCCAGATTCTATTTGTTTTGAGATGAAAAACAATTGATCACCAGTTCCACAACCCACATCAAGTACAGTACTGTTTTCAGGGATGAGTCGTGAAATTCTTATTCGAATACCCCTGAGAGAGGGATCCAAAAGGTTCCTGTATATCCAACCATCATAAAAATGATTTTGTGCCTGGGTTTCCACTGGCAGTTTATCCAATTGTGTGACTCCTCTGACCCCTAATGCCTTTCTCTGTGCCTCCCCAGGGGAAAGCTCGAATGTATCTGTGTCGATAATTCATATGTGGAGTGACCTTTCGACAAACTCGAAACCCTGCCCAACGTATACAAAAAAGAGGGTCAAATTAACATTCTTGAGCCATTTACCCAGAATTGAGATAATAAACTTAAATCATAATATTTTTGTCACTTTAGCTCCTTTTTTTAATCTAATTAAAGCGTCCTTATCCCTTGACAGGTGTAGGGGTTAAAATTAATTTCGCTGGCTTTGCATCAATTGCGGTCAAAGCAGTAACGGAAGGAGCCTATGGCTAAAAAAGTTAAAAGGATCGGTGGAGACACAAATCGCAGCCTCAGTAAGTATCTTGAGGAAATTGGTCAATATGAACCGCTGGATCCAAAAGATGAGATCTCGCTGGCCCAGAGGGTCAAGCAGGGTGATCGTCTTGCTCTGAAAAAATTAACTGAAGCCAACCTCCGTTTTGTGGTTTCCGTGGCCAAAGATTATCAGGGTCAAGGATTGCCATTGACAGACCTCATCAATGAGGGAAATCTTGGTTTGATCAAGGCCGCTGAGCGTTTCGATGAGACACGTGGTTTCAAATTTATTTCATATGCTGTTTGGTGGATTCGTCAATCCATTCTCCAGGCTCTGGCTGAGCATTCACGTATTGTTCGTTTACCTCTCAACCGAGTAGGTACCATTTCCAAAATTTCCAAGACGTCAGATCGTTTGGAGCAAAAGCTGGAAAGAACTCCCACAGAGCGTGAGATTGCCAAAGAGCTGGACATGGCCCCAGAAGAAGTAGCTGACGCTATCCGTATTTCCAAGCGTCATCACTCGCTGGATGCCCCTTTCCAGGAAGAAGAAAAAAATTCACTCATGGATGTGATTGAGGATGAGCATCAAGATGCTCCCGATTTCGATCTTATGTCTGATTCATTAAAAAAAGAAATTCGATCAGCCCTGGACACTCTGAAAGATAGAGAGCGGGAAGTTATCCGCATGTACTTTGGTATCGATCGTGAATATGCATTAACCCTCAATGAAATTGGGGAAGAATTCAACCTGACGCGGGAACGTGTTCGTCAGATCAAGGAGAAAGCCATCAAGCGTCTCCAGCATAAATCCCGTAGTCGCAAACTGCAGACCTATTTAGGTTAATTTAGAAGGAGGTGAGATCGCACTATGTCAGTAATGGTTACCGTAAAACGGGATGAACCCTTTGAAAAAGCGCTAAGGCGTTTCAAGAAGAAATACGAGAAAGCCGGCATTCTTAAAGATGTTAAGAAGAACTCCTTCTATTTAAAGCCATCAGAAGACCGCCGTCTGCGTCGGGCTAAAGCCGCCAAACGCAGTCGTCAGACCAGCCGCTATTAATCAATAGTCGCTGTTATTATTAAAAACCCCGGGCCCTCCTGGGGTTTTTTGTTTCTTTTAAAAACCCGCGCTTTGCTTGGGTTGTTTAGTTTCCCACTACGCTTTGTTGCATCCTGCTGGGCACCATATTGATGATTGTTTTTATCCTGTTCAGTATTATATAAGTGCCCTAAAGGTAAGAATACCATTTATTTATCATTTCAAAGGGGTGATTTATGTCTGAAATAAACAATGGACGCAATTCGTTTCTCCCTCGGGGTTACAGTCTTGAAGACTCCCAGGCACGACGGGATTGGGTCAAAAACTATACTGGTGTAGAGCTTGATGATACCCTGACAGATGAAGTGGAAGATCTGAAGGGCATCATTGAAAACCATGTGGGAAGTATGAAAATACCCATGGCTGTGGTGGGACCACTGAACATTAACGGTGCCTATGCAAATGGTGACTTCATGATTCCACTTTGTACTTTGGAGGGAACCCTTGCAGCCTCTATGAACAGAGGTATTTATGCTGCCACTCTTAGTGGTGGAACCACAGTACGCCATTTCCGACAGGAACTCTCCCGGGCGCCTGTATTTATTTTTGACAACATTATTGAAAGTGCCGAATTTCAGAAGTGGGTGACAAAAAACGAAGCCAAAATCATGGAAGTGGCTGAGAGCACAACCAAACATGGAAAAGTCCTGAGAATTGATCAGATTACCGTTCAAAACTATGTGGTTCTGGATCTCGTATTGGACACCAAGAACGCCGCTGGACAAAACATGGTTACCCTGGCTGCCCAGGTAGCTTGTGAATACATCCAGGCTGAGACAGGCCATAACTATTTTCTGGAATCCAACTTTAATAGTGATAAAAAAGCCTCTGGCAGAAATATGCTTCTGGGACGAGGTCATGCTGTTCATGCTGAAACCACAATAAAGAATAGCGTTCTCAAAAGAATCCTCAAAATGGATCCAGATATCTTGTTTGATTCCTGGGGATTTTTCCCCACAGTGTCAAGCCTGGCTGGCACCCATGGAAATGGATTGCATGTCTCAAATTCAATTACTGCAATTTATCTGGCTACTGGTCAGGACACCGCTTGCGCTGCCGAAAACAGTATTGCACATCTAGGGCTGGAAAAGCAAGATGATGGTATCAAATTCAAATTGACTCTACCTTCCCTCACCGTTGGAACTGTTGGTGGTGGTACACGTCTGAAAATGCAGCAGAGAAACCTGGAATTGCTAGGTTGCGCAGAAGGTGAAAACTCATCCAGAAAACTGGCGGAAATTATCGCCGCAGCTACCCTTGCTCTAGAAATATCGCTCATCTGTGCAATTGGCTCCCATACCTGGAATGATGCACATATGAAATATGGTAGAAAATAGAGTCCCTTATGGATGTGCTAGACAATCCGAAATACACCTACCTCGTAGGGAAACAGCCGTTTTACTATAAAATATGGAAAACCTTATTTTACTATTATAGTAAAACTGTATTCACATTTTACACACCCCTGAAGGTTCATGGTCGCGAAAATATCCCCGACTCATCCTTTATTTTTTGCAGCAACCACAATAGCCATATGGATGTGGCGCTCCTTTCTGCTGCTGCACAAAAAAGTTTTAATCATTTTGGCATGATGGCAGCTAAAGACTATTGGTTTGATAGCTGGACAAGACGAACCTTGATAAATACGGTGATGAACCTGATTCCAATTGATCGCAAAATTAATGGGGTTAGTCAATTTTCAATCAAGGACACCATAAAATTGTGCAAGTCCTTTATGAACTATAAACAACGCAGTTTGATCTTTTTCCCTGAGGGTACAAGAGGCACTCCAGGCAAAATATTACCCTTTAAAAAAGGGGCTGCCCGTTTCTCCCTGGATTTAAAGACACCCATTTTACCCGCAGTAATACATGGGTCCCATAAAGCCTGGCCACGAGGTAATTTTTTAATGCGTCCAACTCCTATTGCCGTCTATATTCTTGAACCAATTTATCCTGATTCCTTTATGGAAAACGATAATCCCAGCGAGGATGATTTGAGACTCGCCTCAAAGAAAATGATATCTGCGTTGGAACAAGCTATTACAAAAAAGGCCACGGAACTTTATGAAAAATAGTACACCTCCCAAGAAAGAAAAATTTTACGCTGTCAATAGTGCCAACTGGGGAAACAAATGGGGTTTTAGGGATTCAGAATTTATTCTGAACCAGGATCGTACAGTAAGTATGACTGGCGACCGCTATGAGCTCTGTGGATTCGATATGCCAGACTTCATTCCCTATGTGGAAGAGATGCTGGAAATGAAGATCGAGGTCGATGATGTTTTAGAGGAAGTTGTAGATAAGCCGGTACAGGAGGCCAATATCAACAAGGTTTTTGTAGATGCTGTCAAATCTAAATTTCCTGTTGATAGATTTTCCTTTGGTAGTGAAGAGAGACTCATGCACAGCCAGGGTCAGACCACAGATGAAGTGTATAAAGTCGTCTTTGCCAAACTTGACAGAGCAACTGATATGGTTTTTTACATTGAGTCCGAAGATGAAGCCCAAAATTTGATTAAGCTCGCACTGGAGCATGATGTGTGTCTTATCCCCTATGGCGGTGGCACAAGCGTTAGTAATGCACTCCAGGTTCCTGAGATAGAGGATCGTATGGTTGTTGCCGTAGATACGCGACGTATGGATGCAATACTATCAATTGATGAGGAAAACCGACGCGTCGTTGTTGAGGCTGGCATCACGGGTAGCGTACTGGAAGAACTCCTGGAAGCCAAGGGACTGACCACAGGTCATGAACCAGACAGTATCGAGCTATCTACTCTGGGAGGCTGGATTTCCACTAATGCCAGTGGGATGAAAAAAAATCGCTATGGTAACATTGAAGACATTGTTGAAAATGTAACCATGATTACGCCAACTGGCATCGTAGAACAGATCGAGCCCATTACCCGGGCATCCATTGGAGTTAGTCCACGAAACATACTTATCGGCTCCGAAGGAAACTTCGGGATCATCACCAAAGCCACTTTAAAGGTGTTCGCACTCCCTGAAGCCTCAGATTTTAATTCTGCTCTTTTCCACGATTGGAAAATAGGTGTGGCTTTCATGAATGAACTTTCGCAAACAGGAGCTGTACCTGCCAGTGCTCGACTCATGGACAATGCCCAATTCCGTTTTGGACAGGCCTTGAATGCCAAAGCAACAGGAATGAAGGTTTGGATCAAAAAAATTGAAAAATTCGTTGTCTTAAATGTGAAGAAATTCGATCCATATAAAATGGTCGTTACCTCTTTTAAATTAGAGGGATCGCGTGATGAGGTAGCCTTCCAGCAGAAAACGATAAAAAGACTGACAAAAAAATATAATGGGATGATTGGTGGTTCTGAAAATGGTAAGAAAGGCTACAACCTTACTTTTGCCATAGCCTATATCAGAGACTTTATGACCCGCTACCACATTGTTGGTGAGACCATGGAGACTTCTGTTCCCTGGAGTAAAATCGACGATGTGTGTAAGGCTGCAAATGATCGATTAACGGAGCTCCACAAAAAGCATAATGTCCCTGGAAGGCCATATCTTTCTTATCGTGTTCCTCAAATCTACCATACCGGTGTTTGCATTTATTTCATGTTCGCCATTAATGTCAAAGGGGTGAGCAATCCCATCGAGGTTTTTACTTCAATGGAACATGCCATGCGAGATGCCATTATGGAAAATGGTGGATCAATTTCCCATCATCACGGTGTTGGCAAACTGCGTAAGGATTTCATGAAGGGGACTATTTCCCCAGCCAGTATAGATTGGCTGAAGAAAATCAAGACCTCCCACGACCCGAAAAATATTTTTGGTGTCCGGAACAATATTTTCGCTGAATAAGCTAAACAGACTTTCAGATTGATTCAGGAATGAACGTAGCAGGAAAGGTCTTTATTATCACCGGGGCTTCTTCTGGTATTGGGGAAGCGCTAGCGCGTGTACTCGCTCAACGGGGTGCCAGGGTTGTCTGTGCTGCCCGGAGAGCGGATGAGCTCAAACGGGTGTGTGATTCCATCAACGCCTCAGGTGGATCTGCTCTAGCTGTTCAAACCGATATCACTGATCTTGATGCTTGCCACAACATGGTTAAAGCTACCGTGGATGCTTACGGCAAACTTGATGGGCTTATCCTGAATGCTGGTATCAGTATGTGGAGTCGTTTTGAGGATATTACCGATCTCTCATTTTTCCAGGATTTGATGGATGTCAATTATCATGGAGCAGTAAACTGTTGTCATGCTGCTCTGCCCTCATTGAAACAGACCAACGGAAAAATTGTAAGTTGTTCAACAGCTCAAGCCATCATGGGATTCCCCAATCACTCTGGTTACGTTGCATCAAAGCATGCCTTACATGGTTTTTTAGAAACTCTGGATATGGAGCAAAGAGGTGAAATCACTATTCTCGAAGCGGTGTTGAGCTGGATCAGGGGTACCAATCTCAGGGATAACGCCTTTGGGGCAGATGGAAAAAAACACGCTCATTCCGCAAGGAAACATACCAGCGAATCTGTCAGTCTTGAGGTTTGTGTGGCCCAAATTATCCAGGCCATTGAGCGAGATAAAAAAACTGTCTACATTCCAGGTAAGCTTGGTCTGATACCTTTTCTAAACACATTCTTTAAGGGATTTCTTCAGCGCAAAGTCATGAGGGCAATTGACAAAAACGAAACCTAGATTGGTTTTGAAGCTTTATCTAGCACTACTTCCGATACATTCAACATATTCCTAAAAAATGCTTAATCATCAGGTTCATCGAGCTATGGAATGCTCAGCCACTTCTCAAAAACCAGATTGGGAATAGCTGGTTAATCCACGATATTATCTCAAGTAAACCATCTTTATAGTCTGGCTAAATTCCCCCGCTTCCAGTCGACAGAAATACACGCCTGTGCTCACCTGATTTCCTGACTGATCCATCCCATTCCATTGAACTTCGTAGAAGCCTGGTGGTTTTTCTGATTCACTGAGAACCGTGACTTCCTGACCCTTAATATCGAATACTGTCAGTTTGGTTGAGGATTGTTCAGGAAGTGAGTAGATGATGGTTGTAGTGGGATTGAAGGGGTTGGGGTGATTCTGGTGGAGCTGAAAACTTTCTGGAACGTAACCAACACTTCCTGAAGTAGTTAGGGTTGATTGAAAATATTTGATCGTTTTAAAAAATGATGATTCACCATAGCTCGATGTTCCACCAACATAAACATTGCCATCTGCATCCAGGGCTATGCAGTCAGCTTCATCCCAACTATTCTCTGTTTCACTAAAACTGGTCATCCAGATTTCGTCACCCTCTGGCGAATATTTGATCGTCACAAAATCTCTATCGGTTTCCGATATAATACTAGTGCCAGTCACATAAATATTCCCTTCAGGATCAATTTCCATACCACTTGCTACATCCCAGTTGTTTCCTGCCTCAGATCTTGTAATCCAGGCTTCACTACCATCGGGTAAGTATTTGATTATGACAAAATCACAATCAGTTTCAGATGCATCACTAGTTCCGGACACTAAGAGGTTTCCTGTTGAATCCAAACTCAGGTACCACCCTATATCAAACCCGGATACAGGTCCATTGTATCTACTCAACCAGGTCTCAACACCAATCGAATTATATTTTACTGTAGCATAATCATAACCACCATCCAGCCCTACACTACCACCAGTTATGAAGACATTTCCTCCTCCATCAACAACCACGTTTTTTGCAATATCCCAACCATTCCCTGGACCGTTGTATCTAGCTACCCACAATTCAGTACCATCCGGAGTATATTTGATGGTTAAATAATCCGAATTGCTATCTAATCCTTTACTGTATCCAGTCACATACACATAGCCTTCAGAGTCGGTTGTCAAGGAGAATGCCACATCTCGATCATCTCCAGTTCCATTATATCCGGCAACCCATATTTCATCACCTTCTGGTGAATACTTGATTGTAGCGTAATCTTCATTGCCGGCTAATCCATAGCCATAACCAGTCACAAAGATATTCCCTTGGGCGTCTACAGTTAGAGCAGTTGCGTTATCATCATCATTTCCCTGCCCATTATATCTGGCTACCCACACTTCATTGCCGTCAGGTGAATATTTGATGGTCGCATAGTCGTTATCATCACTGGACCCAGGACTCCTGCCCGTAACTATGACATTTCCCAACAGGTCAACAACCAATGCTTGCGGCCAATCAAATCCATTTCCCGGTCCATTGTATCTGGCTGTCCAAGCCTCATTACCGTCTGGAAAATATTTTACCGTTGCATAGTCTTGGTTCCCTTCAGCGCCTTCACTTCTACCAGTCACATAAATATTACCATCTGTGTCCAAAACTAGGTCTGAGATGTTATCCCAACTGTATTTTCGAGCATATCTGATGATCAACAGCTCATTACCCTCTGCTGAATATTTGGTTGTTACTGAATTTGAATGACCATTTGCATCCTGAGCAGTACTAGTTACAAAAACATTTCCAATTGCATCAACAGCCAATCCGACGGGGCCTTCCCAATTATTTCCAGGATCACTATTTTCAGCTACCCAGATTTCAGTTCCATCAGGAGAATACTTTATCGTTGAATATTTGAGAAGACTATCACTTGTAATACCAGTAACATATATGTTTGCATCGGCGTCTAAAGCCATTGCTGTGGGCTGAGTCCAGCTATTTTCTGACGTACTATATGCAGCAACCCAGGCTTCAATACCATCTGAAGAATACTTTACTGTCGAGTAGCTGATAAGACTGTCATTTTCAAAAGCATGGCCTGTTACATATACATTTGCATTTGCATCAACAGCTAGTGCTGATGGTTGAACCCAATCATTTCCATGTTCATTAATTTCAACGACCCAGGTTTCAACTCCATTTGATGAATATTTTATTGTGATAGCTTTGCCCACACTGTCCGATTCAATACTGGTACCAACCACATAGACAGTGCCCTCGTTGTCAACAACCATATCTATTGGCGAATTCCAACCAATGCCATTGCCACTATATATAGCAGCCCACATCTGGATACCATCTGGTGTATACCGAATAGTCTTAAATGCAGAGCTGCTATCTGATATAGTTTCACCTGTAATAATGATATTGCCAGCACTATCCAATACCATTTCCCTTGCGTCAAACAGCTCTACCTCAGAGTTATTTGCACTAGTTACCCACATTTCATTACCATCCGAGGCGTATTTGATGATAATTGGTTCATTTATTCCCCCTGATATTCCATTACTCAGTCCCATGACATAGATGTTTCCGGCAGAATCTACGCGTAGTGTTTTCGCTCTTGCTCCATTGTTATTCAGACCATTATATCTTGCCACCCACGCCTCAGTACCATCTGATGTATATTTGACCGTGGCAATTTCATAATTGCCATTCAATCCATAGCTTCTACCTGTGATATAGACATTTTCTACTTCATCTACTGTCAGAGCTGATGCTAAATCGTGCTCATTCGCTGGTCCATTATATTGAGCCTCCCAGATAAAATCACCATTGGGGGTAAATTTGGTGACGGAGTAATTCTTCTCTGTACTTGGAAAATAAGAAGAGCTTAGATCACTTATGCCCAGAACATAAACATTCCCATTTACATCAAGAACCATATCAACGCTTCTATTGTCAGCTGAAATAAGTTCTGAACCATATGTTTGCATCCAATCCACTTCAACATTGTCAAAATCCTGTCCAAAGGCACAGATATTGGACAACATGATTGCAAGGATCAGGATGACGTTGGTCCTCATGATGGTGCTGATTCTGTTTTTCATGACTATCTCCCCTTTTGATTCCAAAGTTCATTGCCTAAATTTACGAAAAATGGCCTATCCGTCACCCCTACAAAACCTTTACAAATGCAGGTTTTTAGGTCTTGAGTTAATTTTATGTAAGAATGTAGTGATATGACCACTGGTCAATAAATCGGTATCCCGAATGTGACCCCGATTGGGCAAATGAGTGATCAGGCGAATTGCATTATGTCGAGTCGTGGCAATTGAATGAATTACTCGTTTGATATCACCTGAAATTTGTTTCTATTTGAGAATAGTTAAATATTGAATGAAGGTGATATCATGAAAATAGTGACCACGTTTCTTGCAGTAATGACACTAAGTCTGTTATCCTGTGGACTTGAGGAGGAATTGGATAAGGCAATCATCGATATATCTGGTGAAGTAAGCCACGATGGCAATGTTGTGGCTGGAGCTCTTGTCCTTTTAGTTGAAGGGACAACCATTGCTGAGGGGCTCAATCTTTCAAATGGAAGTATTACAGATAATAGCGGTCGCTACACGATTCTAGGTGTAGAGGCTGGTGAGTATTATCTGCTAGCAGTAGATGATAGCAATGGAAATCTAGAATTTGATGCTGACACCGATCGGCTGGGCTTTCATGGAGTCAATCCCCAGGACTTGGATTTGGAACCCGACCTCGTTACAGTCGCTGACTCTGATGTTGAGAATATTGATGTAATCAGCTTGTATTCATTATAGTTGATACAAAAGTAGCGCTGTTCGTTTTAAAAACGCTATTTCAGCGCTAAGGACGTGTATAGTACCTAAGATCCCCCTGCTTAAGCATTACTCTTCATCCAGGATTTCCGCCTCCCAGGGTAATCCCAACCACTTCTCAAAAACCAGCTTCTGATGTTCATCCGGCTTCTCGATTTGTTTGAGTTCTGAAATGGTGGTGGGTTCAAACCCAACCGTAAGATGAATATCTACCAGAATGCCATTGCGACTCACCGTACAGATAATCCTGTCACCTGGGACCTTTTCTCTGAAGTAGTCTGGTTTTGAACTTTTCACTCTGAAGCCATCAATGGCTACCAATTCATCATGAACATTAAGACCGGCATCCCAGGCCGGCGAATTCTCGACTACCGAGGTGATCACAATGCGACCACTTCTGTCACGTAGCGTTGTTCCCAGATAGGAACTCTTCTCTGTGGTTGAGTCTACATCCAGACCGGCCAGAGCAAAGACATCATCATAGGGCAGAGGCTCGACACCAAACACAAAATCTTCGAAAAAGCTGGTCAACTTCAAGCCGCTCACAGCTTCGCAGACCTTACGTACATCATCACTGGTATAGCCCTTCTGTTTCTGGGCAAAATCGCGATTCAATCTGAACATGACATCATCCAGACTGGATTTGCCATCTGTTGCAGCAATGATTTTGATATCCAAAAGCAGTCCCAGCAAGTGTCCCTTATTGTAATAGGATATGGTTGAGTTGCTGGAGTGCTCATTCGAGCGATAATATTTGATCCAAGCATCATAACTGGCTTCTGCCACGGATTGGTGAAGCCTTCCAGGACGGCTTTCCAGTGTATTGATTTCATCCTTCAAAACTTCCAGATATGCTTCTCTATCGATGTGCTCAATCCTTTGAAGTATGAGTTCATCATAGTAGCTGGTAAATCCCTCAGCCATCCAGAGCTCCTCCAGATAGTTTTCTTTGTCATAGTCAAAACTGGCCACGCCCTTTGGAACAATGCGTTTCACATTCCAGGTATGGAAAAATTCATGAGCTACTAAAGACAGAAAGCTTTTATAGCGTTTCTCATCATTAAAAGACCAGCGTCTAATAAAGTTGACTGAGGAATTAGCATGTTCCAGACCACCGCGCCCTTCTTCTACATGAAAGATGAAACTGTAGTGTTCATAGGGCAGGTCACCGAAGATTTTTGTTTCAGCTTCAATAATTTTTGTAATATCACCGACCAGCACCGAATCATCATAATTGCTGGCTCCGTACAGAGCCATGACATGGGGTTTTCCCAGAACTTCGAAATTCACCACATGCTGATTTCCCAACTCAAGGGGAGAGTCAACCAATTCATCATAGTCTTTTGCAATGAAGTCCACATTCCCCGGCTTATTAATCGGTTCCAGGGCTGTTGTAATCTCTGACCAGTTCTGGGGCATATTGATATGAAGATGATGTTTTCGCTGTTGGTTTTTCTGCCAGTACATAAGGACGCTAGCCGGTACAACTAGGGCATGATCAGCATTCAAATAACTGGTCCGGACACTGTGTTCGTATGAATATACACGGTAAGAAACAATGATATCTTGACTGCCCTTACCTTTGACTTGCCAGTGATTCTTGTCAATCTTCTTGATCTTTAAAACAGTATCATCTTCACTTCGGGCACTGATATCCTGGACATTTTTGGCATATTCTCTCACGAGATAGGAGCCGGGTGTCCAAACAGGAAGTGCAACCACTTCAGTTCCCTTGGCTCCTTCAAGCCGCATCTCAACCTCAAATAGATGGGTGTGGGGTTCTGACATGGAAAGTGTGTAATGAACACCTTTTCCCCACAAACCTGTTGAGATCAGAACCAGAAAGTATATAGATCTTACCGTAAAACGCATGCTGCTCTCCTGAATAAAATTTATCCTCAAAATATGCTCAGAAATGAAATCGTGGCAAGGGTTGTTGTGGGTGTATCACCAAGCCGGGAGTATGAGGGTAGGGGGTAATCCAGGCCAGGATTCGAAACGGAGTAAGCCGAGCGGAGCGCAGGCAATCCTGGCTTTGTTTATTTCATGGAACTTGTTTTACCTGGTCGGGATTGCCATATCATATCGGGATTGCGATATTCCAGGCTGGGATTCGAATCCCAGCCTAGGACTGGCACAAATCCATTTTAACTTACCGTAACCCCAATAAAAAGGATCCACCATGCGACATCGCAATACACGGCGACGGCCCTATCGTCGTTTTGGATATTATTTCATTACCACCAATGTGAGCGAGGGATTTTCCATTCTCGATCAGTATGAATATGGACATCTGTTGGAACATATTATTTTTTATGCGGCCAGTATTCACTCTGTTCAGGTGATTGCCTTTAAACTCAACTCTGATCATGTCCATCTCGTAGCTCAAATTGGACAGTGCGGTACAATCTCTGACTATATGGCATCATGGAAGCGACAATTTTCACGACAGGTAAATGTTTTTCTCCATCATCGATATTCCCCTGGTCGGGATTCGAATCCTGACCTCGAAAAGATTAATAAATTCCAATGGCAGCCCTCATATCACTCCCACCTCATCACCAGCAAACGGGATTTTGACAATCACGTCAATTATATCCTCAAACAGCAAAAGCGTCACGATTTGGAGGACAATAAATTTTGTTTTGTTGACCATGGACATGTTTTCAAATTTAAATGATTCGGGTGGGATTTGGGTGCGTGGTTATCAAGGCCAGAATTCGAATTCTGGCCTGGGCATCAAAACAAAAATTGTATTTCCCGGACAAAAAAAGGCCGGCGAACCGACCCTTTGATTAATCTGTTGAACAATTAACTATTTTGCGAACTGCTCAGCTACAAAATCCCAGTTGAAGATCTTCCAGATTTCTTCCAGATATTTTGGACGCGCATTGCGATAGTCCACATAGTAAGCATGTTCCCATACATCAACCGTGAGGAGTGCTGTCTGACCACTGGTCATAGGTGTTCCAGCGTTGGAAGTTGAAGCGATGGCTAATGAACCATCAGCATTCTTAACCAACCAGGTCCAACCAGCACCGAAATTGGTAGCAGCAGCTTTGGTAAACTCGGCTTTAAAATTGTCAAATGAACCAAAGGCTGAATCAATTGCAGCAGCCAGGGCTCCTGATGGAACGCCGCCACCATTCGGTGATAGACAGTTCCAGTAGAAGGTGTGATTCCAGACCTGGGCGGCATTATTAAAAACACCACCAGATGCTTTCATAATAATTTCTTCCAGACTTGAGTTTTCAAACTCAGTTCCAGGGACCAGGTTGTTCAAGTTTGTTACATAGGCGTTGTGGTGCTTGCCATAGTGGTAATCAAGTGTCTCGGCTGAGATAACTGGAGCTAAAGCGTCCTGTGCAAATGGCAGAGCTGGTAATTCATGTTTCATCATTTATCTCCTTAAATTTAAGGGCTTAACGTTACGTATTTTATCATCTTTACAGTATAAACGGAGAAACCCCCTTGTAAAGCGACAACTTCATGAGAAAAGTCCAGCTAAAATAGCAGTGGAATCCATCCCTTCGAAGGAAAATAAATGTATTGGGGACCTCTGACTCAAGTCCTGATCCAATTAAATTTGTTAGATAATGCCAGTATCCATCCTGCTAATTATAGCTTAATTTTCAGGCCTTGTGAACAATATCAAACGACATCCTTTTTTCCTGGTCTTCATCTCCCTTAGCCTTGTGTTAAGTGCCAGAGCTGATATTGTATATGAGTCAGGCGACCTCATGGAGTTTATTGGTGGTAGCTCACCCAGTACTGCCTATGATAATTATGTCAGTCACGTTTCAGAAGGTATCGCTGATGAGGGTTACAATGATTATGGCCCTGATTGGGTAGATGTACAAACAGATGGCTTTGGCGACTATCGTATTATTCCAGAGTCAAGTAATACCCTGAGACACTGGCGCAATATTTTTGAAGCTCTGCTCCAGAATGATCTGATACTAGCAGACCAGATGCTCACAGATTCTCTCGACACCTTTCACTACGATCTGGTTCAATTTGATGATGTGGTTTATGACCGCACCTACTACCTCATTCGTGAACGTCTCGACATGTCTTATGTAGACCACAACCAGGAAGGGGTTCTTGGCGACGAGGTAACCGGTAGTTTTGCCAATGGATGGGGGCTATATGTTCTTAATCCAAATGCAAGTAGACAACACGTGGTTGTCGAAATACCACATCCCTGTGATGATTTTATTTCACCCTATCTGGGGACTGAAATGTTTCTCCAAACAGATGCTCTTGCCATGATGATCTCAGGAGCCGGCAGAGAGGTCAAGTGGACAGAATCTGGGAATTATTCCAACAATAAATCATTATCAGACCCGGCCCGCAACAGCAATAGCGTTTTTCATGTCTTTCATGAAGTTCTGGCTGATTCTCTGATGCAGTTAGGGCCTCATTCACCTCTGATCCTGCATACCCATAGCTATGATGACAATGCTGCACATGCAGACTTTCAAAGTATTGTGCTCTCAGGTGGGTGGGATGCGGAGAATGCCAATAAGCCTATCAGGGATATTTCTGACGACAATCTTGACCTGGTAAACTTTACGGCGGAATACCCCATAGAAGCAGGGCAGTTTGGTGAACACGACCAGCTGCGAGTTGATGAATTTTACCGTGTCCATTACGGTGGCAGTTTTATCTATCATGGTCTTCATGGCGATATCGAAATACCACACACCTACACGCTGCTAGGACCCAATACGGGTGTGCAAATGAATTATCTCAGACAATTTTTCAATAATAATGAGGTGTATGAACCCTGGGTGCAGATCGAGTTTTTTGAAAAACCCATGCTGTTCCAGGATATGGACATGCCACTCACCGAGCTCTATGCCGGTGAGTATCCAAGCTCTTATCAAAATCACAGTATCCTTCTTGAATACTATCAGCCCTTTATTGATGCTCTGGAGGCTTACCTCACAAACTGGATGACGGTCCCAGATGAAACCCCTCCCCCGGCTATTCCCAACTGGAGAACTGAATTTGATGGACAAACTTATGTCAGCTTGAGGTGGGATCCTGTCTACGATACCAATCATAAGACCTATCGCATTATATATGATTTAGACAGCCTCACATCCGAATCTCATTTCATGGATGCTTCTACAAGCATGCATTTCGCCAATCCCAACATGGACCATATCATGATGGAAAATCTTGATCCTGATGGAGACTATGTTTTCAGAATTGAGGTTGAAGATCATTTTGGAAATTTCAGTCCCACCAGCGATATCATAAATGATAATATTCCCGGGCACGAGCCCATCACTGTCCTGGAAAATTTTGATTCAGGAGTGATCAACCTGCAATCTTATCCGAATGAAGATCAGCATCCCCTATCCTGGGTTTTGGATTCTGATAGAACGTTCATGAATTCGGAATACTCACTGGAAATCTGGGGCAATACCTGGAAGTCTCAAAGTATTGATCCACATCCGGTTTCTGAGGGTTCGGTTTTTCAGATGGCCGCTTATATCCAAAGCGTTGGTGAAATTCAAGGGATTGCATTTCAGGATTCACTTAATACACTTTTTTATGCCTTTGATGGCAGTCAGCAATTGGATATCGAGGAATGGATCACGGTTTATCAGGGCTATTTTCCAGAAGATACCTGGAATCTGTTTCGCCTGCCTGTGGGAGATGATTGGTTTGCACGTTTTGATTACTACCCCACCCTGACCAACATTATCTATATCAATGACAGGGATGATGATCCATATAGTCGCATCTTTTTTGATGAAATTTTTGATATCACAAATGCCATTGCCTTTGCCCCTGAAGTAGAAATTCAACACTCTCAGAACGCGCTATATAGAAACAGTTCTAATCAACGTAGTGTGGATGTCAGCTTCCAGTCCGTGATAAATGATCCTGATAGCGAAAACCACAGCTATATGTGGAATTTTGGCGACGGTGAAACCAGCCAAGCTCCCAATCCCTCTCATACATATCTAGTAGAAGATGATCATGACTATACTGTTCTTTTGCAGGTTACTGATGAATCGGGAACCATGGGACAGGCCAGGGCTCGGATCACCGTTGATCAAGGAAATGACAGCTTCCCACTGAATCTTAATTTTGTCGGTGATATCATGATCGCCAGACGCTATGAGGACGCTGGGGGCATCATAGAAACCCAGGGCATAAATGCCCTTTTCGACCCTACCCGTGAATATTTTGGAGACGCCGCTGATCTAAGTGTCGCCAATCTCGAATGCGTCATGACCATTAATGGTGAGGAGCATCCTACTAAATCTGTGACCTACAAAGGTCGTCCCGAATATGTGTCGGCTCTGGCAGATGCCGGTATTGATCTTGTTTCACTGGCCAACAACCACACCCTGGATTATGGTCTGGTTGGGCTACAGACCACACAGGAAGCCCTTGAGGCAAACAATATTCTTTACTCAGGTTCTGGAGAAGGTAGTGATGAAGCCTATCAACCCGTTTTCACCAACAATCTGGGGGTATCCATCGCCTGGTTAGCCAATTGTGATCGTACTGGTCAATACAATAATTACCAACCCTATTTGAATGCCGGATATAACAAGCCAGGTTTTGCCTATCTGACCCCTTATTACCTCCTGCAGCAAATCAATACGGTTCGAGATGTAGCTGATCTTGTCGTTATGGAGATGCATGCGGGAAGTGAGTATTCCACATCCCCTGGAGCAGGTTATGATGGCTATTTCGGGTCCAATATTGCGGCTGAAGATTGGATCGCTCCACGAGAGTTAATTCATAATATGGATCAAGAAGAAGATATTGCTGAAGATGAAAATTATTCACCCTTCCTGGATGTCCCCCATATGTGGGACCGTGAAATTCGTCACCTCGCTATTGATGGTGGGGCAGATTTGGTGGTCGTTCATCATCCTCATATCATTCAGGGTTTTGAGGCCTACAACGGGAAGCTGATTGCCCATTCCCTGGGTAATTTCATCTTCGATTTGAACTATCATGAAACCTTCCCCTCGGTCATTCTCAATGCTGAAGTGGATGCCAGTGGATTTGCAGCCTACTCAGCAACGCCTGTCTATCTGGATGATTATATCCCCGTGCCAGCCTATGGTGATCTCGGTGTTCACCTGCTGGATTATCTGGCCAGCAAGTCCAAAGATCTGGACACCTATCTTTACGTGGACCGTGAAAATAGTTCCGCTTCCGTCTGGCTGGACACCCTTTCCATGCCACGCACCACCATATATAATCGACGTGCTTTTGATCTCCACCTCGTTGGAACTACCTGGGTTTCAGAGCCCATGGAGATACACAAGCTGGGGAACCTTTCATCGTTGGATTCGCCTCCAGGAACAGGCTGGGAGTATCGTCTGGGACGTGAACTCCTCTGGTATGGTAACATGGAGGACGAAGGTGCCAGTGAGTGGAATACAAACAGCAGTTCTGAGTGGTTTGATCTGACTGAAGCACATTCAGGAGAGCGTTCTATTGGACAGCATCGCACATCCAGCTCAGGTGATAATGTCATCACCAATTTGGAAAATCGCATTCGTCTCGATGCATCCAAGACGCATCATATTTCGGCCTACCTCATGACACGTAACGCCAGCAATGTCAAAATCCAGGTGAGATATTATGCTGGCCGCACCACCTCGACCATCCTGGCTACCCATGATATGAATTCCGGAGTAAACGGCACAACGGAGTGGACATATTTCCACCAGGAGACTATGCCACCATCCAATGCCACCCATTTCGATATTCGGCTGAACACGGATACCCCGTCTGCAGGTGATGGATTTGGTTGGTTTGATGATGTGCATTTTATTGAATGGACCGACTGGCAAGATGCTCCTGAGACAGATGTCAAATCACCCAATGATTATTATTTTGTTCAATTCAAGAATGGAATTATCGCCCAGGACCTCTCCATTGAATTTATCGAAACGGTCTATACAGATCCCCAGGTGGTGACACCAGATTTTGAAACAGATGGTAATATCGAACTCATTGACACGGAAATTCACTTTACTGACCTATCAACGGGACCGGTGGGTTGGTGGGAGTGGAGTTTTGGTGATGGAAATCAAAGTGTGGAACAGCACCCCACTCATATATATACTGAGCCAGGTGTATATGATATTAGTCTTTCTGTTCGAGATCATACTGGAGCCCTTCAAACAGAAACGCGTCAAGAACTGATACGGGTTTTTTCTCAATACTTGCCTGGTGATCTCAATTTGGATGGACAAAACTCAATCAGTGATATCGTGATTCTGGTGAACATCATCATTGGTGAGATCACTCCCACTGACGCCCAGTATGAAACTGCAGATGTGAATGGTGATGAATTTATTAATGTCCAGGATCTGGTATCATTGATAAATATTATACTGTATAATTGAACATCCCACTTATTTTATAGTTAACAATTAACCCTCAAAAACTATTTTCATCTTATGACCAATTGGCGTGTTGTAGACATTATCAAGACAAGTACTGATTTTCTGGAAAAGAAGGGTGTTCCTGATGCCCGTCTGGATGCAGAGATTCTCCTGGGGAAAGTCCTTAAAATAAATCGTCTGGAGCTCTATCTCTTTTTTGATCGACCCATGGGTAAAGGCGAGATGGACATTTATCGAGATTACATCAAACGCAGGGGAACCAGAGAACCGCTCCAGCATATTGTGGGTGAGACTGGTTTTATGAACCTTGTCCTCAAAACGACTTCAGCAGCCTTAATTCCACGCCCTGAGACAGAGATATTGGTTGAGAAGACCCTGGCATTAAACATCAAGCCTGGAGCGCGTATACTGGATGTCGGCACAGGGTCTGGATGTATCGCCATTGCTTTAGCTCAGTCCCTTGAGGATGTAAAGGTCCTGGGTATCGACGTTTCCATAGAAGCATTGGTCTTGGCCAAAGAAAATGCAGAACTCAATAAAACGCAAGTGGTCTTCCAGGAAATTGACATTCTCACATCACTCCCGAAGATTGATGAGCGTTTTGACGTGGTTGTCTCAAACCCACCCTACATCGCTCTCAGCGAAAAGGATCAACTCCAGGCGGAGGTTGCACAGTTTGATCCCGAGCTGGCCCTGTTTGAGGGAGGTGATGGTCTTTCATTTTATCATCGGTTTGCCGAGATTCTACCAGATTTACTTATTCCCGGCGGTCATTTTCTCTTTGAATTTGGCGGCAGTCCACAAGAAAATGCTGTGTTAAATATTTTTATGGAGAAGGGCTTCCATGACCTGGAAATCATCCAGGACTATAATGGTGATCCCCGTATTATCTCAGGCAAATACCTCCCCTGAACTTTTTGAAAGGAAGCAAAATTGAAATCTCGAATTATCCCCTACATCTTTATGATCATCCTGTTAGCCGCCCATTTTTCCCGTGGGGGGAACGACATCCTTGCCGTGTTAACTTTGCTGATTCCCTTTCTCTTCTTCATTAAGCAGAAATGGATTATTATCGGTCTGGAGGTCTTTGCCTATCTATCTGCTTTGGTCTGGTTGTTTGGCGCCTATCAATATATTCAACTTCGAATCGCCAGCGGCGATGATTGGATGAGGCTTTTGATCATCATGGGTTGTGTGGCTCTCTACACTGCCTGGACTGGCTTTTTCCTACGTTCTGATAAAATTAAAGAAGTCTATGGGATGAATGAATGATACAGACGGGGGAATCGCAGAAGGGCTTCAAAACCTTTTGCAATGATCTGGATATCGCCCTCCCCATCATCGGGGGCGCCATGTATCCCTGCTCCAATCCAGAGCTGGTCGCAGCAATTTCAGAGGCCGGAGGCATAGGTATTGTCCAACCCCTTAGCCTGACTTACGTCCATGGTTATGATTTTCGAGAAGGACTATGCTACATTCGCAGCCTCACCTCAAAACCCATTGGTTTAAATCTACTTATAGAGAAAAGTTCTCAGCGTTATCTGGACAGAATAAATGACTGGTTGGATATTGCTCTTGAGGAGGGAATCAAATTCTTTGTCACAGCTCTGGGCAATCCCAAACATTACGCAGAGAAGATTCATGCTCAGGGTGGGGTGGTCTATCACAACACCACAAATCGAAAGTGGGCTGAGAAAGCAATTCTAGGGGATGTAGACGGTCTCATCTGTGTCAATGATCGCGCAGGGGGACATGCAGGAACCGAGGAAGCGGTAAAACTATATGAGGATCTGGTTGACTGCGGAAAGCCACTTATTTGTGCTGGAGGTATCAGCTCACCTCAGGATGTTGCCAACATGCTGGACCTGGGTTATTCAGGTATCCAGATGGGTACTCGCTTCATCGCCTCGGAAGAATGCACGGCACATCCCGATTATAAACAAGCCATCCTGGATGCTGGTGAAAACCAGATCGTTCTCACAGATAAACTTTCAGGCGTGCCTGTTTCTGTGATTGAAACTGACCAAATTAAAAAGATGGGTCTTAAAGCGGGACCCTTGGCTCGGAGGCTACTGCGAGGATCCAAAACGAAAAAATATATGCGTATGTTCTATTCCGTACGCTCATTCAGAACCCTTAGAAATGATCGTGTAAAAGCCGGGGATTATCAACATTTTCTCCAGGCTGGCAAAAGTGTTGGTGGGATTAACAGGATACAGTCGGTCCAGGAGATAATGGCGAGCTATCGGCACGCTCTGTGACACTTTTAAATTTGTACTCGCTCACTCATTTCTTTATCTGGTTTTTAGCAGGCCGCTATATGAGGATGGGCTGGCCACTCTTCTTGATCCTCTCCCTTGGATGGGAGGGTCTGGAAATGATTTTGCCCTTCGAATTTGCTGAGGAATGGATGGGCAACAAGCTGGCTGACATCGCAGTCAATGTGGTGGGATTCTATCTGGGTAATCGACTGAGGTCACGTTCTCTAAACCAGGCCAACTAAGGTCAACTTCACATCAGCACATTAAAAGAAATCATGGAGATACATGCTGTGTGGAAATACGAAGATGTGAACAATTAACCACAATAAAGATAAGGCTCTGGCAGGATTCACTAAGATGGGGTATGATTTTGCAAGGTAGTAACCAACCACGGTTACCAGAGGATCAAAGATGAGTCTGTTTGCCCAGAACTCAACCCCCTGAAGCCAATATTCCACCATTGCGCCAGCCAGACCAGTTTCAAGGTAATGCTCCAGAGTTTCCCACAAGTACGCCAACAACAAAACAGCAATGATATCAAAGTGACTGGTCCTGATCTTTTCACGACTCACATTGAAGTGCTTCAGCATGAGTTTTGAATTGATACTCAAAACCAACATGCCAATTGAGATGCCGCTCAAGAAATGTTCCACTGTCCAAATATCAATTGCAGCTACAGTTTTAAAGCCCCATATCATGAAATCTTTTCCCCCTATTTATTTGTAAGACCTCTTAGTCCAACATGGGACTACAATACGTTCAAGCCCCCATCATCAAGCTTCAGGGGGCGTTTCCAATAATTGTATTGTGGTGTCCACTCGTTCTCACCCATACCAGCAAGACCCAGTAGTCCCCACATCGAACAATAGATGTCACCTGGTCCAAATTCACTGGAGTTTTTGCGAAATATTTCATCACCGATCCGTTCATAAACCACTGCTCCTGGTGAGTTAGCCTCACCTTCTGTTACAGTTTGTTCACGGATGTATTCACCGCCACCATGTGAAGCAAGACGAAAGCGCCAACCTCTCTCATTGGCGAAACGACGTTGCAGTTCTGGCGCGTCTTTAGATACGAGAGCAACCGACATGGCCGACTCCAGATGGGGAAGAAATCCATTAAACCCATCGGCCCAGAGCATGCAATAACGACAGCCCTGTCCCATGTTGTGAATCATGAGTAATTTGTCATTTTCACCAAAGAGCTCCAGGAGGGTAATTTCACCCTCAACGGTGTTAAATGTATAATTAGGAACTTTTGTAGTTGGGTTTGACTTGCGCAGGGCGGTGAGCTTTTCGTTCAGCTCATAGATCTGCATTTCAATATCTTTGATCTCATTACTCATGAGTATATCCTTTCTGACTGAATGAAACCCCCAATTCAATATAAGGCGAAGAATCCTCCCATGAAAAAAAATTGAGCTTGGTCTATCGGCGGGGGGAATAGTCTAAATAAGTATCCAATGGATTGGATGAGTCAGTATTCAGGGACAGGATATAGTCCACTGTGGGTTGATGATAATTCATCTCCGTATAATAGGGATCAGTATCGTAGACCTGAAAGTAATTATCTTCCTGGATGTATAGGTAATCTGTGGTCAAAACGGAATAGATACTGTCCAGGTTGAAGGCGGTTCCATCACTATGCTGATATCCTGCTGAGGTTGTCATCCCAGCCACCACATGGTTCTGGAGGCAATCAATAACCTGTTGTCCTGTCAGTCTGAGTTCCAGGATGTTGTTGTTAAATGGCAATACACCAACAATATCACCTTTGGTAATCTCCCCAGCCTCGATGTCCTGGCGAATCCCACCAGTGTTTGTGATGGCAATATCCGCATTGGGATAATTATATAGCCATGAATCTGTGACCAGGTTATGCATTTCAGGGGAAGATCTGGCAATCTGGTTATCGGTATAGCCAATGACCTCTCCCAGCGCTTCATTTGTGGCTGTTTCCCAGCTATTCACGACACTTGCTACCTCTGGATCTGTGGTACCACCCTGATTTTCAAAGGTTGCAGCCTCCAGGTTAGTTACAGTCATTGTCTCTGGGTTATACCAGATATCCAGACGGGCATATTGATCCATTCTTGAGCCCCCCTCAATGAGAGCAACCGTTCCAGCCCCATGTATTTCGCTGACCAATGCATGACAATGCCCGCCACCAATCATACTTATACCGAGCTCTTGGGCCAGTAGCACCATTCCCATCATTTCAAATTCACAAATGTGAGCAATGCATAATATGATCTCTGCACCCTCAGCCCAGATTTGAGGTACATACTCCTCAAGAGCTTCGTCGTAAGCAATAAAATTAAAACCTTCAACATAGGTTGGAAATGCTGTATAGCTGGCGCTCTGGGTGGTTAAACCAATGATTCCCACCAGAATATCATTCACTTCTCTTACCACATATGGTGTAGCAAAATCAGGAATACTGTCATTTGATTTCAGACGAATATTTGCTGAAAGGTAAGGGAAATATGCCTGAGCAACTCGTTTCTGCAATCCAGCAACTTGAAAATCGAATTCATGATTTCCGATGGCTGCAGCACTATAGCCCATGGCGTTCATTGTCTCGACTGTAGATTCTCCCTGGAACCAGGTTGATATGGCTGGACCTGTCCAATTGTCTCCCCCACTGAGAATCAGATAGGAACTGTTTTCTGTATAGCCTTCCTCATCTCTCCAGACACCCATTAATTTTGCAGCGCCATCTGTATCATCAGTCTCAGATATCCAACCATGTTCATCGTTGGTATACAGGATGGTCAGATCCGAGGGGCCAAGGCCTGGTGTATCCTCTTCCCTGGTGCATGACTGAAGTAGAAAACAAAATGTTAGCGAAATTATGGTAAATTTGATGGCTCTCATTGGCATACAAACATCATCCCACCCAAGGTTAACCTTTCACATTTGTCCTTCATACAAGAAATTGTGCATGGCTCATTTCAAATACTCCTTCGGCAAAACCGGATTTTCTTTACTCGCTAGATAATGTGCTTACTTTGAGCCACTATGAATGTATCACATAAAACCTTAAAGTTACTCGCTGCTTTAATCTGGTATATAGGTCCTGTCATCCTTTTTAATAAAGGGGCAGATCTGGCCAATGAAGCATATAATATAGAATCACAAGGCTGGGGACGTCTCTTTAGCTGGACTGCCGGTATAGCCATTGGGCTGGTGAAAACTCGCTATATCTTTCTCAAAAGCTGTCGCAAAAATCTGGCTCGCATCGATGCGCTGACTTCACCAAAACTTGGTCAGTTTTATCGGGTCCAGTTCTTTTTTGCCCTGGCGGCAATGATAGCTCTTGGGGCTTTCCTTTCCAGAGTTTCCCAGGGGAATCATACCTTTCTGGTCTTTGTTGCCACCCTTGATATCAGCATTGGTACTGCGCTGCTGGTTAGTAGCAAGGTGTTCTGGGAACAGGGTGTGTTTTCGATCTCAAAACAGGGCGCTCAATAGACCGCTTCTTATCTGATGGGTTAGACTGGTTCTGTCCGGGATGGCTTTAAAAAATATATGGAAGTAAATACTTCGAGTGCTTTTTGTACTCGGACCATTCCTCATAGCGGGACATGGATCTTTCTTTCATGATGATATTTATGGAAAAATATCCCAGCCAAACCCAGGCCAGAATAGCCCATGGAATCCAATGCCAGGCCAGTAAAGCAAAGGAACCATAAATCAGCATCTCACCTAGATAATTGGGATGTCTGATCAGACGGAACATGCCAGACGTGATCAGTCCCTTTTGGTGTTTGAGAGTAAAATATTTCTGGGCATCAGCTGTGAGCATCAGCGCCAGACCGATGGCATAAATTAATATTGATGTTGCTGTCCAGATCCAGTTCGCACCAGTATGGGCCTCACCGAGGACAGGTGAAATCAGCAGATAAGGTGCTACCCAATAGGGTCCCAGAACTGCAACGATTGATGTGATTGCACCACCAAAGGTGATCTTAGTCTGCCATTTGCTATCTGGAAAGATGACATCCTTAAGAATCCATATCACTCCATAACTTCCGTGTAAAGCAAGATAGACCCAGGCTTGCATTGAATAATTGTCGTAAAAAAACATTAATCCCAATACCCAGAACAAGGTCATGCCCTTTTGAAAATTGATGACCCAGTTAAAACTTAAAACTCTGGGTCCTCCAAAGAGATCGTGGCTTAAAAAATTGGTAGCACTATGGATCGATTTAATCATGTTTGTCATGAAGGGCTCTTTCTATTCCTTCTCTGCAATCAGTATATAGCTGAGGGGAATATCAGGTCCCGCTTCCTGATTCTTGTTATGGAGTGTTGAAATATCATCGGGGTATTCTGAGAAATGTCTCACTTTCATCCCGTTGTCAATAATTCCCATGAGGATATCGCTGAGCGTCCAGACAAACCAATACATCGTTTTTGATTTATAAGTCGTTCCTCCAACATAGTCGATGCCATCATTGTCGATATAGGGATCCTTTTTAAAGTAGGGTTCTATAATTTTCATAGGTTCCACATTATCCAAATCATCAGATGGGAGCATTTCGGAAAAGGGATGAGATTCGTGGATAAACAGTTCTCCATCTTCATTAAGGAGCTCAGCCACCTTGCCAAAAAAGCGCTGTATGGCCGGCATCCAACCCAGACAACCGATGCTGATATAAACGATGTCAAATGCGTCATGATATTGCTCAGGGATGTCATAAATATCAGTTTGAACAAACTCGCAGGATATTCCAACTCTTGCGGCTCTGGCTCGAGCTTCCTGGATGGCCTCGTCTGATATATCAAAGCCCACACATTCACCAGCCCCCATGTTTTTAAGGGACATCAGCTCAACTCCATTGTTGCAGCATACATGAGCAATTTTCTGTCCCTGGATATTCAAAGATTTAATCAATGAGAGTTCCGGTTCTTTGATGACAGAAAACCCTTTGGTAGAAAATGCATTATCCCATTTGTCAGCATTGGATTTTTGGTGATGGGGCATGGCCTCATTCCAGGCGTCCCGATTTGCTTCTGTGAATTTTTTGAAGTCACTCATTTTCAACCCTTGTCATTTAAGCAATAGTACTTTTTGCGATTGTGAAAGTCTCTGATTCGAAAGTTGTACAATAAATATCCCCGAAGGTAAACCGTTTTGGCTTTGATCTCTGCCATCCCACTTCAAGGTGTGCATGCCTTCACCTCTAGATGAAACATTTCTTGTCCAAACTTGTTTTCCCTGGAGGTTGAAGATACTTATGCTGGCGAGATGTGAATCTAGCATCTCATACTCAATACTCAGCTCTGAGTTAAATGGTGTGGGAAACAGACGCTTCAGTGAAATGGAGGAAGGAGTCATCACCTCAACATTTCTTTCTATCCCTGCAGTTGGATCCAACAATTCCAGCATGGCCGTCCCTGTTGCATCTTCGGTGGTGAAGCCAAGCAGCTCACCAATGGTTGGTGCGATATCTGGTATGGTCCGGGGAATATCTGAAGCCAATCCGCTCTGGATATCGGGACCAATTGCCAGTAATTGAATCTGGCGGCATCCAGCACAGCCATCTCCATGCCCTGTGAAATCATAATCATGCCTGCCATGGTCATTGGTTACCAGCAGGGTTGTTTTTCCTGCATAAGCAGTGTCTGCCTGTAGGACATCCCACAATGCCCCGACAAGACTGTCAGCAGTACTGATGGCCACCAGATAATCATCCCAATCACCTGAATGCCCTTTTGAATCCACGTCTGCCAGATACATAAGCAGGAAATGAGGTGCCAGATCGGAGATCACTTGCTCCGTCTCATGCCCTACATCTATGTCGGTGGAGCCAACACTATGATATAGGGGCCAAAAATCTGTGCCATAATCTGGGTCGAGACTCGCTTTCCACGGGCATAGCGCTTTCAATGTGTAAACGCAATCCTCGGCTGGCCGGGATAGTTGTTTACGATAATACTCAAAGAAAGTGGGAAGTTCGGTTGTGTTATTAGAGCTACCATTGCAATCAGGATCGCTAAAGGTGTTAATATCAGTCCAGGCACCACACCATATCGCCGGAATTGCTCGACTGGTATAAGTGTCCCCATCATTTTGAAAGTCATTGATGAGAGCGCCCTCTGTTGCCAGGGCACCCATTCTTGGCACATGCTCAAAAGTCGGATCACCCAGACCTTCACTATAGCGCAAGCCATCGATGATAACCAGAACCACATGGTCAGTTACATAAGCCTTGCCTGATGCCGCTAATAGGGCCAAAAACAGGATAGTTGATAAAATTGTAAATGAGTTGCTTCTTGACCTGGTATAATTTTTTATCATTCAGAATGGTGCCTCTGGGATGCTGAATTCAGCCTTAGCTGAACGTTTGAATTGCTCACTTTTCTTTTTCTTTAGATACATTGCCTGTTTGAATCCACGGTCTCTCAGGGCACTTATTCCCACTGTGGCCGCAGTTCCCTTATAAATTCTTTTTCCAAAACGTCGGATCACATCCCAATCAATTTCTATTCCCAGACCAGGCGTGTCGGGGATTTTTATCCTTCCCTCAAAATCGCGGGGAAATCCGCCCTTAATAAAACGTGCCCAGGCCTCTACTGTCCAGTTTCCCTCCAGGGGATATTCCAAAAGACTGCGTTCTGCCTCAGGAATCACACCAACCAGCTGCAAGGCTATTGCGAATCCAAGACCAGTGGTCCAGGTATGAGGGCAAAATTTTATTTTTTCTGATTTGTTTTCCAAATTACGCTTCCGAATCTCCTTGATTAACCAATAAACATTGGAAATTCCACCAGCATAGGTGCCACCAGCCATGACAGCATCAGGTTGATAGATATCCAGACTCCCCAGATCCAGCATGGCTTTAAAATCTCGCCAGGTAGAATTCAGTTCCCCACCTGCAATAGGTGTCTTTGTGTTTTGGCGAAGTTCAGCCAGTCCTTCAAAATTGCCTCGGTTTAAGGGCTCTTCCAGCCAGTAAACATTGTGTGGCTCAAGTCCCTTTGCAAAACTCAGGGCCATTTCTAGATTCCATTTGGGTGTTTCATCAATGAGATCCACTGGCCAACCCTGGTTGGCATCCACCATGATTTTCATATCTGGTCCCACCTTATCACGTGCGGCACCTACATAATCCACCATCTCATTTACATCTATGCCCTTCACTCGCAATTTGATGCCCTTGTAGGCTTGATTTTGGGCCCATGCGCTGAGTTCTCGACTCTTGTCCTGATCATGACTGTGGTTTGCGCCTGTGGACATATAGGGTGACACATATCCACCGCTGCCCCCTAACACTTTCCAGAGGGGTTCATTGCGACTTTTCCCGATGATATCCCAAATCGCTCCATCGATCCAGCCATTGCGCATACCGATGTATGAAAATTCCTGAATCCGCTGATTCATCAGGCGAATATCCAGTGGATTGAGTCCCATAAGATAGTTCCCCAGAATTGAGCCCAGACCACTGCGCTCCGGTCCCATTCCCACGGTTGCGGCTACACCTTCCAGGCCAGTATCCGTACCCAACTTCAGGAGATAAAACCTGACTTCAGATTGTCTAAATCCAGGAATCCAACTCGGGTTGAAGTAAGCGGGTTGTGCAAAAAAACCGGGCTTGTTTTTTTCTAGAGGTATTTTTACATAAAAAAGTTCTATGCGATCAATCTTCATCGTGTGCACCCCACCTGTTTAATCATGATGCTTACAATATTCGTTTCAATGTGTGAACTTATATTACTGCTTAACAATGACAAGTAGCAGCTTCTCTATCAATCACCCCGATTGTTAATCACACCTACGTAAATGACCTGAGCTAAGGGTTCTACTCATCCTTCGGACCGAGACGACGTTCTATCTCAAGTTCTAGCGTTCGAGGCTCATAGTCAAACAACCCTAATAATTTTTGGTGGTCCTGGGGCACTTCATCTGCCAGATCCGAGGGGAAATTGTTCAACAGTATCAAACTTTTGTATAGAAATCTGGGGAAGGGCGTAAACGGGTAGAGCAGTGCCGAAACCACACGCACCACCGTAAGCGGAATCGCGAGATGCTGCACGGCAACACCGGTGATATCAGAGACCAATTCAGCAACTTCCGGAAAGGTATAAGCTCGCGGTCCAGTAAGTCTGATTCGTTGCCCTCCTAAATCTTCTCTCAAAGCTGTCTGTGCCGTGATCTCACCAACATCTTCTGCCGAGATGGTTGGGATCGCTTTGAGTCCTCCTCCTGGAACTGCCATTTTACGCCCCTTGATAAAAGCAAAAAAGAGATCGAAAGCTGGGGCATCACCAAGAACGGTCCAGTTTAGATCTGACGCGAGAAGTGCTGCTTCAATTTCAATCTTAACAGCTCCAAATTCGAGGATTTTCAGTTCATCCAGTAAGTCGGCCCGCATTTCATAACCAGACATATAGATCAAACGGGAAATGTTCAGTTTTTTTGCCTCAAACATGATGTTCAACACGGCATCCCGCTCGATGGCTTTCATTTTGCGGATCAGCTTTATGGACATGGCAGACAGACAGATGACGATGGCATCCACATCCTGTAAAGATTTGATAATATCTTCTCGGCGGGTCACGTCCCCTTCAAATATATCGACTTTGGAACCAACAATTTCTCTGGCATGTTCCGCATGTCGACTGACCACACGAACATTTTGCCCCTTGGTCAGTAGTTGTCTGACGACATGTCGTCCATAGTATCCAGTTCCCCCATATACAACAACCCTGGTTTTCATCATTCTTTTCCTGCTTATATGTTTTTGCAAATATATACGAGAGCAGCCCTTTAAAAAGTGTTGATTAATAGCATCTATTAATTATTAGCATGTCTTTTGATGATGCTCATAATTCGCAAGGTGCTTCAATGGATAGGATTGTTTAACAAGGGTTGAATAAATAAAGAGGATGCAACACATGGCCACATCCTCCTCTGCCTAAACGGTTCTGATATACTTTTATTTAAGGAGGGTTAATTTCCTCGTTTGGACCGAGTTGTCTACTGCCAGGCGGTATAAGTAGACGCCACTGGCATAATTTTCAGCATTGAATTGAATGGAGTATTGTCCTGCTGATTGTGAGCCACTGATTAAGGTTGCCAGCGTTTTTCCCTTCAGATCAACAATCTGCAATTCAACCTGAGCCTGACGATTCAGAGAAAAATCAATGGTCGTTGAAGGGTTAAAGGGGTTTGGATAGTTACCCTGCAATTCAAATGTGGCTGGGGTTTGATCAACTTTTTGGTCTACGCCAGTGGTCCCCAGAATTGCATAGATTCTGGTATATTCCATAAAAGTCTGCCATCCCGAACCATCCCAGTTTTGTCGCATGAGATAAGCTGTATTGTTCTGGTTTTCATCGTAAGTGAATGAAATCTGTACCGTTTGGGTCCAGCGTGAACCTGTCCAGACTGATCCCAATGCCCCTGTTTGATTATTATTGACATTGTAGCTAAGGAAGGATCGATAGCTGTTTTCCCAGCTACCATCTTCCCAGATTGCTATCAGGAGTTCAGTTCTGTTTCCGGCAACATCATACCCATAGGCATATCTTTCGCCGTTGAGCCATGCACCATTTTCACTATACTTGAACAAATCTTCAATAAGGGCATTATTATCATTGTAGCTATATTCGTTGAGCGAAGCGTTTTCCAAACCGGCGCCATTATTAAATCTCCACATTTCCTGGGTGAGATTACCTGTAGAATCATAACTTGAGAGAACTTCATAGCTATCAACCCAGTTTCCATTCTCAAGATACTGAGATAACTCAATCAATTCACGATGCTCTGTATCATAGGTATACAGTGTTCTAGTGCTAGTCTCCCAATCTCCATTTTCCCAGTAGTAGCCATATTCTTCCAGTAGATCCATTTCAATATTGTAGCTCATAGTTCTTTGCTGAGCCTGTTCCCAATTTGAATTTACCCACCTATGACCCGTTAGGGTATCAAGAGAATTAGATGCATCGTAGCTGGAAGTCTCCATCCATTGATTTCGCCAGGCTGAATTCTCTTCTACGGTGAGTTCCATTCTAATATTGTTAGCATGCTCATCGTAGCTAAAGACCTTCCGCTCAATGGATGGAATTTCATCAAAATAATAGGTCTGAGTCTCCTCCATGAGCAGATACTGATCCGTCGCCGTTTTTAATAACGCAGGAGCATTATTTTGAGGAAAGATCTGGATTAACCCTCCTTGTGGATGAATAGAAGCAACCCTTAGGTCTTCGATCTGATTGATTAGGTCGATATTCTTTTTGTGCTGTACAGGTGAGTACGCGCTTCTCAGAGTTCCATCAAGATTTAATATTCCAGCCTGAGTTTCTGGCTGGTAATACCGTCCCATTCTGTATGATTCTGGTGAGGTGAGGTGATTTTGGAGCAATGGTTCAGCTCCGGCCACTCTGGCTGCCAAAACAAAAAGCGTGACATAGATGGCAAGGATTGAAAAATTGTATTTAGGCATGTTGAACTCCTTCTAGGCTTCTTAAGCCTTTGGGTGATTGAGAAAGACACCGTGGCTTTCTCTGTCTGGCCTAATATGCTGAAATTGGGCAACCCGCTTCTTGCAGATACGGGACAAATGTTTGTCAATTCTGGACAAATCGCGCTTTTTGGGGGGTTTCTATGGGGGAATACACTCTTTTATGAAATCGTCACGCTGAGGCTCTCGAAGCGTGAGTCAAATGTATATCATCTTTCGAGACTGCCCTGCGGGCACCTCAGGAAGACAAGCTGACTTTCCATTTCTGTCACGCTAGACCTCCATGCTAGGAGGTCAGCTTGAATTAATCAGATTGTTGTTTGGATTTCATGTATTCTGAAGGGGAGACCTTGAACTCGTTCTTGAATGTGCGGGTAAAATGAGCCTGATCACTAAAACCCACCTCATAGGCGATCTCAGCAATATTACCGGTCTGCTTCTCCAACAGTTCCGCAGCTCTCTGTAGACGCATGGATCGTATCAGGTGAGCCGGTGATTGATCAATTAGTGCGTTGAGCTTGCGAGATAATGTCCGGCTGCTCACACCCATTGTTCTGCTTAGTGTCTCAGTTGAAAACTGTTCGTCAGCAATGTGACTCTCGATTTCAACGATCAATCGCTGCATGAATTTCTTATCAGCAGGAATGGTGCTGACCTCCTCTGGCTTGATGACCAGCGCGCCGGAGAATCGTTTTCTCAGTTTGGCTCGCATATCAAGCAGATTCTGAACCCTGACTCGGAGCTCTCTGGGGTTAAATGGTTTTGTTAGATAGTCATCTACTCCCAGTTCCAGACCCCCAATTTTATCTTCAGCTTCAGCTCGAGCTGTGAGCATGATAATGGGGACATGACTACTCCGCTCATCGCTGCGAATACGTTTAACAAATGTATTCCCATCCATACGGGGCATCATTACATCGGTAATTATCAAGTCTGGAATCGTCTCATTGGCTACCTGAATACCCTCAACTCCATCACTCGCTTGCACAATTTGGTATTGATCTTCCAACACTTCCTTGATGTACTGGCGAATATCCTGGTTGTCTTCCACCAGCAAAACGACTTCCTGCCGTTCAGAGTCCTTTGCATCCGGCTCTTCCTTTGCGACAGGAATATCGTACTCTACTGGAAGTGGTCCGGAGATAGCTACCGTGTCATTCTCATTTGAGATTTCTGATACTGAAAATTGTTGTTCATCTGTTGGGAGCAGAACTTTAAATGTGGTTCCGACTTCTTCCTCGCTTGTCAAGTGCACACTTCCATGGTGTAACTCCACCAGTTCCTTGACCAGAGCCAGGCCAATTCCAGTGCCTTCGTATTCGCGAGTCTGAGTATCATCCACCTGATAAAAGCGATCAAAAATTTGTGCGACTCGATCCTGAGGAATACCCACGCCAGTATCTATAACTGAAATTGAGACGGTATTCTTGGCGACCAAAGCTGGTTCCTGGGATTGTATGACTACCTTTATCTGACCATCCGAGGGTGTAAATTTAATTGCATTTGATATGAGGTTTAGAAAAACACGCTCAAGAAGTTCTGGTTCGAAATACATCTCTAAATTTGGGGTATCACTTGAAAATTCAAGTGCTAGGCCTCTCTGTTGGGCGAGAGACTGAAATGAGCTCAGCAAGTTGTTAGTGAGAGGTATTAAATCGTTACGAGACACCTTCAATCTCATCCGCTTGGCTTCCAACTTGGAAAGATCTAGAAGTTGATTGATAAGTTGGAGTAATCGCTTCCCATTATTGTGGGCAACTCCCAGCTTTTGCTTTAGGTCTGCATCTCTGGATTTTTCCATGAGTATATCGAGCTGACCCAAAATGATGGTGAGGGGAGTTCTGAATTCGTGGGAAATATTGGTAAAAAACCTGGATTTAAGGGCATCGATTTCAAGCAGTTTTTGTGCCTCAATCTGTTCCAGTTCCAAACGACGCTTGTATTGTTGGCGGTTTAACTCGTAGCGTCGAATAAAGGCCAAGAGGAGAAGAGCCGATGACAAGTAGATTAAGTATGCCCACCAGGTCTTCCACCAGGGGGGATCAATAATCAGGGTTAAGCTTCTCTCTCTGTCACCCCACAAACCATCACTATTGCTTCCCTTCACTTTGAAGACATAATCGCCTGGATCCAGATTGGTAAAGGTAATTTCACGCTTGTCACCCACATAAAACCAATCCTCATCAAACCCTTCCAATTGATATGCATAGCTGTGGTGCTCAGGATTGCTGTGGTGGAGGGCTGCAAATTCGAAGCTGAAGACGTTTTCTCTATGGGAGAGTGTCAATGTGTCAACATAGGCAATATTTCTGGGAAGGGGCGAATCGTCACTCCTGATACTCACTGATTCGTTAAAGAGCAAAAAATTGGTGAGTTCTAATTGAGGTGGAATGGGATTATCCTGAATTTTTGCAGGATCAAATAGAGTTATCCCCTGGGAGCCTCCCATATAGATGAGACCCGATGTACTGTGAACCCCAGTAGTAAAATTTTGAGTCCCTATCCCATCCGTATTGTAATACTGTCTGAACGTTTCAGTCTCTGGATCAAATCGACAGAAACCCTTGTTGGTGGGTACCCATAAATAGCCCAAATCATCTTCAAAGACTCCACCGACTAAATTGCTTGAAAGGCCATCTTCCATTTTGTAGCGACGGAACTTTTTTTCAGCAGGCAGATATTTATTCAAACCGCCACTAAAAGTTGAAAGCCAGAGGTTACCTGAAGTATCCAGATAGAGATGATTCACATTGGAATCACCCAGGCTGTTGGGGTCATTTTCATCAAATCTGAAGTTTTCAAGAACGATATTATTGATCTGATCGTAGTGGATCAAGCCGCCTCGGGTGCCAATCCAGAGCAACCCCTCCTGATCCTCCAACATGGTCCAGATACGTAAGTTGTCTTCATCGAGGGACTCGTCAACATGAAACTTGAAATGGCTGAAGGATGCGTTCCCCGATTTATCCCAGGAGTCTAGCCGATCTATTCCTAATCCAAGTGTTCCAATCCATAAGGTCCCCCATCTATCTTCGTAAATGGAAGCCACAATATCATGGCTAAGGCTGGTAGAGTCTTCAGGGTCGCGTTTAAAGCTGGTAAATTGATTTGTTTGGGGATCAAAACGAGCCAATCCCCCTAGACGCATACCCAGCCAGATACTCCCCTTGCTGTCCTCAAAGATGGTTTGGACAGTTCCCTCAGGCAGGCTATGTTTATCTTTCGGGTCATTCAAATAGACGATAATTTCTGGTTCCTCACCTGGAACAATGCCCCCTTTTATCCTGCCAAGGCTGCCCGAAGCCAACCAAATCGTACCATCCTGACCTTCAATGATTTTATGCACATCTTCCTGGAGCATGAGTTCAGGATCTATTTCATAGCGCCAGAACTGTTTTCGTCTCAGATCAGCCTTGTTCAGACCATCATCGGTTGCCGCCCACAAAGTACCTGATCTATCAATAGCTATATCGAAAACGAAAATATTGGAAAGCGTTCCACTCTCAGGTCCAATGGTATATTGGATAAATGTGTGATCCACTGGATTGAATTTGAGAATGCCAGCTCCCCAGGTGGATATCCAAAAATTTCCTGAAGGACCCTTTATGACCCGAAAAATGGACGCTGTACCTTCTATCTCCTGGCTCAAAGGAATATGCTCATAGCGGATGGTTATAGTATTCCCCTGATAGTCCGGTATCATTTTATACATCCCACGTCCTAAAGATGATATGAGAAAATGACCTGGTTTATCCTCAAGGATACCAGTAACAAAAGCCGGCGGAGTTTCGACTTCACCAGATGGATCGAGGACCAATTCAGTAAAAGTGTCTGTTTCTCGATCAAACAGATTTATTCCATGTCCACCCCTGGTACCAATCCAGAGATTGTGGTTCATATCTTCGTAGATAGCCCCAATATAATTACCTGATATACTGGTTGAATCTTCAGGGTTATGGGTAAATCGATCAAACCTACCTGTTTCTTTATTCAGGCGATTGAGACCACCCTTTGTGGTTCCCACCCAAATAGTATGGTCACTATCCTCAACAATATTCATGATGTAACCGTCACTTAGAGAGGTGTTATCGTTTGGGTCATGAGTATATCGAGTAAAAACTTCGGTAGCAGGATTGAAGGCGTTGACTCCACCCTCTTCAGTCCCAATCCACAAGATGCCGGAATGGTCTTCCATGATTTCCCAGATGGCGTTGTGGCTCAATGAAGTACTGTCTCCAGGAATATTAGAGTATGGTTTGAAGTTGTATCCATCATAACGAAACAATCCGTCACTGGACCCAACCCAAATAAAGCCCTTACTATCCTGCATCACAGCTGTCATTGACATACCTGGCAGGCCATCCTCAGCAGAATAAGTTGTGAACTTCAGATCTGAATTTAAATCGAAATCAGCTGTGTTTAGATCACTGTCACCTCGAAGATATGGGATAGCAAGCATCAGAAAAGTGACCCATACAACAGGCTTCGAAGCAGACTTAAACCCTTGAATTTGTTGTGGCATATTCTGCCTCATATCGGGGTCTTTCAGTAGACAGGTGATTCAATAAATTGATGAGCAAGATCATAATAACACAAGAAATGTCACATATCAACTCGAACCATCATTTTCTCTTCCCCCAAGTGGCATGTTTGTTAGCTTGCGCCATGCTGCCCTGGATTACCATTTTGCGACCTCTTAATTTGCTTCAAGCCACCCTGGCAGTTGTCCTTACCACTGTATTTTTGGGAGAAACCGAACAAGTCAATGTCCTTCTTTTACTCATTCTATCGGTGGTCACCATCAATGCCGGGGGAAACATCATTAATGACGTTTATGATCTGGAAATTGACCGTATTAATAGACCGGAGCGTCCTCTGCCATCAGGTGCGATGAGTGTGGTTCAAGCTCGTATTTACCTCGTTTTTCTTTTTGCAGCTGGCATGTTACTCTCATGGTTTATATCAGTAGAGGCCTTCATTATTGCTGGTCCCATTTCCATCCCAACACTCATCGCCTACAGCGCTTGTTTTAAACGTCAGCCCCTTATTGGTAATCTGGCTGTTTCATTTATGTTGGGACTGGCCTTCATCTACGTGGGGGCTGCTTTTGATAATATTCAGGCAACCCTGGTGATGGCTGCCTTGGCTTTTGGCTTCACACTCATCCGTGAAATAGTCAAGGACCTGGAGGATATGGAAGGTGATGCCCAGGATGAAGCGCGAACACTGCCCCTGGTCTGGGGAGAAAATAAAACCCTGAATTTGGTCTTATTTCTCATGGTCGCTTTTATACTTCTTGATCTATTGCCCTATGCTCTGGGTGTCTATAATCAAGCCTATCTCTGGATAGTCATATTGGGGATAAATCTGCCCCTTCTGGTTTTCGCTTTTACCCTGTGGAAACAACCCATCAAAAAAAATTACTCCAGAGTACAATTGTTTTTAAAACTCGATATTTTTGTGGGTCTCGCCGCTCTATATTTCGGCCAGACTTTTTAACTGCTTTTCCCTTCGGGGAATCATAATAAGGATACACCGTGGCTGAATTCGTTCACCTTCACAATCACTCTCATTATTCGCTTCTGGACGGCGCTGCTCGTATAGATCAAATCATATCAAAAGTCTCTGAGCTGGAGATGAAAAGTTTCGCCCTGACTGATCATGGCAACATGTTTGGTGCAGTAGAATTCTATAAGGCTGCTACTAAAGCCAACATCAAACCCATCATCGGGATGGAAGCGTATGTCTCCCCAGGGCTACACACCGAAAAGCGCTTGCCTACTGAAGGGAAGCGAGCCTACCATCTCGTATTACTGGCCAAAAATAACACGGGCTATCGGAACCTCATGAAATTGACCTCCATGGCCTACCAGGATGGCTTCTATTTTGTCCCCCGTGTTGATAAAGATATGCTTAGAAAGTACTCTGAGGGCCTCATCGCCACCACAGCCTGTCTCAGTGGACAGGTTACCTATCATGCTGCTAGAGGGGATTACGACCGCGCCAAGGAGCAGGCTATTGAATATGACGAAATATTTGGTAGAGGTAATTTCTTCCTGGAAATGCAAAGACACTTCACCCTTGAAGGTCGTGAGTTTGAGCTGGAGGCCATTGCACGTGAAGTGGTTCAGAAAGTCTCCAAAGATACTGGCATTCCACTGGTGGCAACCAATGATTCTCATTATGTCAGCGCCGAACACCACAAAGCCCATGATGCCTTGATCTGTATCGGCCGGGGTAAGTATGTCAGCGATACCAATCGCATGAAATACGACACCAAGGATATATACATCAAAAGTGCTGAGCAAATGGTTGAGCTCTTCAAAGATGTTCCAGAAGCCATCGAGAATACGCTACGTATTAATGAAATGTGCCAGTTCAAGTTGGAAACTGGTGTAAACCACATGCCTGAATTTCCCATTCCTGAAGGTCGTTCTCTGAATGATCACCTCGATGCAATCACCTGGGAAGGCATGGAACGTCGGGTCAAGCAAATCGACACCCGCTACAAAGAACGCCTGGATTATGAGCTTGATGTCATTAAAAAAATGGGCTTCCCTGGATACTTTCTCATTACACATGACTTTGTAAATTATGCCAAAAAAGAAGGCATTCCTGTGGGACCGGGACGTGGTTCAGCAGCTGGAAGCCTGGTGGCCTATTCATTGGGTATTACTGATCTCGATCCGCTGCAATATGATTTACTGTTTGAGCGCTTTTTGAATCCCGATCGTGTGAGTATGCCTGATATTGATATCGATTTTTGTTATGATAGACGTGAAGAGGTTATCGATTACATGCGTGATCGCTTTGGCCATGATTCAGTTACCCAGATCATCACTTTTAATAAGCTGAAAGCCCGTGCAGTTATTCGTGATGTAGGCCGAGTTCTGGAAGTTCCTATCAAGGAGACGGACCGAATTGCCAAGCTTGTTCCTGAGGAGCTAGGCATCAAACTGCCCCAGGCCCTGAAGAAAAGTCCTGAGCTGAAACAGGCTTCCGAACTGGATGAAGTCCACAAGCAATTGTTTGACTACTCCGAAGTGCTGGAAGGCATGAACCGTAATGCTGGAAAGCATGCTGCCGGTCTGGTTATCGCACCAGGACAGCTCACGGATTACATTCCCCTTTATAAATCTGCCAAGGACGGCTCTGTAACCAGTCAATACGATATGAAGGCCCTGGAAGATGTAGGGCTTATCAAGTTTGACTTCCTCGGTTTAAGAACGCTAACTGTTATCCAGGAAGCCGTAGAACTCATCAAGAAGTTTCATGGTGTGGAAATTGATATAGCCACTATCCCCATGGATGATCCTGCTGTCTATAAACTCTTTGCCGATGGTCTGACCATTGGCCTATTCCAGTTTGAATCTACAGGCATGCGGGAGTATTTGAAGAAACTCAAACCAACCGTCCTGGAAGATTTGTTTGCTATGAATGCCCTGTATCGTCCTGGTCCCATGGGCAATATCAATGACTTTATCTCTCGTAAGCATGGCGAGCAGAAAGTGACCTCTCTCCATCCTTTAATGGAAGAGATCTTAAAAGAAACTTACGGAATTATTGTCTATCAGGAACAGGTCATGCAGCTGGGCTCGGTAATCGCTGGCTTCTCCCTCTCAAAAGCTGATTTAATGCGTCGGGCTATGGGTAAGAAAATCAAGTCTCTCATGGACGAGATGAAGGAAGAATTCATTAGTGGCGCTCGTAAAAATGATATTAATGAGAAGCTCGCCAGCAAAATCTGGGATTTGATTGAAAAGTTTGCAGAGTATGGCTTTAACAAAAGTCACTCCGCAGCTTATTCAGTTATTGCTTACCAGACGGCTTACCTGAAGACCCATTATCCAGTGGAGTTCCTCGCTGCTAATATGAGTTCAGAAAAGGACAACACTGAAAAGATTCAGATGCTTCTGGCCGAATGTCGCAAGCTGGATATCAAAACGGTTCCGCCTGATGTTAATGCCAGTATGGTTCACTTTGCACCAGGCCAAGATAAAAGTATTATTTACGGACTGAACGCCATCAAGAAGGTAGGCTCCAAGGCTGCAGAAGTCATCATGCAGGAGCGCCTGGACAATGGCCCCTTCGAATCCATTTTTGATTTTTGTTCGCGTGTGGATTCTCAAAGTACCAACAAAGGTGTGGTAGAAGCCCTTGTAGGTAGCGGCGCCATGGATACGCTCCCAGGAACACGTTGGGAAAAATTCCTTAGCGTTGAAGATGCAGTTTATCACGGCCAACGCGTTCAAACTTTGAAAAACACCAACCAGACTGATCTCTTTGGTGGTGGCGGTGATTCAGCCATGATCCGTGAGCCAGAACTCGGCGATGCACCAGCCTGGAACAACATGGATATGCTCAATCGTGAGCGTGAATACATTGGATTCTATCTTACCGGGCATCCCTTACATGGTTTTGAAAGTGAAATCAATGCCTTCTCCAATGTGGATCTCATTGATCTGACTGCAACTCGGGATGAGCAAGATATCCGCATTGGCGGCATTATCTCAGGCATGAAAATTCACTATGATAAACGCAATAACCAGATGGCATTTTTCACCTTGAATGGTCTGGACGGCTCCATCGAAGCGCTGGCCTTTTCAGATGCCTTTACAAAGTATAAAGAATATATAGCCAATGATTCCAGGGTCTATATGGAAGGTCGGATTTCGAAAAGAAGTGACGACGACTTGAAAGTTCTGGTGAACAAAGTGATCCCTCTGGAAGAGGGTCAGAATGAATACGCTCGTGAAGTTCATATCGCTTTTGATCCAGCGCTTCTGGCTGGCAATGTCCTTGATGAGACCCAGGTTCTAGCCCGACGCTATTCTGGTGCCTGTACACTGATTTTCCACCTCCGTGAAGGAGAGAAGCGGGAAAGGATCATGATGGCCAGGAGTACCCGGGTTTCTGCAAACCGAGGTTTTATTAGAACTTTACGTGAATCCTATGGCGATGAAAATGTCTGGCTGACCTAATTTATCTTGAGTTAAAACTATGATCGCAGTTATTCAAAGAGTCAGTAGCGGGGAAGTGAAAATATCTGGCCGCAGCAGGGGGAAAATTGGCATTGGCTTTGTCATCCTTCTAGGGGTTGCAGAGGATGATTCACAGCAGGATGCCGACTGGCTGGCAGAAAAAATCGTCGGCTTAAGAATATTCGAAGATAAAAATGAAAAGATGAATTTGTCCATCAAGGATGTTGAGGGGAAGGCCCTGGTTATCTCCCAATTTACTCTTTTAGCTGATTATAGGCGGGGTCGCAGACCAGGCTTCACTAAGGCGGCACGACCTGAAAAAGCGGTCCCACTTTATGAACATTTTATGGACCAGCTCTGGCATCAGGGGATTGAAGTTGAAAAGGGTGAGTTTGGAGCCGAGATGCAGGTTCATATCATGAATGAAGGACCTGTTACACTTGTAATGGACAGCACAGTAAAATTCCCCCGTTAAATCCTCGGACATTGAACCTCTCTTATTACTTGGGCTAAAACCGGCGGCTGAGTTTATCGAAGCCAGAGGTGGATTCATGAAATGCATCGGACATTTTGTCCCTCGACTCCGCTCGGGATGACAGAGGCTCAGCCACCGGTCAACAACTTCCGTCTTCGCGAAGAAGTGAAACGAATGAAGCGATCTCGAATCAGGGATGTTCCAATACTTTAGAGATTGCCGCGCTCCGCCTGCCTGCGCGAAGCCGCTACGGCTTAGGCAGGCTCGCAATGATGCACCTGGGTTCTATTGGCTACCTTTTCGTTCTTGGTTAAGCACTCTATGACTAGTTTCCAGTTTCATCCCATTTCCCCATCCTTAACTTCATCCACAATTTTAGAAAGGGTTCTATGTCTCAAATCGGAAGAATGAATACACTCCATGTCATGCGGGAAGTAGACTTTGGTATCTATCTGGATGGTGAAGAACTGGGTGATATTCTTTTACCAAAGCGTGAAGTCCCAGCCGGTACAAAAGTTGACGATATGCTTGAGGTATTTGTCTACTTTGACTCCACCGACACGATTATCGCCTCTACTCTGAAACCCAAAACCATGGTGGGTGAATTTGCCAGCCTGAAGGTCATTGATAATAATGAAATGGGTGCCTTTCTGGATTGGGGTCTGCCCAAAGACTTGCTGGTTCCCTTTCGCGAGCAAAGCCATAAGCTTCTCGAAGGTCGTCATTATGTGGTTCACACCTATCTTGACATTGTCAGCAACCGCATCGCTGCCAGTACAAAACTTGATAAATTTTTAAGTAACGAGAACCCACGTTTCTCTGCAGGTGATAAGGTTGATCTGTTTATCGTCAATCGCACAGACCTGGGTTATAAAGCCATTATAGAAAATGGTTACTGGGGACTGCTTTTCAAAGATGAAGTATTTCAACCCCTGCAACAGGGTCAACAGCTTGAAGGCTACATCAAGAATATTCGCGAGGATGGTAAGATTGATCTTACCCTTCAGGAACCTGGCGTACAGCACATGGATGCTGCGAGTCAAAAGATTCTGGATTTACTAAAAGAGCATCAGGGCTTTCTGCCCTTTAATGACAAAACACCACCCGATGTCATTTATCGCGAATTCGGTCTGAGCAAGAAGGTATTTAAACGTTCTATTGGGGCTCTCTACAAAAAACGTTTGATCAAGCTGGAACCGCGAGGAATTGAACTCCTAGACGACAATTGATTTCAAGGAATGAGGCACTCCTCATGATTCAGGTAAATGATCTTCACTTTGCTTATGGCTCCAATTCTCACGACACTCTCAGGGGTTTAAATTTTCATGTTGATACTGGTGAAATCTTTGGTTTTCTCGGTCCCAGTGGCGCTGGAAAAAGTACAACTCAAAAAATACTCATTGGTATTCTGAATAACTACAGAGGTGCAGTACAAGTCAATGGCCTAAATCTTCAACAACTGAACTCTGAATTCTATGAGTCCATTGGTGTTGCTTTTGAAACCCCTAATTTGTATTCAAAATTTACGGCTCTGGAGAATCTTGATTTCTTTGCCCAATTTTATTCCAGCGAAGCCAGGAATCCCCTGGAGCTTCTGGCTGCTGTTGGACTTGAGGAGGCCGCAAAAACCCGTGTCAGTGATTTCTCCAAAGGGATGAAGGTCCGTTTAAATTTTTGCCGCAGCCTGCTAAACAACCCCAAACTCCTATTCTTGGATGAACCCACGGCTGGTCTTGATCCTGTTAATCTGCGCAAGATGGAAGCTCTAATTCTGGCTGAAAAAACCAGGGGTAACACTATTTGCATCACCACACATGACATGCATGTCGCTGATACCCTGTGCGATCGTGTCGCCTTTATTGTAGATGGTGAGGTCAGTTTGATTGATTCACCCAGGGACCTCAAACTCCAGCATGGTGAAAGATTTGTGGATATAGAATATCGTGAAGGGGATTCACTACAGACTAAATCCATATCCATGGAAAAACTGGGCACAAATGACGCCTTTCAAAACATCCTGAACAATCAGTACATCGAGACCATTCACAGCAGAGAAGCCAGTCTGGAGGACGTTTTTGTCAAGACTACAGGGAGATCACTACAGTGAGATTGCTGGCAGCTGTGGGTCAGGATATTCGCTTTCAATTCAGGCATGGATTCTATTATGCCTATGCAGTCCTTACCATCCTTTATATCATCGTCTTGAGATTATTACCAGATGCCATGGTGCATCCAGCCCTGACCCTGATCCTTTTTACTGATATTTGTGCACTGGGATTTTTCTTTGTTGGAGCCATTGTCCTTCTTGAGCGCGGACAAAATTTGGCCCAGAGTCTGTTTGTAACCCCCTTAAGACTCCATGAATACCTACTGGCTAAAATTTTCTCCTTTCTGCTCCTGTCTATCACCTCTGCGTTTCTCATCATGCTCGGTGCTTTCGTCGGGGGTCAGGATCTGATCTGGTTCATCTTTGGTGCCATTATGAGTACCTTGATCTATACGCTCTTCGGTCTCGTCTTCGCAGCAAGAGCCCGGCATGTGAACGATTACTTTGTAAAGGCTTTAGGTGTTGGTCTATTAATTAGTCTCCCCATCTTCGCCTATTTACGTCTTTTTGACACACCGATATTCTATGTTTTCCCAACTCGAGCAACTCTGATATTGCTGGATGTGTTGGCCACTGACTATACGATTCTCGAAAAATTATTTTCAGTCGCCAGTCTGTTAATCTGGTTTTTCATCCTCAGTGGCTTGACTTATCAACGCTTTGATAAACATGTGAGACATCCCGCATAATGAAAACGCCTGTTACTGTTCTGGCTCAGGGAGATCTGAAGCTTATTGTACGCGACTCTACTCTGGTCATGGCTGTCTTTGGTCCCTTGGCTATCACGATCCTATTGTTCTTTCTTCCATCGATTGAGGCACTCATCCTGACCAGGTTTAGTTTTGACCTCAGTCCCTTTCGTCTATTTATTGTCAGTTTTCTCAGCCTGATTCCTGGAATGCTTTTCGCCATGATTTATGGCTTCATTATTCTTGATGAACGGGATGAAGATGTGATTGATTTTATCAGTATCACCCCCTTGAGGAAAGAAGGCTATCTAACCTATAAACTCATCATGCCCATGTTGCTCAGTGCGGTCTTTTTTCTTTTTATTATATACGCAACATCCCTTATTCACCTCAATCCAATTCATGCATTGGGTATTGCAATTATGGTGGCAATTGAGGCTGCTATTGGGACTCTATTTCTGGTGGCATTCTCAGAGAATAAGGTTGAGGGTCTTGCTTTTAGCAAGGTGCTGGGGATTATGTATTTGGCCATACCTCTCGTGTTTTTCTGGAATTCGAGTTGGCACTGGTTATCAGCTTTTCTACCACCCTTCTGGATAGCCAAAGCGTTTGTACATAGTGAGTTATCATCTATCTGGATCTGGGGTGACTTTTTTTTAGGTACCGCAGTACATCTTCTTGTACTACTATATTTTCTGCGAGTCTTTCTGAGAAAGCAGTAGTTATTTCAGTTTACGGTTAATCTTTTTTATTTCTTCAAGTATGGACACGAGGACGACATCATCACCCTCAACGACTTCTGATGGAGCTGTTTTTCCGCCCCTTAGATTTCCCTGATAGACTTTAATCTTTGCTCTCAGTTCTGTGTGTAGAGCTTCAAACTCAACCAGACCTTCCAGTCTGCCTTCGTGCCCCCCTGCCTGAGCCCCCTGACCAGCCGTTTGAACGAGCAGGGTTCCAATTTCCAGCCATCTTTCATAGAGAGAACGAGCCAGAGTGAAATCTGTTATTGCTGAATATGGAATACTCACGCTTTTTTTGAAGAGAATGCCTTTGTGAATGACGAGACGTTCATCATCAACTACATATTTCAAATTAATTATCCATAGGTATTGAAACCAGGGCACAATTACCCAGCCAGCAATGAGAAGCCCGGCCACCCAGGACCAGACATATCGAACGAATTCATCGTTTGTCACTTCAGGATCTAGGATCACGACAAGGGCCTGAATAATGAGTGTACAGATGACAATAACAGTCGTGATGGTGAGAAAGGTGTAAATTTCACGTCTCATCAATCGACCAAGATCTGGTTTTAATTCCATGATATTCCTCCCCTAAAATATTCTATGCTTAATTACTTAATGGCTTGGGCTGAATCTCCAGGTACTGTTGAACATTGACTTCATCGATATACTTAGCATCCAGAAATTGATCGGCGTAGTCTTGAAATACACCTTCGGAGAGAAAGACATCAAACAGGTCGGCATCGATGTGATGATCTGCTTTAAAAAAGCCCATGATCCGCATGGCCTCTGAAAGCGTCTTGCCCTTTTTATAGGGACGGTCACTGGCTGTCAGCGCCTCAAAAATGTCAGCAATTCCCATGATGCGTGCCTGAACTGACATATCTGCTTTGGTTAATCCCTTTGGATATCCTGTGCCGATCATGGTCTCATGATGACCGCCGGCAAATTCTGGAACCCGTTTGAGATGTTTGGGAAAGGGTAGCTTCTCTAACATGTCGATGGTGACCACGATATGGTCATTAATTTTATCTCGCTCGTCATTATTCAAGGTACCGCGGGAAATGTTCAAGTTCAGAACCCAGTCATCGCTCAGCAGGTTCTGCTTTTCACCTTTGAGCACAATCTGGCGCTTAGATATACTGGTGACTCTTTCCTTTTTGTCATCGGCCATAAATTCGCCACCAGTATTGCATTCATTGAGGAATTGCTGGTCCTCTTCAATCTGAGCGATCTCTGCCAATTTTTCAGCTTCCAGTTCAGCTTGTTTTTCCGGGTTTGCCAGAACAGCCTGCAAATATTTGATTTCAGCATCACGTATGATGACTTCAAACCGGGTATTCATCTCATGAACACGATCATAAATGGTTTCCAGTTTGGTGGCCTTATCAACCACATACTCTGGCGTGGTAATTTTTCCAACATCGTGAAGCCAGGCCGCAATCCTTAGTTCATCCATATCCTCCCGTGAGAATTGGACATCGCCAAAGGGACCTTCTTTGGTCTGGTTGACTTTTTCGGCCAGCATGATAGCCAGGGCAGGAACACGGGAACAGTGTCCGCCTGTATACGGGGATTTCTCATCAATTGCATCTGCAATCAATTGGATAAATGACTCCAACAATGATTCCAGACCTTCAATGAGGCGCACTGTGGTAATTGCCACGGCTGCCTGGCCGGCCAAAGATTCAATCAGCTTCTGCATATCTTCTGAAAAAGGAATAATCTCACCAGTAATTGGATCAGCAGCATTGATGAGTTGTAGGACACCAATAATATCACTTTCATGATTTTTCATGGCGATACAGAGAAAAGACTTCGATCGATAATTGGCTTTGGAGTCGAAAGCCTTGGTGCCGGAGAAATCATAAACCTCATTCTCGTAGGCATCCGGGATATTTAATGTTTCTCCTGATAATCCCACATGGGCAGAAATCATATGGTCATTGGGCTCACCATCCTGCATGTAAAGTTTTACAGGATAGATAAAGTCAGGTATGGGGGTTCCACTAACACCACCCCAGTCGGTACCAAGAGTTTTGGTCTTCATAATTTCAAAGGCGAGACGATCATCTTCTGTGCGTAAATAGAGGGTTCCACCATCAGAATTGGTGATGCGCATGCCCTCCTCAATGATAAGATTTAGCAGCGTTGGAAGATCACGCTCTGCAGAGAGTTGAAATCCGATTTCAGCCAGCTTATCAATTTGCAATTCACATTGCTCTATGTAATTCAATACGGTAGGGTCAGCGGTAGCGAGATAGTTTTTCACTTCAGATCGATTTATGTAGGCTTTCTTATTCATTTGGGAATCTCCGAGTTTTTATCACTTCAAGAACATTAAAATAACCGAAGTGATGTTAAATAGGTCTCTTTTTTCAGCAAGAAGCCAACAATTCATGGCTCTAATTTTTTCCAGTTCTATCCTTCCTGACAAAATTCGTACATGTATTGTTCATTTCTAAATATTAGATTAATTCCAATCATTTTCGAAAGGAGCACCCATGAAAAAGACGCTCGTTCTGGATACCAATGTCATTCTCCATGATAGTGACTGCATCTATCATTTTGAGGATAACGATATCGTGTTGCCTATGGCTGTCCTGGAAGAACTCGATCACTTCAAGAAGGGTAATGATGTTCTGAATTTTCACGCTCGAGCCTTTGTGCGTGCCATTGATAAGCTGTCTACTGAGAAGATGTTTGAAAAAGGGGTCAAACTGGGAGCCAAGCAGGGTGTTTTTCGGGTTGAAATAAATTCAACCAGTGAAGAGTTGGCTGGTGTTTTTTCCGAAGATATTACAGACCATCGAATTCTATATACTGCTTACGAGCTCTCAAAAGCTCAAAAGCAACGCGTCGTATTGGTGAGCAAGGATGTGAACCTGCGCATGAAAGCCAAGGCTCTGGGTATGGAAGCCCAAGATTATTTCACTGATAAAGTCGCCAGCGTAGACGAACTCTATACTGGGAAATCAACCCAGGAGCATGTTGACTCAGGCGTTATTGATACACTTTACAAAACGCCCTTTGAAATGCCTTTAGATCAAACAGGAATAGATGATACGCCAGCTCCCTGGCACCATTTTATTTTAAAAAACGAGCAGAAGTCGGCTCTGGCAGTTTACAATCCAAATCAAGATATCATACAGCGACTTGACAAGCGTGCGGCTCATGGAATTATCCCACGCAACGCAGAACAATTGTTTGCTCTTGATATATTGACCAATGATGATATACCTCTGGTTTCCATCACCGGAAAAGCGGGAACCGGTAAGACTTTGCTGGCCCTAGCTGCGGCCATGGAGAAGAAACGATCATACCGTCAGATCTTTATTGCCCGTCCCATTGTTCCCCTGAGCAATAAAGATATCGGTTACTTGCCAGGTGATATCAAATCCAAGATTGATCCCTATTTACAACCGCTCTGGGACAATCTGAAGGTGATTCAAAATCAGTATTTAAATGACAATTCCGAGTTTGAGAAAATTAACAAGCTGGTTGAGGAGGAGAAGATTGTCATCGCGCCCCTGACCTATATCCGTGGTCGCAGCTTGCAGAAAATTTTCTTTATAGTTGATGAAGCTCAGAATCTGACCCCTCATGAAATTAAAACCATCATTACCCGAGCGGGTGAAGGTACCAAGGTTGTGTTTACTGGGGATGTTTTCCAGATTGACCACCCCTTCCTGGACAGCCAATCCAATGGTCTATCCTATCTCATTGACCGATTCAAAGGACAGCGTTTGTATGCCCATATGAACCTGGAGAAAGGTGAGCGTTCTGCCCTGGCTGAGTTGGCATCCAATTTATTATAATGAGCAATCCAACGGCACAACGCGCTGAGTACATTGCCCGAATAAATCGAGTTATTGATCATATTGATCGGAATCTGGATCAGGAGTTATCACTGGAGGAATTAGCTGGCGTGGCCAACTTCTCCAGGTTTCATTTTCATCGCCTCTTCAGCGCCATGATGGGTGAACCCCTCAATCAATTCATCTTGAGGTTACGGCTGACCAAAGCCGGCCGACAGCTCCTGGATCTTTCTACCAAGTCAATCACCGAGATAGCCCTGGATTGCGGGTTTTCCAGCTCCGCGGCTTTTGCAAGAGCTTTCAAGCAACGTTATTCTATGAGTGCCAGCCACTGGCGAGAACAGGGGCAAGACAACCACAGCAAGAATAGTAAAACGAATAGCAACCCACAGCAAACATACCGCAATGGCGGGAAAGATTTTTCCCAGGGTTCCGAATATTCTATGGGTGATTGGCTACTGGAGATGGATCCAGCAACCAGAACCCTAAAATGGAGTAAAAAGAATATGACCTCGATGAAAGATGTAACCGTTGAAGTAAAAAACTTTCCTGAGATGCATGTGGCTTATGTGCGCCACATTGGTCCTTATGCTGGAGATAGCGCTCTCTTTCAGAGCCTGTTTGAAAAATTGGGTCGCTGGGCTGGACCGCGCGGCCTCTTCAGCAAGCCTGACACAAAAGTTCTAACCGTTTACCACGATGATCCCAAGCTTACTGATGAAGACAAGCTAAGGACCAGTGCCTGTATCACCATTCCTGCGGATATGACTGTGGACGGAGAAATCGGGAAAATGACCTTGGATGCTGGGGATTATGCTGTGGGCCATTTTGAGATTAATGCGGATCAATATACGGAAGCATGGAATCATGTTATGGGTGGATGGCTTCCACAGAGCGGGTATCAGCCCGATGATCGAACCTGTTTTGAAATCAATCTCAATGATCCAAACAAGCATCCCGAGAACAAACATATTGTGGATATCTGCATACCTGTAAAACCGCTGTAATAATAATTGATTTGAACCATGCTAGGCGGGGATTCGAATCCCCGCCTAGAAAACATTGTTAAAACAGGGTTGGAGTGTACTTCTGCTGCTCCAGATCCAGGAGTTTCCGCTTAATTCCCAATCCACCCGTGTATCCACCCAGTGAGCCATCAGCAGCAATAACCCGGTGACAGGGAATGATAATGGGGATGGGGTTTTGACCATTTGCTGCTCCCACTGCACGCATGCCGCCTGGTGAGTTAAGCGAGGTGGCCAGTTCACCATATGAAATTGTTTTACCATAGGGAATCTCCACAAGACCATTCCAGACCTGCTTTTGAAATTCTGTTCCAGACAAATACATTTTCAAGTCAAAATTGGTGCGTTCTCCTGCGAAATACTCAGAGAGCTGGAGAATGGCTTCCTTTAATATTGGTTTGGAGGCTTGGAGTTCAGCGGTAGGGAAGGCTTTTTTGATATAGGCAAACAGCTTGTCTTTAGCTTCCTCACCCAGGCTCAAACAACACAAACCACTCTCATGTTGAGCTAGATATAGACGTCCCAGGGGAGAATCCACTGCAGTGTAGTAAATGATCATTGGGAAGCTTTATGCCTGACTTGACAAAAACCCCTGAATCCGTTGTTTTAAGTCGTCCCGGGTCTTGCGGTAATCAGGAAGCTTAGACTCATCCACGTCCCACCCATGAAAGGGATCTTTAAGACTCCAATGAATTCGTTGAACATCACCAGGGAAAGTGGGACAGGTTTGGGCAGCGTGGTCACATACTGAGATGACGATATCCATCCCTGAATCCAGATAATCATTTACATCATCAGAAGTTTGATGACTGATATCTATCCCTATTTCCTGCATCACCAAGATGGACATGGGGTGAATTCGACTTGGTTCCACTCCAGCTGAAAAGACGTCGTACCTATCTCCGGCCATATGTCGCATTAAGCCTTCGCCAATTTGTGAACGACAGGAATTTCCTGTACATAAAAAAAGAACTTTAGGTTTCATGTATTTTGTATCTCAACCCCTGTTTAGATAGACGACCTGCCAGTCATCACTCACCTTGCCCGCCAGATACCCAATGCCGTATGAAATACCACCCCAAAGGGCAATGCCTAACAACTGTTGGACTGGTTCAATATCAACTTCATTTCCATCCAGGTCTGTGGTCGTCCCACCCGATGCTAGCCAGGTACCGAGATTAAATCCTACACAGGCGCCTGCACAGTTTTGACCAAACTTTTTGGCTTTTCCAGACTTTGCCATGACCTGCACGACCTCAGACAGCATGAATACCTGATCCTGTCCTCCAATATCAAGGGTGACAGATTCCATGGTCATGCGTAAATCTTTGCCCTCAAGCGTCATACCATTTGACAGGAAAACTTTACCTATTGCGTATTCCTGGGTGACAACCTGCGCACTCAGCAGAGAGACCATTAAACTCAACAAAACAAGCATACTGATTGAACTATATTTTCTAAGCATCCCGACCCCTTTTTTTCTAAATTTATGAACTGCAATTTAGTCCATTTTTCTAAAGAATAAAGACCAAGCTCACTCATTCTATTTCAGTATTAAACAATTCAATGATAAACCATAACGATTGTGTTTTTCAGATAATCCGTTATATTCAGCATATATTTACAATAATAACATAACTATTATTAGGTGATTATGGGTTTAGATAAGATTGACAGACAAATTCTAGACATTCTACAAGAGAATGGTCGTATCTCCAATGCTGAGTTGGCCAGGCGCATAAATATGTCTCCCCCACCCACACTGGAGCGTGTAAAAAAATTAGAGCGTAATGGGATTATACAAAATTATGTAGCACTTGCTAACCCGGCCAAGCTCGGTCTGAACTGTTTTACTTATGTTGAAGTCACGCTGGTTCGACATGGTCGTGAAGGTGTTGAGAGATTTATGAAATCTATCACAGCACTGGATGAAGTGATGGAGTGTCATCACATTACCGGTGGTGCTGACTTTCTGCTAAAAGTAGCCAGCCAGGATATCCCGGATTATGAGAATTTCGTGCTCCATAAATTGACTGCTTTACCAGAGGTCCAACATCTGAAAACAATGGTGGTTCTTTCTACCCTGAAACACGAAACCAGAATGCCCACTGATCTAAACATTCAAGGGTCTAAATAGGCATGTTGACCAACAAGGGTTCAGCCCGAAAACACCTCATTGCCCTGGTGGGATTCGGTCATGTTGCCCAGGGTCTTTGCAAGATTCTCCTGGAAAAACGTGACGTTCTCAAGCAGGAACACCAATTTGAGTTTGAAATTGTCGCTGTGAGTTCCCGTAGTCGTGGTACAATGTTCCATCCAGCAGGCTTGTCCCTTTCCTATCTCAATTATCTCACTCAAAACGAAACCCCCTTTGTGGAAAACGTGAAAGACTGGGATGCAGAAGACATGATCCGAGAGTCAAACGCAACGGTGATAATAGAACTCGCCCACACCAATCTGGTTGATGCTGAGCCTGCTCTAACCCACTGTCGAACCGCCTTCAAAACAGGAAAACACGTCATTTCCGCCAATAAAGGTCCTGCCGCCCTGGCTTATTCAGAGATGAAAACGCTTGCCCGGAAACGGGGATGTGCTTTTCTCAATGAGGCAACCGTGTTAAGCGGTACTCCTGTCATCAGTTTCTTTAAAAGTTCTCTAAAAGGCAATCCTGTTTCAGGTGTGCGGGGAATTTTAAATGGAGCCACAAATTTAATTCTCAGCGAAATGGAGTCTGGTTCAAGCTATGATGAGGCCATCCAGCAAGCCGAAAAATTGGGGTATCTCGAAGCAGATAAGACTGCTGATGTAGATGGTTTAGATACCCAGGCCAAGCTGGCTATTCTGGCTAACGAGCTTTTTGACTTGACCATTGATCTCGCAGATATCAAGCGGGAAGGAATTTCAACCATTACTCAGGTGCACATCGAAGATGCTCGCCGTGTGGGTAAACGCTGGAAACTGGTGGCCACTCTTGCCACTGGAGGTGACAAAATAATCGCTCAAGTCATGCCAGAAAAGCTGGCGCTTTCTGATCCACTGGCACAGGTGAATGGAAGCTTGAATGCCATCACCTTTTCAACTGATCTACTTGGAGATATAACTATTACGGGACCCGGAGCCGGTGGTAAAGAAACCGGTTATGCCGTGTTATCCGATCTTTTAACATTAAACACTGGAGTGCATTCATGAGTCTAAATTTAAAAAACAAGGGTATCAATACCCGGGTTACCCACGCTGGTGAAAACCCCGACACGGTTCATGGTAGTGTTGGAGTTCCTATTTACCAGACATCCACATTCAAGTTTCAAGACGCCGACCATGGTGCTCGACTGTTTGGAGGAGAAGAGAAGGGCTACATTTACACTCGTATTGGTAATCCAACGACCAATACATTTGAAGAGGCTGTCACTCTACTTGAACATGGTTATGGTGGAATTGCTACTGCCTCTGGAATGGCTGCAGTTAGCAGTGTCTATATGGCTTATCTGGGAGCCGGAGCCCATATGGTGGGAACAGATGCTGTATATGGTTCATCAAGAATGGTTATTGAAAATGAGTTTAGTCGTTTTGGTGTAGAGAGTTCTTTTGTTGATACTTCAGACCTGGATCTGATTCGACGCTCCATGAAACCCAACACCAAAATGCTCTACATTGAAACACCTGCCAATCCCACCATTAAGCTGGCAGATATTGAGGCTTGTGCAGAAATAGCCCATGAACACGGCGCCGTTCTGGTTGTGGATAATACCTTTATGAGTCCTATACTTCAGAACCCCCTGGATCTGGGAGCTGACGTGGTCCTTCATAGCATCACAAAATATATCAACGGGCACACAGATGTCGTAGGTGGTGTGATTATTACCAAAACCGAGGAAGAATATAGTCGTTTAAAACCTGTGATAAACGCTCTCGGTGGTACCATGGATCCCCATCAGAGCTGGTTGGTTTTAAGGGGTATGCGGACACTGTCTTTGAGAGTTCAGCGGGGTGAAGAGAACGCCCATAAACTGGCTGAATATCTTGAAGCCCATCCCAAGATCGAGTGGGTTCGTTACCCTGGCTTGAAATCTCACCCTCAACATGACCTGGCTAAACGTCAGATGAAGGGTTTTGGATCTATGATCAGCTTTGAAGTCAAGGGCGGGGTTGAAGCTGGAAAAACCGTTTTAAACAATGTAACTATCCCGCAACTGGCTGTTTCGCTCGGCGGTTATGAATCACTTATCCAGCATCCAGCATCTATGACTCATGCAAATATCCCAGAGGATGAACGTGTGGCTGCAGGAATTACAGATGGCTTAATTCGATTTGCCATCGGGACAGAAGATGTTGAGGATTTACAGGCTGATCTTGAAAAAGCTCTGTCATTGATCTAGACCATAATCTCAGCACAACTCTATGAATCCCCATTGATTATTCAGCGGGGATTTTCTTATTAAGGCTTCCTGTTTCATGACCATATTAGAAGCTCATGACAAACCAAGAATATCATACACAGTTATAGAGGTCACCATGAGCCAAAAATTTGCACTTATTCTCCTCGTCATGCTGGTGTTATCAGCTTGTGTGGGAACTCAATCCATGCTTGTTGAAGACCAACCCCTGAAGGGGATCAACATCACTATTGATCCTGGTCATGGGGCAACCCAGGCCTATGATTCATTTCGAATTGGTCAAACTGGAGAACGGGAAGAGTGGATCAATCTCAGGGTTGCCAAAATACTAAGTAGAAAACTCACCCTGGCCGGAGCCAATGTACTTATGACGCGCACCAAAGACCGGGATGTCAGCCTGGGCGGACGTGCTTCCATGGCTTCAGGGCATCATAGTGATTTGTTTGTTTCCATCCACCATAATGGCTCCGTAAATGACCCCTCCATAGATCTTCCCATCGTCTACTTTCATGGCTCGGGCGACATGAATCCTGCCTCAGTTGATTTTGCCAAAATTCTCATTGACAGCATGCGTGCTGAAATGTCATTTCAACAGCAGCGGGCTGGTGCTGTTTATAGTGACCATCTGATATTCAGCTCTGGAACATCGGTGTTGAGGAACACCATTGATGACATGCCGGGTGTCATAGGGGAAGGTGGTTTTTTCACTAATCCCTCCGGGGAAGGACGACTTAAATCAAAAGCCTATAATAAGCTGGAAGCAGAAATTTATTATAAAGCCATACTGGAATATTTTGATCGAGGGATACCGTCAGCCATGTGCTTATTGCCTGACTCGCTTGAATATATTGATCTGCTCAGGCCCATTGAATTCGAACTGGATGATGGTTTTGGTAACACCTTTTTTGTTGAAAACACCTTCAAGGTTTTGCAGGATGGAGTACCCATTCAATCCAACTGGGATTCGAATTCAGGAATTCTCACCGCGACACCGGACTCTTCTCTTGAGAAGAGCGTTTCCTTCCAGGTCTTTGCTCGAAACCTGCAGGGGAATGCCATACATCCTATCCCCTTCAAATTTTTAACTAAAGCGGGTTATGAGTGGTTTATCCATGAAAAGTGGTTTGAGGCCTTTGATGAGGCAGAAGTCCTTTACTCTCAGGTGATTCAAAATAATGCGTTACACAACCTTGATTCAGCCTTACATCTTTATCAATTAAGCTTGGAGATTCAGATTGTTCATCCCAAGGCCAGGATTGCAGAAGAAAAAATCCTCGCCCTGCTTATAAAGAAGCAGGCTTTGATTGAAGATGATTTGAGTGATGCGATTGAAGCCCAGCAATTTCGGATCAGGGAGTACTATCCCGACTAATTGAGTGTGATAAATTCCTTCAGGTCTGAATGGAGCAGCTTATGCAAGTCGCTCATATCATTTGCCGGTACCTTGCACATGAGAAATCCGAACAGGGGGAATTTATGAAAATCTGTTTTCCTTAATTCAAGTGGATTATGGACCATTGTCAGTAGGGTGTCATAATCGAAGCTGGCAATTTCTTTCCCCGCTACTCCCGTACTGTTGTTTAATACAACCAGGGCATATACAAGCTCTGGATCAAGTCTCTTCAGGTGATCCCAGTCCGGTCTAACCCCCTTGACAAGCGCCTCATAAAGATTCATATCCCAGGCATATTGAGCCAGATCTGCCGTGGAACACCAGCCCCCAAATCGTAGTGGATTTATTTCTATAGCTACAATCTCATCAGCAGCGATTCTGATTTCGATATGTGCCTGAAAATTTCTGAGCTCAAAAAGGGTGCCCAACTTATTCAGGTAATTCTGAACTGGTTCCAGATATTGCTCCATGATGGCTGATGAGGTGATATAAACTCGGTCATTTACATCATCTCCAGAAGCAAACAGATGCTTCATCATATTTAAAATAACCGCCTGCCCCTGCTCATCAAAATAACAGTCCACCGCAAACTCTTCACCGGGGATCACTTCTTCTATGATGAATGTGGAGTTATCCAGAACACTTGAAGGATAAATGCCCTCATAGCTAGAGGTCAGCGAATCCAGTTTTGATAAAGTGTCCACCCAGTGACTAGGACTATCTATTCTTTGCACACCCAAACTAAAAAAACCAATCGATGGTTTCAGGATCACTGGAAATGGAAGTAATGCTGAATCAATATTCTGCAGCTCACGATACGGGCATCCCTTATAGTAATGGGTGGTGTGAATCTGCGCCAAAACATCTCGGAAGCGCACCTTGTCCTTCACCTGTCCTACCGTGAATGCAAGCTCGCTTGCTGGAAATTGGGCTAGGATCCACTCCAGAGCGTTTTCAGAATTTGTATGAAACTGAATCTTCTTCTCAGACGTATAGGCTTGTACCGCCTCAAACTCAGAGATAAAATTTACTGTATATCCCGCCAGCGTCTCTTCGGCGTAAGCTGTTTGGATAACTGGTATTTTGAGATCTTGAAGTGTTTGCTTCAGATAGTTAGAAACAAAGGGCGCATCGATTATAAACATGGGGAGATCTTGATGATATGCTAAAAAAGTTTGGCTGTAGTTAGAAACTTAATAGACTTGTTCCAGAATCTCTATTTCAACATTGCCCAGAACAGGAATGAGATTTGTTAGATTCTCAAAATCACCTTCAACCAGGGCGATATGCGTAGCATCAGCAGGGAATTGATTCAGACTGGGATCCACATCTACCCACTCACCATCTATGGCAACTACAGGCCAGGCGTGGAACAGGAAGCGCCCCTGGAGATAAACCAATCCAATATGAATTTTTGTAGGAACACCTGCAGCACGACTTAGAGCCGTATAGAGCGTAGTATGTTCAGTACAGTCACCAACCCCAGTATTTAGAATGTCCACGGCACCAGAGATGCTGGCAACTGGCTTTTTTTCCAGGAAGTTGTAGACCCATTGGGTCAGTGTGTGACTGATGGCGATGGCTTGACTCTCATCACCCAAAATCTGATTCGCCTTTGCACGAATTTGTTCATGATCACTCTGGACCATATCAGAAGCTCTAAGGTTGAGCTCCAGCTCGTTTGGCTTCAAGGGAGTGGTAACTTGACTCAAAGATACCACTAGAGGGTCTATACTTACAATTTTCTGGCGTTCTGAAGATAATCCCGCCAATACGTCTGCCGTGACGCCAGAGAGACCAATTTTTAGCTCTTTTAGCCTCTTTGAGTTGGAGATGGGATAGCTGGGTATGACAGCAAAACCATTTAATAAATCTACCTGACCTGCATCAGATTTTGCCAAGGCTAGTTCCGGAGTGGTTCTTTCCATCATCATCCCCATGATGGTTTCTTCTTTGTAGGTGATACCATTGTCATCCAGCCACATAATGGAGGGTATACTCTTAAACTCAATTCGAAGTTTGTTAAGTAAATGCTTCTCACCAGCTACGCTAATGATCTCCTTGCCCTCATGGGTGATCATCACATCGGCCATTTCATTGGACATGGCGTCATAGGCAGGCACTCTGATGGTCTGACCTTCCAAGATACCCTTGCTGGCGACCATGGGTTGAATTGCTGAATAGGTATAGAGATCTTTGGGCACCGTGATTTCAGTTCTGGTGGTATCCTCGCCTTGAATGAATTCTAGCTCCATGGTTGTGCCATACTTCTGCCCTTGTACATGGGTTGAATACTGATCAGACAGCATCCAGAAACTGAAAGCTTCCAGTCGGAAGGAGGTGTCCATAACGGCTGTGTTTTCAAGGTGAATTTCTGATTCCAGACCACCAAAAACCACATTCAAGTTGCTTGAACTCTTAATGGTATAGCCATTGGCTCCCTGGTTTTCTATGGAATAAACGGTGTGTCCCATTTTTTTACCATCTAGATAAATATTCATCCACTCCGACTCACTGGGGAGTTCGCGTAGTCCTGAGGCCAGGGAAAGATAGGATCCAGAACCTCCATCTAAATAGGTCATATAGAAAAGTCTGCCAGACAGGAAAAGCCAGACGAGAGCAAGTGAGATGAGATATATTTTTTTCTTCATTGAAAACTTCTAAAGCGACCTTTCATTCATGGCGTATCAAACTAGATCTCAAAGAGAAATATTTGTTTTCTCAGGGCATATTGGGCACAAATTTAGGCCTGATTCCAAATATTGGAAGTAAGATTAACGTTTAATCTTCCGAAGGCTCTAAACCTTCGATACGTTTTACAAGTTAAAGGATGTTAATAATGAAATCAAACGCCCAAACCATAGAAGAATATATCAGTGGCTTGCCTGAGGATAGAGCAGAGCAAATTGCCCAGGTTAGAAAGACCATCCTCGAGAACCTGCCTGATGGTTATGAGGAAACTATGAACTGGGGGATGATCGCCTACCAGGTACCCCTAAGTGTGTATCCAGATACCTACAACAAACAGCCACTTCTATATGCCGCCCTGGCTTCACAAAAAAACCATATGGCAGTCTATCTATCTGGGATTTATGTGTTTGAAGAGCGTTCTACAGCCTTTGAGGCTGCTTATCGAGAAACCGGGAAACGCTTAGATATGGGTAAGTCATGCGTTCGTTTCCGCAAAATAGAAAACTTGCCCCTGGATCTCATCGGCAAAACAATTGCCTCCCTCCCCCTGGCAGATTTTGTAGAACATGTGAAGAAGGTGCATTCACCCAGGAAGAGCCGGGCGAAATAGAGAATTAATACGGCGGACTCAGGTTGTTATAGATCCTGAAACGTTTTACTCCACTAGAGGACAGGCTACAAAATGATCTTTGGCCTGTTCCTTAAACTCCGGTTTTGATTCTGCACATGAGGGTTGAGCAATAGGACAACGCGTCCGGAAAGCACAACCACTTGGCTTGTTTAGTGGTGTAGGTACATCACCCTGCAACACGATCCTTTTTCTGTTTTTACGACTGGGATCAGGCAGGGGAACTGCTGAAAGCAATGCTTTGCTATAGGGATGCCTGGGATGATGGTATACATCCTGGGCATTGCCATATTCTGCCATATCTCCCAGATACATGACTGCAATTTTATCAGAAATATGCTCCACAACTGAAAGATCGTGGGCAATAAACAGGTAGGAAACATCAAACTCCTCCTGAAGATCCAGCATCAAGTTGATTACCTGGGCTTGAATAGAAACATCCAGCGCTGAAACCGGCTCATCACAGATAATGAGATCAGGGTTTGTGGCCAAAGCCCTGGCTATTCCAATACGCTGTCTCTGACCACCTGAAAACTCATGAGGATAGCGTCGGGCCTGTTCTGGCTGCAAGCCAACCTTGTCAAGTAACCAGCCCACGCGTTCAGTTTGTTCCTTGTTGGTCATATCAGTATGGAGCTGAAGAGGCTCACTTATAATTTGAGCCACCGTCATGCGCGGATTCAATGAGGCATAAGGATCTTGAAAAATCATTTGAACCCTTGAGCGATATTTTCTCACCTGGCGGGAGCTTAGGCTGGCAAAATCCACAACTTCATCACCAAAGTGATATTCAATACTGCCACCGATTTCAACATCTGGCGCCACATGACGCAGAATGTTTATCATGGCCCTACCAACCGTAGTTTTACCACAACCTGATTCACCAACCATGCCGACAATCTGTTTGCGATCGATTGAAAAATTTATTCCATCCACAGCCTTGACTGTAGCGACTCGCTTTGAAAAGACACCACCATGTACGGGAAAGTGTACGGACAGATTTTTTACGTCTACCAGTGTATTCTTGCTCATGCTGACACCTGCTCTTCCTGGGTCACAAAACAGCGTACAAAATGACCTGGAGTAATCTCCTGAAGCGGCGGTTCTTCTGTATCACATTTATCTAATTTCACGGTACATCGAGTACAAAATTTACACCCCACAGGCAAATCCAGAATATTGGGGACCATGCCTGGAATCGTCTCAAGACGTTCTCGCTTGGAGTGTATATCTGGCCTGGGAATTGAACCTAGCAATCCATTTGTATAGGGATGCATGGGTTTACTAAACAGGTCATTCACTTCAGCAATTTCCTGAATGACACCTCCATACATGACAATAACCCGTTCACAGGTTTCTGCAACAACAGCCAGATCATGGGTTATCAAGACCACGGCGGCTTCTGTGTTATGCTTCTTGAGATCTAACATCAAATCCAGAATCTGAGCTTGAATGGTCACATCTAGCGCAGTAGTTGGCTCATCTGCTATGAGCAATGATGGATTCTTTGCCAGGGCCATGGCAATCATGACACGCTGGCGCATACCACCCGAGAATTGGTGGGGGTAGTCACCCATGCGACGTTCTGCATCGGGGATTCCCACAGTATCCAGCAATTTGACCGCTGCATTAAAAAGTTCCTGATGACGACTCTTGAACTCATCGCTGATCAGCTTGTCTATTCCTATAATAAAATAGGCGATACCAGTCGGCACCAGACCTCCGACTATCAAGCTTATCAACATGGAGAGGGGATTAAAACTCCATCCCGCAGCCAATTGAGAAAAGGCCAGGGCGATCACAGCAAAAACACCTGAGGTTTGTGCCCTGTTTTTGAAGGAATAGCTTTTTAAATTTTTGGCGCGACTTACAAACCAGGCTTTCAGGGAGTCCTTCAAGCTAGTCGGTCTGATCGCTTCCATGGTCTGCATTCCAATGTTGAACACAGGGTTCAATGATGTCATGGGTTCCTGGAATATCATGGCGATTTCAGAGCCACGTATATCCCACATACGACTGTAGATGTTTTGTCTGAACTCAGCCATGGCGACATTCCTGGGTGAGTTATAAAAAAGATGGACCATAACTGATAGATTCAGGACCAGAGATAAAAGACCCCAGCCCAAACCACTTATTGGTAAAGAAATGTGGATGAGCATCCAGGCTAAAAAGAAGAAGCCGGCAGCTGTGTTACGTTTCTCTTCAGGAAGTTTGGGGAAATATTTGTATGGAGGTTCTACTCTGACACGAGCCAGATCATCAGCATCAAAAATCTTCTGGCCCTTAAAGATAATCTCACCATCGGAGACTTCGCCGGGAGGGTTGGGAATTAGCTGAATCAAGGAGAGTACCGAGACAGACTTACCAGATCCTGATTCTCCTACGATACCAAGTGTCTCTCCTTCATAGATATCAAAACTGACACCATCGACGGCTTTGGCCCATTCTCCACCAACTTTGAATCGGGTTTTAAGTCCCTTGACTTCTACCAGTTTTTCCCGACTCATCTTAACCTCGAATATACTTTGGGGTCAAAAGCCTCACGAACGGCCTCCCCAATAAAGACAACCATTATCAGTGTAGAAAAGAGAGCCGAAATTGGTGCGAAGACCATCCAGGCTTTAGTAATGTTTTGCAGACCAACATCTAACATCTGGCCCCAGCTGGGTGTGGGTGGTGGCATTCCAAATCCGAGATAGTCAAGACTCACCAGGGCTGAGATTCCACCGACAACAGCAAATGGGAAAAAGGTGATAATAGGCACCATGGCGTTGGGCAGAATGTGCTTAAACATCACTTTGAAACTAGTCTGGCCCATTGACAGGGCTGCTGCGACATAATCCTTGGATTTTTCACGATAAAATTCAGCTCGCATGAGATAGGTCATACCAATCCAGTTGACGATGGTGTAGATGAAAATCAGCAGGAAGAAGGAAGGACGAATAATGGAGCTAATGATGATGATCACAAACAACATGGGCAAACTGGACCATATTTCAATAATGCGTTGAAAAAAGAGATCGAATTTGCCACCGAAATAGCCCATGCTGCCACCGATTATTACACCAATGATATAGTTCAGGATGGTGAGAACCAGAGCAAATGATATGGATATATTAAAACCATAGCACAGACGAGCGAATACATCTCTTCCTGTATTGTCAGTGCCCAGCCAATGGGTGCCCGATGGCGGGTCATACATTTTATTCCCTGTGACTGTAATGTCCTCGTAAGGGCTATATGGATAGAGGGGCATGATCACCCAATTATCACTGTCTTCTGCTTCCCAGGTAGCCTCTAGTTGACGATAGATGGCTTCACCGGGGACATCCTGACCAAAGTCTGTGCCAGCATAATAGCCGGATGCGACGGGGAAGTATAAATCACCTTCATAGCTGAGCATCAGCGCACGATTATTAATAAGTACGGGAAGAAACCAGGAGAGGACATAGAGAATCACCAGCAATACGAAGGAGTAGTAGCCCCGCTTCATGGTTTTGAATTTGAGCCAGCGCTTCTTTAGAATGGAAAGGGATATATCTTGTTGTTCAGGCATAAATGTATGTCTCTTGCTTAAATTTTGGAACTAAGGTTAAATCAGGGGAAATATTATTGTGAGTCTTCGCGAGGAAGCATAGTGACCGTGGCGATCTCGATTCTGAGATTGCTTCAGTCGAACCTCTTCTTCGCAAAGACTTAAATATTGGGTTCTGGCCAAAGAATGGAGATTGTTGTTTCATCTTTATTTAAATCTGATTCTTGGGTCAACAGTTGCCAGGGCAATATCTGAAAGGATATTGGAGACAAGTCGAATCATGACAACAATCACCAGAAAACCCAGGGTGATGGGGTAATCACGATCCAGAATGGCCTGGAATCCCATTTTCCCAAACCCATCAATATTGAAAACTTTTTCGATGAGGTATGATCCAGCGATAACCACTCCAATGACACCACCAATACTTGAAGCAATTGGAATGACCGAATTCCGAATGGCATGGACCCAAATCACTCTTTTTTCCTGTAATCCTTTTGCAAAAGCTGTTCTGATATAGTCCTGTGAAATGTTTTCCAACAGACTATTCTTCATCAAAATGGTCAATCCAGCAAAGCTACCAATTGACCAGGAAATAATGGGTAATACGGCGTGCCACAGTTGATCTTTTATCTGTTCCCAGAGGGTCATGCTTTCCCAGACTTCGGTTGGTGACCGAAATCCTCCCAGAGGGAAGATGTCCCAAAAAGATCCACCTCCCAGCAGAACAAGCAAAACTGCACCTAGAGCATAGCCTGGTATAGAATAGGCTGCAAATACTACCACACTGGAGAGAAAGTCAAAGGCAGACCCATGATTCAAGGCTTTCCTGATTCCCAGAGGAATACAGACGATATAGGATAGGAATAATCCCGTGAGTCCAAAAAACATGGAAATCTTAAAGCGGGGTGCCATGACCTCAGTAACTGGTTGATCATAGGTATAAGACGTTCCCAGGTTACCTGTAAGGATACCTGAAAACTCAGTTTGAAAAATGGTGGCTACAATCTTTCCATCTTTAGAGGCATCCCCATCGATGGCTGCTTTCCAGATCTTGCTGGTACTGCCATCCGTATCATAAACACCGACTTCCTCACCTTCTAGACGGAGGGTCATGTAATTTCCACGTCCCACATTTTTACTGACTTCTGTTACACCGCCACTAAAATCAACTTCGCGATGTTTAATTTCTCTGGGCCAAATACCCAGCCATATCAAATATCTCTGATAAACTGGTTTGTCGAATCCATAAAATCTTCTTAATTCCCGTAGCGCAGACTCTGGCAGCACTGAACTTCCCCCACTCATGATATCACCAACACTTCCAGCTGATTCTCCCTGCTGCATGGCGCCAGCCTGTAATTGTTGGATCGTCCTTTCCAGTGGACCACCCGGCGCCATCTGGAGGATGACAAAAATAAGGATGGTTGATCCCAGGAAAGTTGGAATCATCAGTAAAATGCGTCGAATAAAATACGTAGTCATAGCAAATTAATAAGTAAGAAGGACTAAAGAATAAGTTGTGTTGGACATGTGATTTTACCTTTGTTCTATTTTTTTTCGTGCTGCAGCAAATATTTTTGTTAGTTCTTGCGCTTCTAAATAAATATCAATGACTTTATCTCTGTCAAGCAAGGATGCAGCTATGATGAGATCTAGCCAATACGCACATTCGTCAGCCTCTTCTAATACAATGCTCAGTTTTGCCCTAAACGCAGGTTTTGACTGGGCCAAACTAGCGGCTCTATAATTAGCGCCAACTGATGTTAAGGATCGTAGTAATTGATGTCCTATTACTTGTCCGGTTTTTGATTTAGGTAAATCTGCAACCAGTGAAATACAATCCAGAGCAAACTGTCGTGTTCTAACCTTTAAATCCCAGGCTTTTTCTGCTTCAGCAATATTGAGAAGTCCAACTTTCACTTCTTCCCTTGACACTGCTTGCACATGGGATTGAACTCTTTTTTCCTTATTCCTTATTCCCTATTCATTGCTTTTAGGTAATCGGGCCAGAACATGTTATTAACTTCACCCTTAGGTAGATCCGTTTCATTGGCCATGGCCTCATCAAGTGCCTGCTTTTTGTCGTCCTCAAACCACCAGTGGGTAAACACGGAACGATAATCACCAGTATAACGACCAACCATATACTCTGGATAACCAAATTTATCCCAGAACAGAACGCGTTGATAGTTTCTGGCGATACCCCAGGCTGCTGGATGAATATCTGAGTAAATTCCATCAATTTCGCGGATAATCTTCACACGAGTTGCCTGGTCAAAGGTCACATCATATTCTTCCAGGAGCTCATCAACCCTGTCATTCTTAAAGCCGCCAATATTGTTAGTATTATTTTCATCAGCCAAAGAAGATTTTAGAGAGGTTTCAGGATTTGGAAATACCAGACCATTCCAGGCTTGCATAAAAATGGTGAAATTTCTCTCCATGAGATTTTTCCAGTTGGCATTGCCATCTATATACTTGATCTGCATATCGATGCCGTACTCTTTCATCATCTGCTGGACGGGTGTAACCATATAGTCCAAACCCTTTTGTATGGCCAGCTCAAACCTTAAGATGCGACCGTCTTCATGGACAAGCCAACCATCTTCATTACGTGAAGTATATCCTGCTTCATTAAGAAGCTTTGCCGCTTTTTCAGGACTATAAACCACTTTCTCATTATCGGGGTTTTCATAGACTGAACCAGAGTACAGTGAGTTCATCATGGAGTATTCACTGTAATACATTTCCTCGTTCATTTTTTCCCGATTATAGAGATAAGTAAAGGCCATGCGAACCCGTTTATCATCGAAAGGCCATTTTCTCATATTGAAGGCAAAACCGGAGGTTCCAGCTGGTTTTTCTGAGTAAATTTTGTGTTTCTGGACCCACCCTTTTTTAAGTGCATATGGCCAGTTCGTTTCACCTGATTTGAGCGAGTCAGCTTCGCACTCTTCGATCCACTCCCGAGCAGCTGATACAGTATAGAAATCGGCTTCACCTTTCTTGAATTTTTCAAAGATGAGTGGGTTATTATCCTTAACAACGATAAACTTTATTTTGTCAAAGTTGGAGGTGTATTTATTGGTGGGATCTTCTTTGCCCCAATAGTCAGTACGACGTGTCAGAGTGAACGACTCCTGGCTGATGATGTCTTCCTCTTTGATCTCGTAAGGTCCTGTGCCGGGAAGCATCTTAAACTGATATTCTTTGAGATATTCTGAGCCATCTATTTGATTCAGATAATGAGATGGCAAAATGACCATGCTACCACCAAAATACAGGAAGTTTCTCCAGCTTAATTCTTTACACACAACAGATACGATGTACTTACCTTCAACCACCGGTCTTTCAAACTTGCCATAAGTCAACTGGTCTGAGGGGGACAAAATAGTTTCATCCATATGGAGATCCCAGGTAGCTACTACATCTTCAGCGATCACCTCGCGTCCATCTGACCAACGGGCATCGGGATTGATGCGAAACCAGAATTTCATCTTGTCATCAGAAATTTTCCAGTGGGTGGCCAGTGATGGAATAAATTCAAGTGTGAGCGGATGGGTGTTAATCAAACCTTCATAGCACAGCCCAGAAATAGTACTGTTTTCAACATAATTGGCATTTTGACCCTCTGTACGCATGGTAGCAGGGAAACGAGTAGTGATATGACGAAACAGGCCGCCTTTTTTGGCCCGGGGATCACCAAAGAAGATTTGTTCCTGGGGTTTCATTTCATAAGTAGTGTAGCCTAAATCATCTGCTAATTTTTCAAAGCCATAACCACCAGCTTCAGCAGGTGTAGCCATGTCTTTAACTATGGCACTTTTGTCAGCCCCAGCAGTCTCTGCAGCTTGTTTATCGCCACCACCGCATGACCAAAACATGAGGGAAACAGCGAGAATTAACAGAACAAATATCTGATTTCGTTTCATGTGAACACCTTCATTTCCGTTTAATTTTTACTAGATGTTTATAGCTACTCATTTGAGCATTCAACATACATTTTTTATGCCGTTTTGGCTACCTTTTGATAGTTAGTTTCCTTGCGTTTTAATAACAGTATCAGAGATTTGAAAGCGCTTTATGACCAACGGTAGTGAAGACTAGCCAAACGGTGATTACTTTCGATTAATAGATCTCACAATCACAAGACCCACAACGCCTGTAAAAATAGATAATAACAGTCTAAGTGAAAAGGTGATTGGGGCTTCTGGAATAATTTGATAGTTCTGAAAATTGAAATCGTTGAGGATGCCTGGGGTTTGACTTTCAACTTTATCAAGGATGAGAAGAAAATCTTCCACACTTCGATATCGAATACATAATTCAGCATCTGGAGTAAGAGTTGACCTGACAATGGGATCATGATAGGAAGCACGCCAGAGATTCGCAGGCCATGGATGTTTATCAGAATTACTGACAGCATAAAAGCCATGGTTGTCGCGCCCTAGCTTCATGTTTTCCAGAAAAAGTGATAGCCCATGATTTTTCAGGGTGAGAGCTTTGATCAACACCTGCCTGTCATGATTTGAGAGGGTCCCTGGGGCTTTATTATGCCATGCCGTTAACAGTGTAAATACTGACAAAAGCAACAGGATTGCCAGTATGGTGCGAGCACTGCGTCTGATTTTCATTTGCTCTTCACCGGAATCATGGGTTTGCAAGGGAGGTAGGTTGTCAATTTGAAGCCATTATTTATTGTTAAAAATGTGCTGTCTCGAATGCATTACCAGACCCAACCAATAAAAGATCAGGCCACCAATAATCCACTTGAAATCAGAGCCGCTAACAGTGGGGTCGAGCTGTTTAAAATCGGTTATGATGGTGTTGAGTACCAGGGCAATAACAGCAATCATGCCAATGTAAAGAATGAGTTTTATGAGATCCTTGTCCATCTTTTTCGCGGCAAGCAGGAAGAGACCTCCCCAGCCAAAAGCCAGAAAAGAAATGATCCTATCCTGGTAGGCATAGGATGGCACATTATAGTAAACATAAAAGCCTGGAATTTTTAATCCCATGCTATGAACCATTGCGACCCCGAAGAAATAAACCGTGCCGGCATAGAGGAGAAAGTTCAGGATTTGATCCTGGCTCAGCTTTTTCACTTTTTTACCTCCAGATAGTCTTTGAACCAGGCAACCGTTTCTTTGATGGCGGCTTCATGACTGGTGACATCAGCTCCAAAAGCGGTTTCAAATTTTGAATGGTCCACCACATAGGCCTCTTCCCAGGTATACATCATTTCCTGGGTTTCTTTGATCATGGGACTGAAGATCCCAAGTATGGATATCATCGTATTACCGGCTACTCGAACCTTGACTTTACCATCCAGTTCTGCTTCAACCAGCTTGAGCATGTCACGGGTGGAAACTGTGGGGGCGTTGGGTGTGTGCCAGGCTTCGCCAAAGGCTGAGTCGTTACTGCCCAGGGTAACCAGTCCTTTTGCAAAATCTTTGATATAGCTAAAGGTGTGTGGTAGATCAATATCTCCGAGGAGATTGGCGGTTTTACCTGCAAATGCCGGCTTAAAAAACATCTCGCCCAGAAGGGCATTCAGCGTGTATGGACCGTAAAAATCTGAAGCACGGCCGATGGTAACCAGATTATCCTCCCGCTCATGGGCCGCCATAAACTGACGTGCCACAAATTCCCTGGTACGACCTTTATGACCCGCTGCATCATGGGCCACTATTTCGCTAATACGTGTCCCCTGGGTAGGTCCATATAAGTAAAGATTATCGCCAAAAATCACTTTGGCCTTGGTTCTGGCAACTCCTTTGAGAAAGCCAACCACCAGAGGTGGAAAAAGGTCAGGCCAGTTGGTATAGGGCGGCATGGCACAAAAATATACTGCATCCATATCCTGACAGACCTTGGCAACCTCATCAGGTTGAGTGGCATCACAGGCATGTGTTTTGACTTTGTCCGGTAAAGTTTTATCGATTTTACCGCTGCGACTGGCCAGAGCAACAGTGTCACCTTTTTCCAGTAAGGTCTGCATGACCCACCAGGCCAGGGGACCGGTTCCGAATACCATGTTTTTCATACAAACTCCTTCATCAGATCCCCCTGAATTATTGTGCCTCTCTAGCCAGTGGATTGCCTGCGAAAATGGGTAAGTCCATATCCAAGTGCAATGAGGAATATGGGACCTCCATAAGTCATCAGGATGGCCTTAGCGGCTTCCCAGCCGGTTTCAGCATCTACATAATAATCAATACCTGCTCCGAAAAATGCGGCTACACTGATAACTAGTGTCCCAAATGCCACTGAATGAGCAAGCTTATTGGATCGCATCATGGTAAAAGGTCCAGGAGTATTGTTCATTCTAAAAACCAGATATGCAGCCGCTAAAATCATATAGGGAATCACCAGGCTCAGAGCAGTCAAGTCAGTAATTAGTCGAAAAAAGGCGTCTATGGATTCCAAACCGATCAAGGGAATCGCGATGAGAACAATCACCACGCCTGCCTGTATCCATAAAGCATGACTCAGACCACCATCAGAGTTTTTGCGGGTCAATATTTCCGGGAAGGTTCCTTCTGGGACCTCTGAGAACATGGCTCGCAAAGGAGATTCAATCCAGACAACATAAGCCGCAACAGACGTCACCAGGAAAATCATCGCGAACAAACGCACCACCATGTCTCCATTGATCCCCAAACTCTCAGCCAACAGTTTGTGGACCACAAAAAGGGCATCTTTTAAGCCTGCTTCAGACAATTCTGCTGGAGAAGCTACCAGACTCACTGCAAAGGATCCCAGGATATAGGCCACGCCCACCAGCATGGTGGCCATGATCACTCCTCGGGGGAAATTACGCAGGGGGCTGTCGACCTTATCAATGTAGGTACCTGCAACTTCGGCACCTGAAACTGCCAGAAGCAGCCACGAAAAGGTGGCAATGTAGCTGGTTGAAAAATCAGGCATCATGCTTTCCATGGAAAACTCTGTCGCCGAGGGGGTACCTTTTAAATAGGCCAGAAAGGCAAAAACAATAAAGCCACCCGTTACAGTGATGGTCAACTTTCCGCCCAGATTGCTCAATTTGGAAAACGATTTGACTCCCCGACTGGCGATCCAGGTCAACATGAGACACAGTAAAATGGAATAGTAGGGCAGCAGACTCACATTGGCATCTGTAAAACGATTCTCTCCAAACAGAGCCCAGGAAGCCATGACAGGGATGCGGGCAAAGACGAATTGTAGATAGAACAAATTCGAAATAAAATAAGACCAGGTGCCAAAAAAGGCCCAACGATGACCTAGGCTAAAGGCAATCCAACTGTAAATTCCACCCCGCTTGTTCTCGTTTACTGAGGCCAGTTCCGCAATGATGGCCGTGAGAGGTAAAAAATAGAATATACAGACGATTATCCAGGAAGGAATGGCTGCTGGTCCAAGGGCAACACCATTTGTAGTGATATTGTTAAAGCCAAAGGTCGGGACAAAGATCAACATGACCAATGTCCAGAGAGAGAGTCCTTTTGTGGTTTTAGACAGTTTCAATCTGACGCTTAATCCGCTTGTGAACTTTTCTTATAAATAACACCTCGTGCTTCGAGATAATTAAAAACCGTATCCAGACAGCCCGATGCTTCACCAACAAACTCAGGTGGACTGATCCCTTTGCGATCGTATTGGCCATCTAATATGAGCTGGGTGACAGCTGTACAGGTGTATCCTGTGGTTCTGGCCATGGAAGATGTTTTTGTAGAGGGGTCATAGCGATCCAGTAACTCATACTTATGCTTGAATTGCTTACCTCCATCCAAACCTTCAATCAGGATATTCATGATGGTGAATTCTTCTTCCTCCTCCCCAAGCTTCCATTTGGGAAACAACAGTGAGGTGGTCAGGTCAAGTGGTCTCACACTTTGGTCTCCGATTTGAAGCTTTTGCTCCCCAAAAAAGCCTGTTTCGCGAAGAATACGCATCAGTTCTATATGTCCTGGATAGCGTAGGGTCTTTTCTTTCATATTGGGAATTTTCATGGTGTGAATCAAACTTCTCAAGCCATCTGTATTGAAAGCCTCTAGTGTACCCACGCCGGGAAAGTCAATCAGCTCTGGTTCAGATAGAGCTACCTTTTCGACAATTTCACTCTTTTCAACAATGCGAGAGGGTCGGGTGTATTCTGCAATCACATCAATGGGTGAGAAGGGAGCTTTGTATTCATAGGGCCAGGTCCGCTCCTTAGGTAATCCACCGACATAACAGGTGAAGTCTGTAACGTCCATTTCGTTTTGATAGGCCCCTAGGATGAGATTGCTCATCCCTGGAGCAACACCTGCATCCATCACAGCAATCACACCCTTGGATTTTGCCAGAGCATCCAATTCAAAAGGATCTTCCGAGAAAAAGGAAATATCTACAATGTTCTTCCCCGCTTTGATAACGGTTTCAAGCGTTTTGAATCCCATAAAACCAGGGACGGCACCTACAACAATATCTGCTTCAGCAATAACATCTGTGACAGCAGCAGCGTCCGCCAGATCGGCGGCAGCCGTACTCAGATTCGGATGATTGGAAAGAAGTGCCAGGGCGCTTTCATCTCTGTCAACTGAATGCACATCATGTTGTTTGCTCAAATCGATAGCCATGGCTCTTCCAACCATGCCTGCACCCAATACGACAACTTTTTTGCGCATGTCTAAAGTCCTGTTTTTTTTGCCCCGGCTTGCGCCACATGGGGAATTAATTAAAAAGCCATCCCCAGCGTGTTTGCTTGGATGGCTTTGGAATGAGTGTCCAAATGTCTGGCTCGATGGGGAAAGCTTTTATGGAAGCAAAATCATTTCGTAAAAAATTTGGCCTGATCCACCAATTCCCGATATTCAGTATTTGGATTAATTTCAAATGCTAATTGTGCCTCAAGGATTGCCAGCCTTGGCTTTTCCTGAAGCAGATAAATTTTGGCCAGCAAGGCATGACTGTAATGATCATCCTGGTCCGTGATTAAGGCTTGGTCACACTGTTGTCGTGCAGCATCCAACCAGGAGAGGCTTTCAGATCTAGCCAGATCAATATATAATTCAGCCAGGCGGTGTCTTCCCTCAATGACCTGGGGGAAATGATAGAGATAATTTTGTAGTACTTTGACAGCCTCTTTCTGATCCTGATCCTGCATCATGAAATCGACATAAGCATCCCAGACAGACTTGTCTTTGGAGGATAGCTTGACAGCCAGGGCATAATTTTCTAAAATGTCTTTATCTTCGGTGGCAGTTTTTTCCTGAGCCATTGCAAGCGCCCCATAGGCAGCACCCAGCATAGGTTCACTCTTCACCGCCTCTTGCAATATTTCAATTGAGGCCGCTGTCTTACCAGAATTACTCAGTGTCTTTGCCTTGCCGACGGTGGCTTGATAATTGGCTGAATCCAACTCAAGAGCTTTATCAAAGTGAGTCAGGGCTTGTTCATATAAGTCTTTCTCATTAAGAATATATCCCATGCTGATCTGGGCATCCACATCATCCCCATTGGCCTGAACAGCCATGCGGTAATATTGGTAGGCATTATCCATGCTGCCACTCTGATGATAGATTTCTCCAATGTATCTCAATATTTGAGATGAATCAGCCTGTGCATCCAAACCACGTTTACACTGATTCACCGCATCAGTAAGGTTGTTGTCCTCCATGAACAGACGGGCTGCAAACAAATAAGCTTCCGTGTAGTCAGGATTGGATTGTTGAATTTGCAGGAGATAGTTCAGGGCTTTTTGGCGTGAGCCTAAAGCTGCCTCTGTTTCGGCTTTTGAGAAGAGTACATTTGGATCTTCACTGCATGCAGTCAGAATAAACATACCAAGAATTGTAAGAATGAGCCCGCGTTTCAGCCTCATAGTGTCTCTCCTAAACCAATTGGAAAAAATTAACTTGAGCTACATGTTCAGCAAGGGTTATTTGTTGAAGACAATCACCGGCGAGCCTGTCAAAGAAGTTCTTTGATCGCTAAATTGTCCCGTCAGAAATCATCAGTTCACCATCAGAGATTGTTCCAGATAATACTCTTCTCCACCGCTGGTCCAGTTCAGCTTGATTCGCCAAAGCCCCTGATCCATATCCGGAAGTTCGATGAGCTGAAGACTATCACCTTCCAATATCAGGCGAAACAATCGATCCCGATGAAGATCCGCAGGACGAAAGAGCAATACCTCCCCATCCGTAGGCATGTGACCCAGAGCCAGTGGAAATTTCACATCTAGAACTTGCGTGGTTTGATGATATGTTAAAATGGGTTTAAAAGGGAGTGCTTGTGTTCTAGCGACCCGCTTGATCTGTTGATCAAAAACCACATCTTTATCGTAGTAGTTATCGTAAACCAGCTCAACATCGTCTTGAAAGGTCCAGATGGCAAATCCCACAAAGAAAGCAATAAAGACCACTATTGTGGCGGTAAGACCCCACATCCATAATCTACCGGATTTATCTTGTCCCTGCATTACTTCCTCGGTCCCATAAATGATGTTTTTACCGTTTCCAGCAAACGGTCACCGCTATAGACCGCAATCTTTAATTTAGCTTCCGTGCCATCCAATAAATCACCTGAAAGGTCAACAAAAAAGGCACCCTCAGTTTTGTCCTGGCCGCTTATTTCTAAATCACTACCTACCATAGTCAGAGTTCCTTCAGGTTCCAGCAATTCAAGCCGGATCGGCAAATCTTCAAAGGTTTTATTGAGCACTTTAATCGTATACAAATTTGTGAAGTGATTATTCCCCACTTCCTGATACATGGTACCATATGAACGCAGGATGGTTGATTCCACATCGGAGCGGGTTACCAGCAGGAGCAAGAAGAAAATCACAAGAACAACTAATACAGCAGAATAGCCAATATTGCGGAAATTTAAGCCAAGTTTTTCCCCTGTATGAATCCCATCAAATGAATTATAGCGAATCAAGCCCCGAGGCTTTTTAACCCTATCCATAACGGTATCGCAAGCATCAATACAGGCTGTACAATTGACGCATTCCAACTGGGTGCCATTACGGATATCAATACCTGTAGGACATACTTCGACACACTGATTGCAATCAATACAATCACCCAGATCTTCTGCACTGGTTTTTTTGGGATTACCTCGTTTTTCACCTCGGATAAAATCATAAGCCACGACGATGGATTTGTCATCAAGAAGCACAGACTGCAAACGACCATAGGGGCAGATTTGGGTGCAAATCTGTTCCCGAAAAAAGGCGTAGATGTAATAGAAAATGGTGGTAAAAAGAACCATGATGGCAAAACCACCAGCATGCTCTGAAACCGGCGAGGTGATGATCTGGAAAAGTTCATCCTTGCCAATGATGTAAGCCAGAAATGTGTTTCCAATAATAAAGGATAATACCCAGAAGATCCCGTGTTTCAGGATCCGTTTGAAGATCTTTTCTGTATTCCAATCCTGCGCCTTGAGCTTGCGCTGTTTGTTGGCATTGCCATCGATGAGATATTCGATTTTGCGAAAGACCATTTCCATGAAGATGGTTTGTGGACAAGCCCACCCACAAAAAAGACGTCCAAAAATGACGGTAAACAGGAGAATGCCCACCACAAAGGTCAGTGTGGCCAGCACAAAGATAAAACTGTCCTGAGGCCAGAAGGCCATACCCAGAACGATAAATTTGCGCTCAATAATATTGAGAAGGAGAAAAGGGCGACCGTTTATGGTTATAAATGGTCCACTGAACATGATGAAGAGCAACAAATACGAGAACCAGGTCCTGGCATTGAAGAAACGACCGGAAGGTTTACGAGGGAATACCCATTTTCGCTTACCATCATCTCCCATGGAAGCAATTCTATCTCTGAATGCTGATGGGGCATCTATGTTGGTGAGATTTCTGTCGGGCTGACTCATTTACATGCCATCTCCAAGTATTTGTTTACTATAAACTAATATGGCAAAAGGAACTCACGTTAAAACGTGAGTTCCTTCCCCATATATTATCCCTCGCTAAACCTAGCCCTCAAACAGGTCTCCTTGAGGTGCCTTGGGAACAGCTGGAGTTGTGCCAACCAACTTCACTTTGATATAACTGGAAACTTGCATGATTTGGTCAGGGGTGAGTGTGGCCTCCCATGGGATCATGCCCTTGGTTGGTACACCCACTTTAATGAGGTTGACAATTGATGCCATATCTCCACCGTGGATCCAATAGTTATCAGTCATATTTGGACCAATACTTCCACCGCCATCGTTAAGGTGACAGGTAAAGCATTGGGTGTCCCAAATTTTCTTCCCTGCAGCCAGACTGGCATCATCTGTGAGAGCGGCCATTCCTTTGGAAGGCGTTGCTGCTGGTTCTTCTTCTTTGGCAGGTGCTGGATCGGGAGAAGCGCTTGCTCCACTTCCATAAGCTGCAATGATATCAGGAAAAGCAGTTTGTAGTTTGGCCAGCTGATCAGGGTCGGCTTTGGCCATGGCCCGCATTAATTGCTCATCAAAGGGAGCGTCCAGGATTTTATCCATTTCTGCCCGCAAGGCTGGCGTAATTTCTCCGTTGCTGGCCCAGGGGGATGAGTAGGATGTAAAAGCACCACGACCTACGCTGGCTTCTACATAAGTACCCATTTCCTTTTGATACTCTGCATCCTGTAAATCACCGAAGAAGTGATAGTATGGTACATATATTACTGCCACGACGATGGTGATCAGGAATAATGCTTTCCACCAACCTGGCAGATCGTTGTCATATTCTTGAATTCCATCATAATCGTGATCAATGAGTTCGTTTGTGACTTTGCCCATTATTAAAGGCCTCCATTGTTTTGATCATCCCCGCTCTCGAGGGGCATATTGCTCATTTTATCAATGTGTCCCCTC
>JADHVL010000016.1 GCA_016784025.1 Fidelibacterota bacterium | reverse complement strand
GGTTACCAATACTGATGGTGAGGTGCTGGTCGGAGCTAACGTTATTGCACTACACGTTCCCACGGGTACCGTTTATGGTGCTTCGACAATGACCGATGGCTACTACTATATCCCCAACATGAAGATTGGTGGACCTTATGTAGTTTCAGCTAGCTACATCGGATACTCTGACCAGAGAAAAGATGACCTCTTTCTGGCTCTTAATGTAGACCAATTCTACGGGTTCAATCTTCAGGCTGAAGCAATGCAAGGCGGCACAGTCCTCGTCACCGCAGAGCAAAGCGAGATTAATCCCAACCGGACTGGTGCCGAAACAAGCATCAACACTGAATTGCTTGAGAGTTTGCCAACCATTTCACGCGGACAAAAAGATTTTACACGCTTGACACCCGAAAGCGATGGCAACTCCTTTGGTGGTCGCAACAATCTTTATAACAACTTTTCACTTGATGGATCCATTTTCAACAACCCCTTTGGTCTCGACTACGCTGTTCCTGGTGGCCAGACAGAAGCGCAACCTGTTTCTCTGGATGCCATTGAGCAGGTGCAGGTATCCATAGCTCCCTTTGATGTTCGCGAGGGTGGCTTTACCGGTGCTGGTATCAATGCTGTAACCAAATCTGGAACCAACACCTTTAAAGCTTCAGTCTATCATTATCTTAGAAATGAAGCGCTGGTTGGAACCAAGGTGGGAGATGTGGAGACAGAGAATCTTGACTTTGCCACGTCCCAGAGCGGTATTTCACTTGGTGGTCCAATTATCAAGGACAAGCTTTTCTATTTTGTCAATTTTGAAGCGGAGCGTCGCGATCAGCTCGCTCATAATTTCATCGCCGACGATGGTAGCACGGGTGCGAATGTCACCTCGGTAGACGCCGATTCTATTGCCATGGTTCAAGCTCGGCTTAGAGATTATTGGGATTATGAACCTGGTGCATATCAAGGCTATAACCACGAGACCTTCAACAACAAGTTTCTGGCAAAAATCGACTGGAATATTAGCAACACACATAACCTGACCTTTCGATATAATTATCTGGATTCCTGGAAAGACATTCTTCCCCATCCAGAAGCTATTATCGGACGTGGTCCAACCAGCTTCAGGCTACCCTTTGAGAATTCTTCTTATCGAATTTTTAACAAGATTAATTCTTATGTGGCTGAACTGAACTCACGCTTTTCAAACAAGCTGGCCAATAAATTAATGGTTGGCTACACCCAGTTTCGTGATGAGCGGGAGCCCAAAAGTGTTGGCTGGCCTGTTGTAGATATTTTTGATGGCAGTGGTAATCTGGCCATTTCCATGGGATCAGAGATGTTTTCCACACATAATAGACTTTATCAGGATGTGTTTCAATTCACTGATAACCTGACCTATTACATGGATAAACACACCCTGACTGCAGGTGTTAATCTAGAAGTTCTCAAGTTTGACAACTCCTTCAACCTGTTCTTCTATCCCTGGAATACTTTCGGTTCTGTTCAGGCCTTTCTCAATAATGATGACACTGAAATTGATTTCAATGCACAAGCAGCAGCCTCAGATGCAAACGACTATACCTGGGCTTATGTAGATGTTGGTCAATTGGGAATCTATGCTCAGGACCAGTTCCGTGCTACTGACGATATAAAACTTACCCTGGGTCTCCGCGTAGATTATCCACTGTATCTAAATGAGATTGAAGAAGATACTGACATTACCGGTTTTGATGGATGGGTAGACTTAGACGGCAATCCCGTTGATGTGGATCCTTCTACATGGCCTGAAGCCAAACCACTATTTGCTCCCCGATTTGGTTTTAACTGGGATGTACATGGTGACAAGACCATGCAGCTCCGTGGTGGATCCGGTGTTTTTACCGGCCGTATTCCCTTTGTTTGGTTAGGAAATCAAGCCTCGAACGCCGTCATAAACCCTGGTTATACTTTCCAGGTTAATGATACTGGTGATGATTTTAATTATCCCCAGGTTTGGAAAAATGATATCGCTCTTGATAAGGTTTTCGGAGATGGCTGGTTGGCCTCATTTGAAGCTATCTATTCCAAGGACCTTAATGCAGTTGTGCACCGTAATTACAATATGCGCAAACCTACAGGTAGCTTGAGCGGAACTGGCGATACACGTCCTGTTTTTCAGGGAGATGAAGCCAACATCTATTCTCCAGCCGTTGGGTATGCCACGTTTCTTGAAGCTGGTGCAATTGTGTTGGAAAATACCGAAGAGGGGTTCCAGCAGTCCTTCACTGGAAAATTGGCTAAGAAATTTGATTTTGGTATGACTGCCAATGTTTCTTATACCAATATTACATCAAAGGATCTCACCTCCATTCCTGCTGAAATCGCTGCAGATGCCTTTCAGAGAAACCCCATTGTTGACGGACCAAATAACGCTATGCTTTCAAACTCACGTTATGGCTTGAAGCACCGGGTTATTTCCTCCGCAGTATACAAGAAGAGCTATGGCAACATGAATACATCCCTGGCCATGTTCTTTGAAACAGGCGTTGGTAACCGCTATTCATTTACCTATGCTGGAGATCTCAATGGTGATGCCATTCTAAACAACGATCTGCTCTATGTTCCCGAAGATGCCAGTGACATCCATTTTGGAACCGTCACAGATGGTGTGGGAACCGTTGCTCCCAATGCTGCAGAACAGTGGACTGCCCTCGATGCTTTCATCGAACAAGATGATTATCTAAGCACCCGTCGTGGTGATTATGCCGAGCGTAACGGCGCCATGCTGCCCTGGTTCAGCCAGTTGGATCTCAAGGCGGTTCAGGAAGTCTCACTGGGTCTGGGTGGTATGGATCATACCCTTCAGTTCTCATTAGATATCTTGAATATTGGCAACATGATCAACTCTGCCTGGGGCGTTCGCCAGCTTTCTACCACCTGGAATCCAATTACAGTGACTGGTGTAGATGATAACGGAGTCCCATATTTCAGCTTTAACACTTCGCTGGAAGATTCCTATGTGGATGACACGTCAATTGCTTCAAAATGGCAGATGCAGTTTGGGGTTCATTATCTCTTTTAGGGATCAATGACTCGAGCATCTCATGCTTGGATAAATATCAATAGGCCACCTTCGGGTGGCCTATTTGTTTGTGGGGTGGGGGTGTGGGGTATTCTAACACCCGACTGAAGTCGGGTGCTGATGACACAGGTTATATTCATCGGCGTCTCAGAATAAATAAAAGCCCCGGACCCTTCGATAAACTCAGGGGCCGAGGCTTAAGGATTGTTGCTTTATAGAATGCTAGTGAACGGTATGTTCAATCGACTTCTGTAGTTTGGGGTCACCCATGGCGATAATGGGATCTTTACCTGACTTCATAAACACCCACCATAGAAAAAGACCACCCAGACCCAGGAATGTTGTGAGATGCATCCAGGAAAAATGAAGGTGGTGATCATTAAAGACAGGATTTATCATCCAGAAATGATCAGTATAATGCATAAATAGCGCCATGCCTGAAATTGACACGAGTAAAACCGGAACACGCTTGACTGCCCTGAAGGCCAGGACAATAAAGGGGATGATAAAGTGAAAAAGAACCAGGAAAAGACTAACATATTTCCAGCCATGTTCCCAGCGATGAATAAACCAGATGGTTTCCTCGGGGATATTGCCATACCAGATCAGGAAGTACTGGGCGCCACCGATATAGGCCCACCAGGCCGTAAAGGCGAAAAGGAATTTTCCCAAATCATGGGTATGCTCTGCGGTAACGAGCTCACCTGCTCCATTATTTCTCAGCATAATGGCCAGAATGGATAACAGGGCAATGGCAGCCAGGAATCCACCTGAAAACACATAGACACCAAAAATGGTTGAATACCAGTGTGGGTCGAGACTCATGAGCCAATCAAAAGCAAAAATCGTCACGGTAATGGCAAACAGAACCGTGCCGCCAGCAGCCTTGCGTCTCATTTTACCCAGACTCTTGGCATTGCCGGCGTCTTGAGCCAGAGAGAGGCTGCGCAGGCCGTGAGCCAACCATGACCAGATTACAAAGATGACGATATTGCGGATGAAAAAGAATGTCGTGTTTAGATAGGGGGCTTTCCACTGCAGTATTTTATCATGCATGACATGTAGATCATCAACATGTGACCAATGGAAGAGGTCGTGCATCCCAAAAAACAGAGGGATCATCAACAAACCCATAATAGGTAGGGTACAGGCGAGATTTTCAGCCACTCGCCGCATAACTACACCCCAGTAAGCGCCCGTGATGTGGTGAATGAGGACAAAGAAGAGCCCACCCAGACCAATTGTCGTGAAGAAGGTGAAAGCGGTGAGATAGGCCTGGAAAAATTGTGCTCGATCCATAAAGGCGCCGACCACAGAAAGCAGTAAGCCAACAACACCTACGATCAAGGCTTTCTGTGTGAATGACCCGGTCTCTAATAACATGTATGTTTTATTGTCGAATTTCATAGTGCGCTCAAGACCTTTTAATTCTTTTGAAGTGATCGGATGTAGCCAATGATGGCCCAACGATCTTCCACTGAAACTTGTGCTTTAAGAGATGGCATATTGAGCCACCCTGCTGTGATGGCATTGAACATGTGACCATCGCTCAATTTCTTGATGCGCTCATCATAAAAATTGGCTGGAGGGATGGGGTATTTATAGAATAGAATTTTACCCTTACCATCGCCGTCCTTGCCGTGACATGCGGAGCAGTATATGTCATATCGTTCTTCACCGCGCATCACCATCTCTACACTAAACTCCATGGGGGCTGAAGTGATAAACTCACCTGCAGCATCTTTGCCATGGTAGAAAGCATCATCGGCCCGCAACTCCCCACGAGCGACGGTTCCTTCTACAGGAGTGCGCATGCTGGCGCCATCCACAAAGAAATTGCTTGAGGATTGAGCCTTGTACTTTCCTTGAGAATCCATATTGGGGTTCAGGTGGATGGGTGGTTTATCTGAATAATTTCCACGTCCGCAGGCAACGATCAAAAACACCGCTCCGGTAATGAGTACCATACGAGTAAATAGCTTATTCATCATAGTCTCCTTACTCGCCTGCCAATAGCTCAATGTCGGTACCGCCAATTGAGCTGAGGAATTTTTGAATTTTGTCTTCATCGAATTGCTCGTCCTCCGCTTCGATGCTGACATAGAAAGCATCATCCGTAACCTTGGCAAACTTGTCAGAATAGAAGACGGGGTGGTGCAATCGCGGCAGTCGATTCAGATGGAACATACCCAGGACAGCACCAAAAGCACCAAAGAGCACAAAGAGTGCAAAGGTAACAATGATAAAAGCCTGCCAGCTGAAGAAGGGCTTGCCTGATATTATCAGGGGATATTCAACGGCGGCGACCCAGTATTGCAGCGTCATACCGATGGTTGCACCAGTAAGGGTCATTCCACCCACGATATAACCAAGAGGAGATCGTTTCATTCCCATGGCATCATCCATTCCATGAATGGGAAAGGGTGAATGACAATCAAATTTCTTATAGCCAGCATCGCGGATTTTTTTGGCTGCCTCAATAAGTTCAGCAGGATTTGCAAAACGGGCGAGGGCACCTAATGTTTGACTCATTTGGCACCTCCATTCTTGCCTTCTTTTAGATGATAGTGATGGGGATCAGCTTCTGGCATGACACCTTTAACCTCAGAGAGAGCTACCATAGGTAGAAATCTCAGGAAGAGCAGGAAGAAGGTGAAGAAAAGCCCAAAACTTCCCACAAAGGTCAGGATGTCCCAGATCGATGGTGAGTAGTAATCCCAGCTTGAAGGGAGATAATCGCGGGACAATGAGGTTACGGTAATCACAAATCGTTCAAACCACATGCCGATATTCACAAAAATGGACGCCACAAACATAACTGGAATACTGCGGCGCAGTTTTTTAAACCAGAATATTTGGGGGGTAATCACATTGCATAAGAACATGATCCAATAGGCCCAGGCATAGGGTCCCAGGGCCCTATTGATAAAGGCAAAGAATTCATATTCATTTCCGGAATACCAGGCGATAAAGAATTCTGTCATGTAGGCATAGCCAACCATGGAGCCTGTTACCAAAATGATCTTATTCATCTTTTCCAGGTGGTTGACGGTGATAATGTCTTCAAGACCATAAATCTTTCTGGCAATAATGGCCAGGGTCATCACCATTCCGAAACCAGAGAATACAGCACCTGCCACGAAGTAGGGCGGAAAAATTGTTGTATGCCAGCCCGGCACCATACTGGTCGCAAAGTCTGTGGCCACAACGGAGTGAACTGATAATACCAGGGGTGTTGCCAGTCCGGCCAGCATGAGATAGGCTTTTTCATAATGCTGCCACTGACGGTTTCCGCCTCTCCATCCCATGGCAAAGAAACCCAGAACTTTTTTGCGCACGTTCGTGGCGCGGTCTCTCAGGGTTGCCAGATCTGGAATCAGACCGACATACCAGAAGAGGGTCGAAACCGTGAAGTAGGTTCCAACAGCGAAGATATCCCAGAGCAGAGGACTTCTGAAGTTGGGCCAGATTAACATCTGGTTGGGGACCGGAAACATATAATAAGCCAGCCAGATGCGTCCCACATGTATACCTGGAAAAACCAGGGCACAAATAACCGCAAAAATCGTCATGGCTTCTGCGAAGCGATTTATAGCGGTTCGCCATTGCTGTCTCAGTAGAAACAGGATAGCTGAAATCAAGGTTCCGGCGTGACCAATACCCACCCAGAATACAAAGTTTACGATAGCCCAGCCCCAACCAACAGGGTTGTTAAGACCCCAAACACCGGTGCCCTCCCAAACCAGCCAGCCGATGGCTCCCAATAGAACCATCATGCCAGAAACGGCCATGGCAAATAGCAGATACCATTTAGGTGGAGCTTGTGTTTCGACGATGCCACTGACTTTGTCCGTCAGGGTGCTAAAGGAATGACCGCCTGTAACCAGCAGTTCCTCGCTCCCTATTGCTTCAGTGGCAGCGGAATCTCTTTGGGGATGTTTGTTTAATATACTCACTTTAGAGTTCCATATAATTTCATTGGTTCAATACCTAAGCCGTATGCTCAGCTGCATGATATTCAGATTCTAGATCTGGGTTCGGATTGCGCAGCTTGGCACCATAACTGGTTCGAGGTTGCAGATTCAGTTCGCCCAGCAAGGCATAATCACGATTCTGTGCCTTGATTTTGGATACCTCACTATTGGGATCATTGATATTTCCAAAGGCAATGGCGTCTGTGGGGCAGGCTTGTTGACAGGCAACCACGATATCGCCATCTTCTAAATCGCGACCTTCGTTTTTGACTTCGATCTTGGCGACATTAATACGCTGAACACAAAAGGTACACTTCTCCATAACACCACGGAAACGAACCGATACATCTGGATTCATGGCCATCTCTACGATCTCTGGCATATCCTTGGTATAGTTAAAGAAATTAAAGCGTCGCACTTTATAGGGGCAGTTGTTGGCGCAGTAGCGGGTACCAATACAACGATTGTAGGCCATTTCATTGAGACCTTCTTCGCTATGGGTGGTGGCAGCCACTGGACAGACTCCTTCACAAGGAGCCATCTCACAATGCTGACAGGCGATGGGTTGAAAAACCATTTCTGGATCTTCAACATCACCGGTATAATAACGATCCAGGCGAATCCAGCTCATATCGCGACCGTTGCTGACTTCATCCTTGCCAATAATGGGAATGTTATTTTCGCTCTGACAGGCAATGGTACAGGCGCTACAGCCAGTACAACTGGTCAGATCAATGGACATGCCCCACTGGTTTCCTTCTGAATAGTCATGCTCTTTCCACATGCCCTTGAGTTCATTCTTTTCGGCGAAAGCCATGGCGAACTCAGGGTCTTTCTGATAATCAGACAGGGTGCTTTCTCGAAGAATGGTAGGTAGACGCTCCTGGATAGCGTCAGCAGCTAGTTTTTCTTCGTCAAAACCATGATGATCCTGCACACAGGCCAGGGTATGGGTTCCGAAAGCCTTTTCAGCAGTAAAGCCTGAGGCGATACTCATACCAGAGGCATAACGTAAGACACCTACATTGGCGCCTACGCCGATGGAAACACGTCCTGTCTCACGACCATAACCTAGCTCAAGAGCCAATGTGTTGTCGGCCATACCGGGTTGTACCCAGACTGGCAACACCACATCAGAACCATTGGTTGAAACTTTCAGGCGATCTTCATTTTTCACCCCAAGCTTTTTGGCAGTGTTGGCTGAGATCAGCGCCACGTTGTCCCAGGTAACCTTGGTTACGGGATCAGGTAGTTCCTGCATCCAGCCATTGTTGGCATAACGACCATCAAAATTGGAGAAGGAGGCGGTAAAAATGACTTCCATTTCATTTCCGGAAGCAGTGGGTGAATAATAGCGACTCATGGAAACAACACCTTGAGCGCGAGATTTATTCATGGATACTGGCGTTTCTCTGGTAGCTGCAAGAAAACCATCATGGACAACCTTGCGCCAGGCTTTCTCAAAACCCGATGTACCAAGAATACCTGTCCAGGTTTCCTGAACCACACCATAGGCCCAGACCTCTTCATCAGAAACCAGGTCAGCCAGAACGTCGATATTGCTTTTCCCATCAAATAGTGGGGCAATCAGGGGTTGAATGATTCCAGCGCCACCATAACCAGAGACATCTCCCCAGCTTTCCAGGAAGTGTGCTTCTGGAATATGCCAGGTCGTACTGGCTGAGGTTTCATCCACATGTGAAGACAGATGAACTGAATAATTGACCTTTTTGAGGCTGGTTTCAAAATCAACATCGGCAGGGGCTTGATAGACCGGATTACCACCGAGAATAATCAGCGACTCAACCTTGCCTTCATTCATGGCTTTGTTGAGCTCAGTGAAAGCGTTCAGGTTGGAAACCTGCATGTCAGGATTGGTAGTATAACTTACCGTTTTATTGGTATTGCTTAATACTTCATTAATGAGAGCAATCAAAGCGTGCACTTCAGCAGGTTGACGACGGCCACCCACGACCAGGGATTTACCTTTATTGTGTATCAGGTCTTTGGCTAGAGCCGTAATCCACTTCTTGTCAAAATCTGCATTGACACGTGGTGCGCTAATGTCGAGACCCTGAGCACTGAGCTCGTGGGCCAGGGCTGCGGCAAACATGCCGATCTGTCCGTTTTGTACCCTGAGACGATGATCTGCCATTCCGCCAGTGATGGTGTAAGTGCCTTCAACGACGTAGAGGCGGTTCATGCTGTCTTTTTCAGAGCGCACTTTGCGACGATAAGCAAAATCCCGTGCATTGGGAATATCGTTGCTGTCCATTTGCAGAAAATCTGAGTCCAGAGACAGCACGACATTGGCTTCTTTAAAATTATATCTCGGTTGAGCCAGTTTTCCCGTGGCAGCTTGAACACCAGCGAAAATATTCTCATCGCTGACACTATCATAGGTCACCCACTGTGCCTGAGGGAATTTCTTCATAAAGGCTTCACTGAGACGCATCATGGTAGGAGAGGCAAAACTTTCAGAGAGGATGGCCAGTCCCTCACCACCGTTTTCAGCATATCCCTCAGCCAGTTTTTCCCAGGCTGCCCGGTAGGCATTCCAGCTGGAGTTCTTGCCTTGATTCAGAACCATTTGTGAGCGGTCTGGATCATAGAGGTTGAGCATTTCTGCCTGCATAAAGACATTGGAGGATCCACCTGAAGCAGGATGGTTTTTATTGCCTTCTATCTTGGTGGGACGTCCCTCATGACTTTCAACCAACAAACCAAACGATTCGGTTCCAAAAGGCATGTTGGTGGCATAATACTGTGGTTTGCCGGGAATGATTTCTTCCGGCTTGATTACATAAGGGATAATTTTTTCAACAGGCCGGCGACAGCTCGTTAAACCGGCCAAGGCCATGGATGCACCCATCAAGCTTAAAAATTTTCTACGTGAAACAGGGTTCTTTAGCTCATCAGCACCTTCTGGAAATTCCTTCTCAACCAACTCCTTGAATTCGGGGGTTTCAGCGAGATGATCCAGACTGCGCCAGTAGGTCTTACCTTGTGCACTGGGATTTATTGCATTACTCATCTATGACATCCTGTACAATCAGTGATTGGAGCTTTGATATCCAAGAGCTCTTTCTGTTTTGCGGCAAATTCAGCCTGGTTTGCTGGTGGTGTCCAGGTCATGTTGGTGACTTCGCTTGCTGGTCGTATGTGATCATCGGGATTGCGATGACAATCCAAACACCATCCCATACTCAAGGGTTTGTGCTGTGCCACCACATCCATTTCAGCAACATTGCCATGACAGCTGGCACATCCTACTCCTACATTTAGGTGGGCGGAGTGATCAAAGTAAACATAGTCCGGAGACTTGTGAACACGAACCCATTCCAGGGGAGTACCATTTTTGAAGCTTTCGCGGACAAGCGCCAGTTTATCGCTATCGGCTTTGACCATATTATGACAATTCATACAGGTTTTTGTCGGAGGTAAACCAGCGACTGGAGAGGTCTCCACGCCGGTATGACAGAATCGACAATCCAAGCCAAGGTCCCTCACATGCACTTTATGGCTGTAGGGGACGGGCTGCGCTGGACGATAGCCTACATCAGTGTACCAGGGGGAAGCAAAGTACCAAACCAGACCCACAACAACAACCAGGGTCAAGCCAGCACCAACAGCGGCATACAACGGGGCTTTATTCGTCCATTTGGGGAATATCTGAGCCAAGATTTATCCCTTTATTTCTTTTCCAAAGTTTGGGTTTTTTTGGGGTTAAAATATTCATCGGTATTTAACCGATCTTTCTCTGTTTTTTCCCCGCCTTTTAACGGCCAGCATGATACAATCCAGTCAAAATAATGACAAGTAGTTTATCAATTTCAGGGCACGAGAAATCAGGATAAATAATATCACCATAAAGCCATTGAAACCTGTTATTAACAAATATATTAATGATGGAATGCATGTATGAAATCTCCAGGAGAATTAATAGCTTCTCTATATATGAGTTCTGTCTATTTTTTATGAGTCTTGCTTAAATCAAGTGGAAACCAGGAGAAATTGGCTATGGCTGTATCAGATGCTTTTCTAGAATATCTTTCGGATCAACTATCAATATGGGGAGGTGTCACTTCTCGAAAAATGTTTGGTGGTGCCGGACTTTATCGTGAAGGTAAAATGTTTGCCCTGATTGCCGACGATGTGGCTTATTTGAAGGTGGATGATTCCAACCGAGAGAAATATCTAGAGGCTGGTTCCTCCCCGTTTCAACCCTACTCCGATAAACCCAACACCCTGCCTTATTATGAAATTCCACCTGACATTCTAGAAGATCCCAACGAATTGATCTTATGGGCACAAGAATCTCTGGCGATTCAGAAGCGTAAATAGCACCCTGATCTCACAATGAGGGAATCACTTTCCACCCAACAAGCCAGGAAACTGGTTTTGTTATCACAGAGACTGCCACCTGTTAAACAAACCGGCAGTGCCATTTCGGCGACCCTGTCAGCCATTGAGCATCTCGGATACATCCAGATCGATACTATTTCAGCTGTTCAGCGTGCTCACCATCATACCCTATGGAGTCGCAACCCCCGTTATCAACAGCATCATCTGGATCAATTGGTGCGAGATAGCCAGGTCTTCGAGTACTGGTCCCACGCTGCTTCATATCTACCCATGCGTGATTATCGCTTCAGCCTCCCTCGCAAGAAAGCCATTGCTAGCGGAGCATTGGGACACTGGTACAAGCCCGACCACAAACTTATGAATCTGGTACTAAAAAGGATCACCAATGAGGGACCTCTCAAGGCCAAAGATTTTGTGTACACGGGCAAAAAGGTGGGGGTCTGGGAGAGCAAGCCAGCCAAACGGGCACTGGAGGTTCTATTCCAGCAGGGACAGCTCATGTCACCTCACCGCGAGGGCTTCCACAAGGTCTATGATCTTACAGAAAGGGTCTTGCCCTCAGGCGTGGATACGACCTTACCTGACACAGAAGAATATGCCCGCTTTCTCATCACCCGCTATTTGAGGGCAAATGGACTGGGGCTGGCTTCTGAGATCAGCTATTTGACCAGAAATATGAAACAGCCTATTGCCGATGCACGTGAGGAGATGGTTTCAGAGGGAGAATTGATACCTGTTGGGGTTAATGGAAAAGCTTATTATGCCTTGCCCGGCTCACTTGACCTGCTGGATAAACCCCTGGCCCGCAGGAGACTGAAAATACTCTCCCCTTTTGATAATCTGGTCATCCAACGTAAGCGCATGCAGGACCTGTTTAGCTTTGACTATCTACTGGAATGTTATTACCCCGCAGCCAAGCGTAAGTATGGGTATTTTGTCTTACCTATTCTATGGAAAGGAAAGCTGGTGGCCCGGGTGGATTGTAAGGCTGACAGAAAAACGAAAGTGCTTCACGTCAAACACCTCGCGCTGGAATCAGGACTTAAGCTGGTTGATGCTTTTGCCCTGGCCTTATCAACAGAACTTGAATTGTTTACAAAATTCAATGGGTGTAATAATGTCCAGATACACAGAACAACCCCCAATAATTTCAAGCTGCGATTAGCTAATTAGAACTCAATCTTATAACTAAAGTGGGGTACCGGTACAGCAAATTCCCACCGCTCAACCTCTCCGGTCTGATAGTTGTAGAAATCCCCATAATTTTCTGGAGTCAGGAGCATATTCATTAATTGCAGCGACCATATACTGGCATGCTGGGGCTTATTGATCCGGTAGTTCACCGTTATGTTCAGTATGACTTTATCTGACTCTCGCATCTCATATAAATGGGATGATTGATAGACCACATCCTGAACCAACCTGGAGGCAACCTCATCCACAAGGGTTGTGCGCTTCCCGCCAAAAAAGTTCAAGCGGGCATTGACACCCAGAATTCGGTTTTGCTGTACCCCAAGGACCCATTCCTTACCATAGAGGAGATTCACAACATAATTGGTGTTGAAGCGGGTGTCGCGCTCTATCCCTTCATCACCTTTGAATTTTGAATCGAAAAAGGATGCGGTGAAGAGATAGTAGTATCCGTCTTTCAGAAAACGCTCCAGGGTAAAGTCAATTCCCACATTTCTCCCGCTTCCATTATTGATCAACGCTTCATTGAAATACCAGTCTGCTTCCATATTCAACACCGAAAAATTGCTGTCTGGGAGTACGGGAATATCGAAAAGCTGCTGGTAATATGGCTCCACCTTCAGACGAAGATTTGGATTGAAGCTTATATCATAAGCCAGCACAAGATGATGGGCTTTGGAAACCTTAAGATCTTGATTGGGCTGAGTAAATATGCCTCCATCGTAAACGCGGGCAAAGTATAGTGTCAGGGGCTCCAGCCGTGAGTGTCTACCGAAAGCCAGGCCAATGGTCTGGGTTGGTGATAGCGTGTAACTGACACCCAGTCTGGGTTCTAATACCCACTCTTCATTCAAATCGAAGTAGTGACCACGCAGGCCTGCATTAATCATCCAGCGGTGTGTCAGATTGTATTTCGATTGCGTGAACACCTGGAGGATATTTGATGCATCCTCCTCATCTGCAACAAGAACCACACCTTGATCATAGATTGGAGCATGTTTAAGGGTCGTGTTGTAACGCATGTTGTCAAGCGTGAAACCACTTCGATTTACATGTAAAGCGCTAAACTTTCGGTTGAAAACTGAAGCCAGGGAATACTTGGTATTGCGGACACTCATGTATTCACTCTCATAGAACTGATGGTCATCTCCCAGAAAGTCCACACCATAAAACATATGATCACTTGTGACCGCACAAGAGGTGTTTAAATAGGCATTTTTATGCAAGATAACCCTATGATTTAACCCCAGTCCGCCCATTTGCTGTAGCATGTTTCCATCTAACCGATCATCAGCCATTTCCCAGAGCGTTGAATCCTCCTCGGCATGGAAATCCTGAGCATCTTCAGAGGCAATGCCCCAAATAGAGAAAACACCCAGGTCTTTGGTTGGGATATTAAGCTTGAAACACAGGTCATGGTAAACGGGAATAAAGTCTTTGATCTCCTCAGGAAAAACGGGCCGAATGAGAGCCATGGTTGAATAGCGATAGTTAAAAAGATAGGAGACCGATGATCCTTTGCCCAGCGGACCTTCAGAGGAGATATCCAACCCCATGGTTCCAGTCTGGAAGGCGTGTTCATGTTTTTCATTATTGCCTGAACGCAACTTGACATCGAATACACCAGAAAGGGCATTACCATATTCGGCAGGAAAAGCCCCTGTGAAAAAATCCGAGTTCCCTACAACCAGAGCGCTAAGGGAGGAGACACCCCCGCCTCCGAATGTTGTCAGGTTGGCAAAATGATTGGGATTTGAAATCTCAACACCTTCCAAACGCCACAAAAGCCCCTTTGGTGAATTGCCCCTGATGATGATGGTATTATCGCGAATAACTTCTGTACTCACACCGGCAAAAGATGACACGAGACGACCAGGATCATCGAACCCTCCAGCATAACGCCTTGCTTCCTCAACCGAGACCGTGCGCGCACTAAGGGTGGCCATTGGGTTAATTGCTTTGTCCTTACGCACGAATGCATCAACCACGACCTCTTTCATCTCAAGGACGTTTTCTTTCAGGGCGACCTCGAGCACAACCTCTTTCCCTGAGGATATGAGCAATTCAGCAATGACCCGTGTCTCGTAACCAGCATAGGAAACCTGAATATCATGTCGGCCTATTGGAACTCTATCCATGCGAAATACACCATTGAGGTCAGACATGGCACCCATGACTGGATCAGTTGTTTTGATTAGGATATTTGCGAAGGGTAGTGGGGCTCGGGTGTCTGAATCAAACACAGTCCCCCTGACGTTCTGCCTAAGCTTTTGTGCATAGATGGATGGTTGAAAACAACACAGAAGAAATACGATCTGAGTTGAAAGGAACAGTGCCTTCATTAAAGTGATTCTCCCCCGATAACTATATCATTCCGTAAAGCTAAACAATGCAAACTAATGCCCAGGGGTAATGTTTGCCACCGGTTATCTAATTCACCCGATTCAAGAAGCTCTCATATTGTCCAGGCTTTGTTGGCGCTGTCAATCTTTCAGAACGTTGTCCGCAAAATAGCCCATGGCCTCACACATAAAAGCGGCCAGGTCAGGTTTGAACTTTTCATAGAAAGCTGTGAACTCCGGGTTCTCAATATAGAGTTGTCCCAAACCCTTGTACATCTCTGCCGGACAGACATAAAAATTCTCTATCCAGGCATGATGCAATTTGATTTGTTCCTGAACCTCAGGAGCATCGGCACCTTTATCCATAAGCTGACCAAGGGCCTCTGTAATTACATCTCCCTGCTTTTGGATGTCCTTGAATTGGTCTTTGGACATCTTGCCAATATTGCGTCTAGACTCTGCTACTTTCTCTGGATCATATTTTTCATCGACCTCTTTATTCCAGCGATCGATTTTCTCTTGATCAAAACCTTTATAGAGGTCTTTGTCTTTGAGAGCCATGGTGCGGTCTCCTTCAATTTTTTCCAGCGTCTGATCCACGGTCTGGATCAACTGCTTCATGCGTTTGTGTCTCTGGAGGAGTGATTCTCGATGGGTTTGCAGGGCTTTCACAAAATCAAACACCGGGTCATCCAGAATGGCTCTGGTTTGCTCCAGGGAAAAATCCAACTCCCTATAAAAGAGTATTTGCTGTAAGCGGAGCAAATTGTCTTCATCATAGTAGCGGTATTTTTTCTGGGAGCGTTTGGCTGGTTTGAGCAATCCAATTTTGTCATAATGGTGAAGCGTTCTCACCGTAATGCCTGAGAGATCCGCCACCTGTTTTACACTATACTGCTTACTCATTTGGGAATCACTTTCCTTTATCACTACCTAGTATAGGCTATGACGCCGGGTGAGGGTCAAGAGAATTTTTGAACAAAAAATGAAAGACTGAGGGCGGGGGTCTGGGAATGCACACCCTTCTATCCCACACAGTGATGGCGTATCGCGATACACCTCTGACGACCCACATAATCATGTTTGAGTTAGCTTTGCTTTCCCCGCCCGCGCATGGTGGGATCCAGGGCATCCCGGAGTCCTTCACCAAAAAGGTTAAAACCAATGACCATAACCGCCACGGCCAGACCAGGGAAAACAGATATCCACCATTCACCACGGAGGTGCATTCGGCCAAAGGCTATCATGGAACCCCAGCTGGGTTCTGGTGGTTGAGCCCCCAGACCAATAAAGGATAGAGATGCCTCGGCCATGACCGCTCCGGCAATACTCATGGTGAAAGCCACGATCACAGGGGCCAGGCTGTTGGGTAACACATGCCGCATGATGATACGTATTTGTGAATAGCCCAGAGATCGTGCTGCCGTTACATACTCCTGTTCTACGATGGTTAATACTTGAGAGCGCATGATTCTGGCCATTCCCGGCCAACTCACCAGGCCAATAGCCAGCATGGCCACCTCAATACTGGGTCGCGGCACGGCGGCGGTAATTCCGATCATAAAAAGCAGGGCTGGAAACCCGAACATCACATCGGTAAAGCGCATAATAATGGTTTCGGTCCAACCGCGGAAGTAACCAGCAATCAAACCCAGTATGGCGCCTATAAATAAAGATATGGAGCTGGCAATAATGCCGACTTTCAAGGAGATGCGTGCACCATAAATTATACGGGAAAGGACATCACGACCTTCTTCATCTGTCCCCAGCCAATGTTGGGTCGACGGGGGCTGCAGACTGATATCCAGATCTGCATCGTAAGGATCATAAGGGGCGACCCAATGGGCAAAAACACCGACAAAAACCAGAAGAATCACAAGGAAAAGGCCGAAGAGGGCAACCTTGTTCTTGCGAATCTGTCGAATGGTCTCTGTGGTGATACTACCGCGCATGGTGAACACCAAATTTATGGTTCACCCAAGCCGGGATTCGAATCCCGGCCTTGTCGTGCGCCCGGATCATTTCTTATTCCCCAATCGGATGCGCGGATCAATGACACCATACAAAATATCTACAATGAAATTGGCCGTTACAAAAATCAGGGCTGTGACCAGAACTGCTCCCTGGATGACAGGAAAGTCACGCTTCAAGATGGCATTCAGGGCCAGACGCCCGATGCCTGGCCAGTTAAATATCGATTCGGTTAAAACGGCTCCAGAGAGGTAGGATCCAAAATCAACACCAATGATGGTGATGACTGGAATCAGGGTGTTTTTCAGGGCGTGTTTTACAACAACGATAAAAGTTGAAAGCCCCTTGGCTTTTGCTGTCCGGACATAATCCTGAGAAAGGACTTCCAGCATATTCGCTCGGGTGACGCGGGCCAGAAATGCGGCGCTACGAGTTCCAAGTGTGATAGCCGGCAAAATCAGGTAGGGCAAACATCCATAGCCTGTAAGGTAGGGCCACCCCACAGCCCGGGCTCCAATGACCATGAGCAAGCCCACCCAGAAGACTGGCGCCGAGACCCCCAACAACGCTATACCCATGGTGGTTCTATCCAACCATGAATGTGGTTTTATTGCTGAAACCACTCCCACAGAGATTCCCAGCAAGATGGAAACGAACATGGCTCCAGTAGCCAAAAGCATGGTGGCGGGGAAGCGCTCCATGATCATTTCAGTGACTGGTTTTTGGGAAATAAATGAGACGCCCAGATCGCCGTGAGCCAGACCCCAGAGATAATGACCAAATTGTTTCCAGAGGGGATCATTCAAGTGAAATTGTTCACGCAATCTTTCCAGCGTTTCTTCTTCGTAGCGTTCGCCCACCATGGAAAGCACAGGATCGCCAGGGACTATATACATAAGTATAAATGTCAATAGAATGATGCCAAGAATGACAGGCACAAGTTGTGCGAAGCGATTAATGATGTATTGCAGCATTTGGAAAGATATTAATGTGATAGGGCGAATGAGAAAGTAGAATGTTACCACATAGAGACCTTGTTGGTGATATTCATTTGTAAATGTATTTAGGGCAACTCTCAGGCAGCTGCTATCTTCTGCTGCTCTATCAGAATGGATTACTTTTCAGGGTTGGGGAGATCGTGAACTATCGAATTCGAATGCAGGCACTGACACTACTGCTCTTTTTAAACTTTATTTCAGCACAAGATTACAATACGACCCTCATCGATCATTGGGGCAGTGGGCCATGTTACGCAATTGCCGTGGAGGATAGTCTTTCCTTTATGAGTAGCGGTAGTGTTTTTCATGTTGTTGATATAAGAACACCTGAAAGTCCTGTTCTGTTAAACTCTCTCACCTTCTCCTCTCAGATAATGGAGATTGCAATTTCAGGAGACTTGGCATACATCGCAGCTGGCTGGGCGGGACTACGTATTGTTGATATTAGCGATCCCAACAATTTGGTGGAACTGTCCCCATATTTCACTCCCGGTATTGATCTCGGCACCGTAGACATCTATGACAACTATGCCTTTATTGGCTTCTATAATGGTGGCTATGAGATCCTTGATATCTCAGATCCAAATAATCTGGTGACTGTGTACTTTTCTGAGGACTTCTGGACACGTGGCTTTGTTTTTCAGGAGGGCTTTGCGTACTCTGTCGGATCATGGATAAGAATTCTAGATATTAGCGATATTAGCGCCCCACTTGACCGTGGAGTATTCGACTTACCCCGGTTTACAGAAGGAATCGATATTAATGGGGATTATTTGTATATCGCGGGCCCTTTACTTGGCTTGCATATTTTCAATATCGCTAACCCTGATACTATCCTCGATCTTGGCGGTATTTATACAGGCAACTCCACTCGGAAAGTAGCCGTGAGGGGGAGTTTTGCGTATTTGGCTGAGCATGAAGAGGGGCTGAGTGTTGTTGATATTTCAATCCCTACATCTCCGACTTTGGGTGCATCAGATGCCATTGGTACAGCCTGGTCAATTACCATACAGGATAGTTTGATGCATCTGGGAGCTGGTGAAGAGGGGTTGAGACTCATTGATATTTCTAATCCAACCAATCCAACCGAAATTGGTTATTTCGATAGTGGTGCAAAATCACAAGACCTTGTGATTCGGGATGAACTTATTTATCTCGCCAATAGTTTTGATGGTCTAACCATCCTGGACTTCTCTGATTCAGCAAATATTTCACCCATATCATCACTCGATACAGATGGAGATGTATCGGGTTTGGACCTCAGTGGAGATTTGGCTTTTCTGGCTGACGAGATCCGTGGATTAGTCGCTGTTGATATTAGCAATTCTCTGGCACCCCTGGAGGTAGGCTGTCTTCCCTCCAGTGGACACCCAGTAGCTGTAACCATCCAAAACAATTATGCCTATGTCGCGCAACTGTCAGGCGGATTGCTCATTGTTGATATCGGCGATCCAGCAAACATGGTAGAGGTGGGACATTCTTTATTTTTAGAGTCAGTCTATTCACTCGACATTAAGGGCAGCTTGCTTATTGTCGGCTTGGAAAATGCATATAAAATCATTGATGTCTCTGATCCAACAGCACCCATGACACTCAACACATCTTATATTGACAGAATTCTCGATATAGATATTGAAGCGGATCTTGCCTATATGGCAGCCGAAAGGTCAGGAGTCAGAATTGTTGACTTTTCGGATCCGGAGAACCCTTTTGAGGTCGGCTTTTTTGACAATGACGATTACTTCAGTCGGGTTTATGGTGTCCAGGTGGATCGTGGGTTTGCATATCTCGCAGAGTATCTAAATGGATTAAGGATCGTGGATATTTCCGACCCTGCGAATGCATTTGAAACCGGATACTACAATACAGGCGCAGCGGCCGTTAAAGTAGCAACATGGGATAGATACGCCTATGTTGCTGATCGAAATGATGGCGTTTATGTGATTCAAAATGATCTTGTTCAAGAATCTTTTTGGATTGACTCCCTTGAAGCACTTCCTGGTGACACCATTTGTGTTAACGTTCATTCTGGCTTGTTCAGTTACACAAATTTTAGCGCTTGTGAAATTGTGTTTGGCGGCTTCCTGCAATCTTTGGAGTTCGTGGATGTTGAACTGGGAAGTAGTTTTCTTGACACAACAAATCTGCTGGTCGAAATCACCTATCCTGGTTCCTTCATGCAAATCAACCTGTCCGGCTCCGAAGAGTATCAAGGATCAGGCATCCTTTTGGGCCTAGTCTTTGTGGTTCCAGAGTCATTGGCGTCAGCCACAATTCCAATTACCATTGAGTCGGTCCTCTTTGATGGCGCTGATCTTTTACTTGAAACATCAAACGGCGTTGTCAGCGTCCTTACCCCGCCTGCCTATGGTGATGTTGACTGGAATGGGGTCATTGATTATGGGGATGCTGAATTGATCCTGAATTATCTTGTCGGGGAAGTCGAGCTGGACTCACTTCAACTCTCTGTGGCTGATGTTAATCTGGACCAGCTAGTCACTGCCTGGGATGCATCTTTGGTCTATCAGTTTAGTGATTCGGTCTTTCTGGCTTTGCCGGTGGATGATTCTGGTCCAGCATTTCAGGCTAGCGGTGATCTTTCAGCGAACGATATGGCTGGCGTGGAGCCGGGCTCTTATCTTGAGCTTCCCATCTATTTAAATGATGCAAACAACATCCTATCTTTTGGTGGTTCCATTGCATATAATTCGGCAATGTTAGGGGTCTTAAATGGTGGATTCATCTGGCCAGAATCCCTCTCCGGGTTTTCTTTCTCATCAAGAGTTAGCAACGGGTTAATTCAATTTGCTGCCGCTTCTAGTGTACCTATGATAGCTGACAGTCTTTTCACTTCCCTCTTTTTTGTGGTAAATCATAATTTTACTCCCGATTCCGTCACATCAGTTACTCTTGAATTGCTTGGGTTTAACGGAAACACAGCCTTTCCTCCCCTTGAAATCACATTCACCGGTGTGGTTGGCTTAGGTTCAAAGATAAAATATCCTGATAGCTTTTCCCTCGATCAAAACTATCCCAATCCCTTTAACCCTAGAACATCTATCTGCTATACTTTACCAGAGTCATCACCCGTAAGTCTGACTATCACTAACATTAGAGGCCAGCAGGTAAAAACCTTCCCTCATGATCTCCAGACAGCAGGGAATCATGAAGTGCAGTGGCTGGGGCTTGATGATCTCGGGGATAGGGTCAGTTCAGGAGTCTATTTTTGTCGAATGAGCGCGAGCGGATACATTCAAACCATCAAGATGGTTTATTTGCAATGATCTGAAACCGATACAGTCGGATTAATTTTCCTTCTTCCTTTATACTTATCCATTAATCTGTCCCCATGGCAAACCTCGATCAAACCTTTCTTATTAATCTTGCCTTAAGCTTTCTTGTTGGCTCGATCTGGGTTACCACCGTAACCGTCGTCGCTGAACGCTATGGCAGTAAAATCGGTGGATTCATCGGCGGGTTGCCTTCGACTATCGTGATTGCCCTGCTGTTTATTGGTCTCACTCAGTCTGCTGCTGATGCCTCCCGGGCTGCGGTGATGATTCCCCTGGTCATGGGGGTTAATGGCATTTTTATCATGATCTACCTGGCAACAGTACATCGTGGTTTGATCAAGGCGTTGGCTATAGCCCTCATCTTCTGGTTTATTGCAAATGGGTCGATTGTATTGGGTGGAATTGAAGGGCTCTGGATTTCAGTGGCGGGGTGGCTGATCCTGCTCGGCGTCAGTTACTACATTACAGAACATGTCATGGTCATTGCTTCCAAGGGCGGCATTCGGGTTCCTTATACCCTGCAGCAAATGCTTGTCCGGGGCATGGTGAGCGGGTTTATCATTTCCATGGCTGTGCTGGTGAGTCGTCTCGCTGGTCCCATTATTGGCGGCATCTTTTCAACCTTCCCCGTTATTTTTATGTCAACCCTGTATATCACCTATCGTACAGGTGGCCCCGAATTTTCCCGAGCGGTGGCAAAGACACTTATGTTGAGTGGAATGATCAATGTTGGCGTTTATGCCGTTGTGGCTCATTTTGCCTATCAACATACTGGATTGATGGCTGGAACGCTCATCTCTATGGGGGTGTCAATTTTCTCGGCTTCTTTTACCTATCGTGTGATACGTCGTCTGACTCAATAAGACGAGTCTCCTCAAGTTTTTACAAGCTCCCTGCATATATTGCTATTCGCAGTATTCGTTCATTTCATAGTAAATAAAACATAAATACTCTGTTAGATTCCAGGCATGTCAGAAAATGTTCATATCGGCTTTAATCGGGTACAGAGGTTCCTGATGACTATGGCAGCTTTTGTCGTGGTGGTAGCAGGAATGCGGGCTTCTCAGGATATCCTGATTCCTTTTCTCCTGTCGCTTTTCATTGCTATTATTGTAACCCCCCTGTTGAATTGGTTGCGCAGTAAAGGCATTCCAACCTGGGCAGCCATTCTTGTGATTATTTTGGCTATCCTTATCGTTGGTTTTCTCATTGCTGTGCTGGTTGGCTCGTCACTTACAGATTTTTCCAACTCTCTTCCTACCTATCAAAAGGGTTTACAACAGAAGCTCACTGATCTTCTGGCCTTTTTTGAGGACAAGGGCCTTAACATCGTTGATCAGACCTTTATGGAATTCATTGACCCAGGCGCAGCCATGCGCATGACATCCAGAGTGCTTACTGGTATGGGAAACCTCCTGGGAGATACCTTCCTTATTCTTCTGGTTGTAGTGTTCATGTTGCTTGAAACTGCTACTTTCAGTCAGAAAATTGAGAAGGCCATTCCAGCAGGATCACCTGAGACGGATCGCTTGAATATCTTTCTCCAGAACATCAATCGCTATATGGTGATAAAAACCTGGACCAGTCTCGGAACAGGTGCCATTGTGACAATCTGGTTGAGCATCTGGCGAGTAGACTACGCACTTCTCTGGGGCCTGTTGACTTTCTTATTGAATTATATTCCAAATATTGGTTCTATTATGGCTGCGGTTCCACCGACCCTGCTAGCTCTGGTTCTCCTGGGACCATGGACGGCTCTCGCAGTCGCCCTGGGTTATCTGGCTGTCAACATGTCTATAGGCAGTTTTCTTGAGCCGCGACTCATGGGCAGGGGACTTGGTCTTTCCACACTGGTGGTTTTTCTGTCCTTGTTGTTCTGGGGCTGGGTGCTTGGTCCTGTGGGGATGATTCTGTCTGTTCCTTTGACCATGACCATGAAAATTGGGCTTTCCAGTTTTGACGAAACACAGTGGCTTTCTGCTCTTCTTGATGGCGGCGCCAGCGTAAAAAAAAGCTAAATCCTTTTCCCGCTTTTAAACCCTAGATAATTTTTAGCCGTAAAGTTGTCGCAACACTTTCAGGGATTTCATGCCTCTGGAAGATTCGATATGGTGGAAGGTAAATTGCCAGAGAAAATCCCAGAGAGTTCTTCGTTCCCGGGCGTTCAGCGTGGTTTTTTCTAGGTCGTCCCAATTCGTATCCAGAAGATTTTGGACTGCCAGCAGAACTTCACCACTGACATGAATGGAATCATGACCGGGCTGATGGCATTTCACACATTCCAGTTGTGGGCTACCAGGACCCAGCGAGGCTCCCTCTTCCAGCGCTTCTCTACAGATTGAGCAATGGCCAACATGTGGTCGAAAGCCCAGTTCGCGAAGGAGGTGGGTGTGGTAATACCAGTAGGCCTCAGCCGAGGTAATCTCCCGATTGCTGAGCCTCGATAGACTATTGACAAGAAGTTGAAATAGGTGGGGGTGACTTTCTTCATCTTCAACAGAACGATCCATCAACTCTACCATCACCTGGGCCAGTGTGAGGCGATCAAAATCTTCTTCCAGCCCAAAGAATCCATTGATCAATTCGCCAGATTTAAATAATTGTAAATCAGATGTGGCTTTGGAGTAATAAATCACCTGAATATGGCGCGTCGGTTGAAATAGGCCCATGGCTTTGCTTTTGGGAGAACGCACCCCTTTGGCGATGAGCTTGAGACGCCCGACTTCACGGGAATACAGTGTGATTATCTTGCTGGTGTCCCCGTGATTCAGCGTTTTGAGGACAACCGCTTCTGCTTTTTTGATCATGAATTAATACTATCTCTTTTTAACAATGAATCAAACGAAGCTGGCGAAATTTTAAAACCTATTCTGCTTTTGTTTGTTCGTAGGTTTCGTTGTGTTCGTTGTATGAATTTCATGTCTTTGAAATTTCACAATTGAGTCGGCGGACAAAGAACAAGGCTAAAATCATTGCCACTGATCCCAAAATGAATACAGGGGTGTAGCCCAGCCAGACAATGACAAATCCAGAAATGAGAGGGAAGAGGGCGATGGTGAGATTGAAGGCACCATTGATTCCTGAATACAGGGCCCGGTTATCGTTTTCAGATATTTCGATAAGCACACCACCCAAAGAGATCTTTTGAGCAGAAATAGCCACACCGCTAAGAAAGAAGATGGCTTGAAATAGCATATAGGGTGCCCACGTGGATAAGATTAGAGCCAAAACAGGTAAGCTTGCGCCGATTAAGATCCAGACCACCATAACACCTTTAAAGGAGTGGTTTTTTACAATACGCGACCATAAAAAGTTTGAGAGAACCATGCCTGAAATACCGATGAGTAAAAAATTACCAATATCATTAGCGGTCAAAGAGTATGTGTCTTTAGCCAACACTACATAAAAGGGTGTCAGTGTGGTAGCAAAACCAGCCAGGTTGTTCACGATAATGAAGTTTCTCAGGTTGGCATCTTCCCGCAGATAACCAGGGATGAATTTGAATATTTCCAGAATGGAGCTGCTTTCATAGCGGCTGGCCACTGGCTTTTCCCGCAGTACGACAAATCCTAGAGATGCCAGAAACAAACAACCCGCTGCAGCAATAAACAAAATTTCATAATTCATGGGGTAGGCGAAGCGTTTGAGGAGCTCTCTGGCGATCAAGGCAGATATCAACACACCAATACTAGAGAGAAACTGACGCAGTACAAAAAATCGCTTCCTTTGATCGCCCACAATACTCTTTCCTAAAATGTCCGTATATGAAACACCGGCAAATGAGCCACTTGTGGTAAACACCAGCATCCAGGCATAAACCAGAAAGATCATGAAGGCAGGATTAATGCTGGTTAGGCGGGAAAGGGTCCAGGCAACCCCAGCCAGGGCAGCGACTCTAAGATAGATTCCAAGCAGTAAGAATGGTTTTTTACGGGGCTTAGGGGTCAGATATCCGGCAAAGAGCAACTGGGTCAACATGGGAGCGCCAACCATGATGGCAGTTAAAATACCCACATGAACCTGACTGCCACCAACCTCAACAATCAAACCAGGCAAAACCGTATTTACCTCGGTAAAGGTAACAGTAAACCCAAGCCAGGAGGCATGCCATACAAAGGCTCTAAAGTTGTGTTGGGCGTTATTTTGATTCATTGTGGCAAGATACTAGGCTGGGATTCGAATCCCAGTCTTGAGATTGAACTCAACTGATATCACAGCTTTAATTGTCTGTATTTGATATGACGCCAAGAGCCTCTTTTCCAAGCAAGCGAATGTCATTTTCTATCTCTTTACCTTCCAATTCTTCTGAGTCAAACCATCTCAATTCAATAGACTCTCCAGCATCTGGCGTTACTTCAAAGGAGTTCGCCAGGGCAAAATAGATCATGTCAATATGCTGGTGAAAGGGATTGATGTTTTCAAGAAGGAGGTGTCGCGGTCCGGGAATTTCCTGAGCATTTTCAGAATGAATAGTTGGTGCGGCGTGAACCAGGTCCACATCGAGACCTGTTTCTTCTTTGACTTCACGTATAGCGGCAACGTGGGGTAGCTCATCCCGATCAATATGACCGCCAGGAGGCAACCACATTTTCAGACTTCTATGGAGGTGCAGCAGGATTTTTCCTTTATAAACAACAAAGGTGGTGGCTGTAAAATGTCTCGTGATCTCCATGAAGTCTCCTGTTGTGTGTGCTTCGTGACATTAAAATGGGTGGGTTTGACGCGGTTTCCAAGTGTCTTCAATCTTAACGACTCATGTTATTGGCATTGACGCGAGGGTGGCCTGTCTTTATAATGCTGCTTCACGGGGGTTTTATCCTGGAGGGTGGTAAAACTGAAATCGATAAAAGAATTAAACGGTCACCTGGAATCCAACCAGACCCCTGAGCGTCCCGCTTCAGCTGAAGGAAATTTCTATCACGAACTGGGGATGGATGTGATTGGTCCAGGGATGAATCCCAGGATTCAACGCCTTCGTAAATTGAGTTTTGAGACAGAGCCCAGCTTATCCATTGAGCGTGCCCTGCACCAGACCGCCTTTTATCAAGAACATTTTGGAAAACACTCTACTCCTGTTTTCCGGGCGCTAACCTTTTTGGATCACTGCAAAAAAAAGACCCTCTATCTTGGTGACGATGAACTTATTGTAGGCGAACGTGGACCTTCTCCAAAGGCCGTCCCCACATTTCCCGAATTAACCTGTCATTCCGTTGAAGATTTTCATGTGTTAAATACACGCGATCAACAACGCTATACCATTAGCCAGGCTGACATTGATATCTATGAAAAGGAAGTCATTCCATACTGGAAAGGCAGAACCCAGAGAGAACGAATCCTTGGTCATGTCCCGGATACCTGGCGTCAAGCCTATGAAGCAGGGCTATTTACAGAGTTCATGGAGCAGAGAGCGCCGGGTCACACCGCTTTAGATGGTAAAATTTATAAAAAAGGCATGTTGGATTTTAAGCGTGACATCCAAACCCATATTGATTCGCTGAACTTCTTGAATGACCCTGAAGCCACTGACAAGCTTGAAGAGCTAAAGGCCATGGATATTTCCTGTGATGCCGTGATTCTATTTGCCAATCGTCATGCTGATCTGGCGGAGGAAAAGGCTCAGGAGGAGATAAATCCACAGCGTCGAGTTGAACTATTGAAAATTGCCCAGGTTTGTCGCAGAGTTCCCGCCCATGCACCCCAGACTTTCTGGGAGGCTTTGCAAATGTACTGGTTTGTTCATCTTGGAACCATTACAGAACTCAATGGCTGGGATGCCATGAACCCTGGTCATTTTGACCAACATCTCGCCCCTTTTTATGAAAAAGAGGTCACTGAAGGCAGTCTGACTCGAGAAGAGGCCAAGGAACTGCTCTGCTGCTCCTGGATCAAAGTAAACAATCAGACGGCTCCACCAAAAGTCGGTATTACAGCAAAAGAAAGCGGCACCTATAACGATTTTACCAATATCAATATCGGTGGATTGACTCAAGATGGTAACGATGGTGTCAGTGAGGTATCTTATATCATGTTAGAGGTTATAGAGGACCTCCATCTGCTACAACCTGGAACCTCTGTTCATATCAGCCCAAAAACACCTGACGACTTTCTCCATTCTGCTGTCAAGGTGATCCGACAAGGTCACGGTTATCCCTCCGTTTTTAATCCAGAAACCTATATCCAGGAAATGGTGGGTATGGGTAAAACTCTCAGGGATGCCCGGGAAGGTGGTTGCAGTGGTTGTATTGAGGTCGGCGCTTTTGGCAAAGAGGCCTTTCTGTTAACTGGATACCTGAATGTGCCTAAAATTCTTGAAGTAACTCTGAATGACGGCCTGGATCCCCTAACAGGCAAAACAGCTGGTATTCAAACTGGTGACCCAAATTCTTTCAATTCGTATGAAGCGCTCTATGGCGCTTTTCTTGAACAGCTCAACTATATCGTGGATCAGAAAATCCGGGTGAGCAATTATATCGATACCATGTTTGCCAAATATGCCCCCGCTCCCTTCCTCTCCGTGTTGATAGATGACTGTATCGTAAAGGGTCGTGACTATTACAATGGCGGCCCCCGCTATAACACCAACTATATTCAGTGTACCGGACTGGCAACGGTTACAGATAGTCTTTCTACCATCAAAACCCATGTTTTCGACAAACAGAGTTTGAGCATGAAGGAGCTCCTTGAGGCTGTATCAAAAAACTTTCGTGGCGAAGAAAAACTACGGCAGACCATTGTAAACTGGACTCCCTTCTTTGGAAATGATGACGATAGGGCAGATAGTATCGCTGTACAGGTTTATGAAGATTTGCTCCAGACCATCGATGGTAAACCCAACACTAGGGGTGATGTTTTTCATCTCAACATGCTTTCAACAACCTGCCACATCTATTTTGGCAAAGTTCTAGGAGCCACACCCAATGGACGCCTCGCGGGGAAATCCATATCAGATGGCACCTCACCCTCCCACGGGTGCGATATCAACGGACCCAGTGCTGTTATAGGCTCCCTGACAAAGTTGGACCATACTCGCTCAGGGGGGACCCTCTTAAATCAGAGATTCTTGCCCAGCTTGTTAAAGAGGGATGCAGATATTAAAAAACTGGGGAGTTTGATTCGTAATTATTTCAAGCGCGGGGGACACCATATTCAATTCAATGTGGTTGATACAGCAACCCTGAGAGCTGCACAAAAACACCCTGAAGATTATAAAGACTTGTTGGTCCGCATGGCTGGCTACAGCGATTATTTCAATGATATGAATGCTGATCTACAGCAAGAAGTAATTGACCGCACAGAAAACGAATCCTTTTAAAGCCACTTCTTTTGATAGCCACCACGCTTCAAGCCAAAGACCAAATGAGCTCCAGCCTCATTTTTGATATCAAGCGCTATGCTATTAATGACGGCCCTGGCATCCGGGTTACTGTCTTTTTTAAGGGCTGTCCCTTGTCCTGCGCGTGGTGTCACAATCCAGAAAGTCACTCCACGGTAATACAAAAAATGTATAGCCGGGAAAAATGTATTGGTTGCGAAGCTTGTGTTGAGGCTTGTGAGCAAAACGCCTGCATTCTGACATCAGATGGTATTGTCACAAACCAGGATCTATGTGTTCTGTGTGGTAAGTGTGCGGAGGTTTGCCCCACCAGGGCAACAGAAATGTCAGGGGAGCAGCTCATGATAAACGACATCATTAGGGTTATCTCTAGCGAAAAGTCACTCATGGATGAATCAGGAGGTGGGGTAACCTTTTCAGGGGGAGAGCCGCTCATGCACCCCGACCTTTTGATTCCTCTGCTGGATGAATGTGGAAATAGGGGTATTCATCGATGTGTGGATACTGCTGGACTTGCCAGCGCCGAATTGTTGATGCAGGTTGCAGCTAAGACCGAGTTGTTTTTGTTCGATTTGAAAATGATAGACTCGGAAAAACACCTCATGTATACGGGGGTCAACAACAAAAATATTCTGATCAATTTGCAGCTCCTGGCCAAAACGGATGTTGACATCGTCATCCGAATACCGCTCATCAAAGGTGTAAATGATGATGATCAAAACATTGAAGCTACAGCGGCTTTCATTGCCGCCTTACCTGGAAAGACGAGAGCCGTTAACCTGCTACCCTTCCACAATTCTGCTGCTAAAAAACATGAAAAACTGGGGCAAAGTTATGATTCAACCCTCATGGGTGAACCTGACCAACATCGTCAGTTGGAAATTGTCGAGATTTTCAATGGCTTTGGGGTCTTGGCCAGTATTGGGGGATGAAGTTCGGCAGGTTTAATTTTAACCTGTTTCTTTTTTCCTGCTCCACTTAAAAACACTGTTTAGATCAGATGTGAACATTATCACAACAACCCTTTTGGCCGCGCTTCTTTTTTGGAAACAGCTCGCTCTCCACTTAGCTTGAGGGCTAAACTAAAGGAGTTTGTTTCAACACAGATGTTTAACCGGTTTTTTATTCTTCGCCCCCTCTTGATACGTGGTGTCTTGCTGCTCCTTGTGCCTCTGCTTTCTATTCAGGCTCAGCGAATTCGTGTGAATCCTGATACGCGGATGAAGGCTGTCTTTTTAATTAATTTTACAAAATACATAAGCTGGACAACCCTGGACACCGTTAAAAATTTCAAAATAGGTGTTTATGGGTTAGATGATATTCTACTTCCCTTAAGACAAATGTCCAAAGAACGAGCTTCAGAGGGTCAAAAAATTGAGGTTGAGCGAGTAGAAAGTGTTGAGGAAATTGAGGTTTGTGACATTCTTTTTGTCCCCATTAATCAAACCGAAGCTTTTCACAAACTGCGTCCAAAGATTCCACCTCAAAACATACTGTTGGTTGGAGAATCACTTGGCTTCGCCACCAGCGATGGCGCTATTAATTTCATAAAGCGTGATGGCAAAATAAAGCTGGAAATAAATCGCAAAGCGCTCCAGGCCGCCAATCTGACGGCTAGTTCTCACTTGTTAAAGCTGGCAATTTTAGTCGGCGAAGAGGAAACCCCTTTCCGTGACTAAATTTCAAGACCTGTCAATCAAATTAAAGCTGATTTCAATTCAACTTTTTACGACCCTGTTTATCCTGGTTTTCTTTGTGGGTATCTATCTGTATAGCCAGTATCACCAATATGAAGTCCGTGCATTTACCCGCATGTCAACTCTGGCGGAAGTATTAGGTTCCAATAGCATTTCGGCTCTATTGTTTTTTGACAACGAGGCCGCAACTGATGTGCTGGAATCGCTGGAAACCCAAACAGATGTTCTCAATGCAGTGGTTTATGACCACCGCGGTGACGTTTTTGCCCGTTTTGACCGAAAAGGTTTTACTGACTATAGTTTTGGTCTTTTGGATGCCGAGAGAAAATCGGCTGGACATGGGTATTTTGTTCTTACAAAAAAAATTATTTTCGACGATTTAAAAGTCGGCTGGATAGCCCTAAGGTTAGATTCAAGTAATCGGAGGTCAGAGTTACTTGAGGCGGTCTGGCAATCCTTTTTGCTCTTTATTGCAGGTATAATTCTGGCTGGACTTTTGTCAATCCGTGCTCAAAGACCCATATCCGACTCCATTGGCAAGCTGGCTGAGACGGCCAAACAGATTAAAGAATCCGGTGATTACACTATTCGAGTAAAATCAAACTCCCGAGATGAGATTGGTCTGCTTGTAGGCAGTTTTAACGACATGCTTGGGAAAATTCACGACCATGAACAACACCTTGAAAAGCTCGTGGCAGAGAGAACTGTTGAGTTGGAGGCTGCCAAAACAAAAGCAGAAGAGTCTGACCATCTGAAGTCAGCTTTTTTGGCATCCATGTCTCACGAATTGCGAACACCCCTAAATTCTATCATTGGCTTTACCGGTATCCTCCTGCAGGGAATGGCTGGACCTCTATCAGAAGAGCAAACCAAGCAGCTAAGTATGGTTAAGGGGAGCGCTTCACATTTATTGGAGTTGATAAACGATATTCTCGATATTTCTAAAATTGAATCGGGACGCATTCAGGTCTATGATGAAGACTTTAAGGTGGACTTGCTACTGGTCATGGCCGTGAGCTCTCTGAGACCTTTTGCTGAAAAAAAGGGGTTGCGCCTCAGACACAATATTGAGTCAAACATGCCCCGGCTATTCAGTGATAAAAGACGGCTGGAGCAAGTCTTGCTGAACTTGATAAACAACGCAATCAAGTTTACTGACGAAGGTGAAATCATTGTTAACAGCTACCTGAAAGAGGACTTTTTGTATATAGATGTCATCGATACTGGCATTGGGATTAGCGAAAAAGACCTGGAAACCATTTTTGAAACCTTTCGTCAGATTGATACTGGTCTGGATCGCGTTAAAGAAGGTTCCGGTCTCGGGTTGGCCATTAGTAAAAAATTGGTTGAATTGTTAAGTGGCAATATAACCGTGGTAAGTGAGCCCGGTGTTGGAAGCACTTTTTCAGTCGCCTTGCCTGTAACCCTGGAGAAATAAAACATGAAGACTAAAACACTTATTATTGAAGATAATGAAAACAACATGTATCTGATCTCCTTTCTTCTTCAGAAAAACGGTCATGGTGTTTCTCAGGCTTATGATGGACAAGACGGTGTGGAATTGGCTAAATCCGTGCAGCCCGATTTAATTTTGCTGGATATCCAGCTTCCCAAAATGAATGGCTATGAAGTGGCCATGGAGCTCCGAAAAGACGATGCCCTTAAAGCGGTTCCCATTGTGGCTATCACCTCTTATGCCATGCCTGGCGATCAAGAAAAAGCCATAAATGCTGGATGTACTGGGTATATAAAGAAACCCATTAATCCCGACACCTTTTTGGGTGAAATCGAAAGCTATCTAGATAAAAAGTAACTCCTTCTCACCATGGTTTCGACTTAATGTCGAATAGACTTTTTCAATGCACGACCTTCTTCTAAAGTTTAATAACCCATATAAACACCATAGCATGTCGGCTTTATAACAAATGTTTTTTCATTTTGTGATGCCTGTTTAGATTATTTTCTGCTCTACTTTTTAATTGATAACACAAGGGGGAGTATATGCCAGCTATGGCACATATTGGTGTGGGTCTGGCAGCCAAAAGAATCGCTCCAAAAATAAATGTGGGCTGGCTCATTCTGGCTTCAGAGTTTATCGAAGTCATCTTTATGATATTATGGGCTATGGGTATTGAAACCATTCCCACAGATGCAACAGGATCATATTCACCGTATTCTCACAGTCTTGTCATGGGTGTGTTCTGGTCGGTACTTGCCGGGGGTTTTGTGCTCTGGATTAGTAAAAGTCAAAGAACAGCACTGATTATAGGGGGTCTGGTTTTCAGTCACACATTCCTGGATATTATAGCCTCTCCCAAGATCGCTTTTTATGCTGCAGATACAGGCATGCCCCTTTTTTTTGATAGAGCCCAAACGATTGGACTGGGATTGTGGCGTTTTGAGACGGTTGCATATATCGGTGAATACGGCTTTGTTCTGTTGGGATTGTTGATTTATCTGAATGAGCGAAGAAAACTAAAACCCAGCGTTCCTGTCCCGTGATTGATCGGGAAATGCATCCATCTGAATCTGGTTTTCTTAAAGAAATGCTCTATGAATCTCTTTTTGTTCCAAAGGGAAGGAAAGCCTATCCACGCTCAGTTCTGGAGTTACCAGAATTATTAAAGTACTATAAGGACTGGGGATCAATTCCCCATGACTTGGCTGTAGTGGCTGAGGAGAATGGACAGTTGGTTGGTGCTGTCTGGGGGAGGGCTCACCAACCCCCATGTGAGGGCTTTGGCTTTGTTGGTATTGATATCCCTGAGATTGGCGTGGCGGTTTTTCCTGCGTTTCGAAGTAAAGGTATCGGCACAGAACTCATTAACTCAATTTCAAGACAATATCAGGCCAGAGAACTGTCATCCATCTCTTTGAGTGTAGATCGAAACAATCCAGCTAAAGCCTTATATGATCGGTTGGGTTTTCTGGTTGTAAAAGAAAATGAGCATGATTTTATCATGCAAAAGATGCTTAATCCCTAACTGTAGGGGTAAGTTGGTTTTTTAGAAATTCATACGGTTGGCAGCCATGCTCACAAACAGGACTGGTAGATAAATCAACATATAGCGGAAAAACTGTTTGGCTGTGGCCAGCTCGCGATTGCTATAAAAACGGGTGACCATCACAACGGCTCCCATGGTAATCACGGTGGCAATCATCAGATAGATTGGTCCTGAAACCTTAAAGACAAAAGGCACAAAAATTAGTGGGATATTGATCAGGGTATACCAAAGGCTTTGACGGAAAGAAGCGTCTTCTCCAGCAACAAACGGTAATTGCTTGCCACCTGCAGCCAGATATTGATCTTTATAGCGATAACAGATCACAAAGGTATGTGGAATCTGCCACAAAAAGATCATGAGGGACATCCATAGAATCATCAAATTCACACCCTGGGTCACAGAATACCAGCCGATAAAGGGCAGCAAAGCTCCTGGTAAGGAACCAATTAAAGTGCTCATGCTTGAGCGTGACTTCAACGGGGTATAGCTCCAGACATACAAACCACCACATAAAAATGTTGCCAGGGCGGTTGCTTCATTGATCAACACATATTGCAACGCGATTCCCAGGGCAAAGAAAGCCAGCCCCGCTATAAGAGCCGCACGAGGAGATATTTGACCAGATGGAATTGGGCGACCCTGGGTTCGGATCATTTTTGCATCACCATGGCGCTCATAGTATTGATTCAGGGCAAAGGTGGCTCCATTGGCCATGCCTGTGGTAAGCACTAGAATAATGAGGGATGTCCACTGAAACGGTAAACCGGTTTCATTTAAAGCATACATATGCGCAAAAACCACCATGAGCATAATCATAGGAATGGGTTTCAGGCGAAAAAGTTGGATATAGGCTTTAAACATACTTAGTCAGCTTTTTGCTTGATCTGCGCAAAAACCACCATGAGCATAATCATGGAAATGGGTTTCAATCGGAAGAGTTGGATGTAGGCTTTTAGCATGTTTTCTTGGTTTTTCTTATATCGACCTTGTTCTTATATGGTGATCTTTTTTCGTCTCCTCGAGCGGAGTCGAGAGGTTTTGCTCGTCAGAATAAATATTTATCCCTCGACTCCGCTCGGGATGACAAAAGGAGTGTCATCGTGAGGATTTCTGTGTCTCCCCTAAATATCAAAGTGTCTTGCTGAGCCTGTCGAAGTATGACTCTTTCTTTACGGTCGCCAATCGATGCTTCGACTTCGTTCAGCAAAGGCTTCCTCAGGGTGACACATGCTGGCGTCACTCAGACAGTTCCTTGATGTGATCGATAATCGCTTGAACCTCGTCAGCAGTCAAAGGCATGGGCGGCATAAGGGGTTGATAACCCTTCACAATGTCTTTTGATGGTTCCATTATTGCGGTCTTCAAATAGGCATCATCTACGGTTATTTCACGCTCTTCGCCATTTGTGACAACCACTTCTGTTTTTCCATATAAGCCCTTGAATGAAGGACCAACCAACTTGGTGCCATCGCTGCTATGACAGGCAAAGCAGGCTTTTGATGTAATCAAAGCCAGGCCCGGGTTTTCGGCCTGTTGTTTGATAAAACCAGCGGATTGTTCCTCAAGCCAGGCTTGATAGTCAGGTTTGGTGAGCACATGGACCTTGGTAATCATTTGGGCGTGGTTTAAACCGCAATATTCAGCGCAGAACAGGTCAAAATCACCGATCTGGCTGGCTTCAAACCAGGTGTAGTTGTCTTTGGCCCCGGCAGCCTTGGGAACCACATCCATTTTCACTCGAAATGCAGGGATGTAAAAGGAGTGGATCACATCAACTGAATGCAGAGGTAGATATATTGGTGTGTCTGCTGGAACAGTAAGGCCTTGGGCTGTGTTTTGTTCCAGACCATTGGGGTAGGTAAACTTCCACCACCACATGCCGGCGTCTACCTTTATTTCCATGGCATCTTCAGGTACGTTCCTCATTTTTAGAAAGCCCTGCATACCGAAGTAAAATATAAACATCACCAGGATGGTTGGGATAATGGTCCAAACAATTTCAAGGCCTGTATGCCCCTCAAGGTTGGAAGGTGTGGGGTTGTTTTTCCGACTGTATTTAATAACGCTGAAGATCATAAAGCCAGTAATTCCAACCAAACACAGGATGGATATTATAAAAATGAGATAGAATGTGAAGTCCACATCCTGATTAAAAACGGAGGCTGGGTTATAGTTTACATTCATTATATCACCCGGAAGCTGTAGTCTGAAAAGGTCAACACGAAGATGGCGAGGAGGGTGAAAAAGGCAACACCCAAAAAGAGCTTAAAGATCAAGGGCTCGTGATTCAAGTGCATAAAGAAGTATAGCACGAGGGCCGCTTTAATTGAGGCGACTGACATGGCGATCAACAGAGCACCAGTATTGCCTACATCTAAACCCGACAACAGAACGGTTGCGATAGTCAGGATAATAAGAGCCCCAAAAACCATTATGGGAGTGCGTGGACTTAAAGATTGTTCATGAGTAGTCATTGTCATACCCCCTAAGCTACCAGATAGTAAAGTGGAAAGAGAAAAATCCAGATCACATCCACGAGATGCCAGTAAAGCCCACAGCGCTCTAAGACTCCATGGTTATCCTGGTTAACAGATCCTTTGGACATCCAGAAAAAGACGATCAACATCCAGATCGCGCCAATAATAATGTGCAACGCATGGGTTCCTGTCATTATAAAGTAGAGACCAAAGAAAAGGACCTGACCCACAGGGAGCATTTCTGATCCTGGTGTCAGGAGAGGAGAGCCGTGACCGGCTGCAATTCCCTTAGCTGTCTGTAAAAACAGGTGGTGTTCAAACTTGGCACTCCACTCAAAACCTTTGATCACCAAGAAAGCCATTCCCAAAGCGAAAGTGACTAACAATAGGGTTTTAGCCAGTTTCACTGAACCCTTTTTTAAGGCGTCCAAAGACAGGACCATGGTCAAACTACTGGTGAGTAGAATGATGGTGTTAACCGTACCAATCCCTGTGTTTAGGCTTTCTGCTGCCAGCTTGAAGTCTTCCAGGTGTGAGGATCTATATACTGAGTATACCAGGAAGAAGGCGGCAAAAAGAAAGAGCTCTGTATAGAGGAAGAGCCAGAACCCCAGACGGGTTCCCTCATCATCTCTGTGATGCTCAATGGGGTGTGTTATATCAGACATTCTTCGCTCCTGCAGATGTGCCGGCTTTGACTTCGCCACGAAATGCTTCGTAATCATAAGGATCCCGGGTAATCTCTACATCTTCTTCAAAATTGAACAGGGTGGGAGGGGTGGCTGTTTGCCATTCTAGAGTAGATGAGTTCCAGGGGTTGATTTCTGTGGTTTGTTTGCCCTTTATGAGTGCATGAATCCATACACCAAACACCATGATTACTCCGGTTACCAATATCCAGGAGCCCAGGGTTGATGCCATCTGAAGATCGTTAAAGATGGGCATGTCTGGATAGGTATGATACCGTCTGGGCATACCATAGTATCCCAATACCAACATTGGGAAATACAAAGCGTTAAAACCAATAAACATGAAGGCGAATGCCGCCTTAGCCCATTTCATGGAATACATTTTTCCGAACATCTTAGGGAAATAATGGAACACACCACCTATGAGTCCAAATGCTGCCCCACCAAACATGGTGTAATGGAAGTGAGCCACAACAAAAGCGGTGTCATGGAGGTGAATGTCTGTGGAGAGAGATCCCAGGAACATTCCAGTAAGACCACCAATACTGAAGTTGAAAATAAACGCGAGAGCAAACAACATGGCAGGTGTCAATGTGATTGACCCTTTGTAAAGGGTGGCGGTCCAGTTGAACGTTTTAATTGCTGTTGGGATAGCCACAAAAAAGGTCAGAAATGAAAACAGAATGGCTGCAAAATCCGACATCCCTGTTGTAAACATATGGTGTGCCCACAGTAAATAGCCCACTCCGGCAATACTACATGAGGCAATGGCGATACTCTTGTATCCAAAAATCGGTTTCTGGCTATTGGTTGGGATGATCTCGCTGACCAATCCCATGGAAGGCAGAATCATGATGTAAACTGCCGGATGTGAATATATCCAGAAGAGGTGTTGAAACAGAATGGGGTCACCACCCTTGGAGGGATCAAAAAAGCCTACAGGCATGATGCGTTCAATAACGATCATCAGCAGGGTAATTCCCACAACGGGGGTAGCCAGAACCTGCAGCCACGATGTGGCATATATGGACCAGGTGAAAAGGGGCATTTTAAAATAGCCCATGCCTTTGGCCCGCATTCTGTGAATGGTAACGATAAAATTGATACCAGTTAAGATGGTACCCCAGCCCAAAATAAAGGCAGCGGTAAGCATCCAGGATATAGAGTCAAAAACAACCCCAAAGATGGAAATTGTTTTTGTATTGATGGAGTACGGAGGGGTGAATGTCCAGCCTGTGTCGGCCCCTCCAAGTAGAATGCCCACAACAGCCATAATTGCACCGAGCAAATACAGCCAGAATGAGAGCAGGTTGACACGTGGAAATGCAACATCTTTGGCTCCGATCTGTAGAGGCAGAAAGAAATTACCAAGAACTGCAGGTGCACCTGGAACGATAAAAAGAAAAATCATAATGATGGCGTGGAGTGTAAAAAAACTGCCGTATAACTCGACGGGGATTATTTCCCAACCAGATGAAGCGGGGTACATCTTTTGTAGCTTCATCACGAAACCCAACAATACTGCCACAAAGAAAAATGAGAACATTGCAACGGCATACATGACACCAATGCGTTTGTGGTCGGTTGACATAAACCAGCTCATAAAACCGCCGGTCCATTTGGGACTGGTGTGGCTGTTTAAATAGCTCTGACTTGGAGATGTTTCCATGCTTAAGCGCCCTTCGTTTCGAGTTCTGGGGGTTTCTTTTTCTTGTTGAGCAATACTGAGAGAATCACAACGGTAAAGAGGATGGAGAACAGTATAATTACACCGGTTACCTTGAGGAAATTGAAATAGTAACCCCGGCCTTCAGGTTCCTCGGCAAAACAAAACTTTACAATTTTCTTAACGGTAGGTGCCCACTTGCCTTCCATGGCATTGGTCACAGAAATCATAACTTCCACAGGGAGAAACGATAATCCGCGGATATATCGGGAAATAATACCGCTGGGAGACAGCACAATGAGTGATGAGGCATGCATAAAACCATCTTCTTCATCTGGTGCGTATTTAAAACCCACCGATTCTGTCAAGGTTCGAATGGTGGCAGAGTCAGCTGTTAAAAATCTGAATGATGATTCTGGAATATTGGTTTTGCCTTGAAAAAGGTTGAAATAGGATTGCTTTTTCAGGGCTGCAATCTCATGATCCTCTTTGGGGTCAAAACTAACGGCTACGATATTGTATTTATCTCCAGGAAGAAAGGCCTGGGGTGATTGATTGACAACATCTACAATGGCGTTGAGAAAAGGGTTACAGATGGATGTGCAATTGTAATATACCAGAGCCAGAATGGTGGGTCGCCCTTCACTGGCGGCTGCCAGGGTGATGGGTTCTCCGTTCTCATCAAAGAAGCTCAGGTCAAGATCAACCTTTTCTCCGAGAAAAGTATCATCAATACCAATTTCAGGTTGAGCCATACCCTCTTCGGCTATTGCGAAAGAGAATGATATAAGGCTTATTAATATTAAGTGTTTGATTAGCATGTTCACCCCAGTCAAAATAAACTCATACTTACTACGTAGACCATTGATGATAATTTTAGTCACTATCCATTGCAAGGAGGAAATTTGTCTGAAGTACTATTTGTTTGTGTTTATTAAGCTTGTGGTTTTCTGGATCGTTCGGCAGTCACGACTTAAAGAAGAACAAGCCCTGGTGATGTTGTTTATCTTGAATAGGCCTGCCGATAGTCAATGAGACCCAGCTTGTGGGCGCGATGAATGAGAGGCCACTCATCCCGTCTGGCAAAAAATAGGGTGGCGTAATTTCTCTGTATCTGGCTTCCGTGGAATAGATAGTACTCCAGTCTTGCCAGACCCTCTGGATTTGTGACACCTCCCAGGTGGAAATCGACATTCCTGCGAACGGTCAGATCCACTGTCGATGTGAGCAACCCCAAAATATCATCGATGTCTGCTTTTGAACCTCGCCGACAGTTCTCAATGATCTGGTTTAATTTTTTGCCGTCTATCAAGACTGTACCCCTGAATAAACAGACCTTATTCTTTTCGAAATCTGATTTTTGTACGTTTTAATGTGCGCCCTGTAGTCCACTTATACTCTACAGGTCTGGGTCTTCCCGGTATTTCACCTGCACCCCGTTGAGAAAATTGCGCAGGATTTGATCTCGCAAGGGACGATAGTGTTTGTGATCTGGTTTGCGAAAAAAAGCGCTGAGTTCGTATTTGCTGACCTTCAAGTCAGCCAGCATCAGAACATCCAGCAGTTCCTCCGCTCGCAAATTCAAGGCGATCTGTAGTTTTTTCAATATCACATTATTGGTGAGCTTTTTTTCTGGTTTGGGAACAGGACCTTCTTTTCTACCGCGCTTTTCAATAATGAGACCATTCAAAAAGACAGCCAGCTCATCATCATAAAGGATTTTATAGGCAGGGTCTTCTTCTCTTTTCATCCAGTCGCTGATTTCTGCTCTGGTGACCTTGTGGTTAGCCAGGGCAAAAATGGCGATCATCTTATCATCACTAAAATCAAAAGTGTATCTGATTCTTCTAAGGATGTCGTTTTTGGTCATTTCACTTCCTTGTCAGACAGTGCTGTAAACCCAACTGCGCCTGTGGTCTTTTAATGTTTATGTTCTGGATAATAGGCTGCCAGAGCTGATATGCTTTTCTTGAGGGTTATAACTGATTTTAGATTTGCGTTTTGTTTGGCCTTCATGGCGGCCAAAATCACAGCATGGTGGTGTTTCAATCTCTCCTCATAATCTTTTTGAGATGGTTTCACTCGCTGTGTTAAATAATAGTCGCTAATTGTATCGATGATTTTCTGTGTGTGATCTTCCTTGTTCATAACCCAGCGGACCATTTGGTTTTGCGATTGAACATCCATATTTTCAGCTAGTTCAATCATCTTGTTGACGGACTTCTCTATAGTGGCTGCATCTTCCAGCATGGACAGAAGTCTGGCATAATCATCATAGATTCCACAGGGAATCTGACAATGGGCTTGTGCTGACTGGGGCAGGATAAATCCAGCGCTTATCAGTATTGTGATGGCGAACAAAGTGCTTCGATATGTTTTACTCATATTTGGTTCCTTTTTTGTGTCTGGTGAATCAACTCAGTTGAGATTCAATCTGGTTGAGGTATTCATCCACCATTTTTTCAAGGCTCTGGTTTCCCGGGGTTTCCCGTATTCTGATATAAACATCCACGCTCTCGTGGAGGGCTCGCAGGCAATCCCGGGTATCATAGGACGGCAAGGTCGCAATTAGTCTTTTTAATTCTTCCTGGCTGGTATGGCGCTCAAGTTTTCGAAGACCCTGTGGTCGGGCTCCACTTTTCTTCAATATTATGGGGCCCAATACGTTGACTCGTAAAAATCCAATGGCTTCAACCGCCTCAAATATTTCACCGCGTCCAATTTTTGTGGCAGTATAGTGGACCCAGGTCCAAAACCGCTTTTCGATCCACTCTAGATCTGGCTGGGGAAATTCTGCCGGAGTTAGATTGACCTGACGACTAATCACATCCGCGCGCTCCCACAAGACAACCGGGTTCTCAACTTTATCTTCAATATCGTCCATGGAGACAATTTTTAAATCAATGTGAAGCAGGGGTGGTCCAAAAAGACAAATGAGCAAGCGTGGTTCCCCCACATGTTCTCCTGTAAAGCTTTCCAGAAGCGCGCCGATATTTTCAACAATGCTGGAGCGCTCGGTTAATACTGTCTCATAGTGCTGGGGGTCGATATAAACCACCAGGTCTAAATCACTGAATTCATCTATCGCATCCAGCAAATAGGAACCACCAACAGCCACGCCAAGGATGCGTGGATCGGCTTTTAATCTCGGAACCGAGTTCTCGATAAAGTCTCGGTGTGTGTCCGGAAGGGTTATTTCTTGAGGAGGGTCTTGTGGTGGGAACACAACAGGGGGCTTGTTTAGTTCTCTGAATCTTCTTCTGGTGTCGTTTCTTCAGACGTGTCTGCACCCTCTTGTTCGAGCTTTTGCTGTAACTTTGCTTCTTCTTTGAGTTTCTTTTTCTCTTCTTTTTTCTTCTTTTTCGCTAGATCTCTCTGGTGTTTTGCAAAAGCGTAATTTGGCTTGGCCATTAACTCTCCTTTTAATGTCGTTTACTGAAACTTTAATTCTTTCTATATGAGCGTCTTAACCTAAGGGCATCTTGATCTTTGACAAAACACAAAGGTCAAAAATATTAGTTCCTTTTTATCCTTTATTGCGTTGAAATAATTTTGCATTGGGTCTTCACCCTTTATTTTCACGGGAAGTATTTTGTTTTTTTAACTGTTCCAAGCGGAAACGCTCTAAACAAAGGATTGCCATGCCCCCTGCAAAGATTATCTGGACCAAAATTGATGAAGCGCCAGCCCTGGCCACCTATGCCTTACTGCCAGTTGTTCAGGCCTACACAAAAAACACCGGGATTGATATCGAAATCAGCGATATCTCGTTAGCAGGTCGGATCATCGCGCTCTTCCCTGACAATCTTTCAGAATCTCAAAAACAGGTTGATGCGCTGGCTGCCCTGGGTGAGCTCACCCAGTCTCAGGACGCCAACATTGTCAAGCTCCCCAACATCAGCGCCTCTATTCCACAGTTGCAGGCTGCCATCAAAGAACTTCAGCAAAAGGGCTATGATATTCCTGATTACCCTGAGGAGCCCAAAAATAATGCTGAAAATGCGCTGCAGTTACGTTTCGCCAAAGTACTCGGTTCTGCTGTGAATCCTGTATTACGTGAGGGCAATTCTGACCGTCGTGCAGCGACCTCGGTTAAACGATTTGCTCAGAGCAACCCCCATCGCATGATGAAGCCCTGGCCAGAGAGTGGATCTCAGACTCGGGTCGCTCATATGAATGAAAAAGATTTTTACGGAACAGAAAAATCCCAAACCATGAATGCTCCTGATATGGTTTCGATTGAGTTTGCTGATGCCAGTGGCGCCAAAACGACTTTAAAAAAGGACCTTTCTCTGCAAAAAGGGGAAGTAGTAGATACTTCCGTCATGAATGTGAGAGCCCTGAAGGCTTTTTATGCTAAAACCATTAACGAAGCAAAAAGGGACGGTTCTCTGCTTTCGCTACATCTAAAAGCGACCATGATGAAGATCTCAGACCCCATCATGTTCGGACATGCTGTCTCTGTTTATTTCGGTAAAGCCCTGGATAAATACACCGCCGAACTGAAGGCGGTTGGGGCAAACCTTAATAACGGTCTCGCCGATGTGGAAGAAAAGCTTGATCGACTACCTCTGGATAAAAAGGCTGAGATTGCAGCAGCTATTACTGCTGTATATAGCGAGCAGCCTGCTCTGGCTATGGTGGATTCACGTAAAGGCATTACCAATTTGCACGTCCCCAACAATGTGATCATTGATGCCTCCATGCCCAATGTGGTTCGCGACGGTGGTAAGATGTGGAATAACGATGATGCGCTTCAGGATACGGTTGCCATGATCCCCGATCGCAGTTATGCCACCATGTACTATGAAATAATTGAAGACTGTAAAGTCAATGGACAGTTTGATCCATCCACAATGGGAAGTGTTTCAAACGTCGGACTCATGGCCCAGAAGGCCGAAGAATATGGTTCCCACGATAAAACTTTTGAAGCCCCTGGTAATGGTGTTATTCAGGTGGTTGATGCTGCTGGAAATTCACTTCTGGAACAGGATGTTGAAACCGGTGACATTTTTAGAATGTGTCAGGCTAAAGATGCCCCCATCCGGGATTGGGTGAAATTGGCTGTCACTCGCGCAAGAGCAAGTGGTTCACCTGCCATTTTCTGGCTGGATGAAAATCGTGGTCATGATGCTGAAATTATTAAGAAGGTCCATTTATATCTCCAGGACCACGATCTCAGTGGTCTTGATATTCAGATCTTAAAGCCTGTGGATGCCATGAAGTTTTCTCTCAAGCGAGTACGTCATGGAGAAGATACTATCTCTGTCACAGGCAATGTCCTCAGGGATTATCTCACTGATTTGTTTCCTATTCTTGAGTTGGGAACCAGTGCCCGCATGCTTTCCATTGTTCCCTTGATGAAGGGTGGAGGCTTGTTTGAAACTGGTGCTGGTGGTTCTGCTCCAAAGCATGTCCAACAGTTCTTGCAAGAGGGTCATTTGCGTTGGGATTCCTTAGGTGAATACTGTGCGCTTGTTCCATCTTTTGAACAGGTGGCAAGGACCAGCGGAAACGCTAAGGCAACGGTCCTCGCTGAAACTTTAGATGAAGCCATCAGCACCTATCTTGAAAATGCCAAATCGCCTTCTCGGAAGGTGAATGAGCTGGACAACCGCGGCAGCACTTTTTATCTGGCACTATATTGGGCAAGAGCTCTGGCGGCTCAGGACAAAGACTCGGAACTCAAGGTTCGTTTTACCGGTCTTTCCACAGCGCTGTCTGAGAGTGAGGCTGTGATTGCCAAGGAGATGCTTTCAGGTCAGGGTGAGGCTGTTAACATTGGTGGATATTATCTACCTGATTTTGATAAAACCAGTCAGGTCATGCGTCCCAGTAAAACCCTGAATGCGATTTTGAATGCCTTGTAATTTCTGATTCAAAGATCGATTTAGATAAAGGGGTGTAGCGTGCTGCACCCTTTTTTATTTCGGGGGCTTCCTTTTTTGTTTTGGGGCTCGTTTTCTGGTAAACTGTAGGGACGTATTTCAATACTGTTTACTGTCCGTGCCACCAACCTTTTTTCGCTGGAAGAAAAACATTGGGGAATAAAGAGTTTTTTCTATATTTCGCCAGATAACGAAATGGGAGCGTGGCAATGAGATCTACCACTAACGTATTTAAGGCGCTATCAGACACCAACCGTCTACGGATTCTCATGATGCTAAAAGAGAAATCGCTGTGTGTCTGCGAGATGGTTGATATTCTTGAACTGGCAAACTCTACTGTATCAAAACATTTGTCTGTTTTGCGCAATGCCAACCTGATAATGGATGAAAAAAGCGGCCGTTGGGTGAATTACCGCATCGCACGATCTGAAGAATCCGAAGATATTGACTTTGTGCTTACTCATCTAGAACAACAATTAAATAACGAAGATCGCGTAATGCGCGACAGGGAAAAGCTCAGCAATGTTGATCGGTTTGCTATTTGCGCTCCGTCCGTCTTGACAGTATCTGAATAAAAGAGAATCACGATTTTCGAATAATCAAGTTGAGGGGAATCACATGCTTCGGGGGTTATTAAACACATTGGTTTTAATTTTTGGGTTGGTTGTGGCTGCCTGTTCAACGGAGACAGTGGAAATCAAATTACCGAAGCTGCCTGTTGACCCAATAATCACATTTATTGAGTTGGGTTCTGATAGATGCATTCCTTGTAAGAAAATGCAGCCCGTGATGGCATCTATTGAAAAGAAATATGGTGGGCAGGTCGATGTTGTTTTTTTTGATGTCTGGGAGGCAGATCAAAAAAAATATGCTTCGCAGTATGGCATTAAACTTATCCCCACACAGATCTTTCTGGATTCAACAGGCACTGAGTTGATGCGACATGAGGGCTATTTTCCTGAAGCTGAGATAGATTCATTCCTCGTCCGTTATGGTTTAATCGCTAAACCGATTGCTGGATAAAATGAATAGTCTTTTCGACACGCTCACACAGGCTGTTTCAGGTCAATTCGGACTGGCTATAGCTGCGTCATTTGCCTGGGGGGTCTTGAGTATTCTGTTAAGTCCTTGCCATTTGACCAGCGTGCCTTTGGTTATCGGCTACATTTCAAGACAAAATGAAGCAACGGGAAAGCGTAGCGCTTTGTTGGCGCTGACTTTTGCCCTGGGTATTCTGACATCTATCACTTTGATTGGAATTGTTACGGCCTCCATGGGACGACTCATGGGTGATGTTGGTATGTGGGGTATGTGGTTGGGCGCTATCATCCTTATCGTCTTTGGCTTATATCTTATGGATATCATCAACTTGGGTTGGATTGGGTGGAAGATGCCAGAAACAGAACGAGCCGGATATTCAGGAGCAATACTATTGGGGCTGGTCTTTGGTGTCGGTCTTGGCCCGTGCACATTTGCCTTTCTCGCTCCAGTCTTAAGTGTGGTAATCCCAATGGCTCAGGATTCTTTTTTTAAGGCCATTATTATCATCCTGTCTTTTGGAGTTGGACACAGTCTCGTCTATGTCGCCGGAGGGGGATTGGCGGCTCTCATTGTGCGTTATATTCGCTGGTCTGGGAATAATCGAGGTCCTGTTTATGTAAAAAGAATGTTGGGGTTACTGGTTTTTATAAGTGGGGTGTATTTTGGATACGCGACGTTATAGTGAATAGTGAATAGTGAATAGTGAAAAGTGAAAAGTGAAAAGTGAAAAGTGAAAAGTGAAAAGTGAAAAGTGAAAAGTGAAAAGAATGTTAAATAAATATCCGTGGTCCCTCTATTTATTATTTTTGATTGTATGGGTGGTACTCTACTCTAACCTTGTCGCATTCGCTGATTTTATAGTTTCATTGCTGCCGGTTGAACCTGAGAGCCATCTTGGTGAGGCGCTAGCTTTCTTTATTTATGATGCGCCCAAAGTCCTTTTACTGCTCTCTGCTGTTGTCTTTGTAATGGGAATTATCAACACCTGGTTTACTCCGGAGCGGACCCGCGCTCTATTAGCCGGACGTACTCTGGGGCTAGCCAATATTTTGGCTGCTTCTCTGGGGGTTGTCACTCCCTTTTGCTCTTGTTCGGCCGTCCCCTTGTTTATTGGTTTTGTTCAAGCTGGTGTGCCTCTGGGTGTGACCTTCTCTTTTTTGATCGCTGCTCCCATGGTGAATGAGATTGCCCTGACACTACTTTTTGGGTTGTTCGGGTGGAAAATCGCTCTGCTTTATCTCGGCCTCTGTTTAATGGTGTCCATCTTTGGTGGATTGGTGTTAGGACGCCTGAAGCTTGAAAAGTATCTGGAGCCGTGGGTTCAGGAAATACCCACAAAGCGACTTTCATTTGAATCTGAGAAGAGTTCCCTCTCACAGAGACTTGAGGCAGGCTCTTTGGCAGTGAAAGATGTGGTTGGCAAAGTCTGGGTCTATATCGTGTTAGGAATTGGTGTAGGTGCCATTATTCATGGGTATGTTCCAGAAAATTTTATGGCTTCCTTTATGGGTAAAGATGCCTGGTGGTCGGTGCCCTTTGCTGTAATTATTGGGATTCCCATGTATAGCAGCGCCGCTGGGATTATTCCTGTGGTGCAGGCTCTGCTGGCCAAAGGTGCTGCATTGGGGACAGCCCTGGCGTTTATGATGAGTGTTGTGGCGTTATCGTTACCTGAGATGATCATTTTACGCAAGGTTTTAACCGTAAGGCTAATAAGTATATTTATTAGCATTGTCGCTACAGGGATTCTGTTAGTGGGTTTGGTATTTAATCTTGTTTTATAGGAGCGAGTTACAATGATTAAAGTAAAGGTTTTAGGTGGTGGATGTACAAACTGTAAAGTCACATATAAACTTATCGAAGATGTGGCTCATGAAAAAGGTACCGAGGTTGAGTTGGTAAAGGTCGAAGATATACAGGAGATTATGGCTTATGATGTTATGTCTACGCCTGGAGTTGTTATTGATGAAACTGTTGTGCATCGTGGTGGTGTGCCTTCACGGAAACAGATTGAGGAGTGGCTCACTACAAACTAATCACACCACGTAGCTTAATAAAATAACTCTGTCCTTTTTTAATCCTTCCCTGTCTATCTTACCTTCTGTACAAACTGGTGTTCTTTCAGGACTCAATAGAATTTTTGATGACTTCTTTGGAAACAGTGTCTGGCTTCAAATATTTATTCTGTCTAATAATCCCTATAAGCAGCTCTGTTTTAAAACAAATCTGTTTTGTTAAGTATGTCTATCAACTGCATTTGTTTGCATTTGCATCAAATTACACAAACACATAATCTTTCCTGCTTAACCTTTAAATACAGCTTGTTGATGCTAAAATATTTTTGATTGTATTTTTAACTGGGATCTTTTTAGTGCTTCACACTATTGTTTTTGGCTTTGAGTATTCAAACAGCTCATAGTTTGATTTGTTCATGCCCAGTTTTGTGTAGACATTTTGTGCCTTTAGATTATCATCATCAACATAAAGTCTTAAACCAACAATATTTTCATCTTGTTCAATCTGAGTTTTAATAAACTCATACATATGTTTATACAATCCTTGTTGTCTGTTTTCTTTTTTTACAAAAACACTTTGGATCCACCAGAACAACCCATTTCGCCAATCGCTCCACTCATAGGTGATCATGAGACAGGCTTTTACCTGGCCTTCCATTTCACAGACGATGTAGAATCCATGTTCGGGATAATTGAAGATTGCCTCAACCCCGGATTGAAGTGTTAAAGTATTTAGTGATATGTCTTCTGTTTCCAGAGCCATGGCCTGATTAAAGCCAACAATGGCCAGAATATCACTTCTGGTGGCCCTGCGGACGATTGGGGTTGCCATTATTTAATTTTTTTTGGCTTGAAGCCAATTCGATCGTAAGGATTTATTACACTTGAGACAATATTACGCAGGTGAGCATTTATGCGTTTGAGGTATCTGAAATATAAAACTAGAATAGCTAGACTCGAGGTATCCAACTTTTCTTCATTTTTCATTACCAATTTTTGAATATACTTATCACAAGTTCGCCCTATCTCTTTTGTCTCAGAATAAATTTGAAGCGCTTGATCCTCGTCACCAGTTTCTATACATTCTGGAGCTTCTTTAAACATTTTCTTTATAGAGATTTCTATGTCGTGGAGCTTTTCTTGAGTGTCTTTACCTTGAATTTCATCAGGATGCATTTCTGTGAGATCAACAATGTTTTTTATGTAATCACCGATTCTCTCAACATCCACAATTACAGTTGATAAAACTAATCCTGCTGCAAGACTGTCGTTACCCTGCACAGTAAGGTGAGTGATAACCTTTCGTCTTATGTCTCTTTCGTATTTATTAATAAGTTTATCTTTTTTAAATATTAACTTTTGAACCGTTTTACGATTGTCGCCCCATAAAGCATCTGTGGCATCATTAAACATTTCAGCATCAATGTTTATAGCTTCATAGGTGAGATCCCAGGCTTCATTTAACAGGTTATCGCTGGTCCACAGATTTCTTATTTCTTTCCACATAATCATTAACCTTTAGTTTTAATTAACCAAATACGATAAAAAGTATTGGCACAAAATATATCATCGAGTATAAAATTAGAAATGTAATCAGGTTCTTTTTTGATATGGATACATATGCGCTGACTTTCTCAGCTACAGTGATAGGAATAAATTTGAGTGGATAAAAGATGAGTATTCCAAAGATATTAAATGCGAGATGAGCGAAAGATGTAGTGACAGCCACAGGGTTTCCAGTGGCCAGAGCAGCAAGGAGCGCTGTACCAGTGGTACCAATATTGGCTCCCATTGTATAGGGGAATATTTTTCTTAGACTGACTATTCCTGCGCCTGCAAGCGGCACAATTAGAGAGGTGGTTACAGAGCTGCTCTGTACAATAAATGTCATTCCCATTCCCCAGGTCATTCCTAAAAGATCATTCTTAAAAAGATATTTATTTATAATAATTTCAATTTTATCAACAACCAAAGATCTAATAGTTTTAATAAGAAGACCTAAAGCTGTAAACATTCCAATGATGGATAGGATCATTAGTATTATTTCATTGTATGGTACATTGGTCATTAGAGAATCTACTATATCTATTACAGGATTTAAAATTGCTTTGAGAGGGTTAAACATTTTCATTCCACCGACGCCCTCAAAGCTGTCATTTAAAAAGACTGCCACTTTCTGAATGAAGTGAAATTTTAACTCTAAGGGGAACAAGACGATCACTGCGCAAATATTAAAAAAGTCATGAACCACACCAGCAGCGAACGCTCTTTTAAACTCAGCCTTTCTACCAACATGGCCAAGAGATACAAGAGTATTCGTAACTGTGGTTCCAATATTAGCTCCCATAATAATTGGAATAGCATTTTCTAAGTTCACAACACCGCCTGCCACTAAACCTACAACTATGGATGTCGTGGTCGAGGAGCTCTGAATAAGAGAGGTTGCCACAATTCCAATGATAAGCCCCGTAAAGGGGTTTGATGTCGTTTGAAGCATAGCCTCAGCGAATTCTTTACCGAAAAGCTTAAAACTGTGACCAAGAAGTTTAATGGTGAGGAGGAATAGATATATAGTAATAATAACAGTTAATATCTTAATTATCTTTTGGCGTGTTTCCGGGTTCAAAATATCCCTCATAGAGTATGAATACCTAATGGAGCAAGTCAAAGATAATGACAATATCACCCACTGTCATTATGGGCAAGGTAATTTAGTGTCTCTTCAAATCAATTGATTTATCATTATAAAGCCTTGGAATATTTCTACCAAAGCAAGAATTGAAATACTTAGAGCTGAAAACAATGATCAAGAATGGAAAATATACCTTATTGATATAAATAGAAAGATTACAAGGTTACTGATATTTAACTGATTTAAGCAAAAGATGATCTTATACACCCTAACTTACATGCACAAATATGCATCTTAATCATGAAAATATGTCTTATTATCCACGACCAAAAGGTCGGTTATATACTATAGTATTATTCTTTTAATATATTTAGTAGTGGTAGTATAGTGATCTACAAATGTTTATAACTATATGATTGTCATGGTATAAGTTCAATAAAATAATTTAGATAAGCATTTATTATACTGCAGATAATCATGTTGATATGTGATGTTTGAATGTGAAGAGCTGTGCTTCTGTTGGTAGCTGACCCTTCCTTGTTAACATGACTAGCTGAGACTGTCTGGATAAGGTCAATGTGGATAACTGTTTTGTGGATAGCTAGAACAACTTTTTAATAATACTCTAAGTAGATAAAAAACAAGCGATCTTTTAGGAATTTTCAATATGGACCTGTTTATAACCTATCAAAAAAACTACGATGATCCATTTGTAAATATTAAAAAAATGTGAGAGATTCAAATTATGTATAAAAAAGCCTCACTATAAAAGTAAGGCTAAAGATGATTAAAAATTTGGCACCTGATTAAGCTATTTTATTTGAATATACATGCGATTTCGCTGATCGTCTACCCAGGATTGATATCTATCGCGTTTCTTGAATTCCAGGGACATATTTTCAACATCGAACCAATGGTCAGTCAGGTTCACCTTTCCACCAGCCAAACGTCTATGCACCATGATCAGGTGAAACTGATCAGAACTATAAATTGGCATTGAAAGACTTTCAAGGGGGATATTGAGAAGCAGATCATGGATATCCTCTGGCAAAAGAGAAATATCCGTCATACCCATTTTACCTTTACGAGACTTCATAAAATCATCTGTTACGTAAATTTCGACCTGGTCAGCAATAGTTGTCTTTTCAGCAAGAATATCATCCCTAATTGCAGAGAGCTTATCAGAGGTAAATTGTTTATCGGTATCATCTGCTACAGGCATAAGTAAAATATGAGAGATACTGACCTGTTCTCCTTGCCTGTCGTCAAGACGTAAGAGGTGTAATCCAAACTGGGTTTCAACGATACCACTCATTTGACCCACATCAAGCGCGAAGGCAGCTTCTTCAAAGGGTTTTACAAAGACACCGCGACCCACAAGACCCAGACTACCTCCATTGGCAGCAGATCCTGGATCCTTAGAATACTGTGTTGCCGCATCTTCAAAACTGATACCACCTGACTCGATGTCACCCTTTATAGTTAGTAATTGAGAACGGAGCTTTTCCATTTTATCCGCACCCATTTCAACGGTCACAGAGAGTATGGAAAAATCTACCTGAGGATTTTTTGGAGGAAAGCTGTCCTGCCAGGTTTCATAAAAATCTTCGACCTCACGACGGCTGACCTTGATTCCGCTAAAGAGCTCCATTTTAACTTGTTCAACCAGGAGGTTTGTGCGTATCTGATCTTCATAATAGGATTTTATTTTGTAGTGATCTACACCAAAAGCTTCGGCAGCCTTTCTCAGGCTTCCATACTGCGATTCTATATTTTGCAGAGATTGATCCAGCTGCATTTGCACACTTCTGTCTTCTACCTCAATGGTCTCCTGGCGAGCATATTCCAACAAAACCTGCTGGTTAAGGAGTTCATCCAGAGCACGCGCTCGCAGCTGCTGAATCACTTCAGGAGAAGAGTAAGAGGGTAGTTGGGCCTGCATGGCAAAGAGTTGGGTCACCTGGTCTACTTCAGAATATAGAATGGCCTTTTCTCCAACGATGGCTGCTACACCATCAATCAATTGTTGGGCGCTGGCATTCAAAGCAACGAGCGTGGTGAGGATGAAAACAAAATGACGCATTGATTATTACCTATTCTGATGATCTATTATAGAGAACACTCTTGTTAAAGAGGATACTTCCAGACTTTCTGAGACTGTCTACAAGCTGTGTTTCAATATGACGTTGACGGTTAATAGAGAGCCTGGCAGCAATTTCTTCCCAGACCTCATCAAGACTCTTGATAGATCCGCGGTCATGCCAGGTTTTTACCTCTACAAGATGATATCCAAGATCGGTCTTAATTGGACCAAAAATTCCGGGACGCTTCTTTTTAAGAAGGTATTCTTTGACTTCAGGAAACAGGTGTTCTACTTTAAATAAACCAGTTTCCTTGGGGTGCATGGCCACCAGGGATTGTTTCTTTTCAAGATCACCCTTTTCTATGGCTTTTTCAAGATCTCGGGCATCGTCACGAGAGGGTAAAAGGACATGAAAACCAAAAAACTCATTACTCTGGCGCTTAAACGATTCCAGATTATTCTGGTAATAGGCCTCAATTTCATCACGGGCGACATCACCCTGATCCTTTAAAATCACATCAAGCTGTTTACCGGCCAGCAAGCGGCGGCGATAGGTTTCCACCCGATAGTTAAACATGGGGTCCCGATGAATCAGATTCTTCTCTGCTTCCTGTGCCAAAAGGGTCTCTCTGATCCAGTTTTCGACCAGCAGGGATTTTTGAAGGCTATCTAAAGACATAAAGCCAGGGTACATCAAGATCAGCTCATCCAAGGAGAGTTGCTCATGATTGACCTTGGCAATAAGGTTATCGTCCTGGCCATCAGAGCAAGAAGCCAACCCCGCCAAGAGGGAGATGACCAGAACGATATATAGTTTATTCATCAATAAAGAACTATTTTTCGTCTACCTGATTTTCATAAAAGGCATGGACGGCTGAATAATTAATTTTAACGGTATAATCCTTTTGAAGCTCTTTGTAGACATTTTCAGTGCGCGAGGCTCGCAATTCACTCAGGATTTCCGTTCTAACGCGCCCCTTGACCTTGCTATAAGGTTTTGGTCCCTCAGGAATGATATCCTCCAGATGGATGACTGAATAGCCATTGCCGAGCTTAATAGGTCCTGCGATATCTCCAATCTCCATAGAGAAGGCAGCTTTTCCCATGGCGCCATAACGACCCTCTTGAAAAGCGGGCATTAATCCACCACCATCTTTGGTGGCTTTTCTTTCAGTATAACGCAAGGCCAGTTTTTCAACGAGCTCACCAGCATCAACGCGCTTTTTCAGCGCCACAGCGAAAAGGCTGTCTTTTACAAAAACCTCTCTCACGACGACCTTCTTTTTATCCATATACTTATCAGATTTGTTGGCATCATAAAAAACAATCAGCTCCTCTTCGCTGGGAGTAAGGTCTGAATTGATTTCTTTTGCTACAAAAGCGTCATAAGCATAACGCTCAACGAGATCATTAATTTTTCCGGCAAAGCCCTCGTCTTGATCAAAATTATTGTCATAACCATAACTAATAATGAGGTTTTGAGTAACAATCTGATCTATAATACCCAGAAATTGATTTTCCGTAACAAAGCGTGGTTTTTGACCGTCGTCGAGCAGTTTGATCTCTCCGATCAACCAATCAGTACCCAGCTCTTCACCCTTTAGCTTAAACAATGGGGCTTGAAAATTGAGCTTTTTGAGCATCTCATCCATGGCATCCTTTTTTACTGTGGAGCCATCAAAAACCAGGAAGAATTCATGAACATTTTCAGGAATGACTTCGAAGCCTGCGGCTTTTTTCCGCTCTTCCAAAAACTGATTTGCCATCTTTCCAAGCTCAGCGCTTTTTTCGCGACTTGCCTGCTGTTTGAGCGAATTTTTTTCGGTTTCGAAATCACCACGCTCAAGCTCTCGCTTTGCCTCTAGCTTGATGATGTGAAAACCAAAATCTGTTTCAACCACATCAGAGACTTCACCGGGCTCCAGCTTAAAGGCCGTTTCCTGAAAAGGACCAACCATTTTTCCCCAGCCAAACCAACCCAGATCTCCACCATTCTCTTTACCGGAAGGATCATCAGTGAATTCGCTGGCCAGTTCCTCGAAGGTCTCACCCTTTGAAAGGCGGTTATTGATCTGACCCATAAGTGCCAGAGCTTCAACCTTGGTTCGTTCTGAGCGAGAGCGAGAGGCGCCCTGGAATTGCAGTAAAATATGGCGTGCGTTCAATTCGGTACCGGAGCGTTCATAGACTTCCCGGACATACTCATCGCTAACCACAGCATCAAGAATTTCCTTGGTATAGACATACTGAAGCATCTGTCTTTTTTCGGCCTTCATTTTCTTGTCTTGGATATCATCGGTCTCACCCAATCCCTGATCTACAGCGGCGCGTGAAAACAGAGCCTTTCTTACATGCTCATCCACCTTGGAATCCATGAAGTCGTGATCCTTCTCAGCAAATCGAGATGCTGGATTTTTGGAAGTAAACTCTTCCAGCGAGATTGCATTTCCATCTATAGTGGCGAGCGTGTCCTTATCCATGTTTGAGCATGCAAAGACCAGCATAAGCAGACCCAGCGAAAAGAGGGTCGTAGTAAAGCGAGTGTTCATTTCATTAACCTTTTAATTATATTAGAGTTATCATTTATCATTATGGTCGGAAAATTTAGACGAGCGTTGAAGGCTTTCCAAGAATATTCTAAGCGAAGCCAAAAGGGAGTCTTCACCTGTGTGGGTTAGTATAAATGTCAGTGATTTGTTGTTCATTATCTCCACCTCTTTGCCGGTTTCTCCCAGCGTCTTGGACAGAGCTTTAATGATCTCGCCACCTTCATGTTCCACGTGTTCTGGTAAAAAATCATTTTGGGCGCGCGACCCTTTTACAACCACGCTTCGAAGACCCAGAGACTGTCCCAGGTTCTTTATCAAAGCCGCCTCGATGAGGTTCATGGTTTCTGGCGGGAGAAGACCAAACCGATCTCTTAATTCTTCACGAATCCCATGAATGTCTTTTACGGTATCAGCTTCGGCAATTCTGCGGTAACTGGCGATACGTTCAGCCGTATTTTCTACATAGCTCTGTGGAATCTGCATCTCCACATCGACGTTCATCTCGGTGGGAGGGAAGGTGACTACCTGGTCACCACCTGTTTCTTTCAGGGCTTCCAGGGTGTCTTTTAAAATTCGAGTATACAGATGATAGCCGATGTTGCTGATGTGGCCACTTTGCTCGGTTCCAAAGACATTTCCCGAACCCCGAATTTCTAAATCACGCATGGCAATCTCATAGCCACCCCCATAATGGGCATGTCTTTCCAGGGCGTTGAGGCGCCTGATGGCATTCACGCTGAGCTTCCTGAAACCAGGCGCTATAAAGAAAGCCCAGGCCTTTCTGTGAGACCGACCCACGCGTCCTCTAAGCTGATAAAGCTGTGACAAGCCCATGGCATCGGCTCGATTAACAATAATGGTGTTGGCGTTTGGTATGTCCAAGCCAGATTCAACAATTGTGGTAGAAAGCAGGACATCAAATTCCTTGTGGAAAAAGCCCAGCATGACCCGCTCCAGTTCCCGGGGGTTCATTTGACCATGACCCAGGCCAAACTTTACCTCAGGAAGTAGTTTTTGCAATCTGCTTAACATAATTCCGATAGACTCAACCCTGTTGTGGACAAAAAAGACCTGGCCCCCTCGATCAACTTCCCTAAGAATAGCTTCGCGGACACGGCCTTCATCAAAATCCATAATTGCAGTATCAACGGGCTGGCGCTCTTTGGGTGGTGTTTTTAGCATGGAGAGATCCCGAGCGCCCATAAGAGACATTTGCAGAGTACGAGGAATGGGAGTGGCTGTCATAGCCAAAGAATCCACAGACATTTTTATTTCTTTAACCCGCTCTTTATGTTTAACGCCAAAACGATGCTCTTCATCAACAATAAGCAATCCAAGTTGTTTAAAAACAACATCTTTGGATAATATTCTGTGGGTGCCAATAACTACATCAAGCAAACCCTTTTCAAGATCATTCAATGTTTTCTTGATCTGTTTTGGGGTTCTAAAACGGGAAAGCACACCCACGGTTACTGGATAATCTGCAAAACGCTCCAGAAAGGTTTCGTAATGCTGTTGTGCCAGAATCGTTGTTGGCACCAGCACACCGACCTGTTTTGAGTCGCTTATGGCTTTAAATACAGCCCGCATGGCTACTTCAGTTTTTCCAAAGCCCACATCACCACACAGGAGGCGATCCATTGGAAAAGCAGATTCCATGTCCTTCTTGATATCCTCCACGGCCTTTAGTTGGTCGCTGGTCTCATCGTACATGAACGAAGCTTCCATACGTTTTTGAAAGTCGCTATCTGGATTGTAACGAAAACCCTCTACGATAAAGCGGTTGGCGTAAAGCTCGATGAGCTCTTTGGCATAATTATCAACAGCCCTACGGGTTTTAATTCTTACCTGGTCCCACTCGGTGGTACGCAAGCGGGTGAGCTTGGGTGGCGTCTCTAACTGAGATTCATAGCGATGGACGCGGTGCATCTTTTCCACGGGGACATAAATACGGTCACCGGCTTCATATTCAAGAGCCAGAACCTCGCGGACCGTCTTTTGAAACGGCATCAACTCGATACCCAGGTATTTACCGACTCCATAATCGAGGTGAACGACATAGTCGCCCTCTTCAAAAGCCTCTATGCGTGTGGCGGGCTTTACCGGAAAGGACCTGGGAATAACGCTTCGTTTTCGCGTTCTGCCAAAAATTTGATGGTCAGTGAGGACCGCCAGCTTGTTCTTGTGGTCGATAAACCCAGACGACAGAGAAAGCCGTACGCCCTCAAAGCGAAGATCTTCAAACAAGACCTGGAGACGATCGAGCTGAATATTGCTGTCAGCGCAAATAAACACCCGATAGTTTTCTTCGTTAAAATGACTGAGGCGGGCTCGAAAGGCATCAAGATTTCGCTGAAAGTCAGGCTGAACTTCTATATCATATACATTTGTAGACTCAGCCTTTGCCTGGAAAATCCAGGATACATCTTTGGGGCGATCCTTTTTAAGCACGTCAGCAATGGAAAGAGAGTCTGAGTCTTCAATGATGGGACGATATTGAAAAAAGCGAACCCCTGCCGGAACTGAATCTATAAGTGGATCTGCCACTGAATCAACAAAAGGGTTCTCAGGATAAACAATTACCTCTTCGTGCTCAACTCCTGACAACTGAGTAGCCGGGTCAAACTCACGGATAGACTCCAGGGTGTTGCCAAAAAAATCTAGACGAAGGGGTTTATTTTGATCGCCAGGAAACACATCAAAAACGCCACCGCGAGTCGCATAATAACCCGGCTCTACAACAAAAGAGTCGCGTGTAAAGCCATACTCAGACAATTCTCTCTCGAGATCTGACACTGAGTATTCCTGGTCTTTTTGCAAGATAATACTTTTAAGGGCATCTTCTGAGATGCTTCCAGATAGCTCGGCAGCCTGAGTAATATATATACCGGGATTTCCCCCCAATAGCGCTCGCAGAGATCGACCGGACTGTCCTGTATCGATCCCATCCACACGATCGCTTCCGACAAAATGAACCTCTTGGCCAAGATTTAGAGCCACAATATCATTTAGCGCTCGCTCGGCGGAGGGCTTGTCCGGTAGAGCCAGGACGGTGGGCTGGGGGCTCAGGTTTGCGTGAAGGAGAAAAGCAAGGAGCGGTGGCTCCACCCCAGAAATCGAGGAACCAGAAAGCTTATAGGTCCTGGTTATTTGTGAAGAAAGGTCAGCGTGTTTCACGTGAAACAATTTTTTTGATAAGAATAATTAACAAAGAAACATCAGCAGGAGTGACGCCGCTAATTCTGGATGCCTGGCCAATGGTTTCCGGGCGAATTTTGTCCAGTTTTTGTCTGGCCTCAAACGAAATGGCCTGCATGGATAGATAGTCAACAGCATTGGGAATGCTCATTTGCTGATGCTTTGAGAGCCGCTCAACTTGCAAGTGTTCTCTTTCAATATAGCCACTGTATTTTGTGTTGGTTGCTATGAGGGTTAGAAGGGTGGGAGATAGGTCGTTCACCCAGTCCGGCAGTAGGGTTTGAATGTCTTCTACTGAAACCCCTGGGCGTTTTAAAATGTTCGCCAGGGTCTGGCTCTCTTTTACGGTGGTCTGCGTCTCAACCAAGGCATTAATGATGTCTGATTTAATATAGGTTGAGCTAAAGAATGCTTCAGTCTTTTTTGCCAAAGCCTTTTGGTTTTCCACATCATCATGAAGGGCTTGGGTCGTAAGCCCCAGTCGATACCCCTTTTCAGCGAGGCGGAAATGGGCGTTGTCATAACGCAATAGAAGTCGGTGCTCAGCCCTTGAGGTGAACATGCGATAGGGTTCATCTGTATCTTTGGTTATGAGATCATCGATGAGTACACCGATATAGGCTTCGGATCGTTTAAGTACAAAGGCATCAGATCCATCAATACTGAGACTGGCATTGATTCCAGCTATCAACCCTTGTGCTGCCGCCTCTTCATATCCAGAGGTTCCATTGATTTGTCCCGCAAAGAACAAACCCTTAACCCGCTTGGTCTCCATGGTGGCCTTGAGTTGGGAGGGAGGGAAGAAATCATATTCAATGGCGTAGCCGGGACGAATAAACTCCACATTTTCTAGTCCCGGGACGGTACGCAGGCTGTTTAGTTGGACTTCTTCTGGTAATGAGGACGAGAATCCATTTACATAAATTTGGTCTGTATTGGTCCATTCCGGCTCCAGGAAGAGTTGATGAGAGGTTTTTTCGGCAAAGCGAACCACCTTGTCCTCAATGGAGGGGCAGTAGCGTGGTCCAACACCTTGAATAACCCCAGTGAAGAGAGGCGAGAATTCTAAGCCGCCATTGATGATAGCATGGGTCTTCTCGTTGGTGTTGGTGATATAACAATATTCATTGGGCGGGTCAAAGTCCTGGGTGGAAAAAGAAAAAGGCTCGGGGTTTTTATCGCCAGCCTGTATGGTGGTTTTGGAAAAATCAATACTGTCCCGCTTGATGCGTGGCGGCGTGCCGGTTTTCAGGCGACCTGTATCAAATCCAAGATCTACTAAGGACTCGGTGATGCCTACGCTGGCGGATTCATCAATTCTTCCAGCCGAGAAGCTTTTGTTTCCAATATGTATGAGACCATTAAGAAAAGTACCATTGGTTAAGATGAGGGCCTGACAACGAAAAGAGGATCCACCACGGGTCTGTACGCCAGTGATTTCTGAACCGGATTCATTGGCGATAACGGCAGTAGCTTCATCTTCAAAGATATCCAGGCCAGCCTGACCGTTACAGACATCAACCATGTAGGCGCTATAGGCTTTCTTGTCGATTTGTGCGCGGGGAGACCAGACGGCGCGACCCTTTGATCTGTTCAACATCTTAAACTGAATACCTGTGTGGTCTGTGGCTTTGGCCATTTCGCCACCAAGGGCATCAATCTCGCGAACAAGGTGACCTTTGGCCAGACCACCAATGGCTGGGTTACAGGAGGCGCGTCCCAGGGCAGCCGTTTCCATGGTTATAAGTAAGGTGTCTTTGCCTAGCCGGCTGGCAGCGAGAGCAGCCTCAATACCAGCATGACCACCACCAACCACAATGACGTCGTAAAAAGCCTGTGGTGTTGGGCTTTTGGTCTGGTCTTCACTCATTGAGTTTTTTTCCTGAACCAGGTGGGGAGCACAAGCAGGCAGATGCTTCATGTGAAACAGTCAAAGCTATTTACCCACGCAAAAACCGCTAAAGATTTGATTAAGGATGTCGTCAGGCGTTGTCTTGCCGGTGATCTCTCCCAGAATATCCAGGGCCAGCCTCATATCAGAAGCGATATACTCTGGGCCAAGTTCGTTTTGTATAGACTCAATGCTTGCGGTAACCTGATCCTTAAATCGAATAAATACATCTCTATGACGCTCGCTATTCAACACCACCCCACCCACACCCATGTTAACCATGTTGACAACTTGTGCATAAAGCGCTGTTTTTAATGATTCAAGGCCCTGGCCCGTTGTGCAGGATAGGTATGCATCCATGTTTTCGGGACGCTCAGAAACAAGATCAATCTTATTAAAAACAACAACTTGAGGTGTGTGGATAAGTTCTTCTGGAATAGAGGTTTCAGTGTCGGGAGCGTGAACCAGGATAACCAGGTCTGCGCTATCAATTTCATCCAGGCTGCGGTCGACCCCTGATAGCTCAGCCTCGCCTTGGGCATCACGAAGGCCCGCTGTGTCAACCAGAACAATAGAATGCCCGGCAATAACAATGGTTTTCTCTATGGTATCCCGTGTGGTGCCTGCCTGGGCAGTAACAATCGCCCGCTCTTCACCAAGGAGGAGATTGAAAAGAGAGGATTTTCCACTGTTGGGGGCTCCGACCAGGGGAATGCGAATTCCATCTTCTAGTCTGCGTCCATAGAAATAGGTCTCTAGCAGAGCTTTTGTCGTCTCATGAATTTCCGAGAGGGGATCAATAAGGGCTTGTGGTGGAGAAAATTCTATCTCCTGGTCAGAAAAATCCAGCTCTGCCTCGAGAATGGTAAGGCTGTGTATCAGTTTTTCTGACATGGAATCAACAAGCAGCCGAAGATTTCCAAATAATTGGTTTCGGGCATTTTTATGCGCGGCTTCATCCTTTGCATGGATAAGATCAGCCACGGCTTCAGCTCGAGAAAGATCAATCCGCCCGCTTAAAAAGGAGCGAAAAGTGAACTCGCCGGCACTTGCAGCTCTAATGCCAGGTGCACGAAGAAGCACTTCAAGCAGTTTTTGTTGCAAGTATGCACCTCCATGAATGGAGACTTCGACCAAATCTTCACCTGTAACGGAGCGTGGTCCCTTGAAATAAGTGACAACACAATCATCAAATTCACCTTCGCCAAGGGTGGCATGTTTCAATTTCCCAAAGGTGGCGTAGCGGGGTTTTAGCTTTTGAGTGCTGGTAAAGTATTGATTGATTGTTTCAAGGGCCAGGGGTCCAGAAATTCGGACAACCGCCAAGCCGCCTATGCCAGGCGGCGTGGAGATTGCGACAATGGTATCCTCAACAAAAGGGAGCACAAAGGGTCCTTCAACTTATTTCTTACGCTTCTTTTTGGGTCGTACTGCTGGAGCTGGCGTCGTAACCGAAGCAGGAAGCTTCTGCATTGGAGTAAAAAACTTCTGTTGTACGATAGACATAACATTGAATAGCGTGTAATAAAGATTCAATCCTGATGGAAAAGTGTAGAACATAAAGAAGAATACAGCCGTCATTATGTAAGGCATGTTTTTCATCTGTGGGTTTGCATTGGCTGTGGGTGTCATCAGTTTCTGTTGCAGCATCATGGTTGCAGACATAATGATGGGTAGCAGGTTGATATCTATCCCGGCAATGTTACCGACAGTATCTGGCAAAGAAAGATCAGAAATCCAGAACTCTAAACCTCCAAAGGCAGCACCCCTCAGCTCTATGGTTGTTCTAAACAGGTTGAACATGGCAATAAGAATTGGCATTTGGATCAAGAGCGGCAAACAACCACCAAGTGGATTCACCCCAAGCTCTTTGTAAAGTTTCATTGTTTCTTCATTCAGGCGCTTTGGATCATCTTTATATTTTTCCTTGAGCGCGGTGATCTGTGGCTGAGCCTGCTGCATGCTTTGAGTTGAAGAAAACTGTTTTTTCGTAAGGGGGGCCAGCAAGAGTTTAACCAGGATTGAGAAGATGATGAGCACAACCCCGTAATTTGGAATAATACTATAAAGGGATTTAAAGACCCACAAGGCACCCTTGCCAATGAGTCCAAACCAACCCCAGTTCATCATCTCTTCAAAACTCAAATTGTAACCCTTGAGAATGTCAAAATCCAAAGGTCCTACATAGACACGGTAATTTGATTGGCTGATTGTGCTGCGACGATCAAAGGCGTCACGGACATCAAAATCAAAGATTTTCTCTGAATTATCATCCCCACCAGGTGTCTGATAGCGATCCATTTTAAATTCAGAAACAGATTTCTCCGGGATAAGGATAGCTGTGAAGTATTTGGATCGGGTGCCAACCCATGCGGTTAGGGCTGTCTGAACTTCAGACTCCCGATCTTCATCAGCTGAATAATCTGAAGGACTGCTGTCATCTCCGAGAAGCGCATACATTTCGGAATAATACAGATCATCCTTACGGTTCTTCTCTGTAGGAGCTATGCCGCCAGACCAGCTTGTGGCGAAATAGCGACCGGCATTTACCTGGTCGAAATTGATCAACTCCTGTGAAAGATCAAAGTGAAAGCTATCGGGATAAAAGGTAAAGGTGCGAATAATCTTAGCTCCGGCAGCCATAGGTATTTCAAAGGAAAATGACGCGGGATATTCGTAAACGCTGAAATCAATGTCGTAGCCTTCACCCAGGGAGCAAACAGACAGCAACTCTTGTGTATCAAAGTTTTCAACATCATAACCAATAAACTGATTTGCCAGGACACCCTCAGCCATATCCGAAATCAACTGGACCCGGGAGCTGTCTTTTTCCAAGTAATCATTTAAATAGACCTTTTCGAGAGTACCACCGCCACGATTAGAAAAATGCATTTCATATAGAGGCGTGTTAACTATAACTCGAGTCTCGGTAAGATTGCCCGTCACCAGAGTATCTAAAAGGCTCTGCCTTGGTGCAACAACAGGGGTGATGGCGACGGCAGTCTGTTTAGTCGTATCCGATTCACTTGAAAAGGAGGATTCTATATGTGGTTTTTGTGGTGCCGTGCTACCAGGAGCCACTTTTTCTTGATACCAATCAGAGAAAAAGATCATGAGGATAAGCCCCATCAGGGCGATAGCTACGAGCGTTCTGTTTTGTTCAGTCATGGGAAGTTAAAAATCCTTATTCTTTAATAACTGGATCAAAACCGCCTTTGGTGTAAGGGTTGCAGCGGAGGATCCTCCAAGTGGATTTAGGCAATGCTTTCCACAGGGGTAGTTTTTCAAAAGCTTCAACGGTATAATGTGAACAAGTCGGATAAAAACGGCAGCTGTCCGGAAACAAGGGACTGATAGCCAACTGATAAAACCTTACCAACAGGACAAACGGCATGTTTATCCACTTATTCATAGCGTGCCAGAAGTTGATTAATGGTGCCCAGGGTTGACGGGGTTGAACGGAAGGCCCTGTGAAAAAGAAACAGATATCCCCGACCTGGAGAAAGGTTCAGGAGGGCGTTCAATAGGAGCCCCCGGAAGAGACGCCTGGTTTTGTTTCTTTCAACAGCATTCCCCGCCTTGCGACGAATTAAAAAACCCACTTCCAAAATGTCTGTGGGTTTTGTGTACAAAGTTATTCCCCGTATTGTGTATCGTTGACCACGCTTGAGATAGTCTTCGACACTGGCCCGGCTAATTTGTTTAACCAGAAACGGTGAGGCGTTTTCTTCCCTTGGCGCGGCGGCGGGCCAGTACTTTACGACCATTCTTCGTTTTCATGCGAGCGCGGAAACCGTGCTTGTTGCGACGTTTGCGCCTGCTGGGTTGATAAGTTCTTTTCATTGTAAATCATTACTCCAATAAATAACATGTTTTTTAAAAGCCGACCAATATAACAAAGAGACCAGCAAAATCAATTTTTCAAAACACTTATGGCAAGTTCTTTTGAAAATACTAATGTGGACTAAAAGAGCTCAAAAAATGCATTAGATGAGCTATTGAAAAGGTCTTTGGAATCAATAAACCTCAACAAACCTCTTCTAAAAATGAAGACAAGACCGCCAACCTGCAGGAATCAACAAGCTTATTCACCTCTCAGGTAAATATTCATTTACACTGGAATATCGGCGCTTATTTTAACAGCGGCTTTAGATTAAACCCTGGCCAAATAAATGTTGATAACTTGTTAATAAATCTTGGGGTGAGCTTTGGGCCACGAGCTTTGGGGTAATGTAAAGACAGTACTGGAAACACGGGTAGCGAATCAAACATTCCAGACCTGGTTTCAACCAATGACACAACTTGCAGAAGACCAAGAAGTCTTAACCCTCAAGGTCCCCAACCAGTTTTTTTATGACTGGATGAAATCCCATTACGGTGAAATTATACAATCTACCCTGGCTGAGGTCAGTGGTCGTCCCATGCGTGTGGAATACACCATTGTCATGGATGACAACACGGACTCACCCATGCCAGAGCCATTCTATGAACCAGAAGAACCCGTGCTCAGAACCCAGGGCTATGAAACCAACCTCAACGAACAATTTACCTTTTCAAATTTTGTCGAAGGCCCCAACAACCAGTTTGCCAAAGCGGCAGCGGAAGCGGTGGTCAACTCCAATGACAACAACATGTATAACCCACTGGTTGTTTATGGCGGTGTAGGCCTGGGCAAAACCCATCTCATACATGCCATCGGCAATGCCTATCATCAATTCAACCCCAACAAGCGTATCTTGTACATTTCCTCTGAAAAATTCACCATGGATTTTATCAGCGCCATTCGCGAGAACAAGGCTGGTCTCTTCAGCCAGCGGTATCGCAAAACAGATCTGCTTATTGTAGATGACGTTCAGTTCTTTAAAAAGAAAGAACGGACCCAGGAAGAATTCTTCCACACCTTTAATGATCTCCACATGAACGGGAAACGCATCATTCTTTCCACAGACCGCCCTCCAGGCGAGATTGGTCTGCAAAAAAGACTGACCTCAAGATTTCTGGCTGGTCTTATGGTAGACATCACATCGCCAGACTTTGAGACGCGGGTAGCCATTCTGCGCCAGAAGTCTGAGGAAAGCGGCATTGAGATGCCCTATGATGTGATTGAGTATCTCGCTACAAACATAGAAAGCAATATCCGGGAGCTCCAGGGTGCACTGATCCGCTTGTTGGCATATTCATCTCTGGCCAAAAGCGATATCAATCTGAACCTGGCCCACAAGGTGCTCATGGATCTTACTGGCAAAATGGCCAAGCCCATTGTGAGCATGGAAGATGTGTTAAAGAATTGTTCTGAATCATTCGGTGTTAAAACCGATGATATCTATGGCAAGGGACGTAAACAGGAAGTTGCCCTGGCCCGGCAAGCAGCCATGTACCTTTCAAAAGAGCTTACCCACAACTCACTCAAATCCATTGGTCTGTTTTATGGTGGTCGCGACCACTCCACAGTGATTCATGCCTGCAAGACAATTAAAATAAAAATGGATGAGGACGACATTTTTAATGCCGAGATCAAGGCGCTTTTACGTCGCCTGTCTGGCCCTGTAATGCGTTCCTGACCCAAACTAAGGAGAACTACACATGTTAAGTGTTGGAGATAAAGCACCTCAATTCAAACTCAATGACCAGGACGGAAACCCTGTCCAGTTGTTCGATTTTAAAGGACAGAAATTGGTTATCTATTTTTATCCCAAAGACCAGACCCCTGGTTGTATTAAAGAAGCCTGCAGCTTCCGTGACAATATCGAGGCATACAAAAAACATGATATCGCCGTGCTTGGCGTAAGTATAGATAGTGAGAAATCCCACCAGAATTTTATCAAGAAACAAGATCTGAACTTTCCTTTGCTGGCTGACGTTGAAAAAGAAATGGTCAACAGCTATGAAGTCTGGGGCGAGAAATCCATGTATGGACGCAAATATATGGGCGTATTTAGAAAAACATTTCTGATAAATGAAACCGGCCTAATTGATAAAATTTATGAAAAGGTCAAAGTCGCCACCCACGCAGAAGATGTTTTAACAGACTGGGAGATCAGCTAAACCCACATGACAATATCCGCCAGAGTCTTCTCGTCGTCTGATACCCCTCTCTGGGAGCAATTTGTTGCCACCGCGAACAATGGCACCCTGTTTCATGAGCGCAAATTCCTGGGTTATCATCCAGAAGGTCGTTTCAAGGACCACAGCCTTATCATTGAGAAAAGCGGAAAACTAAAGGCACTTTTTCCCGCGGTTGAGATCTTGACCGATGAAGGCCGGGCGCTTGTAAGCCACCAGGGTTCCTCCTATGGTGGTATCATCGTCCAGCAAAATCTGAGTTTTCAAGAAAGTTATGATTTCGTTGAAGTCATTTGTGATTACGCCCAGAAAGCTGGTTTTAACAGAATTCAAATGACCCTGCCACCGGCGATTTACCAGCACACCGTCAGCAATTATCTTGATTTTTCCCTTATCAAGCATGGTTTTACTTATAAAAAGCGTGATGTTTCATCCATGCTCACCATTGAGTCATCTCCTAAAAAAAACCTGGAAAGATTTGCTGCTTCACACAGAACCGCAGTCCGCAAGGCCATCAAACAGGGTGTCACAATCAAGGAGTCTGATGATTGGGCAGCCTTCTATGCCCTGCTAAAGGAAAACCTGAAGATTCGACATAATGTCCAACCTACTCACACCCTGGATGAACTGCTCCAACTTAAAGAGCTGTATCCCGATCAGATTCGACTTTTTGGGGCATACTGGGAGGAGAAACTCATTGCTGGGGTGGTGAATTTTTCAGTAAACAATGATGTTGTCCTGGCTTTTTATATCAGCCATATCGAAGACTATCAACACCTGAGAGCCGTAAACCTGTTGTTTTATGAGATTATTTCCTGGTGTCATGAGAACTCATTCAAATATCTGGATTTTGGCATCTTCACAGTCAACATGGAACCCAATTTCGGCCTGGGTCGATTTAAAGAAAATTTCGGTGCTGCCGGCGTATTTCGTGATACCTTTGAGCTTAATTTCTGATTGAATCAGGGAGGACGAGCTGGCCATAAATCCATTTACACGTAAACAGCACTATCTCGTGTTGTTTGTACTGTTTTTGATAACGGTACTTCCACGGTTACAATTTCAAGGCCCCTATCTCTATAATGGAGATCCAGTCGCTTATTTCTCAGGCGCCGAAAGCATTCTGGAGCATGGAAAATATCTCGTCGATGGGAAGACACCTATCTGGCCCATTGGCACCAGCCTGACATTAATACCCTTTATACAGCTAAGCGAGATCCTGGGAGGCCAGGCTGAATCAGGTGCTTTCTGGCATGGGATGTTCTTCATCTTTCTCGCTGTGGCCTTCACCTACTTATTGGGTAAAAGAATCTTCAATCCGGCCACAGGGATTATTGCAGCCATTTTTGTGTCCCTGGCTGAAAGTCCATTTATCCACAGCATAAATTCGGCCTCGGATCCAGGCTCATTGGCCATGCTGCTGGGCGCCATATACCTCATGTTGTTATTCCTGGACACCCAAAGCCCCCGCGACCTCTTTCTGTCTTTCTTTATGTTGGGCCTGGCTTTTGTCTTTCGCTGGAATTACGTTTTCTTTTTACCGCTATTTCTGATTTATCTCGTCGGTGATCGTCGCATCTGGGCTTTTCATCTCTATCCTTCTTTTTGGTTCCTGGGATTCTTCGGCTTTGTAGCCGGAATTTCCATCCAGTTGGTTACCAATTACTCCCATTTTGGAAATCCACTGCAGATTGGCTATGGTCAACTTGATTATAGCGAACAATTCATTTTTAGCGGTTTTGTCTATATAAAAAACATGGTTCGAATCATGTACCGCATGTTGTTTACCTGGGATTTCTTCTCGCCCCTGCTGGCCATGTTTGGTGTGCTTGCAATAATTGGACTGTGGAAGGAAAAGCGACGTGATGTTTTCTGGCTGATTATGCCCTGGGTGGTTCTGGGTTCACTTTCAGTTGTCTATTTTGGGGTTAAACCACGCCTACTCATGCCTATTATGCCAGCCATGTTTCTCATTGGCGCAGAGGGCATTGTCAGGGCTTTTTACGCATTGAGAAAATCCCTTTTAGCCAGCGGTGTTTCTGCCAGGGTTTCTGTAATCGCGTTTGTACTCATGGGAATTATTCTTTTTTCGCCCATGTTTGTCCGCACACTGCTCCACTCCCATGGACATTTTCAGGATAAGGTTGTGATGCAGCAGGCTTTCCGCTGGGCGGGTGACAATATGTCGAATCCCGAGGGCAGAATTATTACCCAACCCTATTATGCCGGACAAAACCCGGATTGGCTCAGAGCCGGTTGGGATGTCTGGGCTTCGAAACGGTATTCAGGACGATCCATTAAGTCGCTTGAGTTTCCAGAGACCTGGGCCACAGGTAATGATTGGGCTGTTGTAAATCGGTTCTGGTTTGAAGGCAGCAGCGTGCGTTTTGAAAATTCCCGAGAAATGGCTGCCCGGTTCGACTCTTTGTGTACATCAAGAAACTATGAGCTAAAAATGACTTTTGAAGCTGAGTCAGAACCGCGGTTTCTCAAGAAGCTCAACATGTTGACCTATTACCCCGTTGATTTTCTAGAGTATCGCCCCTTCTTTGAAGTCTGGGGTCCAGTAGAGTGAGCAAGGCAGCTTCAAGCATAAAACAACTTTCAAAGCATACCCTGGTTTATGGTATTGGAAACATCCTTAACCGGGGCATGACCTTTTTACTACTGCCCTTTTATACCAACCTAATCAGCACAGAAGACTATGGTGTCTATAGTTTGGTATACTCCTTTATTGCTTTAACCAATGTTTTCTTCATTCATGGGATGGACACGGCTTTTATGCGTTTCTTTATTCCAGAAAAGGATGAGAACAAACGCAAACAGATATTGAATACAGTATATACCAGCATTTTTATCTCTACCTTTTTGCTGACAGCAGGCATCTATCTAGTTTTACCCACGTTCTCATCTGGATTGATCAGTATTCCCCCCAACTCTGTCATGCTGCTTTATCTGTCTCTGATCATTCTGTTTGACGCCCTGGCTTTTCTCCCAATTGTCTATTATCGAGCCGTGAACAAACCGGTCAATTATGTATTGATCGTCTTTGTGGAAGTTGTGATCAACCTGTCCTTGAATATCTATTTTGTAGCTTTTCAAAAAATGGGGCTTGAGGGTATCCTTTTATCCAACGCCATCAGTTCCTTAGCCAAGTTTCTACTCAGCTCCCCCGTTTTGTGGCAATATTTTCGATTCCGTTGGGACAGACAGATCTGGAAAGACATCCTTAAATACGGCCTGCCCACAGTTCCAGCAGTCTTCTTTTTAATTCTAATCAGCGTGAGCGATCGCTTTCTGTTGAAACATTATTTGGGAGCCCATGATGTCGGCCTGTATGCTTCCGGTTATAAGATCGGTGTGGTTATGGCCCTGTTGATTACAGCCTTTCGGTTTGCCTGGCAGCCCTTTTATCTTTCTAGGGGAGAAGACCCTGATGCCCCCTACATCTTTGCTAGAATTTTCACGCTCTTTGTGGCTGTTACAGGCTTCATTTATCTAGGCGTTTCCATCGTGCTGGTGGAACTGCTTAAACTGCCTTATGGTGATATCTACATAATTGCCACAGAATACCATCCAGGACTCAAGGTGGTTCCGTTCATTTTGCTGGGAAATATGCTTTTTGGACTATCCCAAAACTTTATTGTTGGGGCCTACATCAAGAAAAAGACGCTATACATTCCCCTGTTTACCGGGATTGGTTTTTTGGTGAACATCAGCGCGAATATTCTGTTTTTATCAGTGCTTAAATGGGGCTTTCTGTCTGCCGGTTATGCCCTTGTATTGACCTATATTGTTCAAGGCCTGGTCATCTATTTTACAGTTCGCAGGTTTTACCCCGTGCCCTACAATTTCGGGAAAATGGCCAAAAATTTTATCGTGATCGCGCTGCTCTTTTTTATCCCCATGCTCCTGGAAAACCAATATTTACTGGTTAACCTGGCGCTGGTTATCATCTATTTTCCATTGTTGGATCTTGTCGGGGTTTTGTCGCTGAAGCAAATCAGACGAGAACTATTCAAACATTAGAAAAAACTGAACAGACTTTAATAGGTATCAATCACCTAAGATAAAGTTTTTACAACCCTGGCAGGATTACCTGCAACCATCACATTGTCTGGAACATCTCTAGTTACTACTGAACCAGCACCGATAGCCACGTTTGATCCAATTTCGACTCCTGGTAGAATGATGCTATGGGCACCAACACGAACATTTTTACCAATAAAAACATCAGCCGTTTTTCCCGAATGAGTCCCAATTGAATCATTCATAGACGCAGAAAAAGAATCAGCAGTTATAAACACATCCGGACCCACCATAACATCATCTGATAACACGATTTTTGATTCCGGTCCGGCATAGAGTCGGTTGTTGTGATTGATAAGACAATTAGCCCCCAGAGAAATATTCTCCGGGTAGGCAAAAGCTGCTGAAGGGGAGATGGTGGTTCCAGAACCCATGGCTGCCAGGCGCGGTATTGCCAAAACATTATCATGTACAAAAAAGCGAAACTTTTTTACACTTTGTCGCCAGAAGACCACCGAGAATAAGATTCGTATAAGTTGAAATAGATGCCTGAACACTTCAATTCTCCATCATTTTTTGGAAGTTAGGATTTCTTAAGGCGGACTCAAGCAAATTGAAGATCAAACAGGAAACTCAAGTGCTTCCCAAACCACAGAGACAGAGGGTTTGCCTGATGAATCAATGGGGTTAATCTTTAAAGAGAGCTGTTTTTCACCACAAAAAAGGGTGATTTTTTCAGGTTCTGTGCAATAAAGAGTTATGCCCTGGAGGGCTTCTTCTACCAGCGGGCGGTCATCAAGACGGGAAAGATGGATTTGTGTTTGATCTGACGAAAACTTCGTTTCCCAGGCAAGCTGCTCATGAATATCAGCATACTGTAACAAGCGCGAGCTTGTTGTCACCAGTAAATCACCTGCTTGAGAATATTCTGACAGCAGGCGAAACCCCGCCTCAACACCAGCTGGGAGAGCTTGTTGTTCGGGCAGGTGCTCATTCATATGGGTATACAACAGCATGTAGCCTTCATTTTTAACTAAAGTAGATAAATTGCCTCGAGTTAACTGCAGGCTGAGGTCGTGTAAGTCAGTGTTTTTAACCTGGCCATAGCGCGAAATAAACCGCTGGAACTCAAACAACTCACCGCCATCTGTCTGTTTGGCTGGTATTAGAAGACGATTCAGGGGATCTGGAAGCGGTCGGTCGATATGTCGATATTTGGTTTTTACAACTAAAGATTGTAGAAGTTTATGAGCGGCATGTCCCAGAGAAAAAGTAGCTCTTTGACCGCAAACATGGGTGGTCCTGCCAGCCCAATAGAAGCGCGTTCCATGTTCTCGAAGAAGATCAAAATGGTAGGCTTTTGAACTGGGGTTTGCACCGTCAAACCCAGGATAATTTCCCAGCTTCTGGTGGTTGTTATCGTTCCCATGATTTACCCAAACGGGGATTTTAACATTCCACTTATCAAGCTCCTCTAGAGCTTGTTCTGCATAGTGTCGCTCAAAGCCGCCCCTATTGAAGTCACCATAACCATGCAGCGTATCAATATGCCCGGAGTTCCAGAAATCACGGCAAACACCAGCAAACTCACTCTCTATATCTGAAGTTCCTTGAAAATAACTAAGCTGCTCATCCCCAACAGCATTGTAAAACCAAAAGCTATTGGATATCTCCAGGCTAACACCCTTTCCGTAGGATGTTTGCTGATCCGTGTTTAGAAACCGCATAAAATCCAGATAGGCCGGGAGGGAAATTGCATGGTCTACATCGCTACAAATGGCGAACATGGCCTGAAAGGGAAAAGGAAATTTCCTCAGGGAAATCTGGTTTTCAGTCTTTGATTTCACAACATTCAATCTAGAGGGAACAAAATGAGTCTGGAAAAGGTTTTTCAATTAACTTGAAAATGTTGAGAGCTCCACAATGTGCTTCATCCAGGAGGGATTGGCTTTATTTTCAGCGGCAGACGAACAGGTTCTAACAAAAAGGGTTTTGCTTGGTGTTGAGTATGGATCACAAAGGGGTGAGGGCTGGGTCAATTATATGAATTCAGATGTAATGATTTCAATTGTGCTTCCGGCATTCACCGATCAGGATAATCTGGATCGGATTATAGGCGAATTTATTGCCAACCAGCCTGACAATAGCTGGGAAGTCATCGTTGTAGATGATGGTTCACCTAAACCACTTGAGCTGGTTTCCACAGCTCCAGACCGGTTTAAACTTTTTAGAAATGAATCCCGGAGCGGTGCTGCCAGCGCCAGAAACACCGGCATCAAACATGCCCAAGGGGATTTCATTGTTTTACTCTCTGTGTTTCTGAAGATTCCAGCAAACTATGTCTCACAGCTTTCAAGTTTTATTGAGACACACACCTTTGATGTGGCCCAGCACCTACTGGTTAAAGAAACCGAACTCGTCGCAGACCATTTTCAGGACTTTCTGGTGGACCAAAGTGGTCGGATAGCTAATGCAGGTGGGAATCTCCCTGTAAAAAACGCTCAGTTTGGAGCAGCTCTTCTCAAGAAATCAATATACAATGAGGTGGATGGTTTTGACGAAAGCATGGACCACTACGGTGGCCATGAATTGGACCTGGCATATCGCCTGGACCAAAAGGGATATTCCAAACGAATCATCATTGAAAACCTACCCCTGGAGCGAGTCACTCTTGAGTCCCACGTGAAAGTCCGCACCAAACTCCAGGAATATGGGCGCGTCGGTCTGCCAGCCCTGCTGATGAAACATCCCGAACTGGAAAGAACCATTTTGACCTACCCCTTTGTCTGGTCGCTCTTAAAAATGATTGACCTCCCCAAAAGCATGGAAAGACGGTTCAAGCGACGAATTGAGCAAGATTTAGAGCTAACCAGGAGACAGTACCGGCTGTATCTACATCTCATAGTAAGGAACGCATGGGACGCCCGCTAAAAATACTGTATCTGCGCTCTGAAAACACTTCGGGGACCCTCCAGCTCTTTGTGGATGCCCATCGCAAACTGGGAAACGAGGCTAATTTCGTGACGCTCTTTCCCACAGCAGAAGGTTTTCCTGAAGACATTTGTCTGGATCTGCCATTCCTGCCTAAAACAGAAATTTTTAAAAAGACAAAAAGCATCATAAGCGACGAAAGCAAACTTTATGAAGATGCCAAGGGGTATCCACCAGAATGGAAACCTTCTTTTCAGCGAGCCCTCTTTTTTAGCATGCGTGACCAGATATGGAAACCCTTGCTGAAACGATTTTTTAAGGCTCACGACCTGCTGGATTATGACATCTATCATCTTGAGGGCGGTCACGGTTTTCTCAGGACCTCAGCCTGGCCTTTTGATGAACTAAAAAAACAAGGCAAGCACATCATCGCTAATTATCACGGCGTGGATATGCGCACCCGCGGCGTGTTTCCCTGGATCGACAAACTGGTGGATATCAACACCTCAAGCGAATTGGATCTCCTGGAGAAACACCCCAATATGGAATATGTGTTTCTGCCCTTCGAGGTGAACAATCATACCCCGCGCTATGAGCTCAACGAACCTCTAAAAATTTGTCATGCTACACGTGACCGCTACTGGAAGGGCTCTGATGTCATCATTGAGGCCTGTCAAAAGCTTGAAAAGAGTCATGGTATTGAGTTTGTCCTGATTGAAAACGAGCCCCATGATGTGACTCTGAAAAAAAAGGCAGAATGCGATATTTATATCGATCAGGTTGCCAATCTGGGTGGCTGGGGATATGGTATGAATTCTGTGGAATCTTTTTCCATGGGTCTGGCCTGCTGTACCAACCTTTTACCAGAATATGAAACCTTCCTGGGAGAACATCCCTTTGTGAATGTCCACAAGGAATCTCTCTACGAAGACCTGGTGAAACTGATCTCAGACAAAGAGCTGATCATTCAGAAGAAAAAGACTGGAAGAGCATGGGTGGAAAAGACCCACAGTGTTGAAGCTGTCATGCGTTCGGTCTATGATATTTATCTGAAACAGGGCTGGATCAAGGAGTTGCCCCATGACCTGGTCTAAGTTGAGCATTGTCATCTTTGCCAACGCCGACCCCGGTGCCTGTGTGCGCATTCTCACTGATTGCGAGCGTCTTGAACATGAGGATCTGGAGTTTGAGGTCATCATGGTCTTACAGGGTTTAACAGGAAAAGTTGAAGCCGTTTTAAAGGACTATCAATTCTCATTTGATTTGAAGTTTGTTTCAGTGGACAGTACCACAAATCGAGCTCGAGGACGTAACCTGGGTGTGGGCGCTGCCAAGAATGAGATCATCCTTTTTCTGGAGAGTTCTCTGGAAATTTCCCCTGGTCTGCTATATCGTCACCTCGAAGCTTATGAAGACGGAGCCACCGCTGCAGTTATGGGTGAAATCTATCTGCCGGCCTTTGTAAAAAAGAATCGCTGGTTTCGATTTCTGGATAGTGATTATCGCAGCACCCGCCGCTGGGCAGCACAGGCAGGATCAAAACAATCACCACCCCTGCGTTATGTAAACACTTCAAACTTTTCAATCCGGAAGGCAGTTTTTGAGGCTTTTGACGGATATGCCGAAAATATTGATCACCACGAAGCTGAAGATATCGATTTAGCCCATCGTATAAGTGCCCAGCCACAAAACCAGATTCACTTCGAACCTGAAGCAGTAGCCTATTGCCTGCATAACTCCCTGCGAAACAGTCTGGCTTTGAAGTATGAGTTTGGAAAAGAGGGCATTCCCAAACTTTTAGAAGCCTATCCGGAACTCTATCCCGTGTTGCCCAGCCGTTTTGTAAAAATGACTGGATTTCCAGATGTATCACCCCTTTACAGAACTTTTATGAACCTTCTTTTTGTGGGACCTGTTTTCTTTATGGCCAGGGGTGTTCGATTATTCAGCCCAGAATTTGTGGCTTTTCGAATGATGCGCTATATGCTTCAAGCGGAGAGCGTCAGAGGTCTCAAGCAAGCCAGGAAATCTCCATAAGCTGTTTCAGTTTTTAGTTAGATCTTTTTCTCGGTAATCAGATAGGATTCTTCAAGCCATTTCTCCCAGATTTCCTTTGGGAGGGGGTCTTTTGTGGAAAATCTGGTGGTTACCCAACCAGTAGAACCGACTTCGAAACGACTGGGCATATCTTTGGCGAGTGCTTGAGCCTGTGGCATTGAGGCCTTTAACTTGAACATGGCTTTAAATCCAACGCCTTTTGCTCCAGGGCCAGCAAAGAAAAATGATCCACGCTTTGTTTTGAAGGAGCTTTGATTGCATGAAGTCCCGGTAACGACATTTTCAAATGCCGCAGCTTTTTCTCTGATTGGAAAGGTTGGGTCGCCGGATTCGCTCATGTCGTTTTCTCCTTTGCCAGAAACAATCTATTCACTTCAAACCCCGCCCAAGGCAGGATTACCTGATGTCGATCCACAGGTACAAAGACGGTCCTTTATTCGGTAGATTCTGGTTCGCCCTGACGCTTTCCAACCAGCATCCCTGTTCGATATGTTGAAAGGAAAATGAATAAAAATGGAATCCACGTACCTATCGGGCTTAAGAACATATCGAAACTCCGATTTATCACCAATGCAACCAAAAAGAAATCCAGAAAAATGATGATCGACAAAAAGATGATACCCGTTTGTAGGGGAGAAGTGTAATTCAATTTTGTGAAGTAGAACAATGAAATCAGCGTAAAAATTATTGGGGCTCCAATTAGATGAATTATCAATGTCGTTTGGAGATCTATTAATGCCATTCCGACAAACATAATAGTTCCACAAAGCGCCCATCCCAATAAACCCAACAGGAACAGAACCAGTCCTTGCTTCAATCCTAAATGACTCATCTTTACCTCCAGCTCATTTCTCTGCAGTTGATGGTTGAACCAAATTCTTCCTAAAACCTTGAACCCGTTTACGCCCCCTGGACTAAGATGGGCTCAAAACCCGCTAAGCTGGGCAGGCTTCTCTGTCATCGTTCCCAGGGAACAAAGACTGGCTTTTTGATGGATCCGTCTCAAGGGTTACCCCAGTCCATAAATCTATCCAAAAAACGATTGTACGCGAAGTAGGCTGAGTCTGATCCTTGAAAAGGTGTCCCCTGGTAAAAAGGCGTTTCGGAATTGTACTCGAACATATGATAGGCCGTGGGAAAAGGCCATCCTCTAGCAAATAAGTAGCTGTTACCGGAGTCACCATGAACGATCGCCAATGGAACCTTAGGAAAATCTACCCACGCCATTCCATTTGGCTCGGCATATCTGACTCCTGGAACTTGCTCGTAGTATTCGCTGAGAAGGACTGGGTGAAACCCCGTTGGGGGATAAATACGACCCCACCCCAATTTACCTATAACACCGACCGAATCTGGTCTCATCTCAGGAGGAAGTGAATCCCAGCCCGAGTATGTTCCGTTATTGATTTGGGTTGCGGTTAAAGTGTCAACACCAACGAGAAGCATATCTGGGACCCATGGTGGAAAAAAACGCACACTATCCACAAAAAGGAATGAATCTCGAAAAGTTAAACGAAGATTGTTTAGGAGATACAATTCCCTCTCATGAGATGAATCTGAGGCAGTAAGTGATTGGTCCATGAAGTAAGCAATCATCTCTGCTTCGAGAGTATCATCACGAGTTAATCCAAGATCTGGATATAGAGATACCGGATCACTTGGTTCATTTGAGCTTTCCTCACAGGTAGTGAGGATTATAAATGAGAGAAGAAAGAAAGTTATTATGTATTGTTTTGAGTTCAACCGGTTAAACCCAGCATAAGAATCGGAATAATGAGTGTTGTTTTCATTTACTTACCCGTTTCATTTCAAATAAACCATCTTAACCACACTGGAATACTCGCCAGCTTGCAACCCGGCGAAATACATGCCTCCGGCTACCTGCTGACCATCGAAAGTGAATCCACCCCAGTTAACAGCGTATTGTCCGGCTGCTTGAGATATGTTGACAAGTGTGTTTACTTCGCGACCAGCGACATCAAAGATTTTCAGCGAGACTTCTGAGTTTTCTTGTATCTCATACTCAATTGTTGTGGTGGGGTTAAATGGATTTGGGAAGATTGAAATAATTTCTGGTCTATTTGGAAGCGCACCCAGTGGATCAATGCCAAGTGGACCTGTATAGGTCACATTTACGCGCCAATCCCAGACATGACTTTGTATATACCAACCCCAATCATCTTCACCACAATTGCCGTTTGGATTTGATTGTGGATGGAAAAACTTCAAGCAAGGTTGGGGCTCCTGGTCTAACTGTGCCGAGTAGAAGCCCATCCTGGTTTGTGTCGAGTCTAACACTGAAGAGTCCTGGCAGAACAGTTGAACCACGATGGCGAGCGGTGTGTTGGCCAGAATCGAGGAATCAGTTATGTAGTGCATCAAGTCAAAGTTCACCAGCCCCTCATCTAGCTCATTTGGCTCCAAAGACAGGCTTCCCCTGCCAAATGCCGGCCAGAGTTGGCCATCAAGGGGGTCATAGTTAAAGCCAGGAATTGCACCGTCAAGAGTATTTATTCCACCTTGAATCCACTCTCCAGAAGATATGCCCAGGGCATTTTCATTTAAGTAGTATCCGAGATGACCAGCACCACAAGAATCCGCGATGACACAAGTTTCAATCTCATCCCAATCTGGATAGTCAGTAAAAAATATTGTTATACCTATTCCACATCCTGGAATGTCTGGCAGGTCAGAGAAATTGAAGTCAATTGAATTGATATATCCATCTGCTTCGGGAATAAAATATTCAAAGAAATAATCATAATGATAGCCACCTAAATCGACATCCGCTTCAATCCCATTCAACCAGCTCAAAGTGGTATCATGATCTTGAACGTCACGTTGAATGTCCTGTGAAATTCCAGAGCCCATTAAACCCAGCATGAGTATGAGAAGGATGAATGCTGCTTTCATTTGCCTTCCCGTTTCATCTCAAGTATACCATTTTAACAACGCTGAAAGAGTCACCGACCCAGAGCCTCGCAAAGTACATCCCTGCTGCTACTTGCTGCCCGTCTCGGTTGGTTCCATCCCAGCTAACCTGGTAGTTACCCGGCGACTGTGATGTGGAGACGAGAGTCTGTATTTCTCGGCCCGTGATGTCATAAATAGCAAGAAAGACATCTGCTTGTTTTGGTAGATCGTACTCAATAGTTGTACTTGGGTTAAACGGGTTTGGATAGTTTTGAGCTAGACTGAATTCGCCTGGAATACCGGCATCATCATCAACATCGACGAGCTCATCCAGGATGCCAAACCACAACAATGACTGAGTCTGTACGCTGAGTGAATCATATCCCCACCAGGTATACGGTCTGGCATTAATGCTCATAGGGTCGAATCCCAGGAAGACAATCTTATCGCCACTGACTTCGCGATTTAAACCAATTGCAGTAGAACCATCCAATAAAGTCATCTTGACTTCAGCCGGGTTAATGGGATCAAAACCGTCCAGCCCATTTAAACCACCTATTTCGTATACGGGATCATATACAAGTGTATCCCCAAGGGCATTGTGGGCAGTATACAACCCTCCGGTCAATATATTCCCGGCGACAGCCTCAATATCTGTTGTAGCATCTGATGATTCAGCAATATCATTGTAGATGTGATTTATACCTAAAACATCATATTCAAAATCGCCGACGACATAGTCCTGATCCTCCCAACCTGTCCAAACACCAAACAATTCATCACCTGATAAGAAGTAGTTTTTATGACCCTCTGCGAGCCAGGCTCGAATCACTTCCCGGTTATCATCATCTGGACCATCAAATGGATCAGAGAATTCATAGATAGTGGTATACGCAGTCGCCAAGTCAGCTTGAATTTCTGTTGCCCATACATCGTGAGGGAAATCTGCGACCAGATGTGCTAAAGAACCACTGATCCCAAAATAGTATTCATATGGATATCCCGAGATTGCCCCGCCATTGAAAACAACGAGAGCGGGTGCACCGGGTACAAATATGTCGTATCCGAAAGGTGGAGTGGTTGTTGTTAAATCATTAATATCAGTAGCCGAAAAATAGTAATCGACGTGTCCACTAGCTTGACCAGGAATGTCAGCGATCCAGGCCGTATCATTCTCAGTCATGGCAACTGCGACATACTCACCGCCATCAATGCTGTACATTAGTTCAGCAGAGGCAACGCCAAAGGTGCCACCTGCCGGGTTATCATCAAAGATATCAGCGGTAACCGTACGAGGTCCATGATCCAGGGTAACATCAAGTTGTGTCCAATTGGAGATAACCGGACCACGATCACCAGTAAGCGTCACATGCACATCCCAGTCCCAGATATAAGATCTAATATACCAACCTCCATACCAATACTGACCGTTGAATTTCATTGTGGGTTGAGGGTCAACGTATCTTCTGGCTGCATAAAAACCCATACGATAATCCATATCATCGTAAGTACCGTCACCAGTGCCACACCAGCCATCAGGTGGTCTGTATTCAGGGAAACCAACAAATTTTGCTACCAAAACAAAGGGCTCATTACGGGTAAACTCATAGCTACTTCCCCCTGAAGCCAGAAGATCAAAGTTAAACCAATCACCATCATCATCATTGGGTTCAAGAGAAAGTTCACCAAAACCATCACTGGGCCATACCTGAGCCCCAAGGGGATCATATACTTTATCAACGATTGCACCGTCATTATTATTTATACCTCCAAAGATCCAATTTGAGCCCATGATCTCAACACCACTTTCTTCATCATAGTACCCCAGGGAAGAATAATCAGGATCATCAGCAATCTCTGATGTGTTAATTTCCGGCCAGTCGTAATTGGACTCATAGATCTGAACCTGGATGCCACCGCCGGAATATTCAGCCAGGTCTGAGAAATGAAAATCAATTGAATTGATAAAGCCATCAGCTGTGGGGACATAGAGTTGCATAAAATAATCTCCGGTCCAGCCACCGAAATCGACATCAGCATTAAACCCATCCAGGTTTGACATAACCACATCAATATCTCTGGTAATATTGTTACGATTTGGGTTTGGCTGATATTCACCTGGAGCAGAGGTAATTTCCCCCACACCAAAAGGCTCAGTTTGAATAAAGCCGAACAGGGATGGCGTCATTAAACTGATCATTAACAATATGTATCGAATCTTGGAATGGATCATTGAGGCCACCTTTCCCCAAATATAGCTAAATGGTTACTAATTAAGAAACTAAAGCGAGCTTATCGCAAATAAACCAGCTTAGCTACATTTGAATATTCGCCAGCCTGGAGCCTCGCAAAGCACATTCCTCAACAATCGCTTTCGAACTGATCAGCGAAGCATCACAAATTTCCTGGACTCTCGCCAAGTGGTTGTGGTTACGGTTGCTATGTAGAGACCTGATGTGACCTGACCACCCCTCTGGTTTATTCCATTCCACTGCTCCCGATGTTCTCCTGCGGCTTGTGGGACAGCCTCCGTAGACCAAACCTGACGTCCCGTCAAGTCAAAGATCGACATGGTAACCTTTGTGGCTTTAGAGAGCTCGTACACTATTGCTATTGATGGGTTTGCTGGATTTGGTGAGATATGTAGCATGTGATGTGCGGACGGCAAGGCCTTATAAGATTTCAGCGCCAGTGCTGTAGTGTCTAAGAAATCATATTTAAATAAGCCACCGTCATATGACCCAGCATAAATGGAATGGTTAACTGAGTCGTAGATCACCTTTCTCACATCACGGTGACCCATGCCATCGTTAAACTCGTGCCATTCTTCCTGGTCGGAGATATTCATATAAACGCCATCTGAGGTAGCTATGAAACTTGTATCATTCTGAAAAGTGATTGAAAAGACTTGTTGTCCCGCGGGACCGACCTGTTCCCAATTCCACACATTCCGCTCTGCCCGAAATAAACCCAAATGAGTACATGCATATATATCACCGAATGAATGGGGAGAGACGCCAATCTCGAAAACGACAACCCCCTCCAGTAGGCTATTAGCAATTGAAGTCCACGTTTCTCCAAAATCTTCACTCAAAAAAACACCTGGTGAGCCGGCTATGTACAGGGCATTTGAATTAAGTGAATCGAATCTGATCGTATAGATCGAGGCCTCAGCAATTAATGGATCAGTTACATGATCCCAGGTCAAACCATCATTTATTGACTTGTATAATCCAACATCAAAACCCTCAAACGCGTAGCTACCTCCCAAAAAGAGTGTACTTTGATCAAGTGGATGTACCTTCAAATCGTTGAGGTACATAAAGGGAATTCCACTGTTGATCAGCGACCATGAATCGCCATTATCCGTGCTTGTAAACAGAGTCCTGCCTCCAGTATATAATGTGTTTTGAAAAGGGCTGCTGGTTAAAAACTGGGAGTAGCTCGAGGCAACCGGAGGCGAGATATCAACCCATTCATCAAGTTGAGTATTTGCCCGGAGAATGTTTCCTTCTCCACAGATAAAGATATATCGCCCATCATTATCCACGAGATGAACATCTTCGACTCTCATCCCCTGAAGACCCGTATTCATTTCTGTCCATAGCAGACCTGAATCGTCGCTGCGAAACATTCCATCATGGGTGGTTCCCGCGTAGATAATATTTGGGGCTTGCTCGCTCGTAGACAGACCGATGCTTCCATTGTCCAGAACCTCCGCCCAGGTTTCTCCTTGATTTGTGCTCTTGAACACGCCTGAATACGAAGCATGGTATACAACTTGCGGATCATCTGGTTTTATCCGAATTGCATGGACCTGGATGCCCCAATCGGCTACCTGTACCCAAGTAGCACCGCCATCAACAGAGCGATGAATACCATCATGTTTTGTCGTCACGAATATCAGATTGGGGTCCATAGAACAAGTAGCAATATCTGTTAGGTATGCACTGTCATCAAAAGATACTAATCTCTGCCAGGTCGCACCAAAATCAGACGATTTGTACAAACTCTCAGCAGTCCCTGCATAGATTATTTGTGGGCTTGAAGGATCACAATCCAGTACCGTGACATATTGGTCCATTCCCTCAAAGCCTGCATTGGTACTCTGCCAGTTCAGCCCTCCGTCCAGCGTCCTGTAAGTACCGACATTCGTTCCAACAACTATGGTATCACCACTTCCAGAGGGAATGGCTATGGACATGCCATCAGACCAACTAACACCCTCAGTCAGTTCAACCCAAGTGGTGGTAGTTGACTCCTTCTTAAAAACACCTCCATTTGTAACAACATAAAATTGCTCAGGGTTAAAGCGATTATACTTAATATGCCTCGTATAAAATTGATTGAAGTCACCTTCAAAGTTCCATGATTGACCACCATTGGTGCTCAAATAAAGACCTGCTTGGAGTGAGGCAAAATATACTTCATTTGAATTTTCTGGATTGCTGGCTATCTCAATACCATCTGGTGGTGAAACGGGTCCAACTGCTTCCCACTGCTGGGGTAACAACACTCCGGACAACAGCAGGAGAAGAATAAGCAGCTTGATGCTTGCACCAAGCCGATACGAATCTGTATAAGAAGTTCTATGCATTAAGCCCCCCACCTGCAGTGTTAATATCCCCAGGAATGACTTTTATTTGAGGGCTCAGGTGAGAGGGTTTTCTCCGCCTTCACAGGTTTTGACTTCTTATTAACTGGAGCCTTGTCTTTTTCTGAGGTCAGGGCGAAGCCAAAGGGCTCCAGCAATTTAAAGACCCGTAAAACCTGGATCATGGTGGAGAGTTGGATAGAACTCCCTGCTTCAATCCGCTCGACAGTGCGCTTGGAAACACCAGCTTTTTCTGCCAGTCCAGCCTGGGTGAGTTTTGCCAGAACACGCTGTTGGGTCAAACGCGCGCCAACTTCTTTAAGAACAGCATCTGTCTTGGTTGAATTTTTGATATTCATGATGTGGGTCCAGTTCTATAGGTTTCGCCAATATTAAGAACCGGGGTGGGTGATTACGAGGGAAAAAGCGGGTAAAAGAGCGAGGCAGAGAGAGGTCGCCAGAGCTGGCGAGGATGTCCCCGAGGGAAGGGTTAGATTAACATGTGTTCCCCAGGCGGGGATTCGAATCCCCGCTTTGAAGAATTTTTTTACACCAACGCTTCCAATTGATCCACCAACGTCTCGATATACCTTAAACTTTTCCGCCAGAAATCAGGGTGGTTGATGTCTGCACCCACAATGGCCGTTAAGTCAGCCGGACTGGCTGAGCTACCCATTGACAGAAACCCTTTGTATTTGGGAATGAAGGAGTCTCCCTCTTCCAGATATTGCTGATACAGGGCAAAGACCAACAGATTTCCAAAATTGTAGGCATAGACATAAAAAGGCACATTGAAAATGTGGGGGATGGAGGACCACTCCCAGGCGTACTCCGGTGTGATGGTCACACTGTCGCCAAACATTTTCTCTAGCTCTGTCGTGTATAGCTCGCATAATGCCTGAGGACTCTGGAGTTGATCATTGATGGCCTTATGGGAAGCGATTTCAAAAGAACTGAACATGTTTTGACGATGTGAGCTGGCAAAAATATCCTCCAACTTTCCTGTGAGCATGGACTTCTTGACCTCAACATCTGTCTCTTTCTTCAACAGCGAATCAGTAAGCACCATCTCCGAGAAAATGGAGGCGGTTTCAGCCAGGGGGAGAATGGAATGATAGTTTGCCAACTTCTGCTTGCTTGAAAGCATGGCGTGGATGGCGTGTCCCAGTTCATGGGCCATGGTAGAAACATCACGAACCTTGCCGGTGTAATTCAAGAGGACAAATGGTTTCAAGTCAGGGGTTGAGCTGGCACAGAAAGCGCCGCCACGTTTTTTTGGCTCAACTGGCGCATCGATCCGGTTTTCATCAAACATTGATTTGGCCATCTCATAAAAATCATTATCAAAGGATTTGAACCCATCCAGAACCAGCGTCTTGGCGTCTTCGAAAGGATAGGCCTTTGACGATTGAGGCAGAGGAGCATAAATATCAGCCAGGGTCATCTCGTCCATTCCAAGCATTTTAGCCTTCAGCTTATAATAGCGATTAACCAGAGAATAGGACTCGGTGGTCACATCATTCAAAGCCTGGATAGCTGCATCGCTCAAATCATTGTGGGTGTTCATGGTGCTGATAGGTTGATCAAAACCACGGACATCAACTTCAATACCATGGTCTTTAACCAATGAGTTATACAGGTGATTAATAACAAGAGAGTTATCCTTATACCGAGAGAAAAATATCTTCATCGCCCTTTGTCTCACATCTGCATCAGGATGTTGTCGCATGGCACGTAACTGGTCTCCGTTAAGCGTTTTAGTCTCACCATCAATTTCGAAATCAAAGGAAAATGAGGAGGTGAGTTCACCATAGAGTTTTTGATGGGCATTGCTGCCATTCAAGTCTTTGAGGTTGATGATCTGCTCTTCTTTTTCAGAGAGGTTGTATTTAGCATTTTTACGCATTTTGGTAATTTTGTACTCAAAATCTTTCAGCGCTTCAGCACCTTCAAATTTGGCGAATTGATCATCAGAAAGATTACCCAACTCCAGGGAGAAAAAGACCACGAGGTTTGCGGTGGTTGATGAGGATTGCTCAATTTTACCCAAGAGGGCTTTGATGTTGTCGTCTGCGGTATCAACAGCATATTCAAGATTAACAAACATGCCGAGTCGATAGAGGGGGCCACTTATGATCGACAGCTCATTGTAGGCATCTGCCAGAGCTTGCGGCGTGAGATCACCGAGGTTACCTCTGTATTGCTGGACAAAGCGCTCTGCCTTTTGACGGCTTTCGTTTAAAACGATGTCAATTTTTGGATCATCCAGTCCTGAAAAAAGCTCACTCAAATCCCAGCGGACGTTTTCTGCTCCAGTTACTTGTATACTCATTTATTTCTCCCAGTCATATAATTTCATAATTTCGCCCCAAACTAAGCGAGGCAGATGCTGTTGTTAAGAAAATTCGTCGAAGGTCTAGTTTGTCATGGATGTAAGAAGACAGACTGTATTGGCAGATTACATCTGAATGCCAAACAGTAGAACAGGTGCCTTGTCCAGGGGATATCCCTCAAGAAAGCCCACAGATTTGTAGCCCACCTCAATGATGGCTTTAATTGGATAGCGTGTATCTGGGATTTTGAAATATGACCTTAGAGAAAAGGCTGCCCCAGTCTTTCCACCGCGTAGTTCTTCATCTCCACCAAACTTCAAAGAAGGTTGCCTCCAGAGATCAAGTTTCAGGTCAACTGAAAATGTCGATGTTGAGAAAGGGTATGAAACAAGGCCACCGACTCCACCCCAGTCATCATAATAACTGGTTTCTCCCCAGCGGAAATAGAGCAAATACAGAACCTCGTCCAACAGGAGATAGTTTTCAAGATAGGTTTCCATGCCAAAAGGTGTTAACCCCACATGAACAGAGGGTAGGTATTTAGCCTTACCCAGCTCGAGGGAGGGCATAAAAGCAGAGGGTTGGCCACCCCAGAGATAACCGATAAGGTTGTTGTAAATGCTCAACCAAAAAAATGGATCCAGAGCATTTAAATTGCTGGCTTTCTTTAAATCATCCAGGCTATACGGGTAACTCGATATGGTATGAAATCCATTGTCTGCATTCAGGTAGTGAATGTAGGCCTGTGGATCATTAAAGCGCTGTTGATTTTCCACCAGATCCAGGGCATCCCCGATATAGACAAGTATGTTTTGAAGGGACCAGAAATAGAGCCAGCTCTCACGATAATGCATTGAGCCAGTGACCATCCAGCGTTGTCGTAAGTGACGGTTAAGCACATGCTCAGATTCAATTCCGCCAATCCATATTCCCAGACGTTCCTGTGTACTGTACTCACCAGGAGAAGAAGAATAGCCTGCCCAACCACCCCCGGCACCATAAGGCGGGGGCCATTCGTAGCCGTAATCTATTCCGCTGAGACCCAGCTCACGATAACGCGCACCATGTCCGTACCACTCATGCATGAATACCATGCTGAAGTAATCAACTGGTAGATCAAGCAGTGCAAATTTAAGTGAACGACCTGCAAGTCCTGCCATTTTGCCAGTGACCGTGTTTTCGGGCCCCCATTTGGTCCCCAGCAAATTGTCTTCTAGAGATGCCAGGTGGAAATGCAGGGAGGCTATGCTTTGGGCACCCCCGCGCATCTCAAACCCGGGGCTTAAAAGTATTGGCCCTGGATAGGAAATCTTTTCATATGTCCAGCCCGAGATAGTGATGAGCAATTGAAAGGTAAGCAGCTTAATGGATGTTGAACGCCACATATCAACCCTCCCCCGTTTTGATTGACAAAATATATCGTTTGAAGCGTTTAGGCCACCTTGAATTCGCTGGATGGTGGTATGGTTCTATATTCGGCAGGGATGACACACAAGCGAAGCGGGCAGGTTGAAAGCAGAAATGGAGCAGTCGAAAAAGGTTAACACCAATTGATGGGAGAAATATTAGTTTATCGGGTCTAAATAACAGGAAGACCATATGGCAAAAAATCTAGATAAACTCAATGTGATTGGTGACCGGGTGTTGATTTACCCCGATTCAGGCCAGGACCGCACATCATCTGGTCTGTATTTACCACCAACGGTTACCGAGAAAGAGTCCGTTCAAGGGGGCTACGTGGTTGCAGTGGGACCAGGAACCCCACTGGCCAGTACAGAGGGTGATGACGATGTCTGGCAGGCTTCTGACTCAAGCAAGGTGAAATACATTCCCCTGGAGATCGAAGTGGGGGACTACGCTTTGTATTTGAAAAAATTCGCCATCGATATTAAATATCAGGACGAAAAATATATCATTGTACCCATGTCGGGTATTCTGGTGGTAGAACGCGATGATGACAGTATTGACCTGAGCGATATTTTAAAATGAGAATGTGAGAGACATAATGCCTAACACCAAGATTAACCCCAATGAACTATTTTCGTTACTGGTGAACCAACTGAGTGCAGGAGCCTGGTCTCAGTTGGGAAAAACCCCTAACCCCTTGACTGGCAAACCAGAGAAAAATCTCGAAGCAGCTGCAATCAGTGTCGGTATTCTGGAGGCCCTGCTTTTTAAAACAGCGGGCAACCTGACCCGTCAGGAAGATGTGTTGATTTCTGATAAGGTGAGAGAGTTGAAGTTAAGTTTGGTGGAAGAATCAAATAAGAGACAGCATGATCCATCTCGTTAAAAATTCCGGTCAAGCGAGCTGAATAGTGGGTGGTTTGCCTCATCTGCAATCCATCCAGAATGAGATAAAAGAACAATAATCAAATAAAGGAACTAGTTATGGCTATAAAAAGAAGAGCTTCTGCTGTATGGCAGGGCGGACTAAAAGATGGTAAGGGCGTATTGTCCACAGCCACAGGAATATTGAGCAATACACCCTATAATTTCAATATGCGTTTTGAAGATGAACCAGGGACAAACCCAGAGGAGCTCATTGCGGCTGCTCATGCTGGATGTTTTGCCATGGCCTTATCTGGTCAGCTAGATGCTGCTGAGCTAAAAGCCGAGCGTCTTGAGGTAAAGGCAACGGTTAAGATGGAAAAGACAGATGCCGGCATGACAGTGACAGCGTCTCATCTCGACCTGGTGGCCAAGGTTCCAGGGGCCAGTGAAGCGGCTTTTAAAACCGCTGCTGCCAATGCCAAGGCGGGTTGTCCAATTTCTCGTTTATTGAACTGTGAAATATCTCTGGATGCACGCTTAGAAGCCTGATTCCAAAAAAGACCTGTTTACAGAAACCGAGGAGGTGGGTTGACAGTCTACCTCTTCACCTTATTTCCACTCTGGAAACTGGGTTTTATTTAAGTCTAACCCCGCAATAGTCTGCATGTCAGCGTCATCAAGTTGAAAATCAAAAATATTCAAATTTTCTATCATATGGGCTTTTTGAGAGGTCCTGGGAATAGCAACAATCCCTCTCTGGTAGTGCCATCTTAAACTTACCTGAGCATTGTTCTTGTTGTACTTTTTGCCGATGGTTGCCAGGGCTTCATTTCTGAAAATGCCATTTCGGCCTTCAGCCAGGGGCGACCAGGCTTCGTGTTGAACCCCCATACCGCTCAAAAAATCGTACTGTTTATTTTGAGTGAAAAAAGCATGGGTTTCAATTTGATTCACAGCAGGTATAATGTCACTTGAAGCAATCAATTTCTTTAGCTGGCTGGGGTCAAAGTTACTCACACCAATAGCTCGGATCTTCCCCTCTTTGTAAAGCGCTTCCATGGCTTTCCAGGATCCTTTGAAATCGCCACGTGGCCGGTGGATGAGATAGAGGTCTAAATAATCCAGATCCAGTTTTTTAAGGGAGACATGAAATGCTTTCATGGTGTTCTCATGCCCGGCATCACTAACCCACAGTTTTGAGGTGACAAAAAGCGTTTCTCTGTTTGCAGCGGATTGTTTAATGCCCCTGCCCACACTTTCTTCATTGCCATATATTTTTGCCGTATCAATCAAGCCATAACCGAGAGAAATGGCCTCAGCAACACAACGCTGGCCAATTGACCCATTGAGGGTATTTGTACCAAACCCAAGGATGGGCATCTCTACATTGTTGTTAAGGGTAACCGTTTCAATGGTCTGTTTTGACTCACCGAAAAGAGGTGCACCAAGTAGGCTGGAAGCACCAGAACCCATAAACATGGCGCCAGTAGCCAGCTTTAAGCCAGTATGTAAAAAATCACGGCGTTTCATGTTTTTAGGGTTCATTTAGATATCCCTTGCTGAATTTGACCTTCAAATTTTTCATCATCCTTATATTCGCAGGCGTTCCCGTCGGGGTCTTTAAAATTGGCTACGGTGCCCCAGGCATATTCCGCATATTTGACCTTAATTCCCTTTTGGACTAGATTATCTGCCATTTTCTTAACATCAGGAACATTCATGCGGAGGATGGTCGCGTTGTTTTGTTGATTCTGCTCGTCTGGAGGACTTTGGTCACCTCTTTCAAGCATAAGGTAACTACCACCGAATTCAAAACAGGTCAGATCAGTTGTATCAAAAAGAATTTCGAGGTTGATTGTATCACGATAAAAACGGATGCACTCCTGATACTTCTGCACATATAGTATGAATCCAGTTCTAGTAAATTGCAATTCGCACACCCTTTCGGCTCGTCAGTTAAACTTTTTTGTTAAGCAATAATTAATATGGCAAATCCTGGGGTTGTACATCGGTATAATCAGGTTTTGGATCTTCGATAAACCGCACTGCTGAAATGGTTTTCAAGCCAGCCATTAAGGCTTTTGAAACACGATGCATCCCATCCATAACCCGGCCATCAGATGATAGAATAATGGGGTGTTTTAGGTCTGCCTCTTTAATCAATTTTGCATGATCAACAACGGCACGACATGTTGGAAGACTATCTTCGCTACCAAACCAAAAGGCCTCGTCCAGCTCAGCAATGGAATCCAAGGTTACACTTTGCGGTTCAATATCTCGAGTTAACTCAACTAAAGAATCAACATCCCAGGCATAAAAACCATGAGCGGAGGGACGAAAGTGATATTGTTTTCTCAAGGAGTATCCTTCTGTTTGTCAATCACTCTAGGCCGTTAAACACAAAAGTGCAACTTTTGTGGGTTATCACATTAAAAACAAGGCTTTTAATGGCTTTGCTACTTCATGTGAAACATTCAATACACTTCTGCTGCCTTGTGTAGGTGATATCAATTTTGTTTCACGAAACAGAGCAACAATTACTGTTTTCCAGAATGTTCATCAAAGTGAATCGTAATGACCACCAATTGCAAAGATGTATATGGCTTTGTCATCATATTTATAAATTACTCTATCTCCTTTAGATAATCTTCGTGACCAAAACCCCTTAAGATTGTGTCTGAGTTGTTCAGGCTTGCCTAATCCTCGTGCTGGATCTCCTCTTTGCATTTCCAGGATAATCTTACACAGATTAGCGTGTAGCTTTTTATCCTTCTTTCGAAGTTCTTCATATTTTGACCAGCTTTTACCCTCAAAGACTATCGATCTCATCTAACTCCTCAGAAGTTGGGGAATATCCCGATCCCGCAATATGAGATTCAATAGATTCGATAATTTGTGCAGAAAGTGAAGCGTTCTGCAGCACAAAAAGTGTTTCTTGCTCCCTTTCCCAATCCTCAGCACTTTGTACAACAAAATCTTTACCCGCACGTCTTTTAACGCGAATGCTAGAGTGTTCAGAAAGTGCCTTATCCACATAGGCTTTAATATTTGCTCTAAACTGGTTTACTGAGACCTCAATCATTTTAGGTCCTTTCATATTTCTCGTGCAATGTACCATACTACAGTACATATGACAAATTATCATTCAACAACCACAACCAATCCTCTGGGGCGCCCCTTACGCTTTAGGCTGTTCAACACAAAAGTGCAACTTTTGTGAATTATCACATTAAAAGCAAGGCTTTTGATGACCTTGCTGCTTCCTGAGAAAACATCGCTTTGTAAATTCAATGTGTCCATCCACGTCATCTTCGTATTGCACTCCATTGCGTGTGAGTCAGCTTGAAGCTAGGGCCACGCCCAATACAGGTCATTATCTGGTCTCAGGTATTTCCAGGGGAGTGTAACCTTTGGGAATAGGACCCAATGTCTTGGCTCAACCTCACTAAAACAACCAGGATTAAAGTCAAACCAACCTTGCTGTGTTGTTTGAATGAAAAGGGTGTCTCGTGATAAAAAAAGAAAATCAATGAATTGTATATCCTCATCACAACCGCTTGTATAGCCATATCCATAGCTAATTATCGCAACTGAAAGAGAATCAAAGTCTATCTCCGAGCTGGGTACGCTAACATCATTGGTATCGACATCTGGATGATTGGTGAGCCAAAGTGATTTAAAATCCTCTTCTGTATTCAGAATCGTGAGAGTAGGGTTATTCAGCCTAATGGGTGCAGTAATCGATGAATCTGGTAAATTGACCGTATCCCGATAAACTTGAACCAAAAATGTACTTTCATCATATCCACCTTTCCCATCCTCTACACGAATCTCAAAAGGATAGCTTGCTACAAAAGTTGGAGCATACCAAACTGCAGTATCGTTGATTGTCACAAGCGAACCCGCGAAAGCATTCCACCCGAATGTAAGCATATCACCATCGGGATCAGAAGCAACACAGATGAGGGTGTCATGCCAACCTGTAGCGATTCCATTCCGCAATTGAATTATCTCCTCAATATCTGGGTGATGATTTAAGGAAGTGTCATCTTCCTGTGGATTTACACAGGCTACGATAAGCATAGTCGCAATGATTTTTATAATGTCGAAAAAGCTATTCGGCTGTTTCATCTCCCCTACCTTTATTCCTCACAAACGTTGGCCCAAACGCCTTAAGCTGTTCACCACAAAAGTGAAACTTTTGTGGGTTATCACATTAAAAGCAAGGCTTTTGATGGCTTTGCTGCTTCCTGAAATAGACTGTTTTGTTTGAAATTTGTATCCGTCCACGTCATATTCGTTTTGTACTCTCCTGCGTGTAAGTCAGCTCTAAGCCTCGTATAGTGCGTTCAGCTGTTTTTGAATAGCTTATTTTAGGAAATGTGGCAAAGGAGAGGGAGAGAGATCTATGCCTCGGTACATCTCGAATGATATCGTAACAAAGAAACATCTCCCCACTCCCCTTTTAAAGTTTCTTCAAATTCTGGACAGTACTTAGAGATCCTGTAACGAGCAGGAATCCCGAATAAGACTACGAGAAAAGAATACAAAGAAACCATGCCACACTCAATAAACCTAAGATAGGAGACTCCCCCTAAATTGGAACCAATTAAACAAG
>JADHVL010000039.1 GCA_016784025.1 Fidelibacterota bacterium | reverse complement strand
TATTTCTTTTGATTGCTTTTACTCGTCTCTCTACTTCTGACTTTGGGCTCATTATTGGCTCCTTTTACGGTTTGTTAGCCGCCCAAAGTATCTCTTATTTATTTAGATCAAATGAACCGAATTGGTCTGACTCCACACATCCTGATCATGTTATCTTGACTTTTCATTTGAATGACTTTGAGACAACTCCAGTCTCATTTTATCAAGATAAAAAGCTGCTCGTCTATGCTCCGAATACCCGGTTAGAAAACATCAATCCATGGTTGTTCCAACATAGCTACTTTTATAGGCTTGTTGTGGGATTAATGGTCTCCCTCAATAACTCTAGCAGAGAGGCGATTATTCAAGAAGTGCAAGATAGCTTAACAGAAATCCGAGATATCTTAGCAGAAAAGAATGTTGAATTTACCGTATTAGTTTTACCATATTTAAAGCCATACAGGGAATGGAGCCCTATTGAAAAGAGTAGTAGAAACCAGATAATCAGCATCCTCAATCAGAATGGAATACCACACGTTGACCTCTTCAATTTGCTCAAGGATGCGGTGCGAGACGGTATTAATATCCAGGAAGAAATGGGTGATTTTTACCATCCAAGTGAAGAAATCGCATTTAGGTTTGCGAAACATATAAATGATAATGGGATATTCACCTATCCCATAGATAACGGTAGATAGTTTCTGCCAAGCAAAGACTTAGAGCTGACTCACATCTCCATAGGAATAGTACAAAAACCTCACACCTCCACCTGTAGTGGTTATCTCAATTATTTCCCAAGAAACTATATCACCCTCCTCAGCCCTTGATTATTTAGCTCAATAGGCTAGATTCCAGTAAATTCAAAAACTTCGCGGGGGCGTTATGCAAATCTTAATAATTATTCTCCTAAGTACTTTGACAGCCTTTGGTCAGATAGACATGACCATATCAACCAATAGGACAGAGTATTCTCTAAGTGATACCATCCATATTACGTTAGAAGCGACAAACAACGGAATTCTGGTAGTCGAGCTACCCATCAAGACCGACTGTGAATCTGCCTACTTTATTGGTGATTGGTTTTCACTTGACGACACAAGTCTGGCATGTCAAACGAATCAACACAACTTGTTAATAGAATCCGGTGCCATTGTCTCCTGGAGCTGGGACTATTTCATTGAGGATCACCCTGAAAACGTCGGTAATATAGCGTTGAACGGAGTGTTATTCCTTGCCTATGAGCCGCCCCTATTCTCCGAGCTATTGTTTATCCTGATTGGTGAAACAGATACATCCCAATTGGTTTCAGGATTTATGCCATCGGTTGACACATTGAGAATTGAAGGTGGATGTGTTATTCCTGAGTTATTGTTGGAACCTGATTCTGGAAACATGGATTATCAGAAGATTGTGTTCTCAGATGCCTGGGAGGGTTTTTCCATCAACCTCAGACCCAGAGTCGACTGGGACAATTACATGAATTCGACCTTTTTTTGGGTTCGACATGATTCCATTCCCTTCAGTTATTCTGCTACCCTTGAGACTGCCTGGGATACAGTAGATTTCCCGATTGGTGAAAGTCGATGGCTAGATGATGGCCTTTTAAAAATATTTATTCATCAAGAGGGTTCCATAATCGACTCAATAACACAATTGATCAATGTTCAGGTTACAGGTGCAGTAGAGGCGAACAAGATCATGCATTCAAATTTGCTGACAGCCTACCCAAATCCCTTTAACCCCAGCACAATCATCCAGTACAATCTACCTAAGCATTCCGATGTCTCATTAGTCATCTACGATGTGGCTGGCCGAATAGTGAACACGCTGTTTTCAACATCTCAAGGTCCCGGCAGTTATAAGGTTCACTGGGATGGAAAAAATAAAGATGGATATCAGGTTGCTGGAGGCATGTACTTCGCCAGGCTTCAAGCTGGTGAGTATTCCAGCGTGGTTAAGATGGTTTATTTGCGATGAGTTTTCCGATCAAATTAGTATGATAGAGCTTAAGTCAGTGGATTGTTCAATTTTAAAATTTTTGTACATGGACTGTTATAGGGAACATACATTAAAAGATACCAGCAATGAAAACACCAATCGACGGGGGGTGTCGTGAAAATCGCAATCAAATGTTTAATATTGTTATCGCTGGGAATTTCTCTCTTTGCTCAGAATCAAGTAATCTTGCTGGATGGAATTGACGACTACATAGATTTGCCATATCCTATTATCGATACTGACAAATTTTCTATTGAAGCATGGGTAAAAATGAATGGTCCAGGAGGGGGAATTGAGACCCAAAGTGCCATTTTTGAACAGCGTGAAGATGCCACTGGATGCAATCATAGTACTATTGTTTTTGTGGCTGAGAGCCGCTCCTATGATCAGTACGAATCTTTGGCTATCAGAACTGATATTGAGTGTTATGTAGCCTGCCGTGCAGAATCCCCGCCTTACGGAAACTGGCATCACTATGCCTGTGTTGTCGATGATTATGTTATTTACATATACCTGGATGGAATGCTGCGCAATTCCCTGGATTATGAACACGAAGGCAGTTTCTCAACCAACATTGATCATGTATCCCTTGGAAAGCATACCCATGACTGGGCAGGTTTTGGTTATTTAAATGGAGCCATGGATGAAGTCCGAATATGGGGTGTGCCGTTGAGCCAATATAAAATTCTCAGTTTGATGAACACTCCTTCTCTCACTGGTGAAGAAGGTGATTTGTTGGCCTATTGGAATTTTAATGACAGTACAGCTACAGATATCACAGGTCACGGGAATGATGGAATATTCATGTCAGGGGCCACTTGTGCCGTTGACTCCATCGCAAGACCATGTACAGGTGTTGTGGGTGATTTAAACCTGGATGGATATTTATCTATCTCTGATATCCAGATCTTAATACAATACATTCTGGAAGGAACTGAACCAATTTTTGATCTGGAGTGTGTGGATTATAACGGGGACGGATATATCAACATAGGTGAAGTAATTATACTAACAGATTTTCTCCTAAATGGTTGAATAAATGAGACGGCAACATCGTTCTTTTATTTTTTTGCATGCACAACCAGGGTCTATCATGGCGTCTAAACGTTTTCTCGTTCTCAAATAATAATTTCCTATTCGTGGTTATGACATATTTTAATTCAGGAGGCATTGAAAATTGAAACAATATATAATGTACTCGTTTTTGGCAATTGTATTATTCGGTTTTACGTCCTGTGACACTATTAAGACGGTTAACAGATTGTCCGCTCAGCCTGATTCAAGCTCCATATATGATATATCAACCCCCTTTTTGAAAGCACACATGAAGGATGGCCAGGTATATGTATTTTCTGAATGGAAGGTAATGGGGCGAGAGAATCTCATCCAGGGTAATGCTACTTTGCTTTCAATTGATAGAGATGTTTTAAAAACTGGATCATTCAAAATCTCTATAGATTCTGTTGCAATTATAGAATCAAACAAAGTCATAACCTCTTCTCCAGCAAACGCATTATCCTTTTTAACTGGATTATCTGGTGTAGTGACTGGCATCTGCCTTGCAAACCCTAAAGCATGTTTTGGCTCATGTCCAACGTTTTATACATCCAATGGTGACAGCATGGTCATCCAAGCCGAAGGTTTTTCCTCAAGTGTCGCCCCGTCACTTATAGCCACTGACATAGATGCATTATATAGTGCAGCTATTAGGGATGAGATATTTGAAATTGAAATGAGAAATGAAGCTCTTGAAACACATGTGATAGATTATGTTGATTTATTGCTGTTGCCAAAATCATCTGATGACCGGGTTTACTATGATTCAGACGGGTTATATTGGGAATCAAGTTGCATCTTATCTCCTTCTGAATGCTATGACCAAGCCGGAGATTGTCTAGCCGATATTATTGAATATGATGGTTATGAATGGTTTAGTGAAGCTGATTCGTTCAATTTAGCAGAGCAGGAAATCATTGAAATTCAATTTGACAACCTTACAGATGACCGATATGGACTCATTATTGGTGCAAGACAAACCTTGCTTACTACTTTTCTGTTTTATCAGACCTTATCCTATATGGGTACGAATGTCGGTGAATGGATGGCGTTGCTTGAACGGAGTAAAACAGAAGCTAAAAATCCATTTGCACTGCTTGGTGGAATAGAAGTTGTGATAAAAGATAAGCATGGTCAGTGGCAGACAGTAGGTGAGATGGAAGAAATTGGTCCTATTGCTACTGATGTTCATATTATCCCGCTCCCAGAATCACTCGAAGATGATGCTAAATTAGGATTGCGATTAACAAAGGGAAATTGGAGAATAGATTATATTGCTCTTGCTTCGATCCAGAGCGCAATCGAGCCCATTCGGATAGAGCCTACCATGGTTTATTATGATTCAAACATCGACGAAAAAGCGTTAAGCCTATTAAAAGAACCTGAAAAAAAACTTACTACTCTGCCAGGTGATATTTATAGAATATTATATGCAATACCTGATGATTATAAATCATACGAGTTGTTCATAGAAAGTCGTGGCTACTATCTGGAGTGGATAAGAGATGAGTGGATAACAGAAGAAGATCCCCAACGTCTTTCCCAGATTCTTTTCCATCCCAAGGATGCTCTAAAAGAACTCGCATCAGATTTTAAGGAAATCGAAGCTGAGATGGAGGATGTGTTTTGGAGGAGTAAGTATGGAAATTAAGAGGAAACGATGGTTCTACATAATATTGGTGATCTTCCTTTTTGTAATCAGCTGTGCTTCAACAACTGCACCTGATGAATGGCTATCAAGCGCTGAGCAAACACAAACTCAAGCCTATGGAGGGTGGATTGATATTGAACTTACTCAGACCACTTCCCGGGAACCTTTGACATCGATTAGAGGTGAATTAATCGCCATAAGCACGGATACAGTTTATGTGCTGGCTGAAGCATTAATAGCTACTCCAAAAGTGAAAATTAAACACGCACGATTAACAATATATGATTCTGAAGCTGGTAAACTAGCAGGGTGGACAGTTCTAGGGACATTCTCAACAATATCACATGGATTTTTATTAATTCTCTCGGCACCCATTTGGATAATCAGTGGCAGTACCGCAGCTGCAATTCAATCGCGAAAACCTATTCTGGATTACCCAAAGATATCATTGGATCAATTTAAAAAATATGCAAGATTCCCTCAAGGTCTTCCAGCGAACCTTAATCGTGCAAAGATAAAACCTAAAGATATTGGACTTTAAGATTGAGAAAGTCGTTTCCCAATCAGGTCTTCTCAAGTACATGACATATTCTATTATATCCCATTAATCTGCTGAAAAACAGGTGCGAAGTCTGAATTTTTTAATCCTCCAGAAAAATGGAGACTTTTTGGTGACCAATACCCCGCAAGCCATTATTTAGCTCAAAAGACAACGGATTTCCCTGACTCACAAGCCTGCCACGCAAAGCTATATCATTCCCAAACACGCTATATTGATATGATATAATTGTGACAATTCCCGTCAGCAAAACAATGGGGTAGACACTTGCCCTGTGGGTTATTTCACTTATGGCACATACCTTGTAGGAAGCCACCACATGACACTGAGAGACACCCACTATTTGACACTTCCAGTTTCATTGACTTGATCATAAAAACATAACGCTTTTAACAGACATGTAAAAAGGGGGAAAGAATAAAATGAAACTCAAAATTGTTTTAATGTTATTCATTTCAACATCAATTCTTGCATGGGATGGAGAACGAAAGGGATTTGTCCTGGGTCTTGGCTTTGGACCAGGCTATGATGTTTATAGCGGAATACAATGGGACGCTATTGGCGCTGATGAGGGCAGTAATTCGTCATGGGGCTTTGCAGCATCACCTAAAATAGGGTATGCCTTAAATAACAATACCGCTCTCTTTTATACTCGATATCCTTTGTCATATAATGTAAAATCTTCAAAAGGAAGTGATGTGGGGATAATTAGCTGCACAGAAGCCCTTCAATTGGTTCATTTCCTGGAGGATCAAGCACCTTCAATGTTCTTTGGATTAGGAACTGGAATAGGGTATTTTTTTGATCAAGAGGTCAAGGCTGAACCATCCATGAATTATTCCCCCAATTCCTTAAAAGGATTAGGTCTACTGGCTTCTGTGGGGTTTGAGCCATTCAAACATATCACCACTGAGCTAGCTATACATTATAGAGCCCCCCAGAAGGATGCCTCTGTATTTGCCTTTACCTTATTGGTGAGTGCTATGGGATTCTAGTCCAACAGTAGCAATTAGAAATCAAAAAGTCTAATTAAGAAGCTTTGTTCTTTCCCCTGAAAACTGAGCCACTGTTAAAGTTAGTGAACAGTTTAATTTGGGAGAATTAGAACAATGAAATTTACACATAATTTGTGTTAACCACGAAGAGAAGAAAATCATCATGAACAAAGCACAAAAATTTTGGGACAAACAAGCAAAAAAATATGACTACAGTGAGAGACAATTTGAATCTGTTTTTAAAGAAGTGGTTTCAAAAACAAAAGAATATCTAAATGCAAATGACAATGTAATGGACTTTGGATGTGCAACGGGGACAAAGACCTTAGAACTTGCTGAGGCAACCAAACAAATACATGGAATAGATATTTCAGATGAAATGATTAAAGTGGCTACGAAAAAGAAAAATGAATTAACAATTATGAATGCTTCTTTTACCCAAGGAACCATTTTTGATAATGATTTTGAAAAGGCGTCCTTCGATGCAATTATTTCTTACGGAGTCATTCATTTATTAGATGATAAAGAGCAGGTAATCCAGAGAATTCACGAGTTATTGGAGCGAGGTGGTTTATTTATTTCTACAACCGCATGTCTAAAAGATAAAATGGCCTTAAAAAATAAAATTGAATTTTCAGTATATCTTTTAATTAAAAGACTGGGAATATTTCCTCTGCATTTAAACATGTTTAGGACTTCTGATGTAGAAAAACTGATCAGTAGTCAGAATTTTAGTCTGGTAAAGGCCGAAAAAATATTTCACGGCATAACTATTAGCTTTATTGTAGCAAGGAAACAATAATACTAATTAGCAAGCTTGAAACCCAACAATAGCAACAATTATCACCCAATTTCAATACTTTTTCAATCCGGTCACTTTTTAGTCATCCCACGCCGCAATCCCTTCGCAATATTCCTTGTAGGTCGTTGCCTAGTTATAGTTACGCTGTCCATAGTTGAACAGTTCGTCTATAAACTGTCCGAATTTGAACACTTCAACAAATCTATAAGTACTATAAATTCAATATTATCAACGATTAAATGAATGGCATGCTGCTTGATATATAAACAGGTATGAACGAATTATATCTATGCCCATGGCAACTTGGAATGAGGGTTTCCCAGTCGCATCTGGAAGCAGCCCAGTATTTATATTATGGATAGAGAGCTAAGTCAGACTGAGGTTAACCAACAGAGATCCAAACGCTGGATTAGATACATCATCGTCGGTGTGTTTATTGGCACTGCCTTGCTTGCACTGCGCTGGATCATAACGCCTGATCTCGATTCGGATCGCATCGCCATAGCTGTCACCGAACTGGGTAAGGTTGAAGATGCCCTCAGCGCCAGTGGTGTGGTGGAACCTGAATTTGAGCAGGTCATCACCAGCCCTATTCAATCCAGGATTGAGGCAGTCTTTTTCGAAGCAGGGGAACACGTTACCACCGGTTCCCAGCTGGTAAGGATGAACAAGGAATCCATCACCCTGAGGCAGGAGAGTCAACAGGAGCAATTAGAGCTCCTTGAAAACAAAAAGCTCCAACTGGAACTCCAACTACAGAAAAGTCGGAATGAGCTCCAATCCCAGTTCGATATCTATACACTGAAGATTGATCTGTTTTCTTCCAAACTAAAATTGAGAGAAAAACTGCATACCCTGGGGGCAGAGAGCAAGGATATACTGGATCAGGCTCGATTGGAACTTCTGATCGCTAGGCGTGAACGCGAACTGCTATCCAGTCAGATGGAAAATGACGAGAAACGACTGCAAGCTGACCTGCGGGAAGTGGATCTTCAGATCGCCATCCAGAAAAAATCCATTCTTGAAGTGGCCAGGCAAATGGAACGATCCGAGATCCGGGCAGTGGGTGATGGAGTGGTTACCTGGGTAAAGGATGATATTGGTGCCACGGTCCTGGTTGGAGACGTGGTTGCCAGGGTTGCGGATCTCAGGAGCTACAAAGTCGAGGCCCATATTTCAGACATTCATGTCACCCGTCTCAAAATTGGATCCCCAGTACGGATCAGAGCCAATAAAGAAGATCTCATGGGCACTATTTCCAGCATCATCCCGACGGTCCAAAACGGTATTGTGTCATTCCTCATTGACTTGGAAGACAAGACCAACACCAATCTCAGATCAAATTTGAGGGTGGATGTCTTTGTGATTACTTCCTTCAGGGAGAATGTGGTCCGGGCCAAGAATGGTCCCTACGTGAATGGCTCCGGTGTACAGGATATCTTCATATTGAAAGGCAATGTCGCCCATCGCCGACAGGTGAAGGTTGGAGCCACGAATCTGGATCATGTTGAATTTATCGATGGCGTCTCTGTTGGCGAGCAGGTCATCACTTCAGATATGGAAGACTTTATTCACCTCGATGAGATCGAGATCAAAACCAAATAGCATTTATGAGTATGAACAAGGAGTTCTCATGATACAATTAAGTAGCATCGAAAAAGTATATCGCACTGACAGTATTGAAACCCTGGCACTCACAGGTGTCAATCTTGATGTTGCCAGGGGTGAATTCCTTTCAGTCATGGGTCCATCAGGTTCGGGAAAGAGCACCCTTCTGAACATCATTGGGCTCCTTGATTCTCCTACTTCGGGTAACATCGTCCTGGCTGGTGAAAAAGTAGCCTCCTATCACGATCGAAAGTTGGCGCACATCCGAAATCAAAAGATCGGTTTTGTGTTTCAGAGCTATCATTTGGTGAATGATCTGTCTGTGGTTGATAACGTAGAGATCCCATTGATCTATCGATCCATGTCAGGTAAAGAGCGACGCCAACGCGCCTTAGCAGCCCTGGAGAAGGTAGGTCTCAGTGCCCGCACCAAACATTTTCCGAGTCAGCTTTCTGGTGGTCAGCGTCAGCGGGTTGCCATTGCCCGGGCAATTGTCGGTGAACCTGAGATCATTTTGGCTGATGAACCAACAGGCAATCTGGATAGTGTCATGGGTCAAGAGATCCTTGCCATCTTGAAATCGTTGGTAAAGGATATGGGAACCACCATTGTCATGGTTACCCACGATGAACCCATCGCCCTCGAGACTGACCGCATTGTAAGATTGTTTGATGGCAGTCAGGTTAACTAGGAGAGTGTATGTTTAAAAATTATCTCAAAATTGCGCTCAAGGTACTAAGACGTCATAAGCTCTTTACCTTCATCAGCCTCTTTGGGATCAGTTTCACCCTACTGGTCCTCATTGTGGTGACATCCTTTATCGAACATACGCTGGGTCCTGTCACGCCGGAAACACGCCTGGATCGAACCCTCTCAGTCACCATGGGTCGGTTAAAGACAGAAAAGGGTGGCACCTGGAATGGGCCCATCTTTAGTCCCTGGTTCTTCCAAACCTATGTCAAGAGCATGCAAACCCCCCAGATCATTTCAATGTCCTCCTTTCACCACCCCACTGTCGTCTACAAGAACAAAAAGAAACATGATGTGGATGTTAAATATGTGGATAGCGAATTCTGGCAGATCCTGAATTTTAACTTTTTAGAGGGGGGGCCCTTTGACTCCAGGCAGGTTGAGGATGTCGCTCCCGTTGTTATCATCAATGAATCAACCCGCGACAAATACTTTGCTGGGAGCTCCGCTGTTGACAGCACGCTGAAACTATATGGCCAAGACTACCGGGTAATAGGTGTGGTGGAAAATGTCTCATTATTGCGGATTATGCCCTATTCCGATGTCTGGTTACCTATGACCCACACAAAATTAGATCTGCATAAACCGACCCTGGTGGGCGGGATCCCCGGCTGGTATGCCATGCTCCTGGCAGCCGATAAAACTGATCTGCCCAAGATTCGCCGTGAATTTGATCAGCAGATGAAACAGATCGAATTCCCTGAGGGCCGGTTTACTGAAATTCACATCAGTGCCGCCACCTATGCCGAAGCCCTGACCCGCAACGTATTGCAGTCCGATGAAAGTAGTGTCACACCTTTACTGAGTTTTGCAATCATCCTCATGACTCTATTTTTGCTCCTCCCCACCGTAAACCTGGTCAATATCAACGTCAGTCGGATCATGGAGCGTTCCTCTGAGATCGGTGTTCGCAAAGCCTTTGGTGCATCTTCATGGACACTGGTAGGTCAATTTGTGATTGAGAATGTTTTCATCACCCTCATAGGCGGGCTGATCTCCATCGTTCTGGCCGTGGTAATCCTGCGACTGATAAACGACAGTGGTATGATCGCCCATTTACATCTCGTGCTAAATTTTAGGGTTTTTTGGGTGAGTATGGTGATTGCCTTGTTTTTTGGACTGCTTTCCGGTGTTTATCCCGCATATAAAATGTCCCGGATGCACCCTGTCACCGCCTTGAGAGGAGGTCAGTCATGATTAAACAGATGTTTCTGATGATATGGAATCGGAAAAGGCAGAATGCCTTGATGATGATCGGTGTGTTTATCTCCTTTTTCTCCCTGTTCCTGGTCTTTACCACCATGATATACATGTTAAGCAATTATCTAAAGCCCCTGGGATTTGAGTATGAGAATGTATGGTATATAAATCCGGGCTGGAGTATGGAGGAAAAAGATGACATACTGGAAACCCTGCGACAGGTTGAGTATGCCCTGGATACCTATCCAGAGATCGAGTCCTATTCCTTTTCCAATACCTTTCTGTTCATCCCTGCCGCAACCAACTCAAGAACCTATCTCAGGGACGGTAGGGAGGTCAATATCAACCAAGGGACAGTTGGCGATGAATTCGATGATGTGTTGAATATCCAGATGCTTGCCGGTCGCTGGTTTGATGAGCGGGACAATGCCAGAGCACGACCCCCCGTGGTCATTAATGACCAGGTCAGGGATGAATTCTTCCCCGGTAAAAATCCAGTGGGTGAGATCATGGTCAACAAGGATGGGGAAGAGGTTACCGTTATCGGTCTCATAGGTGAATTCCGAAATTCTGGTGATTTTACCGGCTCCAAACAGATGATGTTCCATCGGGGTACGACCAGCATGCCCTCTGATTGGCTGGATCAGATGGATGGTATGTTCTCTCGCATTTTATTTCGTGTCAAACCCGGCTCCACTCGAGAGCTGGAACAACGGATTCAGGTCCATATCAACAATATCGCCAAGGATTGGAAGGTAAAAATGGGCCGACTGGATGAAGCCCGGGAATCTGCCAACAACCAAACCATGGTCCTACCTATTATCATGGCCATCATCTGCGGTTTCCTGATCATAAACGTGGCTCTGGGCTTGTTTGGTGTGATCTGGTATAATACCAAACGGCGTACCTCTGAGATTGGACTCCGCCGTGCACTGGGTTCCACCATTACCTATGTGCAGCGTCAGATTACTGGTGAAGCCATGGTACTGGCCACCTTTGGAATGATCATTGGGTTGTTCTTCGCCTTGCAATTTCCACTGCTGGGCGTCATGGGATTCATCAGTTCACAGATATATCTGTCCGCTGCATTACTCAGTGTTGTGATCATCTACGCCATTACTTTTTTGTGTGCCCTGTATCCCAGTAGCCAGGCTTCTCGTATCGAACCGGCCATCGCCCTGCACAATGAATAGGGCTCGCCGCGTTCAATTGAAATCGCAGATAGGAAATTGATATATCGGTCTTGTCCATTAGATTAGGCACTTATCATGGCTCATATACTCATAGTTGATGACGACAAAGCTATCTGCGCCTCTCTGCGTTTGCTGCTCAAACAGGCGGGCTTTAGTTCGTCCCAAGCCCTAAATCCTGAAGAAGCCCTTTCAGTGCTGAGAAAAGTCAGCCCGGATCTGGTCATTATGGATATGAACTTTTCCAGAGAAACCACCGGCTCAGAAGGTTTGAGTTTACTATCAGATATTCGCCAACTGGGAGAAAATATCCCGGTCATCTTGATCACGGCCTGGGGTTCTATTGATTTGGCGGTTCAGGGAATGAAATTGGGGGCTTTTGATTTCATCAACAAGCCCTGGGATAATCAGGTATTATTACGATCCATTGAAACAGCAATAAGACTCCGCTTAGACTCCGCCAGTGACTCTGTGTCTAAGAATAGGCAGCAGTTGGACGAGCAATACGATTTTGGAAATATCATCGGTGAAGATCCTCAGCTACTCCAGGTGTTGGAAACGGCAGGTCGGGTCAGTGCCACGGATGCATCCATATTGATACTAGGTGATTCAGGTACAGGCAAAGAGTTAATCGCTGAGGCCATCCATGCCAACAGTACCCGCCACTCAGGACCCTTTATCAAGGTCAATCTAGGCGGAATCTCAAGTTCCCTCTTTGATTCTGAGATGTTCGGCCACAAGCGTGGTGCCTTCACCGATGCCAAGCAGGACAGGATAGGTCGATTTGAGATGGCTCACCAGGGTACCATTTTTTTAGATGAGATAGGTGATCTTGATCTGAATAGTCAGGTCAAACTTATGCGGGTGCTCCAGGATCGCTGCTTTGAAGTATTGGGTTCTAGCAAGACCATTAAGGTGGATTTCAGGGTTATTGCAGCCACGAACAGGGATCTGGATGCGATGGTGCAAACGGGCGACTTCAGGGAAGATCTGCTCTACCGAATCAATTTGATCACAGTCCGGTTACCAGCTTTGAAGGATAGACCGTCTGATATCCCCAGACTGACCCAGTACTATTTGAGGAATTTACAGGATTTATATGCTCGCCCTAATCTCAGTTTTGAGCTGAGTGCCATGTCCTGGCTTCAGCATCAGGATTGGGCCGGAAACATACGCGAACTTAAGAATCTCGTAGAGCGCACAGTACTGGTCAGCAGTCATGACCAGATTAGTGCCGGAGACATCAGTGCCCAATCAAAATCTGGGGTTGCAGAAATCCAGTCACCCGGACCTGGCACTGGCACCCTCGAGGATATGGAGATATCCATGATCAGAAAGGCTCTGGATGAGCATGATAACAATATCAGCAAAGTGGCTCAAGCATTGGGACTAAGTCGAGCCGCACTGTATCGGCGTTTGGAGAAATACGGGCTTGACGGATGAGGTTGCGCCTTCAATATCTCATATTTGTATTAATCCTCCACGGACTGTTCTTCCTCGTTTCACTACAGCTTTTGCCTGATAAACCAGGTTTCTTCCTATTGATCGAATGTTTGATCCTGGTCTCATTGGGTTTCTCTGCCAAACTATTTCGATCATTCATAGCCCCCATTGATCTCATCACCAATGGTATCGAAGCCATCAAAAGCCGGGATTTTAATACCACCCTGGTGGAGGTTGGCCAAGGGGAGATGGATCAATTGATCATTGTCTACAACCAGATGATCAATGAGCTGCGTGGAGAACGGGTCAAGCAACAGGAGCAGCAGTTCTTTCTTGATAAACTTGTGGAAGCCTCTCCCGCCGGGATCATTATTCTGAGCCTGGACGGTAATATCCTTTCTCTGAACCCCTTTGTTGCACGCCTGTTGGAGGTTGATAGGGACCAGGCAAGAGGTCAGCGTTTAGCTGAAATGGGACAGGGAATAGCCAGTAAACTTGCCAAACTACTACCTGGCGAAACAGTAACCCTATCCCAGGAGGGGAGGCGGTTCTTTAAATGCCAAAAATCCCATTTTTTGGATCAGGGCTTCCAGCGACATTTCATACTTATCGAGGAGCTCACCGAAGAATTGATCAAGCGGGAGAAGCAGACCTATGGCAAGATCATCCGCTTTATGTCCCATGAGATTAGAAATTCCATTGGGGCCATTAACTCTATCTTGAATTCCGTTTTGAATTATGGCAATCAGTTGGATCAGAACGATGCTGAAGACTTTAAGGGCGCTGTCGATGTGGCCATCACCCGTAATAATCATCTGAACCAGTTCATGCAGAATTATGCTCAGATCGTCAGACTACCACCTCCTGCCCTGGACTATTACGATCTCCATGAGCTGCTCAAGGGCATAGAGGTTTTATTTTTCCAGGATTGCCAGAAATTGAATATTGAGTGGAAGTGGCAACTGGCAACTCAGGATGAATTTACCTGCAATTTTGATAAACAGCAGCTGGAACAAGCCCTGATCAATATTATCAAGAATGCCATGGAAGCAATCGGCGAGAATGGCAGACTACAGATCATTACGGAAGCCATGCCGAAACGAGTCCTGCTTGTCAGGGATACGGGCGCTGGCTTTAACGAGGAAGAGAGGGGCCAGCTTTTCACACCCTTTTTCAGTACCAAGAAGGATGGGCAAGGGGTAGGTTTGATCATGATCCGGGATATTCTCATGAATCACGGTTTCAATTTCTCCCTGACCCGTCTGCCCGACAATTTGACCGAATTCAGGATCGAATTTTAGACCTAATAATCCAATCTCCTCCTGTTCAGCTTGTCTAAAGCAGAGCAAGCTCCGTGAAAAAAGCCTGTTGTTTCCCAGTTCAAAGTTGCATCTAAGCATCCCCTCATCTATCCAATTGGCCGTTAACAGAACCACATTACTTCCTATTTCGAATCATGATATGTTTGGACTATTGAACTTCACATATTCAGGAAAGAGGCATGAAATGGGATACAAAGTACATCGGTTGGATCTCAAAATGGATAAGGACAGGGGCAAGTTGGAGGATTATTTGAATAGTCTCAAAGGAGAAATAATATCCATTGTTCCAAATGTCAATCCTACGTTTCGACCCATGGGGGCGACAGCAAAAGTTAATTTTCTCTTCATCATTGAGAAGGTTAAATAGAGATAACGAAAGAGACCCCTCATTCGGGAGGTCTCTTTTTGTTTAGAGATGGGTGAGATGTAAAATGAAGCCAGGCTTAACTCCTGGTTTTCCCATTCTATTTACTAGTTCTACAAATTTCAAACTAATTTGTCTTCAGTGGGAGACACGATACACTCCAAACCATACAATGTGGTAACGGTGACAAATTCTTGAAAGGATGCTTGACAAACGATCCTACATCTTTAGTTTTTGCGATTCAAATAATCAACAGAGAGGTTTACGCATGTTCCCCAAATCATTGAATAGTATAACACTTAGAATCCTGACAATAATCGTCCTTTTTCAGTTCACCTTGGGTGCTGCCACAGATGCACCAAAAGTGGAACTAGATAATCAGGGTCGACCCTTATGGGAAGCCGGTATGATCTGGGTGAAAGTAAAGTCTGATGTTCCCCTGGATAGAAGTCAACTTAGAATTTCAAGCTTCAATATTCCTTCCCTGGATGCAAAGCTAAATAATTATGGTATCAATGATATTACCCGTACGTTCAGACCTATTGAACGCCCTGATCGCAAGGATCTTCCTGATCTAACCAGAATATTTACCCTCCATCTTCCTTCAGGAATGAATGCCGATGCGCTGGTGCAAATCCTAGCAAAAGAAATCTCTATTGAATATGCAGAGCGAGTACCAGCCATGTATCAGGAAGCCGTACCTAATGATACTTTCTATTCGACAGATTTATATCATTTACCTCAGATAATGGCTGAAGAAGCCTGGGATATCCATAAGGGTGAGGATGGTCTTGAACAAGTGGTAATTGGAGTGGGTGACACTGGTGTTGACTGGAAGCACCCAGACCTTGGTGCTAATATCTACAACCGCCTCGGTGAAGATGCCGATGGAGATGGAGTCACTATCCTTTTTGATGGAACCGAATGGATTATGGATCCAGATGATCTCAATGGTATCGATGATGATGGGAATGGTTACATAGATGACCTCATCGGCTGGAATATTATGGCTGATGCTGCTGGAAACGAAAATAATGATCCCATCGATCCTCCTAACCGCGGTCATGGATCTCATGTGTCTGGTTTGGCTGCTGGTGTCACAAATAATGAGACTGGAATTGCCTCCATCAGTTGGAATGTGAAAGTTTTTGGTACGTCCCACGGTTACGTCGGTGATAATGGCCGCAGCGTTTATCGTGCCTATGATGGTCTGGTCTATTTAGCTGATAATGGTGCAGACATCATCAATGCCAGCTGGGGTGGGGGTGGTTATTCCCAGGGGGCAGAAGAGGTTATTCGTTATATCACCGGTGTAGGAGCAATTTTTGTGTCATCCGCAGGTAATGGCAATGAGTTTTTCAACGCCTATCCTGCCAGTTATCCAGGTACAATAAGTGTGGCCTCAGTTGGACGGGGAGACATAAGAGCCTCTTACTCTACCTATGGTTGGGGTGTTGACGTTGCTGCACCTGGTGGTGATTTTAATCCTGGTTTGTGGAGCACAGTACCCTATGGGAGCGGTTATGATGCTTATTCAGGAACGTCAATGGCTGGACCAGTAGTAGCTGGATTATTCGGTCTATTAAAATCCTACCATCCAGATTGGACGAATGATCAGCTCGTTAATCAGGTTATCGGTACTACTGATAATATAGATGGATTAAATCGAGATTTCAGCAATTGGCTGGGGTCTGGACGTGTCAACGCTTTCCGCGCACTGAGTGAGGAGAATGTCTCTGTGCCAGATGTGCTTGAACTAGAACTGTTTGACGTAATGGTAAGCAATCCATCAGCCGAGGATGGTGTCATGTCGCCAGGCGAAAGCACTGATATTAGCTTTGTACTGCGTAGTTATACCCATGGGCTGACAGACTCTGCTGTGACCTTTACACTGGCCAGTGATGACCCAGATATTATTATTACCAATGCAAGTATTATGGATACACTTTTTGCAGATGATTATTCCACTATCGGAACCTTCAATATCAGCATCGACGAAGATGCGAACACAGATGCGGCCCCACTATGGTTGATTATAGATCCCCAGACAGCAGAAGTGGTTACAGGGGACTCCATCCGTCTTGATTTACTTGTGAACACAACTTCTTTGAGTGAATCATTCTTAGATCTGGATCTGACATTTGGTGATATCCATACCAGTACTGTTACAGTTAGTAATTCAACTTCAACCCCAGTTCCCATTAGTGCGGCTTCCTGGGGCATAGATCCCCATTCAGTACTATGGCATGTAGATGCCAACAATGCTTATGATGGTTTTTCCTGGTGGTGTGCTAATCCTGGGATTGGGGGTTATCCAGATGCAACCATTCAATACATGGATCTTCCCGAATTAGATCTGAGCACTACCAGCAATCCTCAATTGAGTTTTATGGTGGATTGGTACATTGAGGATCCCGCCGGTGCAGAAGCACCATACGACGGTTGGGACGGTGCTAATATCTGGATTTCCACCGATGGTGGAGACTCCTTCGAGGTCATTGAACCCGTCAGTCCGGCATATACCTCTACAGCTCTTTATTCATGGGGTGAATTCTGGGGTTTGGGAATAGTACCGGGATGGGCAGGTGACAACAATGGCTATGTGGAAGCGACTTTTGATCTTAGTGCTCATATCTCAGATCAGGTGGTCGTCCGCTTTGGATTTGCCTCAGATGGATCAGCAACCGATATCGGTATATTTGTAGACGATATTTTGGTTAGTGATGATGCAACCGTATTATTTGAGAACACAGGTGTATTTGGTGGTGGAATTGCTCTTGACGGATTCCCCGTGAATACCATTGCTACCCCTTGGCTGGAATTCCCCAATGCAGATAATTCTGTGCCTGGAAATGGTGACTTTGAGCTGGAGATAGTAACCAATACAACTGAATTGCAACCAGGATTTCATAACACGACTGCTTATGTACTGTATGAAAGCTTTATCCTGGGTGAGGTTGATGTCAGTCTGTCATTGAGTGCTCCTGAGCACGATATATCTCTGGATCAGTTTGGTATTGGCAATGAAAGTTTTGTCATACTTAGTGAGGATTCAGTTACTGTCCTCGTTGGGAATACAGGAAGCAACACAGAGTATGGTTTTGATCTCACCATGAATTTGTCCAATGCTGATGGTTTGGTATACACGAATACCCTCACCGTGGACTCGCTTCATCCCGGAGTATTCAACCATTTCAGCTTTGCACCATATCTACCACTAAGGGGAGAAGCTCTGGACTTAGAAATCTTCGTTTCAAATGTTGCTGATGATTACAATAGCTACAATGATTCACTGACAGATGAATTGCAGGTAGAGAATAAAATCGAAGCCTGGGCTGGAGCAACTGAAGCCTGGGATATGGGGGGCTGGGGTGTCACTGCAGGTATAGTTGGAATCGGGGATATCTATGCTGTGCATGTCGATAATGGTCAAACTCCTTATAGTCCCAACCTGGACAATATACTTACCTATATCGCTCCTATTAACCTTACTCAGATACAAAATCTGGCCCTCGTGTATAACACAATAAGTCAGACCGAAGCAGGTGTTGACGTTATGACCCTGGAAGTCAGCACAGATCAAGTGAATTGGGATGTGCTCCGTAGCCATAGTGGTGCGGCAACAAACTGGGCTGAACATGCTGTTGATTTATCCAGTTATATAACTGCCGGAAACGAGGAATTATGGTTCCGCTTCCATTTCGTTTCAAACGAAAGTGTGGCTGGAATGGGTCTCTTCATTGATGACATATCACTTTACACCCACGATTACCTCGGTGTGAATGAACCTGTCTCTGTGTTGCCTCAGGAATTCGCCCTCAACCAGAATTACCCCAACCCATTCAATCCCTCAACTACTATCAGTTACGCCTTACCAGCGGAAACCAGTGTACACATCCAGATATTTGATGTTCGTGGACGCATGGTAAATACCCTGGTGAATACACAACAAGCTGCTGGTTATTATGATATTGATTGGCAGGCAACAGATCTTAATGGAAATAGCTTGGGGACTGGTGTCTACCTGGCGAGGATACAAGCTGGGAGTTACAGCAAAGTAATAAAGATGCTATATCTGAAATAGTATCAAATGATACCAAAGGATGTTAAGAGTTTAGTTTTCTAATGGTAAAAGGTCAATGTATTGTTGGATGACTCCTTTGGATAATCTGATAATGAGACTGATGGTTTCAATGTCCTTGAACTCTGGATAAAGG
>JADHVL010000015.1 GCA_016784025.1 Fidelibacterota bacterium | reverse complement strand
TCTGTGTAATCTTCGCGTCACGCATCATGCGCTCCACTTCAAATTCACGGATAAATCCATACCCCCCATGAATCTGAACAGCTTCAGTTGCTACATACATGGCCGTATCACCGGCAAACATCTTGGCCATCGAGGCTTTCTCCCCAATGGTTTTCCCCTGATCCTTTAGCCAGGCTGCCCTGTAAACGAGGAGTCGACTGGCATCCACACGGGTGGCCATATCAGCCAGCTTAAATCCAATTCCCTGAAACATTCCGATTGGTTTACCAAATTGCTCCCGTTCCTTGGCATATTTAATCGATCTTTCCAGAGCTCCCTGGGCAATTCCCAATGCCTGCGCTCCAATTCCAATGCGTCCTACATCCAGGGTTGCCAAAGCAATAGTGAAGCCCTGCCCCTCTTCCCCGATGATATTTTCTGCAGGGATTCTGCAATTTTCAAAAATCAATTCACTGGTATCAGAACCACGAATACCCAACTTATCTTCTTTTTTACCTGTGGTAAATCCTTCCAATCCTTTTTCAACTACGAAGGCCGAGATACCCTTATAGCCTGCATCCTTATCAGTTTTTGCAAAAACGATGACATAATCACAGCTAATCCCGCTGGTAACCCAGTTTTTTACTCCATTGAGAACATATGAATCCCCATCACGGGTAGCAGTGGTCAGCATGGCCTTGGCATCAGAGCCTGATTGAGGCTCACTCAGGGAGTAGGCTCCCAGTTTCTCACCACTTGATGTGAGGGGTAAATATTTATTCTTGAGGTATTCTGAGCCAAACTTGAGGATTGGGTTTGAGAACAGTGAGTTGTTGACTGACATGATGACACAGGTTGAGGCATCCACACGAGCAATTTCTTCAAGCGTAATCACGTGGCTTACAGCGTCCATTTCTGTACCACCATAAATCTCGGGTACCTGCATTCCCATAAATCCCAGTTCACCCAGTTTTTTGATTATTTCACCAGGAAACTCAGCTTTTTCATCCCGTTCCATGACGCCAGGCTTTATCTCTGCTTCGGCAAAATCACGGATGGTTTCTCGGACCATCTTTTGTTCTTCTGTTAATTCAAAATTCATATCTAGCCTTTTTCGGTTTCAAATTCTTAGGGAACTATTGATAGGAATAAAATCCCTGCCCAGTTTTGCGTCCAAGATTTCCAGCAGCAACCATACGCTTCAGTAGTGGACAGGGACGATATTTCGGATCGCCCAGACCTTCATGGAGAACTTCCAGAATAGACAGACAGACATCCAGTCCAATCAGGTCCGCCAGTGTGAGTGGCCCCATGGGATGGGCCAGACCAAGACGCATAATTTCATCAATAGCCTCTTTGGTGGCGACTCCTTCCATCAGAGCAAAAACAGCTTCATTAATCATGGGCATGATAATACGATTTGCTACGAACCCGGGATAGTCATTGGCTTCAACAGGAGTTTTTCCCAATGTTTTACAGAGTTCCACGGTTGTGGCAACAGTTTCATCAGTACAGACATGTCCACGAATTATTTCTACCAACTTCATGACTGGGACAGGATTCATAAAATGCATGCCTATCACTTTATCTGGTCGCTTGGTATGTGCAGCAATTTCTGTTATGGAGATGGAAGAGGTGTTGGTACTGAGAATCACATGAGGCTTTACCGTTGCATCAAGGTCCTTAAATAGTTTGAACTTGGTGGTTTTGTTCTCGGTGGCAGCTTCAACCACAAAATCGCAATCAGCCAGATTATGGAATCCAGTTGTAGGATTTATCCGTGAAAGCGTTGCACTCTTCTCGGTTTTCGTAATAAGTTCTTTTTTTAACTGACGATCAAGATTTTTTGTTATGGCCAGCATGCCTCTGTCAAGAAAATCCTCATTGATATCAACCAGGGTCACCATAAATCCAGATTGTGCAAAGACATGGGCAATCCCATTCCCCATGGTTCCAGAGCCAATGACGCCAACGTTTCGAATACTCATGTTTTTCCCCTTAAATACGTTCCACGATGAGTGCTGAAGCTTCTCCACCACCGATACAAAGTGTAGCCAGACCAAAACGTGCTTCTCTAGCTTCCATAGCGTGGAGCAGTGTTGTGAGAATGCGCGCGCCAGAAGCACCAATAGGATGGCCCAGAGAAACTGCGCCACCATTTACATTCACTTTGGTATGAGGGATATTTAGTTCATCCATGGCCACCATGGTAACGACTGAAAAGGCTTCATTAATTTCGAAAAGATCGATCTCACCCAGCGTCATCCCGGCTTTTTTAAGGACATTGTTAATAGCCTTTACCGGGGCTGTGGTGAACCATTCAGGTGCCTGGGCGGCGGAAGCTTGAGCGACAATACGAGCCATGGGTTTTAAACCCCGCTTTTCAGCTTCTCCTTCACGCATGAGAACCACAGCGGCAGCACCATCGTTAATCTTGGAAGCATTGGCAGCTGTAATGGTACCATCTTTTTGAAAGGCTGGTCTCAGCTTAAGCATTTTGTCAAAATTACCACGACCGGGTTCTTCATCGGTATCAAATAACACTGGGTCACCCTTGCGCTGCGGAATCTCAACTGAAGTCAGCTCATTGTCAAAAGCACCTGATTTTTGGGCGGCCTGTGCACGGAGATAACTCTCCTTTGCAAAGGCGTCCTGAGCTTCACGGGTATAGTTGTATTCTTTTGCGCATAATTCACCGCTGAGTCCCATATGAATACCATCATAAGCATTCTGCAATCCATCGCGGAGAATACCATCCACCATTTCACCGTTACCTAATCTTTGACCTCCGCGGGCACCGGGGAGATAGTAAGGCACATTGGACATGCTCTCCATGCCACCAGCAACGATGATGTTAGCATTTCCAACTTCGATAGTCTGAGCGGCCAGCATGACTGCCTTTAAGCCTGAACCGCAAACTTTATTAATGGTCAAACATTCCGTGGTATTGGGTAGACCTGCATATATGGCTGCCTGCCTGGCAGGAGCTTGCCCTTCATTGGCTGTCATCACATTGCCCATGATGACTTCATCGACATCTTCAGGCAAAATTTGACCACTCTCAAGTGCAGCCGTAATGGCAGTTGCGCCTAGTTGTGGAGCGCTAATAGAAGATAGTCCACCCTGGAAAGCACCCACTGGGGTTCGCTTCGCACTTACAATAGCAACTTTACGTATGGCTCTGACTCTGCTCATGATAATTCCTTTTGTAATTTTCTCAAACCTGGGACAGCTTAAACTTTATCAACATCTCGCGGAATCCACCTGAGGTTCAAATTCCACAGGACACAAATTATTTTGTCATAACAAAGGTCAAAAATCGTTCCAAACCTGAAATTCATCGCGAGGATGAATAGTTAGACCTTGTAGCTCAGGATTCTTTCGGTTGGTCATAGGCTTTAATAATCCGCCTAACCAATTTGTGTCTCACAATATCACCTTCATCAAATTCGACAAATGCGATACCATCAACCTCTTTCAGGATTCTTACGGCTTGGAGTAAACCAGATTCCTCATGCTTGGGAAGGTCAATCTGAGTGGGATCACCAGTAATAATAATTTTTGAATTCACACCCATTCGTGTGAGAAACATTTTCATCTGCATCGGGGTAGTATTTTGTGCTTCATCCAGGATAATAAAAGCATGATCTAATGTTCTTCCACGCATATAAGCGAGGGGGACGATCTCAATGGTTTTCTGATCCATGAGGATACGCACTTTGTCATGGGGCATCATATCAAACAGGGCATCATAAAGTGGTGCGAGATAGGGGTCAACTTTTTCGCGTAAATCCCCAGGTAAAAAACCGAGACGTTCGCCTGCTTCCACGGCGGGACGGGTGAGAATTATCTTCTTAACTTCCCGATTTTTAAGGGCAGAGATGGCAAAAGCCACTGCCATATAAGTCTTGCCAGTACCTGCTGGTCCCAGTCCGAAAACCATATCGTGTGCTGTAGCAGCAGAAAAATATCTTTCCTGACCAGGCGTGCGTGGTTTGATCACTTCTGAGCGAGTGAAAAGGACGACAGAATCGAGACCAGCTTCACCCAGAGTGGACTTACCTGACTGACTGAGACGGATGATGGTGAGCACATCATCTTTATCTATAAATTTTTTCCGATTCAAGACGGCAATCATCTCACCGATAATATTCTCAACGAGAGCAAGCTTGGATTCGTCTCCACGGACGATGAGTTCATCCCCGCGCACATATAGCGCAACTTCAAGATGATTTTCAATTAATTTTAGATTGGTGTCATTGGCGCCGAGTAATTCAACGGGGCTAACCTCCCGGATTGGAAGGCGTTTTTCAGCAGCAGATTTCGCAGTTGTCAAACCCATATGGCGGGCTCAGATTAATTTGTAAAGTGTGGATTTCCAAACAAAAATTATCATAGCAAAGCTGCACAGGGCAAGAGCAGGTAACGAATGAGCGAAAAGGGTAAGTTCACACAAAAACAATTGATGATATTAGCAAAAATAGTTAGTGGCATATTTATTCATTCCGAAACACTTTCAATTTGGTATTTATACTAAATTTGGATTAGTTTAAAGCATGGTTTAATTCACATTGGTTTCAAATTTGAGCTGGGGGGCTCCTTTCTCCCAACTCCATGGAGAAGTGGCAATGCCCTTTTCCAACCAGGAATGATTTCAAAGTTTGAGGGGAAAACCAGATGAATGTTCTTGATTTAATTGGTAAGCCATTCCGCTTCACCATATTCATAACTACTCTTATTTTTATAACACCGCACCTACTTCAGGCTGGTGTGACAGGCAAGATCAGCGGGAAGCTAATTTCCAGTGAATCAGGAGCACCCGTTATCGGTGCCACCATCCAGATTGAAGGAACTAATTTTGGTAGCATTTCTGATAAAAATGGCAGGTTTACTATGCTCAATATTCCGCCAGGAACATACAATCTCAAATTCTCATATATTGGACTGGAAAAGATTCTAATAGGTGATGTCCAGGTGGCTGTTGATCTCACAACCTGGCTGGATCTAACCATGAAATCTACTATTCTAGAAGGGCTAGAAGTTTTAGTCAACGCGCCCCTTGATGTCATCGAAAAAGACCTGGCTGGTACACGATCGGTGGTTACTCAGGAGCAGTTCAATTCGCTTCCAATATCTGAAATTTCTCAAGCACTATACCTGCAGTCCGGAGTGGCTGGTTCGAATACCGAGCTCATCGTTCGTGGAGGCCGTTCAAACCAGGTCGCTTTTCTCATTGATGGAGTCTATGTGCAGGATCCTTTTCTGGGGTCCTTTGCAAATGATCTGGGTACCAATGCCATTGAAGAACTAACGCTCCTCAGCGGCACATTCAATGCAGAATATGGAAATGCAATGAGTGGAATAGTAAATATCCTGACTCGAGAGGGCGGTCGCAGTTGGCGAGCAAGACTTGAGAGTCGAGCTGGCAGCTTTCAGAATAGTGATGAGAACAAAGCTGAGGGTACCTTAACGAGCTGGTCCTTGGGTGGACCCCTGCTGGGAGAGGATCTGAGGCTTTTCGTCTCCGGTCAGCTCACCGACAAAAACAGCTATCTCCCCTGGGGCTTTAGAAAATCATATTCATACACAACAAAATTGACATATACAGGTATATCTAATGTTAAGATCAATACTCTCTATAGAGCTTCCGGGAGTAATTATAAATACTATCGCCATAGTTGGAAATACATTCCTGAACAGTACTATCAGTATGAATCAGCCCGGCAGCACTTAAACCTGAATTTAACCCACACACTCAGTCCTCATCTATTCTATGAATTGAGGATAAGCCAGTACGAGCAAGACTACCGTAAGGGAATCTGGATAGATTCAACTTCTTCCTGGAAAGACAGCAGCGAATATACAGCATATAGCGACTATGAATGGAACCACGAAGCTGGGAATGGCTACGAGTTTTACGCCCGTCGCAACCCTGGTGAATACACCATCTCTGCAACCAAGACTTTTGATCTGCGTTGGGATGGAATCTGGCAAGTCAATTCCTGGAATGAGTTAAAAGTTGGCTTCCAATACAAACGACACAATTTGGACCTGTTAAATCCATATGATCCAGGGAGGGCCAATCCCTATCGGGATGAATACAATCTGTCCCCTATCGAAACCGCGATTTATTTACAGGACAAAATTGAATTTCCTTTTCTAGTGATCAATCTGGGTCTGCGCTTTGACCAGTTCGAGGGAAAGGTGAGTTATCGACTAAATCCCCTGTACGATTCTTCCAGAACCACTTCAACTCCGAAAAATCAGATCAGCCCCAGACTTGGCATCGCTCATCCCGTTTCTGATCGTACGAAGATCCACTTTGCTTACGGGCATTTTTTCCAGAATCCCCCCTACGCCTATTTATATAACCGACTCAATTATGATATGACGGTCCTCGCTCCAGTTTTTGGCGACCCTGACATGGACGCAGAGAAAACCGTGGCTTACGAGGTTGGGCTAACGCACCAATTCAGCCCGGAATTTCTTGGACGACTCAACGCTTTCTACAAAGATGTTACCAATCTTGTAGGTACCCGGTATTATGCTCCCTATGCAGAGGATGCACCTGACCGCTATGTTGGTTACACCCTGATCATTAATGAAGATTATGCATTTTCCAAAGGGGTGGAGATTAATCTTGAATATGATCTTAAGAAAATGGCTACAGCTAAGCTTAGCTATACCTATTCTATTGCAAGGGGCAGTGCAAGTCATGCCGACGAGCAATATCCAGGGAGTACAGAAACGACCAAGCTCTACAATCTCGATTTTGATAGAACCCATGGCTTGAATTTTTATGGATCTGTGAGATCGGGCAAGCATCAAGGATTGAAAATACTAAACATTTATCCCTTTCAGCGAGCAGATCTGGGATTTGTGATACGGGCGAACTCAGGTACTCCCTTTACTCCGTATGCGCGTGATATTGGTCTGGTGGAGATCAATTCATTGCGCAAACCATCGACTTATACCGTTGATATGATTCTGGGTAAACGGTTCGCCCTGGGAGGAAAAATCTCTGCACGAACCTTTCTGGAAATACTCAATTTGACTAATGCCAGGAACGCCATTATTATTTTCACCAGTACCGGTGAACCTGATTACAGCCTCGTCCCGGGGCACAGCGAAGAGTATCTGAATAATCCTTCCCACTTTGGACCTCCGCGGACCTTCAGGTTGGGTCTAGCCCTGGATTGGAGATAATTGTGAATCACAAATTCTATATCATAGTCGCATTGATCATGGCCCTGTCAATGACCTGGGCACTGGCAGATGAAAAAGATCATGATCACAAGCACAAAGCCATTGCCAAATCCATGGACATCACTGATCGGGCATCAGGAATCCATAATGCCAGCAACATCGGTCTGTTTTTCGAAAATTATGGGAGATACTCTCATGGTTCATTTCAGTATGGGAACGCAGGTGAATTTCCTGCCAACAGCAATCAAAATTATCTATACCTCATGAGTGCAATGGTCGGTGTGGCACCCGACGCTACTTCTGGACGATCTGCCAATGTGATTCAAAGTCGATATACAGGAAATATTGAATGGAATCCACTTGGAGGTTATCATGAGCCACCGGCTACTGATATTGCCTTTAGTGACAATACAGCGACCTGGCCCGCCTCGGTTTGGTTTTCACTGGATGAAGAGGGCAAACCCCTCATCGTATCTACTCAGGATAGCTATTGTGTTTACAATGATGCGAGTAATCAAAACGATGTCCTTGGTATTCAAATAGCCCAAACAGGCTATGCCTTCGCTCTCAGCGAATTTGAGGATATGATTTTCTTCAAATTTGAAATAACTAACCAATCAACTGCTAACTATGACAGTGTTTACTTCGGATTGTATCACGATTTTGATATTGGTAATAATCCAGGAGGAAGCAATGATTATGGTGACGATGTTTTGGCTTTTGATTCAGACAATGACTTTCTAATCGTCTCTGATGGAGATCAATTCTCACCTGAATGGGGTATGGAACCTGGTCAAATGGGAATTACTTTTCTGGAGTCTCCACTCATCAATGGAGAAATGGCTGGTATTACAGATATGCATTTCAGGAGATTTGAAAGTGATGATGCCACCCAGATAACCCTGCTCTCCAGTAATTTGGATTATCTCCCGCCTGATATCAAACCGAGCAGCTACTTTTACACAGGCGACTCCCCCAGTATCCACTTTGATGATCCTGGGCTAATTCCTGCTACTGGGTTTGATATCTATGGTACCATCTCATCCGGTCCATTTGATCTATATCCCACTGATACCTTGACATTTATCATTGGAATTATTGCTGGTGTTAATGAAGAGGATCTGTACAACAATCTTTATGCTGCTCAGGGATTACATGCAAATCAATTTGTGACTCCCAAACCTCCTCCTTCACCCGAGCTAACCGCCAGAGTCGGCCACAATGAAGTCACCCTGTATTGGACAAACGCCATTGAAGATATTCCCGATGATGCCTCAGGAGTTCTCGATTTCGAAGGATATCGCTTATATAGAAGTGTAGACCAGGGTATGAGCTGGGATCAAATAGATAGGAATACCTATCCTGGAACAGATCCTGATGCTGTCCCCTTCATCAGTTTTGATCGTATGAATGGGATTGGTGAGGACAATGGCATTCAATATACCTACGTTGATGATTCTGTAATTAATGGCTTTGAATATTGGTATTCGTTGACGGCCTTCGATCAAGGTGATGCCAACATTGGGAGTTTGGAAAGTCCCATTGGCAACAGTACGGATGCAGTCAATGTGGTTAAGACAATTCCTGTTTCTACAGCTGGGGATTATGTGCCTGGAAAAATTGCAGGTTTGATGCACTACAGTGGGGATGCCAATTATACTCTAACTGCAATTCCATCAGCACCTGATCAATTGAGTAATTTTACCTATGAACTTGGTTTCCGTTATGCGATGCAAAATGAAATTGGGAATTCTGGCATATCGGCTACTATTGAGATTATCGACTCCAGCCTCGTTCCCACTCTGCATTTTGGATTCAGGTTCACAGCTGAAAATCAAATAGATATTATCAATATTGATACCCAGTTATCGTACTGGGCAGGCGACTTAGTTCTCGATGTACCCTATCCATTTGAAGATTATCTCATAGTTACCTTTTATCGGGTGGATACACTAAGTCTTCCTAGTGCAGGTGATCTGTTGAGCCTCAATTTTTGTGCGGAATTGCTACGTTTTGACGGTCAGGACACATTAGTTGTGATACCCTCCCAACGCTTTGATCCAGGTACAGATTTGGTTTCTGATGATGGACTGATCCTTCGCTTCGATCCCCAGTCTACGATTCAGAATATTAGCGTACCTCCTATTCTGGATTTTGAGATTGAATTCGAGGTGGCAGACCTTGATTCAATACAGGAAATGGACTATCAAATAACGGTCACATCATCAGGAATCGATACGGAGGGCGACCCCTATCTTGTTCTGAGAACCACGGATGAGAATTCAACTGAGATAGGTGTGGCTGATACACTATATAATGGTTGGGGTATCCAATATAGAGGTTGGACTGCCTGGTTTGGATTTGATCCAGCACATCCACCACCTCCGGGAACATCTGCGACCTTTTCAACCTTACCACCAATTCGCCCAACCATTCAGGACTACTACCAATTTGGAATTATAGATGCGAAATCAAATCCAGATATGCTGGCAGAGGATATGAACGAGATTCGGGTGGTTCCAAATCCCTATATGGCTGGTTCGCTTTGGGAAGCTGAAGGGGGTAGTTTCGTGAGAGAACCTGTCCGCCAGATACAGTTCACGAACCTGCCTGTGGATTGTGAAATTAATATTTTCACCCTATCAGGCGATTTGATAAAGACTTTGGAGCATAATGCTTTACACGGTACAGAAACCTGGGACCTGCGGGCTGAAGGTGGACGGGAAATCGTTTCTGGCATTTACCTCTACCAGGTTAAAAGTGCCGGTTTCGAATACTTAAACAGATTTGCGGTGATCAAATGAATCACATTCAAGCATTAACCATCCACAGCTTAGTAATAATTGTGTCATACTTCGACAGAGCCTGTGCTGAGCTTGCCGAAGTATTCAGCAAGACACAATCCTCTCAGAATTGTCTCCCTGAGGCTCTCGAAGGGTCAAAAGACAAGTCTAGAAGAACGAATTCTACTTGCTTAGTCTTTCAGAGAAAAAAATTGATGCAGATTCTGCTGATGCTATTGCTGGCTTCTGGAATCCAAGCACAAAATACAAATCTGGGTACCGCCGGAGCACAATTCCTCAAGATTCCCATCGGAGCTCGTTCTGCCGCTCTTGGAGGAGCAGTGACAGGCATGTCAATGGATGCAACTGCCCTCTTCTGGAATCCAGCAGGTATTATCCATAATCATACCCATGCCCTGCATGTTTCGCATATCCCCTGGATGACCTTTTTCGATGTGAATGCCCTGGCATATACTCTGAATCTTAAGGAACAGGGTGCCATTGGAATTTATGCACGTACCCTGGGGATGGATAAGATGGAGATTACCACTGAATATGAACCAGGTGGAACAGGGGAATTTTTTGATTCCCAGGACCTTGAGATGGGTGTGAGCTATGCCCGCAATCTCATCGATCAATTCAGTTTTGGAATTACGGCCAAATATATTCGACAACGCATCTGGAATGAGGTGGCATCTGGTATCGCCTTTGATTTTGGGACTCATTACAATATTCCATTCCAGAATGCCACTATTGCCATGTCCTTGAGAAATTTTGGACCTGATATTAAAATGGATGGACCAGACCTGTTGGTTTTTTATGATGGTTCAGACCAGTTCCCCAATCGCCTCATCCCATCGAATAAGAATACTGAGGCTTATCCCCTGCCCTTGATTTTTCAATTCGGCATGGGGATGGACCTGATCAAGGCACAATTCTTCCATTCCAGATTGGCCCTGGATATCATTCACTATAATGATAATGATGAACAAGCTCTGTTAGGTTTGGAATCAACCATTGCACAGCGATTCGTATTGCGTGGAGGGTATCGATTTAATCAGAACGAGCAACAACCAAGTCTGGGAGTAGGGTTACACCAGCGTATTGAAAAAATGGTGATCAAACTGGATTATGCATTTGTCATGCATGAACATCTGGGAGATACCCGATTCCTGTCACTGGATATTATTTTCTGATATTGTTAAGGAACAGGTCGCCATTGTCATTACGAGAAGCGCAAGCGACGAAGTAATCTCGTATTTATCTGGCTGTTGGAATGAAGAGATTGCCGCGTCCTACGGACTCGCAATGGTCCAACGTGGGTTTATCCCCGCGCTTCTGGCAAAACTTTCCGCATCACAGTAAAATCACCTGGATCATGATCAAAAGGGATATAGCCCAGACCAGTACCACCATGAACCACATCAACAGGACGCTTTTTGCTGTTGAATAATTCCTCAACCACGATTTCTACCGTTTTGTCTGGAGAGATGATCTCCAGTGTCTCCCCTACCCTGATCTGATTCTTAATTTCAAATTCAAGCAATTGTGCTGACTTATCCCAGCCTGTAACCATCCCTGCATTCTGATGGGTAAAATCCTGTGAAGAAGGATCTACATAATTCTGCCCATATTCCTGAGGATTCTTGGTGTAGAATCCAGAGATGTATCCACGATGAGCAATCCCAATAAGGTCTTCAAGATTTTTTGAGTCAAAGGGACGATCTGCCTGCATATCATCGATGGCTTTACGATAAGACCTGGCTGTCATAGCTGCATAATAGACAGATTTGGTGCGTCCCTCAATTTTATAGCTGACAATCCCGGCATCTCGCATCTGCTGAAGAAGCTCTATTGAGCAGAGGTCCTTGGCATTCATCATGTAAGTACCATGCTCATCCTCTTTCATATCAAAATATTGTCCCGGTCGTTTAGGCTCTTCCAGAAAATAGCCATCTTCAGGAGGGGTATAGGGAGCATCAACCTGAATGATATCCTGACTCTCCATTTCCAGTAGACTTGGAGATTTCTGACCAAAGTTATAACCCCAGCGACAAGAGTTGGTGCAGGTCCCCTGATTGGCATCCATATTGTTCATATAGTTGGTTATAAGGCATCTCCCTGAATAGGCAATGCAGATGGCACCATGAACAAACGCCTCCAGCTCCACACCTGGAACTTTGGCGTGGATTTCTGCTATTTCCTTCAAACTCAGTTCTCTGGATAGAATGATGCGCGTGACACCTTGATCCCTCCAAAAATCGGCACTGGCCCAATTGGTACAATTTGCCTGGGTTGACAAATGAATGTCCAATTGAGGAAATTCTTTGCGGGCGAGGTGGATGAGTCCGGGGTCAGCCATTATCATGGCATCGGGTTCATATTTGAGCATACGTTCCATCTCATCCATAAAGCCTTTAATTTTTGTGTTATGGGCATAGATGTTCATGGTGAGATAAAGCTTTTTGCCTAAATCATGGGTATATGCGATTCCGTCAAGTAATGATTCTTTTCTAAATTCGTTTTCCCGTGTGCGTAAGGAGTAGCGTGGCACGCCAGCATAGACCGCGTCTGCACCATATGCGAAGGCATACTTCAATTTCTCCAAATTACCGGCTGGGAGTAATAATTCTGATGTCGTTTTATTCATAATGGTGTTCACCTTGTTCTAGTTTCATCCGCCTCAGTACATCCGCAGCGAGATATCTCGCCAGGCGAAACTCCGTGAAGACGAATTGCTCTTCCTCATTGGCGGATGACCACGGCGAAGCCTGAATCCCACCAACTGAGGCGGGTGAGGCGAGGACGGGTCATTGCCTTTAAATAAGCCATTTTGAGCAGGAGAATGCAAACACATAATTCGATTGATCAATCTCACTTCTGCCAGGTCATTCAGCCCGAATTAAAGTCAACTGGGAGCAACAAATTACCTGCGCTTACCAAAACATTTGGCACCATGAAAATTAAATAATTTTCACCCTCTTCAAGCATTAAACGATTTGAGCTTCTCATGCTACTAGAGCTGATCTCTCTAAGCTCTAGATATACAACATATTGGGTTCATGTATGTGATAACCCCTAATAGTTGTGCGGGTACACCATTCTACTGAAGTATAACAGATTCCTAACAAATTGGTGGTTGACAGGTAAAAAATGCTAGTCTATCTTGCGCCGTAATGGATGGAGAAATTTAAGTAAATTTATGGAGTTCATCTGGAATAAATATTCCCGAGGAACCCATTCATCATGTGATGTCTGTCACAGTCATTACACATATCGTATGTCCAATAAAAGGAGGAAAACAAGAAGATGAGTAAACGTTATCTATTTACTGTATTGTTCGTTATGGTAATGGTTCCGGCTCTCGCCCTGGCACAGGGTACGATTTCCGGTTCAGTTACTGACGGTACTACAGGCGACGCCCTTCCAGGCGCTAATGTGATCGTTGATGGCCAGCCATATGGTGGTGCATCAGATCTATCAGGTGCCTTCGTCATTGAAGGTGTCCCAGCCGGTAATTATACCGTCACAGCTTCAGTCATTGGTTATGAATCAGTGACAATGAGTGCACAGGTAGCAAGTGGTGTGGCCACAACCTTAAATTTTGCACTCTCAAGCCAGGCTCTCGAAATGAGTGCCTTGGAAGTTTTGGCTTCTCGTGCAGATGCCAACACTCCTGTTGCTTATACAAACGTTTCAAAAGAAGAGATGGAAGTACGTCTTGGTTCACAGGATATTCCACTTGTTCTTAACACAACTCCTTCAGTATATGCCACCAACCAGGGTGGTGGTGCTGGTGATGCTCGTATCAACGTGCGTGGATTCAACCAGCGCAATGTTGCAGTTATGATCAACGGTGTTCCTCAGAATGATATGGAAAACGGTTGGGTTTATTGGTCAAACTGGGATGGTGTTGGTGATGCCACATCTTCAATCCAGATGCAACGTGGACTTAGTGCTGTAAACCTGGCAACACCTTCAATTGGTGGAACCATGAACATCATTACTGATCCAACAAAACTTGCCGCAGGTGGTAGCTTCAAACAGGAAGCCGGTTCCGGTTCATTCCTGAAAACTACTGTTAACTACAACACCGGTTTGATTGGCGATAAAATTGCTATGAGTGGTACTATCGTTCGTAAAACTGGTGATGGTATTGTTGATGGCGCCTGGACCGATGCCTGGGCATACTATTTTGGTGCTTCTTATGCTGTTAACTCAAACAATCGTTTTGAACTATATGCTATTGGTGCTCCTCAGCGTCATGGTCAGAATCTTTACAAACAGAACGTCATGGCTTATGATAAGGAATTTGCTGAAGAAATAGCTAAAGATGGTGTAGACGATGCAGATTGGGATGCATATGTAGATAAATTTACTTTGGATTCCGATGGTTCCGATGTTGGACATCTTTTCAATCAGAATGTAGCTGATATCAGTTCTGATTACAAAGGCGAACAATATTGGTATATGTATGGTGAACGTAACGTTGAAAGATATGATCCTAATTTCTTGAACGAACGTGAAAACTACTTCCACAAACCTCTAGTGAATTTGAACCATTATCTGAACCTCTCTGAAAAAATGAGACTTTCAACAGTTGCATATTGGTCAGGCGGTTCCGGTGGTGGTACTGGTACATATGGTAAGATTCCAACCTTGGATGCCAATGGCACACTTGGTGGCGAAGATTACAAATTCTACTATGGTGATGGCCCCTGGACAAGGGATTGGAACACTCTAGTTGCCTATAACTCGGGTAGTGATGATACAGTTTATGTTGATAAAGAAGCCCTGGTTCGCACACACGGTGCAGGAAATAACCAATCAGTTGGTATCCTGCGCAATAGCATCAACCGTCAAAGCACCATCGGTTTGATCTCCAAACTTAATTTTGACATGAGTGACATGTTGAAACTTCAGCTTGGTATCGACTGGCGTACTGCTGGAATTGAGCATACACGTGAAGTCCGTGACCTTCTTGGTGGCGACTATTACTTAGATGACTCTGATCCAAATGTAAACAATGGTGGTTCTTATAAAGTGATGCTTGGTGACAACATCGACTATCATAGTGAAACTACTGTTGACTGGATTGGTGGGTTCGCACAGGCCAGTTATACCGCTGGGGCTATAAATGCCTATGGTATGGCCGGTTTTTCATCCATCAAATACTCCTATCAGGATCTCTTTACAGTTGAACAAGAAGTTGTCAAGTCTGATGCTATCGGTGCCATGCAGGTTAAGGGTGGCGGTATGTTCCATCTAGCAGATAACTTCAACATCTTTGGTAACTTCGGCTATGTTGAAAAACCACCAATCATGGACAACGTCATCTATTTTGATGGTACTGTCGCTGCAGATCCTGCTAATGAGAAATTCACTAGCACGGAGTTTGGTGTCAACTACAAGGCCAAAATGTTTGCCGTAACTGCTAATGGTTACAATACTGATTGGAAAGATCGTAACCTCACCAAGGCCGTAACTAGTGGCCAGGGTTCAAGTGGTGATACAGACGTTATTTTCCTCACTGGTGTCAACCAGAACCATAAGGGTATTGAAGTTGAAGCTTCTGTACAACCTATGCAAATGCTCCGTGTCGATGCTTCCTTAAGTTTTGGCAGCTGGCAGTTTGAGGGTGATGCCGATGGCAATTACCAAAACGAAGCCGGTGAGACATTAGGTGAATACAGATATGCTCTGAAGGACCTCAAAGTTGGTGATATGCCACAGACAGCCTATGTCTTAGGTGCTACACTGATGCCTATCAAAGGTCTGAGAATCCAGGCACTCTACAGCATTTATGACAACAACTATGCTGACTGGAGCCCTGATAGTCGTCAGATTAATGACTGGGGTGATGATGGTGAAGAGGGTGACGGCGAAGCAGGTGAAATCGATCCTTGGGAACTTGCCTATGATAATGGTGAAGGCGATGGATTACTCAGTGCTGCTGAGCTGGCCTACGCAGATCGTGACCAAGTTTGGGATGCCCCAGGCTATGCCAAAATGGATTTGCATGTAACCTACGATCTACCAAAGATTGCCGGCATAAATGCTCAGCTGTTTGGTCATGTTTTCAATGTTCTTGATGCAACTTATGTTCAAGATGCTGTTGACAATAGCCAGTACAATGGTTTCTCAAGTGGTGCCAGTCACTCAGCTTCAAGAGCTGAAGTGTTCCTTGGTACACCTCGTTTCATGAACTTTGGACTGAAGCTTCATTTCTAGTCCCAGAGTTTAGATAGATTAAAAAGGTCCCGGAAATTCCGGGACCTTTTTTTATATGACCTGCTAACACCCGAATTAATTCGGGTGTTTTTTGATGAGGTAGAACAGCCCTCCCAAAATACCTACCAGAGCCACCGCCGGAGCTACGAGTACCCCAGTGATAAATGCCATAACTGAGATACCACTCAACAATTGATTCACCACGGGAACCACACCAATTTGAGTATTTATTGCATCAAAGATATTGTGGATCAATACCAACACAGGAAAACTGATGATAGCTACTGCCAGGAGGGTTCCAAAATCCCGGGCACTTCGCCAATGATGGAGCATACTGAAGCATAATAATACGATGCCAAAATAGGTCAGACCGATACCTGGTGGGTTATCACTGATTCCGATTCCCAGGGCAGATACCATCAAAATGGCACCCATGGCAAGCAGTAGTTTTGTACGAGGTCGGTTGTATTGTGTTTTTATGAATTTTAGCCAAGTATCCATAATTACTTCTCCCAATCGTTCCCCTCCATGGAGGGGCTAGGGGTGGGTAACCTTCCCACCAAATCTTCTTGATGCTCTTCAATCCACAACTGAATCGTCATCACAACATCATCTAGGTTCTTTTTAACATCAATATCATCAAATCGCAGAAATCTGACACCTAGATTTTCTTAGCTTTTCTGCCTTCTGCGATCATAATCTTGAACTTCCACAGGTTCATGACTTGCACCATCAACCTCAATGGCCAGCATCAAATCCTTGCAATAGAAATCCACAATGAAATTGTCAATAGGCCGTTGTCTGTTGAATTGAAAACCCATCATTTGTTTCGCTTTTAGTCGTTTCCACAATAGAATTTCGGAAAAGGTCATGTTTTGACGGAGTTTTTTGGCTTTTTGTATTAGGTCGGGATGATATGCCAGTATCTTTCTATTTGCCATGGTTTGCCCACCCCGCCTCGTTACACGAGGCACCCCTCCGAGGAGGGGAACTTACTCCATTCTCAGGAGAAATTGATGATACGAATTCTAGATGCTTTTACGGTTAAACATGGATTTGAAGAATTCGCCGATGGTCAATTCTTTATAATCTCTGAATTCCCCGGCATCGAAATAAACACCCCGACAATCAGGACAACGCTCATAACGAATGTGTGGTTGCCGCTTATCAGCCTCAGGATGCATGGCAATTTCGCATCTTGGACAAATTGCCTCAGTATTCTGATTTTGTTGTTTACCGACTTCAGGATCACCCATATCAATGACTTCAGACCCTGAAAGGACTTTCAGGTCTTGAAGTTCAAACCTATCGAACCAGATCCCATAACATTTAGTACAGCGTTCGACCTGGACATGTTCGAACTCGATACTTTTCATATACCCTTTACATTTTGGACAGTGCATCAGACCCCTCCATCTCTCAATAACAGTTTAAAACTCAAACAACGACTAGATGAAAATAACAAACTTTTATGCTGTTTTTAAAGAACCCTTTGTTGAATTCGTAAGATTCTTTGTAAAATATCTCTTTCTCTAAGCGTTGGCTGCTACTTTTTTGGGTACTTTGTTCTTTTCGATAGCTGGTTCCAGAGCAAGCTCGATGACATCACAAATTTGCTCTACAAATTTGAATTCCATCTCTTTTTTTACTTTTTCTGGTAAATCCACCAGATCAGCTTCATTCTTCTTTGGTAAGATGACGGTTGTGAGACCAGCACGGTTAGCTGCCATGACCTTCTCACGAATTCCGCCAATGGGCAAGACAGCCCCTCGGAGTGTGATCTCACCAGTCATACCCAGATTACTTTTCACCAGTCGTTCTGTAAGCAGGGAAATCATGGCAGTAAAAAGTGTGATACCAGCGGAAGGTCCATCTTTTGGAACAGCTCCAGCCGGGATGTGCACATGGATATCCCATTTCTTATAGAAATCTGGATCGATGTCAAAAAGTTCAGCATTTGAACGAATATATGAATATACAGCCTGGGCAGATTCTTTCATCACATCACCGAGTTTACCAGTGAGCTTCAAGCCCCCTTTGCCTTCCATTTTCATGGCTTCAATAAACAGAATATCACCACCCACAGCAGTGTAGGCCAGACCAATCACGATACCATAGTTAGACATTCGTTCTGCAATTTCACTATGGCGTCTTGGTGGACCAAGCAATTTGGTAATGCTACTCTTGGTAATACGACGAGGTTTATCATTCCCCTCTGCTCGCTCCCTGGCGACCTTGCGGCACACATTGGCGATCTGACGCTCAAGATTACGAACACCTGCTTCATACGTATAGCGACCGATGATTTCGCCTATGGCGGTATCCATGAAGGTAATCTGCTCTTCTTCCAGGGCATGTTCAGTGACCTGCTTTGGAATTAAATACGATTTGGCGATGTGAATTTTTTCTTCTTCGATATATCCAGGGAAGTCAATCATCTCCATACGATCACGGAGAGGTCCGGGAATTGGATCCAGCCAGTTTGCTGTTGCAATAAACATGACCTTGGAGAGATCAAAAGTAACCTCAAGATAGTGATCACTAAAGGAATGGTTCTGTTCTGGATCGAGGACTTCCAGGAGGGCTGAACTTGGATCCCCTCGGAAATCTGTTCCCAGCTTGTCAACTTCATCCAGCATAAATACGGGATTGCGTGTTTTGGCCTTTTTCAGCCCTTGAATAATGCGACCTGGTAAGGCACCGATATAAGTACGGCGGTGACCACGTATCTCAGCCTCATCCCGTACACCACCCAGAGAAATTCGAATAAATTCTCTACCAAGAGCATCTGCGATGGATTTACCAAGAGAGGTTTTACCAGTTCCCGGAGGTCCCTGGAAACACAGGATAGGTCCCTTTATGGGTGCATCAGGACTCTGTTCCATTTTGAGTTTACGAACTGCCAGGAATTCCAGCACTCTGTTCTTGACCCGTTTTAAACCATAGTGGTCTCTATCAAGAATATTCAGGGCTTCTTGAATATCTACTCGATCCTCAGTTTCCTTACTCCACGGTAATTCAACCAACCAATCCAGATAGGTCCGTGAAACTGTATATTCAGGAGATGATGGGGGGATTCGCTGGAGGCGATCAATTTCTTTATTGGCTACTTTAAGGGCTTCTTCCGGCATACCTGCTTCGAGAATTTTCTCTTCAAGTTCCTTGATTTCCAGAGTTTGATCATCTTCGCCCAATTCTTTCTTGATGGCTTTCATCTGCTCTCGTAGAAAGTATTCACGCTGACTCTTGGAAATTTCTTCCTGAACCTCAGTCTGAATTTTCTCACCAATTTCCTGGCGCTGTATTTCCCGATTGATGAGGACGGTAGCTTTCTTGAGCCGCTCCGTGACATCAGTTTCCTCCAGGATGCCCTGCTTCTCACTATTAGAGAGCTGCATCATGGAAACGGCCCGATCAACCAGACGGGCAGGATGCTGGATATTGGATAGCAGTGAGATGTGCTCCTGGGTGATATAGTCTGCGACTTTTGAAAGTTCACGGAAAAGAGTCCGGATATTGGCAGACATGGCATCGGTTTCAAGATCAGCATCATAAATTTCTTCGATGCCTTCAATGCTGGCTTTAAAATAAGGATCCGTTTGTGAGTAACTATTTATGCGTACACGTTCCCCGCCCTGGACAATGGCGCTCTGGCTGCCATCTGGCATATCCAGTATTTTCATGACTGAGGCAGTGGTTCCAACATCAAAAAGGTCTCCTGCTTCAGGATTCTCTACTGAACCTTCACGTTGGGCCACAACCACTATTGTCTTCTTCCCAGAAGGGAGTTCACGCAAAAGTTTTAATGAGCGTTCTCGGCCGATATAGAGTGGGATAACCTGCTGGGGAAAGAGTACCGTGTTGCGCAGAGGCATCACTGGAAAGGCAGTTGAAGTATTTATATCTGTCATCGTTTACTCCGAATATATTTTTTCATAATTAGAAATCTGAATCGTACTTACGTGTTTCCTGAACACGCTGTGACTGGAAATGTTTCAATACTTTTAGCACACGCAAAGTGACACCAAAGTCACCTTGTCTGTCTCGGCTGACTATACTTGGCCACAATCCTGTCTTTAGCTGGGCATCAACAAGCCAATCAAGCATTTTGTAGGTTTTGCGATCCTTATTCTTTCCATCGATTAATTTGATGGTTTCCAAATATCTGAGGGTGCCGCCTGAGAGGATACTCAGCCCGCTGGTTCCTGAGATGAGCGTGTCCCAGACCTGCATACCGGGAAGGAGATTGCTTTCACCCTCTTGAAGGATTTTGCTTTCTAAATATTTAAGCCCTTTTTTAAGCGCACGGTTCTCACGAAATTTTTCCGATTGTCCCAAAGTCCACATGAAAAATAAGCTGCTCCAATAGCAAGAAGAAGTTTCATCAGGCAAGCTGGACCAGCCACCATCTGAATTTTGACGGGCAATGATATCTCTGATCAACTGCTTGATAATGGGATTACCTTCCAATTGATAGGTTACTGCAAGAAATACAGCCTGGGATTGGTGATGAAGTCTGAGCTGGAGCTCCTGCTCAGCCAGGCTACGCAGAACTTCACGCATGCCCAACATCACTTTTTCCTGTTTATAGGTTACTGAGAAATCAAGGAGCTCATGCAACACTTCCTGTTGTTTCAGTAGTTGAAGGGTTTGAATCTGAGCCTCACTCAATCCAGAAGTTTTGCCGTCAATGGGCCATAAACCATCCCCGTTCTGGTCAGCCAGGAGTTTTCGTCGGGGTTGATGCTTTCTTAAATTTTTCTGCAGAGCTAAAAATTCTTCAGAAGATGAATCTTCCAGAATATCTGTTACCAATTGATAGCGGACAGGTAGAGGTGCCGCCTTCAGTAAGACAGGGATGGGATTCTTCTTAAAATTGACCATCCACGGATATTGGTCAAAATTCTGGTCGTCACGCAACATATGGATAAGCTAAGACCAAAATACAGCCTAACAAGGCAAACTATAGGAGCTAATGAAGGTTTCTTGTGAGTTAAAGTAATTATTGTATATGCTGAGACATTATTTCTATCCGCTGAAGTAGCATCATGGTGATCTAAAACTGCTTATTGGTTAAAAATTGGGGGATTAGCCCAAAACCTTCGGGTATATGTGCAGGTCTATCTAATTATGAGTCACACAAAATGTGCTTTAGGATTGAATTTATCCGACTTCGATCTTTAGTTACGTCGCGATTATCCCAAAACCGGAGGTGAATAGACCAGGTCGATATGCTTGTGAATCACACATTTAGTGCTTCGGGTTGATTTTATCCGTCTTCGCCCTTTGGGCTACGCCGGGATTATCCCAAAACCTACGGTTTTGGGATAAAAAAAACCCTGGTGATGAGCCAGGGTCTTGTTCGAGGAGAGTTACGGTCTTAACAGTTGCAGCTGCCTCCGCAGTTGCAATTGCCACCGCATCCACAATTTGACTGTGCTTTAGGTTTCAAAATTGTGAAGCCTTCAGCATTATCGTCTTTGTAGTATTCAACACTGGCACCTTCCAGCTGAGCAAAGCTTGCTGGATCAACCAGAACACGGACGCCTTGAGAATCGAAGACATTGTCTTCTGGATGTTGCTTATTCTCTAGAGCCATTCCGTAGGAACTATTTGAACAACAGCCTGTGTTAGCATAAATGCGAAGACCACCTTCAGCGGCAAGGTCCTGCTCACTCATGAGAACTTTTATCTTCTCAGCTGCAGTTTCAGTAATTTGGATCATTTTATATTACCCCATTCAAGTCAAGTTAATGTACAGTTTAAAGATGATTATTATTGTCCCCTATTGCAAGAGAAATCTACAGCCTGTGGAGTCGTTGATTAGGACTGTAGAGTATATCTCCAGGCACAATAATAGGTATCAGGGTGGGTACCAGGAGGACAGCTCATGCAGGTGGTGACAATGCGTGGGTCAATGGTTCTGGCAAATTCTGTGTACTCGACCATTCCAACTGACTTACAGGGAAAATCCGGGAGACCATGTTTAGAGCGAGCGACTTGTACCCTACACTCCTGAATTTCAAAGAGGAAGCTATCTTGTGATTCTTCAACGACCCGCTGTTTGTTCAAGCGAGCATAAAGCCGATATCCCAAGGCCTTTTTCAAACCTTCTAACCCGGAGTTTTCCCCAATGTTGTGACGCTTCATGATGCGCTGAGTTTCAATGACAGTAAATCGTCGCCAGGCTTCTGTATCGCATTCAATTGCTGTATCCATGCCATGTTTGGATTCTATTGCCTGAAACCAGAGACCATCATGGGCCAGCCAATTCTTAGCAAAATCATCCAACATTCCTATAAGCTGTTCCCGAGATAAATGAGTCAGATCTGACATGCTATCCCCCCGTTTGGTGAAATCCGTTAGTGGACGCACCCCTTTTCAGGATTATCCACCAGTGTACCGGCAAAATATGCTGTGATTGCTTCTTCTACATCAGCAATGTCCGTAATTATTGCTTCTATATTGGCTCCACGGAGGTCATCATAGATGCGTTTGCCCATGCCCCGCGAGATGACTACTTCACAATCTTTTAAGGCAGAAAGTATACTGGCATGGGAGTGATGGTGTCCTCCCTGAGGCTCATGAGTTCCCTGATGACTGTGGTGGGTAAAATTATTTGGCCGATATTCCTTGGATTTTATTTCTCCCTTTACCAACTCTGCTATGATAAATCCCTTGGTCCTTCCAAAATGATTCGCAATTGAATGTTCGTCATTTGATGCTATTCCAACTTTCATATTTGCCCCTCTTCCAACAATTAATAATCACTAAAATCTCTATATTGAATATAACTGCTTTTTAGCATGTATTAAGCATATTGTTTTACATAGTGTTATTTTTTTACAAATATTTGCTATTGTACATGCTTAATATTCACCACTATACATTTATGCAGACGTTGTCATATACATGCATTATACCGAGCTAAGTATTTATTATTACTGACTGTGAAATTTATGTATATTCCAAGAATCGACTTGGCGTTCGACGCCTATATATATACTGGATGGCACATTATTTGTTATAATTAAGTTTGCGCATAATCATGTATTAAAGTGCGGGGAGAATAATGTTGTATACTCAATCACAACCTAGATTACTAATTAAATCAATAATTTGAGTTAACTGAAAGGACTTTATCATGAAAAAAATGCTTATTGTGCTGTTAATCTTATCTGTGGGGATGGCCTTTTCTCAAACAGAGACTGCAGAATTTATCGGTTCCAAAAAATGTAAGATGTGCCACAGCAAAGAAGAAGTTGGATCACAATACTCCATCTGGGAAAAGGGACCTCACGCAACATCTTTTGAAACTTTGAAAACAGATGCGGCCATAGCCATCGCTAAAAAGATGGGTTTGAAGGCTGCTCCAGATCAAGCACCAGAATGCCTCACTTGCCATGTAACTGGCTGGGGAAACGAAACTGGTTATCAGCTTGAAGTAGATCCGTTAAATAAAAAAGCGGTTAAGAAAAATACTGATCTCAGTCGCGTAGGTTGTGAATCCTGTCATGGTGCCGGTAGCCTCTACAAATCCAAGAAAACTAAGGCCGCTATTGCTGCTGGTACTATCACCCGTGAATCTGTTAATCTCATTACTATCTCAGAGAAAACTTGTACCGTTTGTCACAATTCAGATTCTCCAACATATAAGCCCTTTGATTATGCCGTCCGAATCAAGGAAGTTGCTCATCCAGCACCTGAAAAATAAAGGGATATCCATATGAGAGTCAGAACGGCTTTTCTTCTTCTTGGAGTCATGGCTGGATTGGTTATTGGCCAAACTACGACGAAGACAGACAATATTCCTGATAAAATTGAGATTGGAATACTGGAAAATATTTTTGAGCCAGTGCATTTTGATCACAAACTTCACGCTGATATGACTGCCATGGGTGAAGGCTGCAATACCTGTCATCACCATGGTTCTGAAGGTGTTTATGAACCCTGTGCAGATTGTCATGTAAGTGGAGAAGAGAACGCCTCCATGACCATGCCCACCATTAACGGGGCCTACCATCGGAATTGTCTGAATTGTCACCAGAGTTGGACCGGTGACGAAGTCTGTAAGACCTGTCATATCCAGAAGAAATTTCGTTTCAATCTTCGGAAAAGTCTGGATGCCACAGATATTCTGGCTCATCATCATGAAGAAATAGTCGTACCTGAAGTGTTCCATTTTGTCTCACCAGAGAGTGAGCAAAAACCGGTTTCATTCCAACACAAAGAGCATGTGGAATTGTATAGATTCAAATGCGAGAGTTGCCACAGGCAGACCGATTGCTCAACCTGCCATAACTATACACCTGCATCTCCAGGAGTGGTGAACACTTTAGTGATTCATCATGATCCCTGTAGCAATTGTCATGATACCGTTAAGGAGGATGGCTGTGAAAGCTGTCATAATACCACGCCTTCTAAGGGTTTTGCACATGCCAGGACAGGATTCGAGCTAAAACAATTCCATCAACCTCTAACATGTAATACCTGCCATGAGGGCACGGAACCCATCGTCGCACTTGATCCTACATGCACAAATTGCCATACAAACTTTGAAGTGGGTGAATTTGATCATGCAGTCACTGGCTTGATACTTAATGATGATCACATCGAATTTGATTGCTATGAATGCCATACAGACGATCAGTATGACATCACGCCATCATGTATGGAATGTCATGATGATGATCTGAGCTTTCCCACGGACGTACCGGGTGAAAGAATTCAACTGAAATAACATGTATTTGACCAAGACCTTAAAAGGGTAATTACCTTATGCGAAACTCAAAAGTCTATCCTGCAATCCTCACTCTCCTACTTTTCATGCTTGTGATACCCGCTCTGGGCCAGGATGATGAATATGAACCTCTTGATAGTGATCAGTGTGTTGATTGTCATGATACCAGCGAAATGGAGACCGTCATTCAAGATGATCTGGATGGTTCCATACATGAAGGGATTGAGTGTCTTGATTGTCACATTTACCATGATACTGAACCACACACAGAAGAAGCCGAAAACTTCGTAGCAGGTTGCGAAGGTTGTCGCGATTGCCATGAAGATGCATCAGATCAATATCAAGCCCATGGTCGTTCGGTGAAGGGTGAATGTGCTGATATGCCTACCTGCTCTGACTGCCATGGCACCCATAATGTTTTACCCAGCTCTATGCTCAATTCCATGGTTAATCCCACAAATCTGGCCAACACCTGTGGTAACTGCCATGAAAACATCGACTTGGTAAAACGCTATGACATCCTGGTGGATCACCCGGTAGAAGTATACAATAACTCTGTTCATGGTAAAGCCACTGTAGGTGGAAATGCAAAAGCTGCTTCCTGCGATGATTGTCACTCTACTGCAGGTACATCACATGAGATATATCCACCTACCAATCCAGAATCAGCTATTTATCATCTTAACATTCCAAAAACATGTGGTAAATGTCACCCTGATGAGCTGATAGATTATCAGGAAGGTATTCATGGAAAACTGGCAGCACGTGGCATGGCCAACGCCCCTGTTTGTACTGATTGTCATGGTGAACATGGTATCATCTCGCCTGATGACCCGCTCTCCCCGGTTTCAGCGCATCGTGTCGCGGCGGCAACTTGTGAGCCCTGCCATGAATCAACAGCGCTCAACGAACGATTAGGGAATCGAGGAGAGGTAAGTAGTTATGTGGACAGTTATCATGGCTTGAAAAGTCAGGCTGGTGATCTGCATGTCGCCAACTGCGAATCCTGCCACGGAGCCCACCGGATATTGCCAAGTACGGATACGACCTCATCAATTCATCCCTTAAATTTGGCTACCACTTGTGGCGAATGTCACCCAGGCATGAGTGATGAACTTGCAGCTGTGACCATACATGGTATTGGAAATGAAGATCCACGGGCACCCCTGGCAGTTCTAATTGAAAAAATATACATTCTCCTCATAGCTGTAACCATTGGCGGAATGTTCCTCCACACTGTTCTCGACTACTTAAAACAAGTACGTATGACAATGAAAGCACCCTCGGTAAGGCGCATGCGAGGTTTGGAGGTAGTTCAACACACAGCATTGTTATTATCCTTCTTTACGCTTGTGATTTCAGGTTTCTCCTTGCGCTTCAATGAATCCTGGATTGCCGAGTTGTTCTTCGGCTGGGAAGGTGGCTTCGAGTTCAGGGGTGTGCTACACCGCTATGCAGCCGTATTCATGATTATAACATCGGTCTGGCATCTGTTATTCCTGTTCACAAGACGTGGAAAGCAGTTTGTTAAAGATATGGTCCCAGGTATCCGTGATATTCGTGAGTTCTGGGAAATGATTCTTTACTTCTTTGACTTCAAAAATCATGAGCCCCGATTTGGCAGATTTGCCTATGCAGAAAAGCTTGAATACTGGGCTGGAGTATGGGGCAATATCGTCATGATAGCCACGGGACTGGTCCTCTGGTTTGACAATTTCTTTATCCAGAAATTTTCCAGTGATCTCATCGACGTCTCCCTGGTTATTCATTACTGGGAGGCCTGGTTAGCCACATTGGCTATCCTGATCTGGCACCTTTATAATACTGTCTTCAGACCCAGCGTAGGACCTATGAATACCAGCTGGTTGTCAGGCAAGATGCCCAGGCAAATGTTTGAGCATGAGCATGGTGGCGCAGAACCAGACCCAGAGCTCAACCCACCTGAGGAAGATTAAATCAAACTGATCTGATCATCGTTCTATAAACCAAAGCCCCTGCTGAAGAATCTCCACCAGGGGCTTTTTAGTATCTACACAATTATTAGCCAAATATGATTAGGAGAGAGATTAAGCCTACTCCACAGGTTAGGAAAAATCCTTTTGCGAATCCTTTTGCGAATCCTGTTACAAATCGAACAGCCCCCTTATGCTCACCGAAATAGTTACTCTGATTACCAAAATAAGCGTGAACTGGTAGAGCTATATTGCGTTTCGTTTTTCCGTCGTAAATCCTCACTATTTGTGATAAAGGAATTATCATGGTACGTCCAGATTTATCCGACATGTACATAAGCTTAGCCTCCGTTGTAGGGGTTCCAGGAAGAAAACCAAGAATTACGACTTCGATGACCTCATCTTTTGTCAGGATTTTATCTGCGATTGAATCAAGGGGTACATCTGCTATTGCAAGGAAGTTCCATCTTTGTGCCTCAATTGAAATCGATGTGGCATTCTGACTGATTGCAGAGAGTGGAATACTGAAGAGAACAAACAACAAATAGGTCCGCCTCATCATTAAGTACAATGTTGATTTATAGTGGGACATGAAGGCTATTCTCCGTTCCTGTTATAGCTGCGCATGCTAGTCTTTTATTGGCAGTGGCATATGGATTTCATTGATTCAAGCCTGTCCCCTGCTTAAAGACTCGGTATTTGCCCTTAGATAGAGTATCCCCAATTTGGCTCTTCAAAAACTAGTTAACGCACCTATTATCAATATCATGGTCACAAAGAGACCTAGGAGGCCCAAAAGAACTCCGCCTGCAAAGCCAAAACCACTCCTATGTTTATAAAAAAAGTTTCTTTGATGATCTGGAAGCGTGATACCAACAAAAGAGGTATGAACTGGTAGCGCTATATTGCGTCTCGTTTTTCCATCATAAATCCTTACTATTTCTGATAAGGGAATTGTTCTGGCGCGTCTAGATCTCTCTGATTTGTACTTCAGCCTAGCCTCGGTTGTAAGGGTTTCAGGAAGAAAACCAAGAATTACAGCTTCTATCACCTCATCTTTTGTCAGGATTTTATCTGGGATTGAATCAAGAGGTACGTCTGCTATTGCCAAATAAGTCCATCCAATCGCCTCAGTTGCAATCAATTTTGAATCCTGACTAGTCGCAGGGAGTGGAATAAAGACAAGAACAAACAATAAGCAAGCCCCCACGCGGTATGGGTAAAACATTGATTTATGGTGGGACATATACACAATTCTCCGTTTCTGTTATAGCCGCTTATGCCAATCGTTGAGTCAGCATGATTATAATGATCTTAAAAACTTGTCCACCGTGGTCTTACTCTAGGGATTGTAATGGCAAGGTAACCTTGCAGGTAAAAACTGAGCTATCCTTTATGACATTTATTATCATTATTTAAATTTACCCGACTATGCCCCCGTATAGTGGATATCGTTATGTAGTAGCACCTATGTAGGCTGTGGAAATATTCGTGGGCATAGATAAACAAATCCCGGACTACAGTTGAATTCTATAGTCCAGGATATTATTGGAAATCGAGTGGGGCTAGAGGAAGCTCTAAACCTCGGCTAATAGACATCCCTCAAGTGTTTGCCTTCATGACACTTCAATGTACAGGTTCCATGTCCTGGTTCTAGACTTTCAACCTGTTTTACACCGTTAATAGCACTGATGTGAGACTGATTCAAATCAATGAGACCTGGGGAATCAACACTCCCATGTGGATTGTGACAGGCCGAACAGCTATAACCTGCCCGGTCGATATGGAGATTATGAAATTTGAAGCCATCATTACCTGTAATCTTGCGCTGGTCATGGCATTTAAAGCATAATTCCTGTTCATCGATGCTGGCATAGGGAAAGTCACTGTAACGTGCCTTAAGAATGTGGGGCAAACTAGAGCCGTGAGGACCCTGGGGACCATAGGGATCATCATTTCCATGACAATCAGAACAGGTAATCAGGGACTGTTCGCTCCAACCATCTTTCAAACTTGGGACACTTTGTGACAATCCGACACTTTCAATGGGATGGTAGCTCCGGTTCCCTACACTAAGGAGTCTGGCAACATCATTACCAGAATTTACATTCTGATTTTGGCCATGGCATTTGTAGCAAACTTCATATTCATAATCAACCTGATCCTTTCGAAAGCCAATTGCATCAACACCTTCCACAAAGGCCAAGCTTCCATCTAGTACAGGTGATATATTTTTCTCAGTGACAGCATGAGGATTGTGGCAATCACCACAACGTACAAAGCGGTCGTCGGCCAACCCGAAGTTCCATGGAGAATCACTCTCTGAATCATAGCCAACATCTGTGACATTGGGATTGATCCGGATGGGGTGAGTAAATGGTTTCTCGAAGACTTCCTCAAGATTTTTTATGCTGGCGATTTCAGTATCATCATCAGTTCTACCATCATGACAGGTCAGACAAAGTGTGTTTTCATCTGCCTTAAGTAATTTTGCATTGGTGGGCAGCGTGTGGATGGAATGGCACTGCAAACAGGCAACTTCCTCAAGATCAGCATGCAATGGATTCTGGGGATTTCCATGTGTAGACAATTCCCAGTTCTGCATATGATGGCATTCCATACAAATTTCTGATCCCTGATTTGATACCCTGAGGAAATGACCCTTCTCATTGTTATGAGGATCATGACAGGTGATACAACCAACCTGATTTTGGCTAGTGAGCATCAGTTCCGAAGATGCATCGGGACGACTGATCTCTTTCCCTGACTTTGGAAAATTGAAGAGATGCATGTTGTAATTGGCTGGTGCCTGAACTTCAGGAGCGGTCATGTTCACCTGGGGATGTTTCTGATCACCTCGATGAGGAAAACTACGAGCCATTGATCCATCGTGACAAGAGAGACAATTGCGACTCCCTGGATCCAGGGTGTGAACATGGTCATCTCCAGCAACTATTTCTTTATTTATATCAAATCTTGGGATTGAGATCTTGCGATACCACAGGGGTTCCACTGCAGTAGCCTTATTGGGCACATGACATGAACGACAAAGTGAGAAATCGACGAGTATGCTATCCAGCATTAGCGCATCTTTATTCATCATCAAGTTGTGTGGCGTATCAGCAATCTTGCTCTTGTTCTGAAGATCCTCAAATCCTTGACCCCATAAAGACGCTGCCAGTAAACAAAATACTGGAATAATTTTTAGCTTGATCATAGCTGCCTCACAAAACGCATCCATACCGAGAATTTTTCATCAAATATGGTATCGGGTTTGCCCTGAGCTTGAACTTCAAGTGCCCAATTGAAATAGTGCATATTCACTTTAATAAAGGAATTCAGCCAGAGATAGTCGGGATAGATTTCTGATTTATAACGATACATGCTGATCAAATTCAAGCTGCTACCAGGAGACATATGATAGGTGAACCTTGTATTCAGGTGAAGACGTAAATCACTCTCGTCACCCAGGTCACTTACCGTGAGATGATCCAGGGAGGCTCTCAATTTCCTCTTTACATATTTGAGTTGAATGTTGTGCGTAATCGCATTGCGTAAAGTATCTTCTGAAAAATCGAGATCCGTTCCAAAATGATTCAATAACCTGAATGTGTTGGCAACTTGAACTTTCTGACCAGGCCACAAATCTACAGTCAGGTCTAATCGATGGTCTATATCATATCGCGGTTCTTCGCTGACCTCATCTAATCCAATAAAAATCTCACCTTCGGAGTGATCGCTCAAACCTACCCGTAATGTCCGGTTTTGCATCAGGGGAACCCGCTCCTCTAGTTCAAAGCGCATATCCAAGCCAGATCCAAAGCGGTAAGATTCTTTATATCCAAACTGCAGAACTCCAAGAGCTGATTTTCTATCTCCCAGTCGCCAGTGCAACCCGGCCAGATAAGCTCGCCAATGGTATTGTGGATCCCCACTAAGCGGTTTGACCTTACTTCCCTCACCGAGCAGTTGAAAGGCTATAGCATCACTTTTCTTCCAGCGATAGTCCACATCGTACGCCTGAGTATTGAGATAGCTGCCACGATAGGCTACCTGCTGATTGTTAACGTGTGCCCAGACAGTGGAACGGTTGGATAATTGATAGTTTACCCGTTGATAAACTCGCCAATAGGCATTTCCGCCATAATTATAAACGGAATTAATCGCCGTCCAGTTTAAGCCTTTTGCAGGACTGCCGTACCACTGAATGGACATGTTGGATCTGTCGTCGTCCCCGCTTGTAACATCATTATTAGTCAAATCTTTTTCACCTTGGAAACGAAACTGCAAACCCAGGAGTTTTTGCTCGAGATGAAGTTTCGCAAATTGGTGATTTATTGTATTGGTGTCTCGCTTGGAATTTCTGATTCCATAGGCAATTAGTAATCTTCCGTTATTAGGCAGACTGGAACGAAACTGAAGCCCGCTGACCTGCTCTTTATGTTGCAGAGTATCCTGAGTGATCTGCATGGGGTTTCTCAATTGAGAATAGCTGAACATCTCAAGGGTGGTTTTGCGAAAGGGTTGAATTTGTGCTTTGGCCTGGAACTCAGGGATAAATTCTGTCATCTCAAGTTGAGTCGATCCACGGAGCAGTCCACCACCACTTAAATTATAATTGAAATCCAGATAGTTAAACTGCTGTTGAATTCCCCAGTTTATGCGTTCCATGTGGACCAAATTGTTACCGTCTCCAGTATCATTGGAGATCATTCCGACTCTACTCTCAACTCTACCAATACTGGTCATATCAAGGGCGAACACTTGATTGCCAAGCAGAACCAGGCTGAGAACACCCATCACCATAAATTTCATGGGAGGTGTTGTCTGATGTGTATAATTAAGCTTCATATCCCTGCTCACTATTGTGCAAAATAACGAAAAATTTGTACCCTGTTATTGTATGGATCGGCAACAAACAAACGCTGCTCTTGATCAATAAACAAATTGCGCGGCATCAGGAATTGACCTTGTTCTGTGCCAGTTTCACCGAAATAGAAAAGCAGGGCACCAGTGGGATCAAACATTTGAATGTTGCCAAAGGCCCCATCACCGACGAAAAGCGTACCATCCACTGCCAGGGCAATGCCTTTGGGAAAAGCAAAACTTCCTGGGACCTGATCATATTCACCAAAACTATTGATAAACTGGAAGTCAGGATTGTATTGTTTGACCTTGCGAGCCATCCCATCTAAAACATATATATCCCCATTGGCAGCATCTACAGTTATGGCAATGGGACTTTGCAAAATACCCTGGGAGTGTCCACCCCGACCCAATTGAGCGAGATATTCACCTCCAGGTGAAAAAACAAATACCCTATTAGCAGGGGGATCGGCAATGAGCAAACGGTTGGAATGACCATCATAACAAAGACCGCCAGGCCTCTGCATGTCAGCATGATTCATTGTCCCCACTAAATTGAACTCATAATCCAGGATGTGAACGGTGCCACCCATTAAATCACTAACAAATATTTTATCTGGTCCGGCAGCGATAGAAGTGGGATGCAGGATTTCTGAAAGACGAACTCTTTCACTATTCACCCATTCCCCTTCAACTTCGTTGTAAATAGAGATATATCCGGCTTCAGACTCAACGATGAGTAAACGTCCCTTTTGATCAACGACCATATCGGTGGGCTGATTTAAGGTGAATTTTCTCTCTGGTCCCACGATCATACCCAGAAAACGACTAAACAACCCCTCAGGAGAATCCTGAGCACCTTCAATCACTTGCTCCAGGGTCAAGTAGGGTTGCGGGATATCAGCAGGGTAATTTATAGCCTCGCTGATCTTGTTGCTTGAAGCACATCCAACAAGTCCAGACATGAAAACCACTGATATGAGCAATAAAACTGTTAAGTAAGGTTTAAAAGATTTGATGACGCTCATCTTAGTATCTCTTTCTCTTAACTGGATCATGGTAGTAATTGTATTTCCAGAGTGTGCTTTCGCCATGACAATCAGTACAAAGTGTCAACTGACTGGGATTGCGTAAAAATGATGTGAGATCATTTCCTTCTTCGTTTTCAGAGCCCAGCTCTTGAAATTTGGTTTTATAAGACCAGGAATGGGGATTGTGGCAGGTGAAACAATCGATATGACCCACGGTCATGCTTGGTCCCGCTTCCGTAAAGAGGGGGAAATCCAACCAATCTCCAGTTCCTCTTGCCGGTGGAGTCAGGATGCCGAATTCTCGTGGATGACTATACCCCTCTACCAGTTTGGCTGAGGCTGAGCCCTGTTCACTATGACAGCTGAAACAATGTTTTTCATTAAAACTGGCACCAGGAGCATCGCCCCATTTCGCTAAAATTCCATATTCTGTTTCAGCATTGTGGGGAGCATGACAAAGACTACAGGCACTTCTATCTTCTTCTGTCAAATCATGATCTGAATTTAAGATAGTCCCTTGCTCAGGATGACAATCGAGACAGAGCTTGGGTTCCGGCCAGTTTGAAATGGTGAGGAATGAGTTTCTATCGTCTCCCTTTAAATCCACCGTTTGAGATTTTTCCACTGTCTGACCCCACTTATGCGGATCATGACAGGTATTGCAGCTCAGTAAAGTTTGACTATCCTTATTATACCCATGGAGATTGCTTTTTGATTCAAAGGGTACACCGATGGGATGGTTATTATGAACCACTGATGTGGCGAAATGTTGACCATCATGGCAGCGCATACACAGGACAGTATAGGGATCATCTTCTGTGGATCCATCCAGAGCATCCGTATGAGCCCCATGACAAACTGTACACTGACCGTTTAATGTGTTTGATTCTCTGAATAACTGTTGGAAACCTTCTCGGGCTACACTGTGGTCAGAATTGAACATGCTGGATTGTCCTGCGTGGCAGGCCACACATAACTGTCCCTGGGCATCATCAGGCAAACGCAAAAAGGAGGTATATTCAGTGCCTTCTTCATTGCTGACATTCACAGCGTGTTTGTTTGAGAATTCCCATTGATGCGGATCGTGACAGGATTTACAAAGTAATTTGTCACCTGCTTTAATTCCCAGGGCAGGAATATTTTTTCTCAGCTTAATTTTTGATACGGGGTGACCGGCATGTGAAAATGTTTTTTCCTGACCCAGACCGTTATCGCTATGACAACCAATACAGTAGCCATTCTCCCCTGCTTTCGGATCAATTTCCATGGCCCACATATGCTCGGCTTGACCGCCGTGACTGACATGGCAGGCTGCACATGGATCATGGCCACCAAAATCAGGACCTATATCGCTTGATTTATTCATCAAGGAGCTGGTGAGATCATGATCAGTAAGCTTAATGTTAAAATAGGCTTCATGACATGAGGAGCAGAGTTCACTGCGGTCATTTCCAGTCACGCCTACCACGGATTCTGTTCCATGAATGGGATGACAGGTCATACATTCCATAGTGCCGTCTTTACCCCAGAAGGTGTTTTCCGCCATGGTATTGTCAGGTGAGACTTTCACCTTGATGGGGTGATTTTTATGAGATTTGGCTTGATTGGAGTGACAATCCAGACATATCGCAGAATTCATCTTTTCCATTCGTAAGAAGGGCGCCAGACCTCCATTTCGTGTAGGTTTCAGACTATGGGGAGTGTGGCAGGTACCACAATAGATCTTACCGTTCTTATCAAGTGGTAGATCTTTAATATTTGCATGCTTTACATCCATATCCATCTGATGGTTGCTGGACGCGAAAGTTTGACGAGAATCCTTTACCGTTCCATCGTGGCAGGTAAAACACATTGCTGCTGTGGCAATGCGAGCAGGCATACCTTGAATCTGAATGGGTGCATCCATTTTGGGGAGCAATGATTTCTGGGGATCGATATTGTCATGCCAGGTGACATGGCAGGTGACACAATCCAGACTCACTTTGCGACCATCCGGGTTATGTTGCCCCTGGGCAAAAGCACCCATCAAACACAGAATAGCGAAAACGACGATTAACCTTTTTGAGGTGTTCATCATTTGATCCGCCAAACGCTGACTTTGCTTGCGAATGACTCCACCACCCACAGACGATCCTGTTTGTCTATAAAAACTCCCATGGGAGCTGACAAGGCGAGACTTTTACCCTCGCTGGTGGCTATCCCCAGATATTTCCCGGAAATAGAGAAGGCTTGAAGAGCACCTGTATAGCCATCAGCTACCCAAATACGTTTTTGTGAATCGAGAGCAATCCCTTTAGGTCTGAATATTTGGCCTTTTTCAACACCTGGTTTGGCAATGATTTGCGGGTAGCGTCCACTGGGTGAAAAGGAAACAACCCTGCGGTTAAGTATGTCTCCGATAAGGATTCTATTTTCAGGACCGGAAGCCAGAAAGCCAGGATTGATAAATTCGCCAACCTTCTCTCCTCTTTTCCCCCAGTAATATTTTTCTTTGAAATCTTTATCCAGAACTGTGATGGTATGATTCAGGCGGTCTGTCACAACCATATTATCACCCATATCAGCAACATCCACAGGTTCAGTTTGATGATCCAGCTTGACAATCTGGCTAATGCGTCCATTCATCTCCATTTTCAGAAGACGTGAACGAGGCGTATCGGCAATCCAGAGATCACCATTAATCCAGGCGATTCCTACTGCTTTGTAAATAGATTCTCGTTGAGGTCTGATTTCAACCACTTCACCGCTGGTTTTGAGCTGAACGACTCGATCATTCATGCCATCCAGAACAAAGACATCACCTCGATCATTTCCACAGAGATCTGTGGGAAAATTAAAATCAGCTTCAAGGGTCCTGACAAGTGAGAAGCTTACTTCCTGGGCAATAAGACTTTGTACCAGGCCAAAGCTGGTCGCCAGAACAACAATTAGCAGCTTCTTAAATCTCATGAATGCTCTCGATATCTCTGATTTACTCAAAAACAGGAGGGAAATAGAATGATTCGTATTTCTCAACCATACCCACGACTGCCGAATGCCGCATTTCATTTAATCTATCGCCCTTAAAACCCAGGGTCTCCCATGGGAATGAGGCAGATTCTGAATGACAGTTCGAACAGGTCAATGCCTTCTCACCCACCAGAGCTTCAGCATCTTTCCTGGCCTGGACTTCATCCACGTAGTTCCCTGCATCTACTGAGTTTCGATACGCGACTGCTTGTTCAGAACTGTATGAAGTAAATAGACGGGTTTTGATCTCACCATCAGAGATGACAGGAATAATTTTGCTGATAAAGTTGTCTGGACCGGAAAGTTTTTCATTGGCATCGCGGACCAAGCCATAGGCACCCTGGCGAGTAATGGAATTATCCACACCAAAGTTATACCATTCAAATTTTACAGGTCGACCGGGTTGATCATCAATGTGACAACTCATGCATGACATATATCTGGAGTGCTGGTTATTAAAAGCCCGTGTTCTCAGGTCTTTTTTGTGTGGCCAAAGCGAATGGCAGTTCAAACAATTTTCCTGCCGTTCCATTGGCAGAAAATAGCGTTCCTTGGTCTGGTGAAAATGGCTCTGACGGTTCTCGTAACTGTCATAATGGCTATTGAGCTGCTCTACATAATCGGGGAAGCGGGATTCAGAAAGAACTTCAACTTCAAGTGGGGTATCATGAGAGACCACTGCCTTGATGAGAGTTACTGAAACAAAGGTACCCAGAACCAATGCGAGAAGCCCATAAAGGAGTTTCAAGGCTTTTTTCATTTTGAAGCCTCCTCTCTGGCTTTGATTTCCTCTAATTCAAGAGGATGCTCATACTCCATTTCTTCCTCAGATAAAGTTCCCTTATACCAGACCTTATTTGCAGGCCAGATGCGAGGATTGAAATGAACATTATAAAAATGCCAGATAATGATGGCCAGGAGTGCCAACATTGCTTCATCACTATGGGCGATGTAGGCGATCTGAATCACAATTCCTGGTAAAAACTTGCTGAATAGAACGGGAAACCACAAAATGATGCCACTTCCTGCCATGATAAACATACCCCAGAACACTGCCCAGTAATCAAATTTCTCAAGATATGAGAATTTATGAAACCTGGGGCGCTCATCCGACAGAAACAGGAAATACTTCAAATTTTCTATGATATTCCTACCATCTCTTCCATTGGGCACGAGATGCATATCGGCCAGGGAGGGTCTTTGCTTGATGAGATTGTAGCCGACATAAAGAATATGAAAGGCGAAATCAAGAATCATGACTGCGGCAGCGAAACGATGGATGATACGAGCATTTTCAATCCCACCGGCGGCTGACATAATGAAACTCCAAAACTCGCTTTCAGGAAATTTGATGGGGAATCCAGTCAATACCAAAATGATAAAGGGCACAAACATGAATACATGCTGTAAACGTTGACTCAGTGAAAAACGCGTGTAGTCTCGACTCATTTCTCTTTCCTCCGCAACCAGATATCACCAACCCAGCGTCCAAAATCGAGAAAAATATGGGCAAAGAGTAAAGCCATGGTACCAGCGGTTAATATGATGAATCCCCATTCGACATAGAAGAGGATGGGATTGTTTTGAGTGGTAGGTTCGGAGTGAATTGCAGAAGCAGCAAACTTACTGGATACATCTGAATGACAATAGGTGTTTGCACTACAAGTTTGTTGAATATTATTCGGGTGAATACTTGAATTGGGATCTTCGGCAGGAAGATTTAAGTGGTTGCGGTGGCAATCCATGCAATTGGCGACTTCATTCAGACCGCGTTTCAGAGCCTTGCCATGGAAGTGTCTTTCATAACCGCCAACTTGAGTCAGATTGACGTCAAATTGCTTCATATGTCCCTGATCAGCATGGCAGGATGAACATAATTCTACAACATCTATAGAAGCCTCAGCTGTCCTGTGCCCAGAATGGGAACTCACATGAAGGATCACACCTGCAAGACCTTCTCCTTCATGGCAACGAACACAGTGTTGACTACTCTCTTGTAACGCCTCATCATTGACAACATTCCGAAATGTATTGGAGTGACAGTACTTGCAATCAGGTTTAGCCTCATTTTTTTCAGCTGAATATTCAGAATTGAAACCATGAGCACTAATAGCATGAGCATCTGCCTGCTCAGCATGGGAGTAGCCTGTGAGGGCGAATGGTTTGGTAATGTGACAGGCCTTGTAACATTCAACCTTGGCAACCTCTTGTGGATGAGGAAAGACGTTGATATCAGTATGACAATCTCTACAGATGACATTTCTGTGGGTTGAATGACGGTAAGCGTTGGCCGTAACTTCGAAACTTCGCAACCCTTCTGAAGGTGTTGCAATTCCTAACAATGCCAGACTGTGGCATAGATTGCAGTTTTCAGCATCGGCCTGTTGTGCCGGTGCAGAAAGTGCAGTGAGCACTACAAGCAAAAGTACTAGGATTGAATGTCTATAGATCGTGGCAGGCATAGCACAAGTTCTCTTTTGATAGGCGTAAGAAACGCTGGTTCTCTCCGTCACCCTCGTAGACCACCTGATCGGCAGCGAGGGTCCCCCGGTTATGAGTGTAGTGACAGGTATTGCATTGAATAAGATTATCCTGAGAAAGGGGCAAGGTGAGCCCAAATTTTTGTTGTGTTTCATTAAAGCGCTTTACAGTCGCTTTTTTGGATAATTCGATATTCTTGCCCTGATGATTTTGTTCATGGGAATGGAGAGAATGGCATTTGTTGCAGGTTGCAGCCATATCCAGCTGCATCTCTCGGGCTATAGTGGGGTGATCATCTTTACTGGGCTGTTTCACATGACACTGCAAACAGGTTGAATTGTCAATACTACCATCAGTTTGAACCTGTTTGTGGGGATTCATTTTTCTGTAGTCTGCTTTGCTATGACAATTATAACAAAAATCGATCTCTCGTTTATAGGGTCCCCCTCGTAAAAAGGTCCTGTTGGAGCGATCAATTTTGCAGGCGACCTGGTGACAGGTCAGGCATCCCAAACTTCCATCAGCATCCAGTTTAAAGCTGGCAGGGATGGACATCTTTTTAGCTTTGGGATTGATGTTTTGAAGCGGATGGATCATATCATTTACTGAAGCTGCAGAATGGCATTGAATGCAGACATCTTTTTTAAGATTGGTTGCGTCTGCTTCAAGTGGTGCAGTATGACAAAAAGAACAGTCCTCACTCCCGTGTGGATTTTGCACATCAGGAAATGTGAGCTGTCCAAAAAGAAAGCTAGTCAATAAAAGGGAGCCGAATAGAATTCGGCTCCCTCCGGTAAAGACTATATTGAAATATAATTTCAAAGTACTAAATATTCTTTCCCTTGGTCTTAACCTTCTACAACATAATCATAATCTTCAGGTCCATGCCAGGTTGGTTTTCCAGCATCATAGAGAGCATCATAATTAAGTGTATTTACACCAAATTTCACACTCTTAACTTGATAACCGAGCACGTTAAACCAGAATGTTGCTGTTGATGATGTTTGTCCAGTGTAACAATAGAGAGCAGTTGTCATATCTGGATCAAAAGCAGCAACTTCATCATCTGCCAATGAGATAGGTTTCATTTGATATGCACCATCAAAATGACCAAATGCAAGATAATCTGACTCAGGCCAGAAGTTGATGATTTGATAGTTAGCTAAATTCTCCATCACACCTTCTGCTCCGTACCCGGCAACTGCCTGGAAACCATCAGCAAGTGCTGCTTCTACACGCTCAACGAGTAGAGCCGCGCCTTCTGTTGTTTCAGATTCCCAATCAGGATAATCATAGGTTTCAAGAGCTGGAGCCGCAGTTGTAACCCAGTTAGCATTGCCAGCTGCGTTATTGCCATTGTCATGACCTGCGTTATTGTTCCATGAGCCTGCAAAATCTGCATTCCAACCAGACATTCCCCATTTGAGGACGGTTGATGTGTAACCCATCAAGCGCAATGCCATGGATGCATGACCTGCAGACTGACCTGAGTAGCATACAATCAGATAGCCATTTGTGCCAGCTGCATTAGCTTCAGCATCAGCCAGGATATTTCCAAGACTGGCATCAATAGCGCCGTCGATATGACCAGCGTTATAATCAGCTGTTGCACGAATATCTAGAACAGTATATCCAGGAATCGTGTAGGTGTTGGTATCTACAATCGCATTTGCTGCCTTCACCCAACCTGATGCGACCTGAGCTGGCAAATCAAGCCCATTATCCTGCATGTAGGTTGACAAATCACTGAATGTCCCCACTACTGCATCTTCTTCATCGTCCTTTTCACATCCAACCATCAGTCCTAGTGACAACACTAAAACCATTACTAGTCTCCAATCAAGTTTCATCTTACCTCCTCGTGGCTTTGTTAACTTGTTTTCAATTGACTATTTACTAATGACAGGCAGAACAATAATTACCATTTGAGAGACGACCCAAACTCGTAAGAGTATTGAATGGGATCTCGTCCATCAAATCATCATTGGTAATATCATTCTCCATATTTTCATCTATTAAATAAAGCGCATCATTAACTGCTGTATATGCTCCAATGTCTCCGTGCATATGGCAATTCGTATAGCAATCATCTGTTGTATAATCCTGGGTTGAACTATTTGCCCAGGCACTATCAACTAAGGTTCTTTCTGTCCAGCGTTGAATATTATGAGGGCTGGTATATTTCCAGGTCTCCATATTCTTTGTCATGGATAAATCCTGCATATCCCAGGGATCAATATTCCAGTTTTTAAAAGCATCAGGAGAAACAGGTACGTGTCTCACGGTGATCCAGGCCGATTCAGTATGTGGATGACCCACTTCACCATAATAGGGGTTGCGACCAATCTTGAACTGAGGATAAACACGATACTCATCTGTATTGTGCTCATTGTACTCGTCCTTCCAAGTTCCGGCGTGACAGGTATTACAATTATTATATTGCTGTGAATGGCAGACAAAACAGGCCAGATCCGATCCATCAGAGGAATCGGCATTTGGCCAGTGCCTGACGTGATAGGCGTTATCATCATTGTCTACCTGATGGCAATCAATACATTTGGGTAAATCAGCAACCTGATAACGAGAAGTGTACTGGGCATCTGTTTCCCCTTCACCATGCATATCTTCAGTATGACAATCCAGACAGGTATAGCCATAATCATTGTGCACATCAGGTACATTTCCAGGAAGTCGTTCCTGGTTGGCATTCCAATCATCACCTACCCGTGATCCATGACAGGCTGTACAGACATTTTCTTCGCTGGGGGTTGGCATAAATTTGTGGCTAAAGCCTACAAGTTGTTTTTGGAAGCCACCACCTGCGGCATGTGGACGACTGATATGACATTGTCCACAAGTCGTGTGACAGCTATTGCAATCTTTGGCAAAGCCATCTTTAATATCAGAGGGGCATTCTTCAAATGTTTCATACCCATTTCTCAGGGCCACATGTGCTTTTTCACCCCAGAGGTTACTGTGCATACTGGTCTCATTACGAGCGACAATATCAGCATGACAGCTTCCGCCACTACAACCCAATTCACCGACGGCAGAAGGGTCGCGCATCATACCAGTATGAGCCTCGCGATATGCGGATGTATCATCTTTAGCATCTACTGAGGAGGATCCACCATGACAACCGGCACAACCAATGGCTGCATGCACGGGATCAATATCCGAAAAGGATTCAACTCCACGAATAGCATTCAAACGTATCCACACTTTTTCCGATAGTACCAACGGTACTGCTCCACCGCCTCAGCCAGGCGCTTCAGGACCTTCGTCTGGTGGTTCCAGATTCAGCGTTTCAATAACATCATCCAGTGTTGATCGATTTGTGTGGCAACCCTCGCAGGTATAATCCGTCAAATCTCCCTCACTGGTAGGATTGATCGCATCACAGCTCAAAAAGGAGAAACTCCACACCAGAAGTGTGGTAATCCATATTTTTTGTATTAATCGCATTTAAATTTCACCGATAATATTTTTTTTAGGTTTTCAACATTGAGGACCTGCTGGTAAACCACACAGGTTCTGCAATTTTCTCCTTTATTCCGACAAGGCGTATCATCAAAGTCCCAGCAGGGTCTACAACTTCTATCTCCAGCAGGACATGTTTGATAGTCTTCCAGGCAACAGGGCTTCATCTCGTGACAGGGCAACATTGAAAGAATGTAGCGAATGCCTGCAAAATTTAGTTTGTTCTCATGAATCTGTTTTTGAATACAAGTGATCCATTCAATATCAGAATCAGTATAGCGTCTGTGACCGGAGTCCAACTTGAGGGGAACGAGCAAACCCTCACGCTCATACAAACGAAGGCTCTCTACAGAAAGGTTCAGCCTGTGAGCTACTTCCCTTGGTGTATAGATTTCTTCACCTTTGGGAGGTGTGGCTGAGGGCTCAGTATTTGGATTTATGCTCATTAAATTTTTCTGTATTCTCAAATACGGTATTTACAAAGGCTGTGCCAAAAGACTGGAGTAACTGCTAATGACTCGCATTTAGGCTAATTAGAGAGAGCTGTCGCAAATAAAAAGCTTAGCAAAACAATTGCCGCGCTTCAAATAAGCTGATTTTGGCGAGTATTTATTCAGTTAACTAGTTAATCCATTACATTTCTCTGAATTTCGAGAAATAGTTCTCGCATCTGAGAGTGACAAAAATGGTAATATTTATCTCTGTCCTCCAGCCTGGAATCATTTGCCAGAACCTGATTTGGGGTAAATATTGAAGCATGGAACATCTCAACCAGTTCACAAGGGAACCAATAGACTCGAACTTTTTTGACCGGGAGCCTACTCAAGTGGCTCAGTCTCTCCTGGGAAAAATCATTGCTGTCCCCCACTCCTCCAGTTGGTTAATGGTTAGAATCATTGAGACAGAGGCTTATTATCGCAGAGAGAAAGCCAGTCACTCTTCTCTAGGATATACTGAAAAGCGAAAAGCTCTCTTCATGTCTCCCGGCACTATATATATGTATTATGCTAGAGGGGGTGATTCTCTTAATTTTTCATGTCGGGGTGAGGGAAATGCTGTCCTTATCAAATCAGGATACCCCATCACCCTGGAAGGCGATGCCATCGACACCCTGGCTGTCATGCAGGGCAATAATCCAAATCGAAGTGGCAGCAGACGCTCCATTGCCAAACTTTGTGCAGGACAAACCCTGTTGTGCAAATCGCTTAACCTCAAAGTAAGTGAATGGGATGCTAAACAATTGACACCTCACTCCCTGGAACTCTGGGATGACACCTACACGCCTGAGAAGATCATTCAGACTCTACGGCTCGGAATACCACCTGGCCGTGATACTCATTTACCTTATCGGTTTATTGACATGTCCTATGCAGATTTCTGTACAAATAATCCACTTCGAGTTCGAAACTTTCAGATGGGGAGAGATTACACTATCTTGCAGCCATGAAAAATCGAATCGCATACATATTCCTGATCATTCTCATTTATCTCTTGCCCCTGCTTGCAGGTCAAGATTTGTCATTGGAGGAGCAGCTTCAAAAACAAGGTCTGGTGAACATTCACACACTGGCTCCAGATATTCTGGTTGAGTTGAAGTACTCTACTTCAGACAATTTCCTTTCAGCGGACACTTATGGTGAATTGGAAAACTGCTATCTCCAACCCAAGGCAGCCGCTATGCTTAAACAAGCCCAGGACTTACTCAAGAAATCACACCCTGAATTAACCCTGTTGGTCAATGATGGTGCTCGCCCTCGCTCCATACAGCGTAAGATGTGGACTTTGGTGATGAATACGCCTTCCCAGGACTATGTGGCAAATCCTGATAGAGGATCAGTCCATAATTTTGGTTCTGCGGTGGATCTTACCATTGCCACCAATGATGGCGTCCCTTTGGATATGGGGACTGCATTTGATTATTTTGGTGAGTTGGCCCAACCCCGCCATGAAGCTCGCTTCCTGAAAGAAAAAAAGCTGACTCAGGAACATATTGATAACCGTCACCTCTTGAGAGATGTAATGACTCAAGCTGGCTTTCTGTCTATCTCCATTGAATGGTGGCACTTCAATGCCGTGCCTGTCAAAGTTGCTCGTTCTCAATATCAAATTATTGAATAAGGAAATCTCAATGCTTCCCCAAATAAAATTGATTGTCCCTCTTATCCTGGTGCTTGCATGTGGAACAACTGCCAACAGCATGTCAAAAAAGGAGAGTCTGCCAAGTGATGAATTCGCCAGACGTAGAGCCATTTTTCTGGAAGAATTGCGTGAATTGGACGCCTGTGCCATTTTTCATACTGCCCCACAATACGAACGCAATCACCATGTTGAACATCCCTATCGACAGGATTCGGACTTCTTTTATTTGACAGGCTGGACCCAAATGGAGGGCGTATTGGTCCTCACACCACAAGAAAATCCAGAAGATGGCGCAGAGGTTTCACTCTTTGTGACACCCAGAAACCCAAAAAAGGAGGTGTGGACAGGTCCCAAATCTGGAATTGATGAAGCCATGGTTTTACCAGGTATTGATCAAGCGTATGATTACGGGGATTTTTACACCCATTTGGAAAAACTGATCAAGGGCTACCAGCGATTGGTCATTTCACACGGCAGCAACATAGTTTTTGAGGATGGGTTTGAGGAAAAGTTTGAATCCATCAGTAGTCGTCCCAGCATTGTGCAGGAGGCTGCTTCACTGCTTAAATCACATCGACTGATCAAATCCGAAAGTGAAATTAATGCTTTGCAAAAAGCTATTGATGTGACTCATCAATCACTGCAGGAAGTTTTACCGTTGATTCCATCATTAGAATTTGAATATGAGGTGCAAGCGGCTATTGAATATGGTTTCGCAAAGCGTGGATCTGAACGTATGGGGTTTCCATCCATCGTGGGAGCAGGCAAAAATGCTACATACCTGCATTATGAAGACCATCACGGCGAACTCATTGAAGGAGAACTTTTGTTGATGGATATTGGAGCTGAGTGGAATTACTATTCTGCTGATATCAGCAGAACTGTTCCTATCTCTGGTAAATTTAGCTCTGAACAGAGCGCTATCTATCAACTCGTGCTTGATGCCCAGACTGCTGCCATTGAAGTTGTGAAACCAGGAGTTTCCTGGCGCAAACCTCATGATACTGCTATACAGGTTGTTACTACCGGACTAGTGGAACTGGGTTTGCTCCAAGGAGATCCAACCACTCTCATTCAGGAAAAGGGCTATCGTAAATTTTTCATGCACGGTACCTCACATTGGCTGGGTTTAGATGTCCACGACGTTGGTGGTTGGCTGGGTGACAATGGCAAGGCGCATCAATTAAAAACCGGGATGGTTCTTACTGTAGAACCGGGAATTTATATTAGCGAGTCCGAAGATGTGGATGCCAAATGGTGGAATATTGGTGTGCGCATTGAGGACGATGTACTGGTAACACAAAAGGGACACCGTGTTTTAAGCCAGTCTATACCCAAAACTATTCAAGAGATTGAGGCTCTGATGCAGCCCTGATAGGCTGCTGATTTCTCAATAAGTTAAACGTTTGACATGCGAATAACTCCCATCTATATTGCGCGGCTTTGACAATGAAGATAGTACTGAACACATTGCCGAGAGGCAAATCAGAGCAGGTCTTTGACAGCGTAGCACAGCTACAACAAGATAAAAGCATTGAGTGGAAACCACTCCAGTTTGAATTGAAGTTAGGCATCGACCGACAGGGTCAAAATTTTTATCTACACGGGAATATTTCTTGTACGGGTCTCTTTATTTGTGAGACCGGCATGGAGGAGTTTGAAGACACCCTGAAGAGTGAAATTGACGTCATGCTAACTTTTGATTCCAGGTATCTGGAGTCTTATGAAGGAGATGAGATATTTCATGTTCCCGCTCACCAGGCAGAATATGATCTCTATCCTCTTGTCCATGATGCTGTGTTGTTAGCCATCCCCATTTCACATCGATGTGGTACTGATTGCAAGGCAGGAGAAAAACTGCAAAAGATAATCAGATCAGATGAGAAACCGGATGAACGCTGGGCTAAGCTAAAAGATTTGTTCAACGAATAGGAGATTTCAACTCGTGGCTGTACCAAAAAGAAAAACCTCACGGGCCAAAAGGGATAAACGTCGCACTCACTGGAAGGCGACTCTTGCTGGTCTTATCACCTGCACAAACTGCAGTGAACCAAAATTACCACACCGTGTTTGTCCCCATTGCGGATATTACAAGGGAAAACAGGTTACCATTCCTAAAGAAGTTTGATTCCAAAAATGAAAATCGTGGTTGATAGTATGGGGGGCGATAATGCCCCTTTTATCAATATCGATGGGGCCATTCAATATTTGAATGATCCTAGAAGTATTGGTGAAGTCATACTGGTTGGTAAGGAAGACCTTATCCGCCACGAGCTTCAAAACAGATCTTTTAAAAGTCCTCGCTTACATATTCAGCATGCCTCCCAGGTACTAGCCATGGATGAATCACCAACCAGATCCTATAAAGAAAAAAAAGATTCCTCAATGCGAGTTGGTATTGGGTTGGTTAAGTCAAATGATGCCGATGCTTTTATTTCTGCAGGGAATACTGGTGCTATCATGACCTATTCCCTTCTCACCCTGGGTCGCATTCCTGGAGTTGATCGTCCTGCAGTTGGAGCTTTTATGCCCCATGAAGAAGGTGCTACCCTATTGCTGGATGTAGGCGCAACTGCTCAAGCCAAACCAAAAAACTTGCTTCAATACGGAATCATGGGCAGCATCGTGCACCGCTATCTAACCAAAACAGAAAAACCCCGAGTGGGGCTTATGAGTATTGGTGAGGAAGCTGAAAAGGGCACCTCACTTGTGAGAGAAGCCAAGCGACTCCTGGAAGATTCCAGCTTAAATTTTATAGGCTATGCTGAAGGTCGAGACATCTTTTTCGATAAATTCGATGTGATCGTAACCGATGGGTTTACAGGCAACGTATCATTAAAGTTAGCCGAGAGTACTTTCAAGACTCTGTTTAGTATGATCAAGCGAAGAATAGATCGTCCCAGCAGACTTTTAGGTGCCCGCCTTATCAAACCAGTATTTACGGAGCTGATGGGCATTTTTGACCCCAACAATTATGGGGGTTCACCCTTACTTGGCATTAAGGGTATTTCGCTCATCGCTCACGGATCCTCAAACGAGAAAGCCATTAAGGCCGCTCTTTTTGAAGCCCAAAGCCTCATTCAATCGAATATGATCGATGCCATTGAACAGGAAATTACAAAATCCCTATCCAACATCGTATATACGGATATGGACGAACAAATCATCCACCACTAACCAATCAGGGAAATAATATGATTCGTGCTGCAATAACTGGAGTTGCCTCCTATGTACCAAAAAGAGTAATTACAAATTTTGATTTGGAAAAAATGGTGGATACCAATGATGAATGGATTGTCAGTCGAACAGGCATTAAAGAAAGACGAGTAGCTGCTGAAGGTGAAGCCAGTTCTGATATGAGTGTAAGCGCCGTAACCAAGTTACTGGCTGAAACAGGAACCAAAGCAGAAGAGATTGATGCCATTATCGTGGCAACCGTCACTCCTGATATGCTCTTCCCGTCAACAGCTGCCTTGATTCAGGAAAAAATCGGTGCGGTCAACGCCTGGGGTTATGATCTATCTGGAGCCTGCTCAGGTTTTCTTTTTGCTCTAAAATCTGGTTCCTCACTCATCCAGACCGGTTCAAAAAAGGTGATTGTAGTGGGTGTGGATACCATGAGCTCTATTCTAGATTATACTGATCGTAATACCTGTATTCTCTTTGGTGATGGTGGTGGCGCAGTTCTGCTTGAGCCTACTGAAGATGAAAATTTTGGAATGATTGATGATATCCTCCGGATTGATGGTAGTGGTGCAGATGCATTACACATGAAAGCTGGTGGAAGTCGGAAACCAGCCACCCATGCAACAGTTGATGCAAGGGAACACTATATCTATCAGGATGGACGCAGTGTGTTCAAACGTGCCTCCAACGATATGGCCAACGTCAGTGCTGAAATTCTTGAGAAAAATAATTTAAAAGCAGAAGATGTTGGAATCTTCATTCCGCATCAGGCGAATAAACGAATCATCGACGTTGCAGCTCGTAAGGCAGGCTTTAAAGATGAACAAGTCTTACTTAACATCGATAAATACGGCAATACCACTGCTGGTACACTTCCCTTGGGATTGGATGAAGTTGTCCGTAATGGGCGTATAAAAGATGGCGATCTTGTTCTTTTTGCCGCATTTGGTGCAGGGTATACCTGGGGCAGTATTTTACTGCGCTATGGACCCAGCAAGAAAGGGTAATTCATGAAACGTGCTCTCGTTTTTCCAGGACAGGCTTCCCAGTATGTTGGAATGGGACAGGATATATTTGACAAACATCAATCAATAAAAGATATGTATGCTAATGCTAACGAAATTCTTGGCTTTGATGTAGCTAATGTCAGTTTCAATGGCCCTCTGGAAGATTTGACAGAAACCAGGGTAACCCAGCCCGCTTTGTTTGTTGCATCAGCGGCTCTGTTTACACTCCTGCCAAAATCCTACGAATTTTCAATGACTGCAGGTCATAGTCTTGGTGAATTCTCAGCCCTTTTCGCAGCAGATGTACTCAGTTTTGAAGATGCTCTGGCAATTGTAAAGGTACGTTCAGAAGGAATGCAGGCTGCAGGAGAAAGTCAAACTGGAACCATGGCAGCCATTCTGAATATGTCTCGCGAAGATATTACCAAGGTGTGCAAACATGCTGCTTCAAGGGGTATCGTGCAGGCTGCAAATTACAACTCACCTGGACAAATTGTCATCTCAGGTGAGACAGTAGCCGTTCACTTCGCCATGGAAATTGCCAAAAATCTAGGAGCACGCAAAGCCTTGGCATTGAATGTGAGTGGTGCTTTCCACTCCCCCCTCATGTCGCCAGCCAAAGATGGCCTGAGTGTCATCATAGAGAATACTAAATTTAACAAAGCTAAAGTTCCAGTGGTAGCCAATGTTGATGCCAAGCCAACAACGGATCCTGAAAAAATCAAAAACAATCTGATTGAGCAGCTAGAAAATCCTGTTCTTTGGGAGGATACAGTTCAATACATGGTTGGGGATGGCGTTGAAGAAATAGTGGAAATAGGACCTGGAAAAGTACTTCAGGGATTGGTTAAACGTATCCACCGGGATATTGCAACGGGCGGTATCGCAACCCAGGAACAATTGGAGGTAATATCATGATCGATTATCAGGGAAAAGTAGTCGTCGTCACAGGATCAACCAGAGGTATTGGCCACCAGATAGCCCTGGCCTTAGCCGAACTAGGAGCAAAAGTAGTAGTCAGCAGTCGTAAAGCTGAGGATTGTCAACAAGTTCAGGAAGAATTTGAAGCTCAGGGATATACGTGTTTGGGTGTTGCTGCTGATGTTTCATCCATGGATGATTGTAAAGCTTTGAGTGCGGCTGCTTTGGAAGCCTTTGGCCAAGTAGATGTATTAATTAACAATGCTGGAATTACTCGAGACAATCTCATGATGCGTATGAAGGAAGAGCAATGGGATGATATCATGAATATCAATCTTAAAAGTGTCTTCAATATGTCTCAGGCTTTATTAAGAAATTTTTTGAAATTGCGAGGGGGTCGCATTATAAATATTACTTCTGTAGTTGGACAAATGGGTAATGCTGGACAAGCCAATTATGCAGCTTCAAAGGCTGGTATTATTGGGTTTACCAAGTCTCTGGCTAAGGAAGTTGGGTCAAGAGGAATCACTGTGAATGCCGTTGCACCTGGTTATATTGCCACCGATATGACAGAATCGATCACAGACGATGCCAAGGAAAAAATGTTCGCACAGATCCCACTGGGTCGTATTGGAGAACCTCAAGATGTTGCCAATCTGGTAGCTTTTTTGGGTTCCGAGCAAGCTGGATATATCACAGGTCAGGTCTTCAATGTTGATGGCGGCCTGGTCATGCAAGGATAGAATTGAACGTTAGGAGGAAAGAATTATATGTCAACCTTTGAAAAAGTACGAGACGTTATTGTCGAGAAATTAGGTGTTGATGCTGCAAAGATCACTGAGGATGCTTCATTTATTGATGATCTGGGTGCAGACTCACTAGATACTGTTGAACTCATTATGCAGTTCGAAGAAGTTTTCGATATTGAAATTCCCGATGAAGATGCTGAGACCATCACAACTGTTGGGAAGGCCGTTCAGTACGTTGACAGTAAGCTTGGATAAGCTGTAGTCAAAATATTCTGAAATAAAGCTGGGTTCACTGAGGGGTCTGGGGTTGAATCCCGGCTTTACAGTGAATCCAGTTTTTTTATAAGGGAGTACCATGAAAAAGCGTGTTGTTATTACCGGAATGGGGATCGTTTCACCGTTGGGGAATGAAATCGATAAATTCTGGAACAATCTGGTTGCAGGAACGAATGGAGTAACCACCCAGGATTGGTTGGTGGATGAAGGTTACAATGCTACTGTAGCAGCCACTGCAAAAGACGAACTTCACATAGATGATGTAGTTGATTTTAAAGAAGCACGTCGTATGGATCCCTTTACTCGCTATTCTGTGCATTCAGCCAGGGCTGCTATTGCACAAAGTGGTCTGGATACTGCTAATGAAGATCCTACACGAATGGGTGTCATCATCGGAAGTGGTGTTGGTGGTCTGTACACTTTTGAAGAACAACATGCCATGCTAATTAAACGTGGACATCGACGGGTCAGCCCCTTCTTTATTCCCATGATGATTCCAGATATTGCTGCAGGATATGTTTCAATTATCTGGGGACTCAAAGGACCAAACTTTTCAGTAAACTCAGCTTGCGCCACAGCTGCTCATGCAGTTGGGCTTGGCATGCGGGCCATCCGTTATGGTGATGCAGATGTCATGGTTTGTGGTGGTTCCGATGCTGCCCTTACCCATATGGGCTTTGCTGGTTTTGCCAACATGAAAGCCCTCACATTTAATCCTGATCCAGATTCTGCCAGCAGACCCTTTGATAAAGCACGAGATGGCTTTGTTATGGGCGAAGGAGCCGGTGTCTTTGTTCTGGAAAGTCTTGAACATGCTCAGGCCAGGGGTGCTAACATCCTTGCTGAGTTGTCTGGTTTTGGAATGACTGCAGATGCTTACCATATCACCAGCCCTGCTTCAGGTGGTGAAGGTGCCAATCGCGCCATGAAAATGGCACTATCAGATGGCGATCTTAATCCCACGGATATTGATTATATAAATGCCCATGGCACTTCCACACCAGCCAATGATAAAAACGAGTCCATTGCTATTAAAAATGTCTTTGGCGATCATGCCTATAAGCTTTCAGTAAGTTCAACAAAATCCATGACGGGTCACCTCCTCGGTGCTTCAGGTGGAATTGAACTGGCGGCTCTTGTACAAACAGTTATGACCAACACAATTGCTCCTACTATTCACCACGAGAATCCCTGTGATGAATGCGATTTGAACTATACACCTGGTGTATCCGTTCAACGTGAGGTGAGAGCGGGAATTAGTAATTCTTTCGGTTTTGGTGGTCACAATGCCGTGTTGGCGGTTAAGGAATATAAGGCCTAATCAAACACTTATGAGGATTTTGGGGAAACTCTTCAGGAAAGATGATTCGAAGCCGGTGGTCTCTGACCACTTTGCAAAAAATCTTTCTGCAATTGAAAAAGCCCTGGGCTATTCATTTGCCCAACCTCATTTACTGGAGCGTGCTTTAACCCACAGTTCATTTGCCAGCCAGAACAATATTCGTTACTCATATGAGCGTCTTGAGTTCCTCGGGGATGCAGTTCTCCAACTGGTTGTGTCAGATTATCTGTTCAAAACACACCTTCATCTTAATGAGGGAACCCTTACTAAATATCGAACCATTCTGGTAAATGGGAACTATCTCTCGGAATGTGCGCTTCGTCTGGATCTGGGAAAATGGATTCTTCTCAGTGACTCTAGCCGTCGTGGAGGTCAACGAGACAATGATTCCATCATGGCTGACGTTATTGAATCGCTCATAGCTGCCATCTATATGGATGGTGGGTATGAACCGGCTGCCATCTGGGTCAAAAAACATGTGATCGCTGGCAAGGCTGATTATGCTGCTGAATTACAGTCCTTTAACTATAAAGGTCAGTTAGCTGAAAAATGCCAACGCTTGAAGATGAGTAATCCTGCTTTTGAGGTGACTAAAACGACTGGACCAGACCATGATCCACTTTATATGATCCAGGTTATCATCGATGGCGCTGTCGTAGGATTTGGGGAGGGACGCAATAAAAAGGACGCGAGCCAACACGCCTCTGAGGATACCTTGAAAAACTGGGACGTATTTTTTTCCGATAAATAATGTAGCACAACCCAGTAGGCCACTCAATAACTCGACTGCATACACTGCCAAAAGATCAACCCAAAATACTGGCCTAAGCTGGTCTTCTTGAAACCTTCCAGATATCGTTTCTACCCTTTGTAGGTCTTTGGATTCACACTATATTTCTTGACTTATCTTTACTCAAAAATATTTGATTTTTTTCTCTGAATATTTGTTAGCGTCATAAACGCAAGAACCGTCAGGAAAAGCTTATGAAGAAAATATCTCAATCAATCCTTGTGCTTCTTTTCCTGGTCAGTTTCACCATGGCGAATGACCATCACTCCTATCAATTTGAAACCATTGATATTAACCAGGGTCTCTCTCAAAATAGTGTGATGACAATCGCCCAGGATATAAATGGCTTTATGTGGTTTGGTACCGAAGACGGTTTAAACCGCTATGATGGGGTCACCTTCAAGAAATTCCGACACGACCCCATGGATTCATCATCCATCAATTCAAATTCTATCTATTCAAGTCTCCTGGACAGTAAGGGCAATCTATGGATAGGCACCTACGTTTCAGGTTTGAATAAGTATATAGATGAGACTGAATCATTTGTTCACTACCCCCACGATCCCAATGACAGTCTTTCACTAGGTGATGGAACAATTTGGGGATTGCAAGAAGATAGTGAAGGTTATATCTGGATAGGTACTTCAGGGGGTGGCCTATTCCGATTCAATCCCGAAACGGGGATATCTATACCCGTAGAGACCCTTATTACAAATGCAGATACGCTTGCAGATCGCGTGATCTATGGTCTTTTTGAGGATCATGAGAACCAGCTTTGGATTTCAACGCGGAATGGAGTGAATGTTCTGGACTTGAAAACCTATGCCATGAGAACCTACCGTTACAATAAGGATGATCCATCATCTCTTTTTGACAACAACGTAAATTATATCTATGAAACCTTTGATGGCGAAAATTATCGAATTTGGGTGGGAACAACCTGGGGCGGTCTGGATTGTTATGACCCTGAAACCGATAGTTTCATTCACCACGGGTATACTTCTACTATCAACCCCGACTATCCCGAAACCAGCGTAAGCAGTATGGTACAAACTGGAGATGATCGCATATGGGTTGGCACAGATTCCAAAGGCATTCTGATCCTGGATTTAAATGGCAAACTCATAGAAATTATCGGCAAAAAGGTCTACGATGAAACCGCTTTAAATGATGATGCAATCCAATCATTTTATGATGATGGGGATATTATCTGGGTAGGGACATCAGTTGGCGGAGTTGGTAAATACGTTCGCAATAGAAAAAAATTCCATGCTCTGAGTTACGATCCCCTTAATCCTGAGGGCTTGCATGACAATCGCATACTTCAAATTGAAAACGACAGCCAGGGGAACCTCTGGATTGCTACCTGGTCAACTGGTCTCACCTATTATAACACCAACACAAATACATTTAAAAAGTATCAACACGATCCAGATGACCCGGGAAGTATTAGTGACAACGGAATTCAGGATATCCTGGTAGATCAACATGACAATCTTTGGGTTATTAGTGCAAGTACCAGTCTTGATCTCCTGAGAAAGAATTCCGATGCTTTCATACATATTGAACCCGATATCGGCAATCCTAAAGGCCTTCAAAGTGAGTACTTGTTATCCATGCTTGAGGATAGTGAGGGAAGTATCTGGTTGGGTAGCTGGAATGAAGGTCTTTTTCGTCTTGATCCAAAAAGCATGGAATTTGAAACCTTTCAAACATTTGGAACTGATGAGATAAATCTTGGTAACATTGCATATTACGTCATGTTCGAAGATTCTCGAGGAAGATTATGGATTGGAGCCGAAAACGAAGGATTGATCGGATTTGATCGTAATACCGAAACGCTAAAACAATTTAAAGCCTCCCCAGGTAACCCGACTACATTACCAAATAATGATGTGATGTGTTTCTTTGAGGATGAGGATGGATATCTATGGTTGGGGACCTACGGTGGTGGGATAAGCCGTTTTAATCCACGCAATGGTACCTTCGAGAACTATTCTACTGAAGATGGATTACCAAGTAGTGCGGTTTACAGCATTTTCCAGGACACCCATGGATGGTTGTGGATGAGCACTAATAATGGTCTGGCACAATATCATCCTAAGAAAAAAATACTTAAAACATATGGTACTGCTGATGGCGTATTAAGCAAAGAGTTCAACCCGGCAGGGTGCCAACTTGATAATGGGTGGCTATATTTTGGTGGTGTCAGGGGAATCACTTATTTCCACCCGAATCAGATTCATGATAATCGTCATATTCCACCTGTGAGGTTTACAGAATTATCTATCATGAATGTACCCATAGGTATCAACCAAAAATTCAAAGATCGAGTCGTCTTAGAAAAATCTATCACCACCACCCCCCAGTTGGAGTTGTATCCAGATGATTTATTTTTCAGTCTGAGCTTTGCCAGCCTGGACTATTACCATCCTAGCAGCAATAAATATGCATATTTTATGGAAGGTTTTGATGAACAGTGGAGGCAACTTGGTACTCAAAGAGAAGTAACTTTTTCCAATCTACCCCCTGGGAATTATACTTTTCATCTCAAGGGCAGTAACAATGATTTGGTTTGGAATAACAATGGTCCTTCTCTTCATCTGATTATCCATCCGGAATTCTATGAAACATGGTGGTTTATTTCCAGCAGTATATTTTTACTCATTCTCATTATCGTGGTAGCCTTTCGCCTGCGTACTAATTTTCTAGTTAAACATGGATTGGAACTGGAAAAACACAACATACAGCTCAATGCTCAAATTGAATCTCGTCGTAAAGCTCACGTAAAGGCCAGTGAAAGAGCAAATTATTTTCGCGCCGTAATCGCCCAGTCCCCTATTCCCATGGCTATCCACAATTCTGAAGGAAACATCACACATCTTAATTCTGGTTGGGTAGAACTTTGGGGAGCTGATAGTCCTGAGGATATTATCAAGGATTATCATGTGGAAGAAGACGAGCTGGCAAACAAGTTGTCTTTGGGTATAAGCTTCAGAAAAGCTGTAGAGGGCAACATCATAGAAATTCCTGAAGTTAAATTCATAGCTGATAATGGAAGTACGAAGGTGGTTCAAATGCTCCTTTATCCTCTCAAAAACATAGTTGGAATGACGAATCAGGTCATGATATCTCTTGAAGACGTTACAGAAATCGTCCGCCAGAGAAGTCTTCTGGAAAAATCTATTCTCGAAAAAGATATACTACTTAAGGAGGTCCATCATCGTGTAAAAAACAATCTGCAGCTTGTTGCCAGTCTGCTGGGATTGCAAAAGGCCGGTACTGAAAACGATAAAACACTTCAAACTCTCGATGACATAAAAAATCGAGTCAATTCTATGGCCCTGGTGCACGATGCACTCTATCGGTCACCTGAATTCGATAATATTGACATATCCACCTACATCCAGGATCTAACCGATACTCTCCATGCTGCTTTTGGTAGACAAGCTGCACCTATTGAGATCAGGACAAAGATACCGGAGATAAGTTTGCCCGTAGATATCGCTGTACCCTGTGGATTGATGATCAATGAAATGGTGACCAACGCATTGAAGTATGCCTTCCCCGACCCTGCCAAGCAGGGCAAACTCATCACCATACAATTTACCGAATATGAAGATGACTGTCTACGCCTGGAAGTCATTGATAACGGGATCGGTCTTCAAAAACCCGTGGTCTGGGATTCAATTCATTCGCTGGGCTTATATCTACTTAAAATTTTGTCTGAGCAACAGCTCATGGGGACCGTCAATCTAAAAGACGCACCCGGTGCCCATTTTGTCATCGAGTTTCCCATTCACCCAAACTTTGATGATTAGGAACACTCCTCATATTCGGGCTGACCAGGGATCAAAAGTGAGTATATAATCGCAACACAGTAACGAATCTATCTTTTCCACTATGTAATGGTTTGTTTTGCTTTCTCTGCGCGGGTCTGGAATTACCTTAAAGATCAGAGTTCCGGTATTTTGCCAGAGACTGCCAATTTATGAAAGGTGTTCATCTATGAGATTTCTAAAACCAAATGTAATCGCACTGCTTCTTCTCACCTCAATAGGTTTTTCTCAGATTCCTGATGGTTATTACACTCCGGCAGAAGGATTAAATGGCCCAAGCTTAAAGGCTGCCTTAAACAGTATTATCAGCGGACATACGAGCTTTCCATATACAGATTTTCAAACGGACTGTTGGGACATACTCAAGGAAACTGACAAAGACCCAAATAATCCCGATAATGTCATCCTGCTCTATACAGGATGGTCAGTCAACGCAGCTCAAGAATACAACAATGAAAATGGTTGGAGTCGAGAACATGTTTGGGCGAAATCAAGGGGCATTTATTACACTGGTTTTGGCTCTGAGGATGATGTAGCCGCTACAGATGTCCATCACTTGCGACCTGCTGATATTACCGTTAACTCTGCGCGGAACAATCGTTGGTTTGACTATTGTTCAATCCCATACATTGATGACGGTGATACAACGGGATCTTTTACCAGCACGGATCAAGAATGGGTGTGGCAACCACGCGCTGAGGTTGTTGGCGATGTCGCCCGTATGATGTTTTATATGGCAACACGTTACGAAGGTGTAGATTCTGAACCTGATCTTGAACTAATCAATTATTTCCCAAATGACCGATACACAAATGAGCCTGTATTTGCAAAATTGTCCACCTTGCTAGCCTGGCATTCTATTGATCCTGTTGACGAATTTGAGCAAAATCGAAATAATGTCATTTATGGATATCAAGGAAACAGGAATCCCTTTATAGACCATCCTGAATATGTAAACCTACTCTGGAATGGAGAAACCGTTGTCAGTTTCGATGTCTCAGCAACTGCTGTTTACGAGGATAACGGAACATTTAATGTAGATGTGACCATCGATTATCCTGATTCGATTTCTGCGACATCCGTTGATGTAGACCTACAATACACGAATGCGATACCTGGGATCGATTATGAAATGACCACACCTCAAACCTTGACGTTTCCTGCTGGGTCCTACGAACAGCAATCCTTTTCGTTTCTAGTACTTGATGACACAGAGATAGATGGACCAGATACACTCCTATTTGAACTATCGAATGTAAGTGGTGGGAATAACACGACTATAGGAAATCCATCATTATTTCAACTTGTCATTCTGGACAACGAAATTGCTGGTGATGGAAGAACGGGGAATATCATTATTTCAGAAATAGTTGATGGACCTTATTCCGGCGGTAAACCAAAAATAGTTGAAATTACAAATACTGGAACCGAGGATTCTCCCTTGACTGGGTATACTGTCAGCCGCTTCAGCGGGGGTAGTTCGACGCCAGACGAGACTCATTATACCTTCCCAGAATTTATCCTCCCATTTGGAAAATCAGTTGTTCTGACAAACACTTCAGAAGTTGAATGGAACTCAACTATTACAGAATTATCTATGCCCGAATATGTCATTTTCGATCTCGATTATGGCTTTGGTCCCATTATTGGGAATGGTGATGATACCTATGAATTAAAAGACGACACGGGTACGATACTCGATTATTACGGTGATGTGGGGGTTGACGGAACGGGACTCGTATGGGAATATCTTGATTCGTATGCCTATAGAAACGCAGATGTTATTACGGGTACAGATGGCTTTAACCCTTCCGAGTGGACAATTGGTGCCGTTGATGCGTTGGATAACCAGCAAGGTAATTTGCATAATTACTTGACTCCAGGGATACATGACTATGAGAGTGAACCAGTCAGCTTGAATAACGCACCTGCTATTCCATCTGGATTTTTGTTGCAACAAAACTATCCTAATCCCTTCAATCCAAGTACAACGATCCGCTATGCATTACATGAGAGTGCAAATATTCAATTAACAATATTTGATTTCAGGGGACATGAGGTCGTCAAGTTAAAATGGGGCGAAACGCCACAGGGCAACCATAGCGTCCAGTGGGATGGCCTAAATCATTCAGGGACTCAGGTGGCTACTGGGGTATATTTTGTACAACTCAAGCTGGGAAAATTAAGTCAAACAATAAAAGTGTCGTATTTGAAATAATTGCCCAATCATTTGTTCTCTAAATTCCAACCAAACTGACAGAACAGATAAGGGGCTCCAAAACTGATCCAGCCACCCAGAAGTGTGTAGCGAATAAACATGGCCATGTCTGTTATGTAACCGATGGATATGAACACCTGTTTCAAACCCATCCAGACTAGAACGATACCTACCAGACCAAGGACAAGTTTGGAGATGACCAGGTTCATACCAGGTTTTAGGCTGCAATTTAGATATTTTTTCTCATGCAGATAACCTGTCATAAAACCGATAAATGCCGCACCACCCTTGATGGCCACCTCTGACAGCTCAGGAACAAGCATAAACAACCCCATGAGAAGTACAAAAATGATCAGACTCTGGCGAGTTGGTCCGAGATGCATCCAAGCCGGAGGTGATAATTTCAATAACCAGGAATAGACAAATAGAGTAGTAAATCCAATCAGGAATCCGCCCAGAACATCTGTTGGGTAATGAACCCCAAGATATATCCTCGAGAAGCCAACACCAGCTATGAGAATGGCAGCAACAATGTAAGCACGCTTGTCCTTGAGCTCATAAGCCAGCCAACCCCATAATACTATAGCTCCCTGAGAATGACCGCTGGGAAATGACCAATCATCTGCATGCACGAGATGCTCAATTACATCGGGTCGGGGTACTTGAAAGATACCTTTAATGACTGCATTCAGAACAAATGTAAAAAGCAGCACCATACCTACGCGACCCATGACCCGCTTTCTCCACAACCAGTATGCCAGTGGTAGAAAGAGCAGGAAAAATTCCTCATCACCGAGGAAGGTAAAAATTTTCATTATTGGTGTTAGCCATTCAGCACGTACTGATAAAACCCACTCCATAGCATCCTCCTGTTGATTCTGAATATGGAACTAACTTAGTAATTGGATTGTGATCAAACTATATAATTGAAGAATTTTACAAAGGACTCTTTTGACCTGCTCTTGCAGAAACCGCGGAGTGAGGATGTATTGATAAGTTATGTTTTTTTGACACGAATAGCACAAATGCGATGAATTGATACAAATTTAAAAAATGAGTTCGTAAACTTCGTCAGATTCGTTGTAAAAAAAGAGTCGCTCATATCGCTAGTTTCGCGTTTGGATTCCGATCTACTCTTAAAGTGAATAATTATACCTACTGCTACTCCCGCATGGGCTATAAAATAATATTTGTGGTTTTTTTCGTGGTCATTCGTGTCATTCGTGTCTATAGCCCAATGAATTTCACCGTACTCTTATTTGATCACGCAAGAAGTAGCTCTCCCTAAAGTATATAAGAGAGTAGCGCTGCGAATATTGAGGAGTCAAATTTTTGGACACGAATTGCTCGAATGGGACGAATTGACACAAATTAAAAAATGAGTTCGTAGACTTCGTCAGATTCGTTTTAAGAAAAGCGCTGCCTTAGCCCTGATTTTAACCGTTTTTACCTTCAGACCTTGGACATTCAGACCTTTGACCTCTAATTACAAATTCCACACAAGACGCGCTTGACTGCGCCAGGCCCAGGGTTCTTCACCGTCAAGGGGATGAGATTGCCAGATTGGAAAATAAAGACCCGCTGTGAAAAAAGATTTGTGCTCAAATCCAAATCCAGCAGCATAGTGAGGTTTAACTCCGTCCCAACCCAACTCATCCATATCCACAATCAGGCTGCTTGTGAATACTTTCAACTGAATACCTCTCAACCAATAACCTCCTGAAATACTCAAGCCCATATACTCGTTGGTATTTTCAGTCAACTTGGTTTGACCTCGAAAGGTTGGTATAGCTGCCAATCCATCCTGCCAGGCATATTGATGGGTGAATTGATATGGATCTGGTGTAGATTCACTCTGGAAACCGGTTTCAAATTGGACGCCTCCCACAACCCAACCCCAGAACACACCTGAGAGGTCTGTCTGTGCCTTAAATATGGAAAAATTACCCTCTGGACCTTCACCAGAGGCAAGCTTGACCCTGATGTAAACCCGGTCTCCCTGTTTGGTCAGTGACAGTCCTGAATAGGATCCTTTGACAATATGAATGTTTTGATTTTGTTTCCAGATCAAGCTGTCACCGTATTGATCATACTCAAAAGCCAGCCCCACTCTTTGATATATCAGCCGTGGTCCCTGAATCAGGAAAGTTTGTTTACCCACATAACGGGTAAATCCCATACTGACACCTGACCAATCATCGTAGGTATGAGCCCTGAGATGTGAAAACAGGCGTTTATCCAGATTTATGGGATGACTATAACTTACTCGCCCACCCCAACTGAAGCTTGAATCATAGGGGGTGTGACAATTGAGCTCCATGCTGATGCGATGACGATAATCACTGGGATAGGCTGGCCATAAGTCCACACCAAAACCAGAGGTCAATTTTAGCCCAATCCGTTTTTCCCCATCCCAATCAGACCAATAACTGGGATTAATTGTGATGCGATAGTTGGTCCAATCCGGTAATGCTCCAAAGGGCTGGATATGTATGTTATTGTTCAAACGGGGCCAGCGGTTATTGTATCTATAATACTCGGCCAGGAGATGATCCGCATCCAGTACGACTTCAGCTACATCAATCTTTGGTATCACTAGGGGTGTGGTTTGATTCAATCCATACGTGTAAAATGTACTGTCCCCTCTAGCGGAAATTACCCTTACTTGTACGGGGAAATGCCAGACCCCGAGATGTTCGATACCAATCTCAATTGAATCCTGTCTGGTTCTGACATAATCCAGATTGACATCGCTCCAGCGTGAACTGGTGAGGGCCTTTTCAAATTGAAAGGCGAGATCTTCACAGCAATGGGTTGACATACTATTAATGAGTTCATCTGTGATACAGGTAGGCTCGGCAGAAAATTGAATGGCATCTTTCACCAACACAGAGAAGAGGGAATCTCCAACAGTACCTTGAAGCATGCGTAAGTAGCCAAAACCAGCCACCACCAGGATAAAGCGTTCCTCTGTGCGTAATTTATTAAAGACCAGGTCTTTCCTGATGGACATTAGATTTCCATTGGAAAGTGTACCACCTGCCAATTCTATCAGATATCGTGGAGTTAGATATTTAAAATCACTCCAGAGTGCTGGAATTGCTGCTTCTAGTCCTGCGTATGGAACGTTTTCACCCCTCCCATTATTGCTCAGGAGTAACATGGCATAAGAACCAAAAAACCATGAACCCTGATCCAGAGAATCCCCTTCCCAATTACTCAAGGTGCGTCCCATCTCATCGATTTCATCGAGGTAGAGATCAAGTGGATGAACAGGAGCACCGGTTGAATCAGGTGTGTTTGATTGAGCTGCCAGCGAAACTGCCAGGAAGATGAGTAAAAGCGTGAGTGGGGCTTTGAAACGTATTGGTTTTATAAGCTACCTTTATCCTAATATGCGAAGAGATTAAATCTCAGAAGTTCAAAATAGTCCTCAGTTTTAAAACCTACTAAAACCGGATTAATGAGATAGGCTCCGGGGTAAAACGATGCACGATAAGCTTCCTGATGTTTTTTAAACTCAATTGAGAATTCAAGTTTTTCCGGGATGGGAAGCAAACCTTTGGAAAAATCTCCTCCTATGGCTTTCGCGACTCCTGCTCTGATCATTTTCAAAGATTGGGCAGGATGTTGTGAAATCACCGAGCTCCCCACACCTCGGATGGTGGCCACTGTCTGAATGTTCGAATTATGCTGGGAAACCTCCTGACATAGTCCTTCGTCTCCTGAAACAAAAATTGAGGGCACACCATAGTATGAAGCAGCCAGACCGTGTACGTAGAATTCTGACATATCCAGACCATTCAGGGTCATTCTGGCAATTCGAGCTGAGGACATAGTGTGGGCCAATGTGTTGGTATTCTGTCCGGCTCTGGAATGATAACCAACAAACATAATAGCATCAAAACTTTCATCTACCTCTTGAACCATGGACAGGGGATGCCCCGCCCAACCCCGCACAACTTTACACAGTTCGGGTAATTCATCCAGAATGAGATTTCTTCCCGAATCGTGGGCATCTTTAATTAGAATTTCTGTGGCTCCACCCTCAATGGCTGCTTCCGCCGCTGCTGCAACTTCTGCGGTCATTTGTTTTTGAAACCAGGAATATTCATTGGGGAAGGCCTTGTCCGTTTCATTCCAATGTCCAATGCCTGTAATACCTTCAATATCTGCAGAAATAAAAATCTTCATTTCAACTCCTATCATTCAGCTGAGGTGATTTTTTGAACTAATTTCAAATAAACATGAATCCATGATAAATGCACGAAGTAAATCTTTAATTGTCAGAAAATGAGTAAATAGTCTGTAGAAATGAATCAGCTATTTTTTTCTTGATGGAAACATGGCTCCCGGCACTCTACGACAATATTCTGAATAGGCGATGGGATAAGCTTGATCAAGTTGGATCTCTTCTCTGGGGATAAGTCTCTTGATCAACCAGAACATCACTATAAACATGATTGCCATTAAGATGGATGAAAGAATAAATGTCAGACCAAATAGAACCATGAGAGCTGATAAATACATGGGGTGTCTGATATTTTTGTAGGGACCATGTAGGGTGAGATAATCAGTCTGACTTGGTTTTACACCTGCCAGACGAAAACTTCGACGCAGGGAAAGTCGACTCCAGAGAAGCAGAATGCTGCCAAACAGAAAAAACACCAACCCCAGGGATTCAAAAATGATATTCAACGGTGTAAACTGTAATTTGATGCAAATGAAAATGGGGACATAAATATCGAGGAGCATTGTGGCACCGCACAGGGGTATCAAAACCAGAAAAAATAACAGATTTATAATGTTGAATGTCCACCCCTCCCAGCCACACTCAGGGCGTTGTAAACGAATAGAGCCAGGGGCGAGGATAAGTATCCCCCCGATGACAGCAGAAACGATCAAAATGATTGCTCCTAAAATTTGACTGTATTGTGCGATCATCGTCTGCTCTGCTTCCCTCTACTTATCATCTTTCCTAAAAGGCGGAGGGGCAAAAAATATGCCGATGTCAAATTCTAGCTATGGAATTAGAGAAACACCCCCATGATGGGGATGGTACTGCCCGGAGTAAAATTAAAATTGATGAGAGTTAAATCGTGAAGTCTATGGCGTGTATTAGAACAGAAAATCCATATTTTCTTCCGTCATCTCAAACGGATTGGGACTTAACATGCTGACCTGGAATACGGTCTGACCCAAAACTCCAGGGGTAGGTTCTTTCACACTACGGAGCACCACAGACGTGCCTTCAGCCGTTTGATAGGGAACGGCATTTTCTTCAAATGCGTGCCCATATTTTTCAAAGTAGGCCTGTTTAAAACGCTTGGCATCATAGGGATAATCAAAATTATAAAGCACTTCGATGGAGTGGATCGACACTTTTACATCAGCTTTGATGTTGAACCAAACATAGATTTTTGCAATCCCCTTCTCTCCAATGCGATATGAATACCCAGACAATTGGCGATTGTCTGTATAGTTCGTCTTGGTGGCTAACTTCTTATCTTTGAATACATCCTGGAGAGCGGAATCAATTTGAGCCTCAGTCATGGACCAATTCACACCCCAGTATACGTCAGGTGTTTGTGAAAGGGCTGGCAATGTGAATCCAACGACAAGGATCAGAGAGATTAAGATTTTTTTATTCACGGCGAGCCTCCTACCAGCTTAAAGCCAAACGCATTCAATGTTTGATAACTAAGGGCTAAAAATATGCTCTGTAAGATTTTCCGCAAGTACTGATTGCACAACAAGTGGGCAATGACTAGAGGCGGTGGGGTTTCCCAACATGTTTGTCAAGGACCCATGTGACCGACCAGTTGTGCCCCAGGCGATGTCCATCCATGGTTGGTGGCAATTCATGGGATTGATAGAAGGGCAAATCCACTTCTTGAGGATCACTGGCCAATTCTCTGAACGCTCCGTCCTGAGCATGGACAGTTCTATGTTGAATGAGACGTACCGATTTATTCCACTCCGGGTACTTCAGCTTATCGCCAGCATCGTAGTTCAATTTATCACACTCATCCAATAGTTTGGGAAAACCACTCAGGGGTGCTGCAATGACATGAATATCGGCCTTTAGTTTCCCGAGTCCCGACGCTGCGTAGGTCACAACCATACCTCCGTAAGAGTGACCAAAAATGACTAACCTCTGATATTTGCCACCCTTCTCTATCTTTTTAATCTCAGAGGCAAACTTCGTAGCTATCTGGTCTGGACATTGCTCCCAATCATATCTAAAGAAGAAAACCGAACCGTAATGATCTGCCAGATGCTTTAAACCGATAATCCACTCATAACCCCTGGAGTCATATCCGTGAACTGCCATGACCAGTACACTATCATTCCTTTGGTCACCATCTCTTAATTCGATGACCCCCAATGGCTGCTCCATGAGGTGCTGCCCGGCAGTTGTTATTTCAGTCCCCTCTCCAAAATCGTGTACGTCAAGACTTACAAATTCACCGCGAATATTTTGTGAAGTTTTTGAGGTCTCTGAAACACTGGTAGCGTTCCCTCCACAGGCCACAAGTATGAACAGGATGTAAAATGCAATTGAAAGGCGGTATATAATTGCTTGAAGGGACATTTATTCTCCAGTTTTGTTGAAATGTAGACCGGCTCTCAAAATTGCCAGACCCGGTGAAAATAGTACTAACAGAAAGACGATAGCCATATTAAAATTTCCTGACAGCATACCAAGCACACCTGTCAACATGAGAACGAAACCCAACAGAAAGAAACTGAATTGAAGAAGTTGTTTCGTTTTGGGATTGATAAGTTTCATTCTTAATCTGAACATGAATGTCATGGACCCCAGGATGAAATAATAGGCCATAAAGGTGATCATAGTTTGTTGATCAAACTCTTCAGATCGAAAAGACACAATAGCGGTGATAAGTGATATCAATGAAGCCACATACAATTGGATAAGAGGCTTCAACCATATCTTTTGTGAGACTTCCATTCCTCAATATAGTGGGCTTCAATAGAAGGTCATACTCATATCAAAATCCTCAATGCTAAAACTTAAAATCTCGTTAAGATTTCCGTGCTTTGTGAGTTCAGAGACTTAATTTCGGCACCTAACAATAAAAGAGTACACATATGATTAACCACGGTCACATTCTGATCATCAATCCTGGCTCGACCTCTACCAAACTGGCCATCTACAGTTTTGATTTAGAAAATGAGCAAATAGGAGTCGTGGATGAAACGCTCATGGTTCATTCAGGTTTGGATACCAGCATTGCTGAACAATTGGATACTCGCTTTGAAGATGTAGAACGTTTTGTGGCTTCAGCCAATATTGACCTTCATATTATTATGGCCAGAGGTGCCCCCTTGCGTCCCCTGAGTGGCGGTAGCTATCAGGTCAATGACCTCATGTTGGATGATCTCATAACACACAAATATTCCCAGCATGCCAGCAATCTGGCAGCTTTGATTGGTGAGAGAATCGGCAGGAAGTATAATATCCCCGTCTATATCTCAGATCCAATCACTTCAGATGAGTTTGAACCCATCGCCAGAATATCCGGAGTGCCAGGAATAGAGCGGAAATCTCGCAGCCATGCCCTCAACATAAAGTCTAGTTTGAGAAAACTCTGCTCACGACTGAACAAAAATTATCTGGAAAGTGCCTGGGTTATCTGCCACATGGGGGGTGGTATCTCGGTGGCTGCTCTTCACAAGGGGCAAATGATTGATGTCAATGATGCCCTCCTGGGTATGGGTCCATTTAGTCCCGAGCGAGCTGGTGCACTGCCTTCTTCTGGTATTCTTGACCTGGTATTTGAGGCAAATCATGACCGTGCTTCGATTGAGGAGTTACTCTCAAAGGAAAGCGGTCTGAAGGGGTATCTTGGTACGGCTGACCTCCAGAAGGTTGAAGAGAGAATTCAAGGGGGTGACTCTGAGGCTGAGCTCATCTTTCAAGCTATGGTATATCAGATTTGCAAAGAAATAGCTGCCATGGCTTCTGTGCTCAAATTTGAGTTGGATGGAATTTTACTTACTGGCGGTATGGCAAATTCGAAATTGTTATGCTCTTCTATCACAGAACGAGTTCAGTCACTAACGTCAATCTTCGTAGAAGCAGGGGAGAATGAAATGGAAGCATTGGCTCAGGCAGGTCTCCGCATTCTTTCAGGGGCAGAATCAGTAAAACAATATACCCAAAATTGATAATCTCCTCCCACTTCGATAATCAATGACAATCCGCATAGCACAAATGAGTTATCTTGAGGCATGCGTCGCCATCGATGCTCCCAATTTCAATATCTTTGATCGAGAAAAACGCAGAAAACATTTTCTTTATATGATTCCCAGGGAAATGATGCTGGTCCTGGAAATGGATTCCAGAATCGTTGCATACTCTACTTTTGACTCAGATTGGTTTGGTACCACATTCCTCAAACTGGTTGTCACCGATGAGGCTTTCCGTAGGCAGGGTCTGGCCTCCAAGCTCATTGGATATATTGAAGCAAATCATTGTCCTTCAGGCAAATTTTTCAGCTCAACTGAGGCAGATAATGAGCCCTCTATCCATATGCACATACGCCATGGATTCAAGGAAAGTGGCTGGCTGGATAACCTGCCACAACCCCATCGAGAGATATTCTACTTTAAACCTACTGCTTCACAGTAAAAGAAACGATTCTAAAAATTCCTACAAATCAGGCATTGCATCATGTTAATAATCTTTTACATTATGTCTGTATTAATTAACATCTAGTAAAGGAATCTTAACATGAATTTATCATACCAGGAAAAAAGCATCTGGGCATCCCTCATCATAACATCCATCATGTTTATCTACTATTTCAGTCGTGTCTTAGGTGTTATTGAGAATCCAGACATTCCTGAGACAAGTCTCATCGTCGTATTCATTGGGGTTATAACAGTCACCATATTTGCTCAAGTCGTGATTCAAAGCATTATGGCTATCATATATAGAGATGAAGTAAAAGATGGAGGAGATGAGCGGGAAACTCTCATCAGATTGAAAGCAACCAGCATCTCACATTACGTCCTTATTTCAGGGGTATGGATTGCCTGTATGAGTTTTTATCTCAATCCATCAGCGCTCATGTTGATGAATGTATTTATCGTCTTCTTTGTGGTCTCAGAGATTGTAGGATTTGTAACCCAGCTTATCTACTACCAGCGAGGTGTGTAATGGAACTCTGCAGTATTCAGAACAATATGAGGAAGCTAAGATTTAATCATGATGAAATGACTCAGCAGGAACTTGCCAAAAATATCGGTGTAACCAGACAAACGATTATTGCCATTGAGTCCCGGAAATATTCTCCCACACTGGAGTTGGCTTTTAAGATTGCCGGGGTGTTTCAAGTCCCTTTGGAAGAGATTTTCCAGTACAAGCCGGAGAATTAATAAGAAACTCCAGAATTAATCATCTGAGGTAGATTATCGTACGACAACCTCATCACAAAATATCCATGATTTTTCACCAGATCCTGGATGCCAATCTGGACAAACCCCTCGATTTTTAGCCAGAATCCGTATGTAACGCGTTGTCTCCGCAGGAAAATCAGCAGTTAAGCGATTAATTGAAACATCCTCTCTCGTATCAGACACCTCATTATCCACTCGCTGAATAACTCTCCAGGCTTCACCATCGGGTGAGAAGCTTACTTCCAGATACTGCGGCATAAAAATCCATGCTTTGGTTGATTGCAGAAAATTCATCTCGGTCCGAAAGATTTCCTTACTCTCTCCCAGGTCAAGTGTAAGCTCCAGATCATTGCCTTCAAAACCCTGCCATGTGCCGTCTTTTGAGTTATCTGAACCCAGGATTCCATCAACCAGCCCCTGATCGCCCCCTCCAGTGTAGCGCACATGATATTTCAACTTATATGCTGTGGTGCTTCCCAGAGCTTGGTGAAAGGAGAAATCCCTTTCTGCAATGCGACCCTTCCCCACCGGTCCATCAAAAATACCTGCTCTAACTTTTGCATCCTGCCTCAGAAGCAGCTTCCCCATGTAAAGATGAGAACTAACGTCAGGATCTGTACCATCGAGTGTATAGCGAATCTCGTAATTAGACTGTTCTGAAATCAATTCGACGATTAATTCATCCGTTTTTATTGGCTGTCCTGGTAAAATATCTACCAGAAAGGTACCTGGGCTGTAATTCCATCCCAGCGACTCAAATCTGGGCAATAAAGCCTGTAAGCGTTTCTGAAAATCTGGCCAATCCCGCTGATCTTTTGAAGACCACAGCACCTCGGATAAAGCAGTCATCCTCGGGAGCACCATATATTCCGCATGTGAGGTGGTTTTGATAAACTCTGTCCATAAATTTGCCTGTGATCCCAGGACATATTTCGCCTCATCGGCGTCTAGTTCTTTCGGGATGGGTTCATAGCTATAAACTTTTTTGAGGGGTGTGTATCCACCAATGGCCTGGGGCTCGGTTTTGGGATCACCCTGATAATAGTCAAAGTAAACATGTGATGTTGGTGTCATAACCACATCATGGCCTGCCTTGGCTGCTGCTACTCCACCTGCCACACCTCTCCATGACATGACAGTCGCATCTTCGGCCAAACCACCTTCAAGTATTTCATCCCATCCGATAAGTTTTTTGCCTTTGGAGAGGATATACTTCTCCATTTTCTGGATAAACCAGCTTTGCAATTCATGCTCATTCGTCAGCCCTTCAGTCTTGATTCGATTCTGGCATTTCTCACAGGTTTTCCAGTAAGTTTTGCGGGCTTCGTCCCCTCCAATATGAATGTACTCAGCGGGGAACAATTCAACCACCTCATCCAGGATGTTTTCCAGGAAAACGAATACAGAATCGTTACCACCACAGAAAATATCTTCATTGGGCCAATAACTCCCTGGACGGACGGGCAGTGTTTCACCTTTACAGGACAATTCAGGATAAGCCGCGAATATCTCAGAGGAATGTCCTGGCATTTCAATCTCGGGGATAACTGTTATCTGCCTGGAAGCCGCATATCCTATGACCTCCCGAACTTCGTCCTGAGTATAGAAACCGCCATATGTACTTTTTTCACCTGCTTCAATGGGAGACCATTTGCGCCAATCCTCATGCTCTCGATCCACACGCCAGGCACAAATTTCAGTAAGTTTGGGATAGCGTTTTATTTCAAGTCGCCACCCATTGTCATCAGAGAGATGCCAGTGAAACACATTCATTTTGTGGAGGGCAATCATATCGATGTATCTTTTTACAAATTCCAAAGGGAAAAAATGGCGTGAGACATCCAGATGCATACCACGCCATCCAAACCGTGGGTAATCTTCAACATTCACCGCTTGAATCTTGTGACCAACCAGCGTGTTGACACCTTGCTCAATTGCAGGTGGCAGGAGCTGACGCAATGTTTGTATGCCATAGAATAAGCCGGGATCATCCTTTGCTATGATTCTGATTTCCTGACTGCTCACTTGTAAATGATAGCCTTCTTCCGGCAAGTCAACATCTTGGATGAGATCAAATTCAATATCCGCTTCTCCCTGAGTACCTTCGCTCATATTTGGAATCATTGAACGTAAATAATCTATGAAAAATGCCTTATTGGCAATTTCATCAGAAATCCAAATGGATGTGGCTTGAGCAAAAATAAACTCGCCCTCTTGCGCCATTATGCTTTGTGGCTTAGGTATAATATTCATATCCATACTCTCAGTTTTTGGTGCTCTTGGAGTTGAACAGGCCAGAAAGACCTGCATACATATCAATAAAACGATGGTCCCTCTTAAAACAATTTTCACAGGAATCCCCCTCTTGGTTTCTTACTCTCTTGCTCCCTGGTCTTGACGCAGATCTGAAATGGAAAGCAGTTCATGTTCCATCTCTTCCTCAGTAAGCGGCCTTAACCTGATAGCCATTCCCCCGCCGGGAGCCAACCTTGCTTTTAGGGTGTCGGTTGGAGACACTTTATATGACCCTATCCAGATTCGATAAGGGTTGTCATCCCAATGCGCATCTTCAGTATCCACATAGCATTCCGCAATCTGGTCTCCCCCAACCATCTGGTTCATCGAAATTTCTACTTCTCGGGCATCCCCATTGGTAATGGCACCCAGGAACCATTCACTGCCGTGACGGCGGGCAATGGTGACATACTTACCGATTTCACCCTCCAGATAAAGCGTTTCATCCCAGTCAACCTCCAGATCCTGGATAAACTGGAAGGCAGGCTGGTTTTCATAATTTTCAGGCAGATCTGCAGCCATTTGAAGCGGGCTGTACAGAACTACCATAAGTGCCAACTGTTTGGCCAAAGTTGAATGAACTTTATTTTCAGGTTTATAGTCATCGAATCGAATATCAAAAATCCCAGGTGTGTAATCCAGAGGACCAGCCAACAGGCGAGTGAATGGAAGAATGGTCGTATGATCAGGGGGGTTACCCTCACTCCAGGCATTCCATTCCTGTCCCCGTGCCCCTTCACGGGTCATCATATTTGACCAGGTGCGTTCAATTCCAGTGCCCTTCACAGGTTCATGGACATCAAGGGAAATGTGATGGGTAGCAGCCAATTTTACCACCCTTCTAAAGTGTTCAACCATCCATTGTCCATAGTGGAATTGACCGCTGGGCTTGATTGCCCCCACATATCCTGTCTTGATGGCTGATATATCAAGACTGTCATAGTAGGCAAAGGCAGATTCAAGTTGGTGTTCATAAGCAGCGACATTGGCAGTGGTTTCATGATGGCCAATAAAGGTAACATTCTTCTCTTTTGCATATTCAACCACTTCTACAATATCAAAATCATCGTAGGCTTCGGTTAATTGGAGTGCCCCCTCTTGCCCCCAGGCCTCCCAGCCTCGATTCCAACCTTCTGCCAGGACTCCTTGAATATCATGTTCTGATGCAAAATCGATGTATCTCTTGGCATTCTCTGTTGTGGCACCGTGCTGGTCTCCCTGAACCCAGGTGTATTTGTTAATATGCATACCCCACCAGATACCCACATACTTCATGGGCTTGATCCAGGAAACATCTGACAATTGATTTGGCTCATTCAGATTCAAAATCATGCGTGATCTAAGGAGATCAGTGGCTGATCTTCCTATACAGATTGTTCGCCAGGGTGAATGCATTGGTGCTGTGGTCTTCACAAGGTCACCATCAGGCCAGGGAACGAGATTACTCAGAAAATTCAAAGAATCAGACCTGGATCTTTTTAATGTCATGCCAGCATAATCAGTCAGATTGGCCTCATGGATACTGATGAAAAGATCATCCTCGCTGATATATGTGAGAGGTGTGTTCGCTGAATCAATCTCGCTTAATAGAGAGACTTGGTGCAACTGTTCATAGGAGTCAAACGCGTGACTACCCGGTATCCACCAGGATTTTCCATCACGGGCAAATCTAAACTCTGATAGTTCTTCTATGATAAAGAGAGAATCAAGACTGGCCTGTTCGGGGATCTCATAGCGAAAGGCCACACCATCATTAAAAACACGAAAATATAGATTGAGCTGCCTATGTGGAACAAGCCGTTCTCTCAGCTCAAGCTTGATCATCTTGCTCAAGGAATGGATTGACTTTTCCTGTCCCCAGACTGGTTCCCAGTCTTCTTCAATCATGTCTGTATTTGAATTTACCAGTTGGAAGGGACCCACCAGATCTGGTTGATCTCGGAACCGGTAGCCCAGGACTGAGGGTCTGAATATTTTTTTTCCATCAACATGGATGGCGTATTGGGGCATGCCCTGATCCAGTTTCAGCTCGACTTGAATTTTATCATCCGGGCTGATCACAACGATGTTATCGGAAATCTCTGATTTACAAGAGTATACAAATAGTATAATAAGAATGAGGGCTTTATTCATTCAGGTTCCCCGTTTACAACGACATTATGCATCAAAATGAATTGTGAATATCCGCCTTCGCTATTCATCCACCTTTTCGACCCACTTGGTTTTACCTTCGCGGTCACACAGTAGCACCATTCCTGTACTGGAATTGCCTGTCCCCAGGTAAGCGCTCATTTTCCCATATTCATTGGCTGTCCGGAGAAATCCGTTCCCCGCCGTGCCTGTGCCAAGAAATGCAGTCTCATTTCCAACTTCATTGTAGGTGGTGAGTTGACCGCCACCTTTCTCACTGGTCCCGAGATATACCGTAGGAGTTTCATGTTTGTCAAAGGTTCGAATAAATCCACCACCCATCTCGCCCGTTCCAAGATGAGCGCTCATCTGCCCTTCCTGATTATAGGCAACGAAACCACCTTGTCCATCCTCATTTGAACCAAGAGTCATAGAAGCAGCTCCCAGAGCATTTTTAAGCATGATAGTGCCACCACCTTGACCAGATCCAGAAATTAGGACTGTATTCTCACCGGCGCGGGAGAGAATTCTGAGTCCACCTCCATCACGTATGGTTATGGAACCCACACTAAGATCACCCATCTCAGCTTCAGATTGCCTGGCTGATATGAGTGACATGAACAACAGAGTTGCCAAAACCCCAATGAGAATGCTTTTTAGATCAATTTTAGGTTTCATCACTTCACCATCCTCTTGAGTTTGTCCCAAATTTTATTGCCCAACATATCTGCAGCCACATCGACAATCTGTTGTACCAAATCAAGGATATTTTGCTCTCCAGCCCAATGCCTGGTTACAATAGCTGGATCACAATTCTTCATAACAGAATTAATGACATAAGCCGCCAAGGCTACATCGTCTAGATAGCCCAGGGGTCCAATAAGCGCTTCAGGAAAAAGATCGATGGGTGAAATGAAGTAGGCCAGGGCTCCAGCGATTTTAGCTTTCTCGTTACTGGGGACGTCCTTATCCAAAGCCAATTTCGCTAGCAGATGAAAAAGATCCGGGGCGAGCAAAAGATATTCTGACCATTGACTTTCTTTGCCGATCTTGGTCTTTACCCATTCCCGAATGTCTGATCTCATTTTTTGATAAAAATCCTGATTCATGTCTCTACCCTCCCAGGTTGGAATCTTATTATTTTAGTAAAGTTATTTTTTTCACGCTACGCAATTCAGATGTATTAAGCTCCATTAGATATACACCTGAACTCACCTTCACACCATTTCTATCAGTTCCATTCCAATGGAATGTGTACTCTCCCGGTATAAAATTGCTTTGAATGAGTGTGGTTATCAAATTTCCATTAATATCGAAGATCTTCAAACTGGCATTGGTGGTTTGATCCAAATTAATTACGAATGAGATCTCCGCATTGAATGGATTTGGGAATGTAATGATTTCAGGATGCTCTGGAAGCTGCATTTCATCGATATATAGAACCTCAGGGCGTGGAGGTCCAGCGTTAACCCAGGCTGTATACCAGATGCTGGCAAGATCAACAGCCGCACGATTCAAGCTCCAGATGGTTGTGTTTCCAAGATCTTCCCACATCATTGAGTAATATGTGTTATTATGATTTGGGTCCTCCTGATAGGCCCTATCATCAGCTTCCAAAATCAGATCTACCAAGGGATAGATATCTTCGATATATGCAAAAATTGAATCAATGGGACTTTCCCAATAATGAGCGGTTGAATCAGGAAAGGCAATCTCGTCAAGATGAGGATTTACCATCTGAGTCTCATATCGTGAATGAATGCCATAATTATTGGTGAGTTGCCCATTGTAGTTTAGGGTAAGGTGTAAGGCCAGGTGCGAATCAGCTACATAGTGGCCCAACTCTGCAGCTATTTGCATAGCTTCGTTCCACTTCTCATTCTCAATCAACATCGTTAATTCCTCTAACCACCATTCTATCACCCAGGGTATCAGACCGTTGTCCTCCATTGTACCCTGGCCATATAAATCGACCATGTCCTGCCATATATGTGGAAGGGTGCCAGCAAAAAATTCAGGATAATAGTCAATATCGATGTAATGATAGTATCCAGGATCATTATCCGTATCGGGATCCACAGAGTGGTCAGATAAATAATCGCGATTCTCATAAAATATGGACATAGATTTTGGAAGATAGTCAACTGCCTTATCATTAATAAAGCGGTGTGAGCTCCAACCCCAACGTCCATAAAGATTTGGGAGGGTCAATAGGGTGACCAGAAGAATGAGTACTATTTTTTTCAAGATTTTGGCTCCAAATGCCATGAATTTCAAAAGTCTGATAATATTGGGTCAAATCCATTAAATACACTATGAAAAGACGGGTATTTGCGGACGAGATTATGATTTCTATTCTAGCATCATATGATGAGTGGATCATTCAATTAGTTAGATATATATAACTTTTGATTGCATTATGTTAGATATATATTACTTTATGTTAGAATTACCTAACTGGAGGATTGTATGTCATATTTAAATCGAAGCATATTAATAGTGCCCATTTTAGCAGCATGCGTCATTGGTGGATTCGCATTTTATTTCTTGAATTATGAGCCCATGATGAGCTGGAAGATGATAACCATCATTATTCTTTCTTTGGTCATGTTAGCCATTCCTGTGTATCGGAGCATTCAAAATGCTAAGGATAAGAAAAAAAATATTCCCCTTGAGGATGAAATGAGTAGAGTTCTTGAGATTTATGCTGGAGCATATGCTTTTCGTTATTCCATGATGTCCTGGTTCTTAATATTCATCTTTCGTGGAAAGTTTCCAGATTCAGAGGAAATGCTTGGGATAGGGATCATGGCCTCTGCAGCAATTTTTGGTCTAACCTGGGTCTACTTTAGACTCAATGGAATTCCTGATGCAAACCAGGATTAAGGAACTAAGGGCTCGTGATGGGCTTACTCAGCAACAATTGGCCAACCTGGTTAAGGTACGCCGGGAGACCATCGTTTTTCTCGAGAAAGGAAAATACAATCCCTCTCTCAAGCTAGCCTATGAGATCGCCCAGGTTTTCTCTCTACCTGTTGAAGAAGTTTTTCTTATGGGGGCGGATTGAATAAACAGGTGAGAGATGAATTATTTGATGCTGAACTTTTGTATGGCTGACAGCAATAAATCAAGCTCATCCCGGGTATTGTAGGCATTGAAACTAAGCCGTAGAATATTTTCATCCCGCCAACCTGTGATCATAGCCTCAATCCGATGCTGTTCCCACAAATAACGCCATAGGTCACCAGGTTTGGTTTCTTGTGGTAAAAGGACGCTAGCGATTTGAGCCAGCCAGGTACGATCACAAATCTTTTTTCGTCCAAAGGAATCTGAGAAGATATCGCGATAATCATGAAGAAGCACTTGAGCTTCTGATTTGCGAGTCCCCCAATTATGTTTTTCACGGAATTTGAGTGCAGCTGGAATACTCAGAAACGCCGCCATATCTCGGGTTCCCCACATCTCATGTCGCAATGAAAAGGAGGGTTGATTGATCTCTGCCCAACTTATTACCAGAGGCTCGAAAGCCTCCCTCTGACTATTATGCACATGCAAGAAAGCTGTGCCCTTGGGAGTTAGTAACCACTTATGACAATTACTGGTGTAAAAATCAGCATCGATATCTTCAACATCCAAATCGATTTGCCCTACAGCATGGGCACCGTCAATAACGGTTATTATTCCGGCCTTGCGGGCTCGTCTGCAAATCTCCTTGACAGGCAAAACCAGTGCAGTTGCCGAGGTGATATGACTCATTAGGATCACTTTTGTACGAGGTGTCACTTGTTTCCAGAAATGATGGACAAATTCAGCCTGTGTCGACACTGGTAGATCAATTGCTACTTTAGTCAGCACAGCGTCGTTCTGGGCGCATTTTCGAGCCCAGGTGGCCACTATGGTGCCATACTCATGATCTGTGGTCAGGACTTCATCATTGGCTTTCAGTGGAATCGAATTGGCAATGGCATTCAGAGCCACCGTCACATTGGGAGTGAAAATCAACCCTTCAGCATCTGCACTGACAAACTGAGCCAGATCTGTTCTAGACTTTTCCAAAGGACCACTGGCTTCCTTGCCAAACAATCCCATCAGCTGCCGGGTGTAATAATCTATGGGATTTCTCTCCAGGATACGCTGCCAGTTTTGATAGTCTTCAAACACCTCGCGAGGACAGGCACCAAATGATCCGTGATTCAGATAGTGTATATCTGCATCCAGGAGGAATTCTGATCTGAGATTAGCTAGCATATTTACTCCCTATAAAAAGATGGTGTAATTGCAGGGCATCCAAGCTTGGAAAAAAAAGAAAATCCCCCTGGAGACGGGGGAATTTTGTATATGGAGGAATTCTACCCTATTGCAGTGGTTGAATATCCAGAATGGTCAGGGTTTTTATGCCATCGGGCAGATCAAGAGTGAGCGTATCGCCAACTTTTTTGCCCAGAACCCGCTGTGCAAAGGGGGATGCCGTTGTGACAATATTTTCGTAAAGTTCCAATTCATACTCTGCTGCACCAGCCATGGATACGGTAATTGGATTTTCACCATCTGTATAGGTAACCTGAGTTCCGAAGGATACGCGATCAGCCTTAACATCCCCAGGTTCTACAACTTCTTCATCCAGATGCTTTTCAAAACGATGGCGCTTATTGTGCAAATGTGCCTGATTGTCCTTGGCAGCATGGTATTCAGCATTTTCTTTCAAATCTCCGAAATCAGCTGCTCTTTTGATATCTTTTGTATTCTGTTTGATTTCATCATTAATCTCATGAATTTTCTCGACAATCATATTATAAGTACTACGGTATATCATTTTTTTTTAGCCTTCTATCTTCTGCGAATTTTGTCCATCCGGTCCATTATAAATCTCAGTTCTGAAATGGTATATGTTGCCGGGTCACCAGTATAATCGACAGGCATGCATCAGTCCAGTAATTAGGAGTCTGCTTGTCATGAAGATTCTAACCGGACTTATTCCCTCAAATCCATGTTATCACCAGCGATTCTTCACCTTTTCGGCAAAGCCCAGCAGGTTTTCAATCTGTAAAACGGTTCCATCATCAAGGATGACCTCCCCTGAAAAACGACCAAAAACCTGGTGCTGCCAGGATTGGACCACCAACAGGTTCGTATTTGAGTAACGATCAAGTATGGGAGCAAAATCCAATTCTAGACGACCATCATTGCTGGAAAACTGCCAGGGATTCAAAAAATCATCTTCAGGAATGTGAAAACTTACAGCGTCTAATTTGTGACCTCGACCATCAAGAAAAATGATGTTCTCACTGGCGGCTGATGTATCTCCAAAGCCATAGCCAATATTCAGTCCAAACCGCTGTTCACCGACCATCCCCGAGGCAGAACCCCAATACCAGGTATTGGAATAGGTCCAGACACCCCGGCCCCAATCCAGTACACCAAATGCGTCTTGTTGCGAGAACTCCAGCTGTCGCTCACCCAGTGTAAAGCTACCTTGAGCAGGCATACAGTTAATCTTGTGGTTATAATAAAATGCTCTGGGATTCCCGGCAAAGGGTGTAGCGATGAGCATGGAATCATCCTCTGGCTGGGAGAGCTCCACACTCCCCTGTAAATCTTGTCCCGGATGAAAATTTTTCCAGTTTAGCTCAAGCACCCTGGAATGCTCCTTTCGAATAACGCGTAATTGAAGATCTTTATTCTGAAATACTACATCCCCATGCTTACTGGTTTCAGGCATCTTAAAGCCACCCATGGGTAAAATAGTTGTTACTGAATTTGAAATTTCCTGCCCACTTGCGAAATCGAACAACGTAGCACCGATAAAGCCAATGTAGCCCATGTCTGAAACGGTAAATGAAATGCCCTGATTATCAGATAGAACAGCGTAATAATCCCACTCCTTGATCTTAAAAGCAGGAGCGGTAATATCCTTCCGATGATAGTCCAGGATCATATCTCTGGCCCAGCCACGCTGTACAAGCTCACCTTGCTGGTTGAGTAATTTTGATGATTTGAGAATCTCATTCTGCATAGAGCCCCCTATAAATGGTTAAAACTAAATATGTCAGATAGCAGGCTTCAGGGCAACGATTCTATTGCATGGAATGTAAGATTTAGGAATTTGGCAGAATGATGGGAATGTTCCTTGAGGGCATTGAAATGTGGCTCTGAACTAGTTATTTGGCTTCCCATATATTTGGGATCACTAATAGGGCGAGTATAATACCTGCCAGAACCGCAATGATGATGTTGCTGGTCAAGGGCTTCTGACTCACTGTCTGGGGGATTTCAGAAGCTTGGGATTTGTCCATTCCATCAGGGCTAATCTCATAGTGCCAGGATAAAAACAGGGCAGCAGGAAAACCAGCCGCCAGCATGCCCAAAATAAGTGATATGGTCCAATCGTGGATACCCAGCTCGGGGAAAATTATATGGCAAGCTTGCAGAATCACAAAGCCTATTAGCAGATAATCAGTTGCTGCCCTAAGGACACGTCTGCGCCGCAGTTCAGAGTAAAATGAGGCTAGTTTTGAAGGCTTGCTAGCCATTCTGACCAGAATATTGATCAAGCAGTTTCTGGAAACGAGGGCTACTTCTTAACGGGTCATAGAGGGGGGACAATTTTAGCCAATTGACCGATAACCATCCCGGCATGCTCAAAATTTGCGAATAAATATCAATCGATTCATCAAGCTTACCACAAATCATGTATATCTCTGCCAGGTCTTCGAGGGCTATTAGTCCTGACAATCTATCTCGCGCTAGGGACATTAACTCAACCTCCCGCTTACCCCAGTCAATGGCTTCCTCAAATCGACCCAGCTTGGCTAAGGCAACCCCTAACTCCCCATAAATTTCCCAATCCTGAGGATTTTCCTGAATCGTTTCTTCAGCGTCTATTCTGGCTGAATCAAAATAACTTTGTGCCCTGTCAGCCTGATCTGTCCATTGCAGCAGATTTCCGATTGTAAAATAGGATCCTGATGTATCAGCCAATTCTATTGCCAGCCAATTTTCATAATCCCTTGTGAATTCAGCATGCATCACCCTGATTTCGAGCAGATCTTCAGGGTCAAACTTGGTCATTAGTTGATCCAGGATGGCTTGCATCTTTTCCAAATCTCCAGATTGAGCCAACTCGATATAATACCAGCCACTTTCTGTGCCCGATTCATTGCCGCTGTGAATTGCAGATAATTGCCTTTGATAGCGTTCAGAAAGGTCCCATAAGCGCATCATGTAAGCCATATCCCGCATCTGCCCCACCTTATTTCCATCATTGGGATCCAGGGAGACTGCTTTTTGAAGATTCTCCAGTGATTCATCCCATTGACCGAGACGGCGCTGTACAAATGCCGTTGCAGCCAGCAGGTCACTATTATTGGGTTGGGATTGTTGAACTATAGAAAACTCTTCCAATGCACGCTGATAGTCACGAGAGCCATAGTAATAGAAATATCCCAGGGCCAAATGGGTTTCGGGTGCATCTTGATTGATCCGTAATGCTTCAGACAGAGCTTCTTTTGCTTTTTTAAATCGTTCTAGTCTTGGATCAAGACCTGATCCATCAAAATAGGCATTAGCATGAATTATACTTAACATCGTATATGGCAGTAAAAAGTTAGGATCAAGCTCAATAGCCTGTTCATAAATCACTGCTATTGAGTCCCTTTCAATTATATCAGCATCCCAAAGCAATTCTGCCATGATATAGAGTTCCCAGGCTTCCTGATTTTCTGTGGGTTTAGTTTCAATGTAATGTTTTTCCTTGGGCGTCAGCTCGGCCTTCAACGCCCTGGCAATCTTCTGAGCCACATCGCTCTGGATGCTAAAGATATCAGCGTATTCACGATCAAAGGTCTCAGCCCAGAGATGTTCATCGGTTTCAGCATTGATTAACTGAGCCACGATACGAATCTGATCCCCAGCCCGACGGACACTGCCCTCAAGGATGTGTGCAACTCCCAACTCTCTAGCAATATCTGAAATGAGCATGGTGGTTTCTTTGTATTGCATAACTGAGGTTCTGGAAATCACCTTGAGATCAGCGACTTTGGAGAGCTGGGTGAGAATATCATCATGCATACCATCTGCGAAACTCTGATCATCATCAGTTTTGGTAAAAGGTGTGAAAGGCAATACAGCGATTGATTTAGAATCTACAAGCGACACTGTGTCCTGTCCAAAGGAGTTTGAATCGGTGAACTGTGGGTAGACAAGCAACCCTGCGATGATGACCAACAAAACAATTATTGTAGCATTACCAGTAAGCGGTTTCTCTGTCTGCGATTGTTTCTCCCCTGATTTAGGTGAACGGCGTAATCCTTCTGGTGTCATTTGAAATATCCAGGCCAGGAGTACGGCGATGGGGAAGCCAGCTACCAGTAATCCCAGGACAATTTTGACAATAATCCCCGGGAGGTTGAGCATGGGGACAATAATAGATGAGGCCTCCAGAATGGCATAGCCCACACCCAAGTACACAGCAGAAACTCGAAACACTCGGCGGTTGCGGAGCTCCTGGATAAAACGGCTTACGCTATTTTGTGATTTGGACATACTAGATCAGATGTTGCTTATAATGAGCTTTTGGTAACGGGGATGATCGTGAAGCGAATTAAAAGCTGGATTCAGTCTGAATTGCCATTTTGTATATCCACTTTTGAATGAAAGCAAATATTCCAGTTCATCTATAGCCAATTCAGTTTCACCCACGAAATTATAAATAATTGCCAGCCTAAAGTGATGATCAGGTCCATTGAGAGCATCTTTAGAAACCGGTTCCAATTCAATTGCCCTTTTGCCTGCATCAATTGCATTAGCCTTATCTCCTGCCATTGCATGAATTAGACCCAAGCTGCTGACAAGAAAGGCCTCATCCGGTTTCTCTTCTAGTTTACTTTCAATATTTTTGCGGGAGTGTTCAAGTTCAATAGATAACCCACTTGTGTTCTTCTGCAAATAGTAGATCTTGCTTTTATGGAAAGCCGAGAACTCCCCACTATAATCCTCCTGGATAATCTTCAATGCAGCTTCATAATCACCTACTTCAATTTCCAGCTGAGCTCTATGGGACGCCAGCAATGAAGGATTATCAGAATTTAAAACACCCTCGTTAAAGATTCGTCGTGCCCCATCCAAGTCGCCATATGCATTTTTTAGCTGGTTAGCGTAGAATCGATAGGCGGTGGCATTCTCCGGATAAGATTGAATGGCCAGCTTATAATAGATATCCGCTGTTTTGTTATCACCCACTAGGGAGTAATATCCAGCTAACCACCCTGCATTTCCAATTCCATCCGGTTCAAGTTCATATGATCTCTCTAAATAAATCTTTGCTTTAAGCCAATTTCCAGCTCTGGCATAAAGTTCTCCCAGGTGCCTGGTTGTCTCGCCATTTCCAGGTTGCCCTTCAGCGGCAATCTCAAATTCCAAAATAGCTGACGCCGGGTCATCCAGACACCATTGGTAAAAGATACCCTGGGCAAAATGGACTTCCGGATGATTCGGGATTAATAGTTTTGCTCGTTCCAGAGTATTCCGGGCCAACTCTTTTCTCTCAAGACTTGGATCCCAGTCCGGAGACTGAAAAAGTACGGAATGAGCTACAGATTGACGGGCATAGGCTAAACCAAAATCTGGATCCAGCTTGATGGCTTCTTCATACATGGCTACGGCTTTCAGGTTGCCCTCTTCGGTGGTCTTGGTATACCAGAAGTGGTTGCCCTTCAGGAAGTAATCATACGCAGCCATATTTGAAGTTGGGATATTCTCCAACTGCTGCTCTTCTTCAGGAGTCAGAGCTGATTTTAATGCTGAAGCAATTTTCCTGGCAACATCGGTCTGAATAGCAAAGATATCGGCGTATTCTCGATCATAAGTCTCAGCCCAGAGATGCTCATCAGATTTGGCTTTAATCAACTGAGCAACGATTCGAACCTGGTCACCGGCTCGACGTACACTCCCCTCAAGAATATTTGCCGCACCCACTTCTTTGGCAATTTCACTAATGCTGAGATCGGAGGATTTGTATTTGATCATAGTGGTTCGAGAAATTATCCGCAGGTCCCTGATCTTGGATAATTGAGTCAGGATATCATCATGAATTCCATCGGCAAAATAGGCATCCTCTTCTGAGGCAGAAAAATTTGTGAAGGGCAATACAGCCACGGCCTTAGCATCAAGTGAATCAGCCTGTTTGTTCTGGGCAGCCATATCTGTTGGTGGTGGAGACTGTATCCTGGGATAGGCCAGGAGTCCCACAATAATCAGAAGCAAGACAATGATGACAGAGTTCCCAGTGAAGGGTTTCTGCTCTTCTGTTTGTTTTTCGCCCGATGTAGGTGAACGGCGTAAACCTTCAGGGGTAAACTGGAAGGTCCATGCCAAACCAATAGCTACTGGAAAACCGGCAATCAGCAACCAAAATACTGCCTTCACCACGAAACCAGGCAACCCTAGCATTGGTACGACAATATCTGCTGCTTCCAGGAGAGCAAAACCCACCCCTAGATATACTGCAACGGCTCGGAAGACCCTTCGATTTCGAAGTTCTTGAATAATTCCGCCAGGACCGTTTTTTTGCTCGCTCATGATTTCCCCATCAGGTTTCTTTTAGAATGGCTGAAAATGGTCTGGAGGCCTACAAAATGCAATATCTATTTTGAGATATAAATGGTCATGTTTAAACGATTTATGTCAAGCAGTAGACGCGAATTAGCACCTAATTTTTAATTATCTTAAAATCTTAGGGAAAGACAGCTCAGCCCACCATCCAGTTTCCTGAATTCAGACACATCAACTTCCAGGACTTCATATCCTGCAGCTGTGATAGTTTGGAGGGTTTGGGGATATCCGTGGGGAACAAGAATCCTATCATTCACCCAGATACAATTGGCGGCATAACTTTCAGATTGCTTGATGGGCAGGATATTGAAATTCAGAAAATCTGGATGTGTGAGAAATTCACCGCAGGCCAGGAGATTATTGTGTTCCAGATAAGCCACCCCTGTCTTCAGATGTAGAACTTCCTGCAACTCAACCACAGATCCTGTATGTCCATATTTTTGAAGACAAGCTATGAGTTGATCGGCTCCCAATTGGTTGGTTCGTGCAGAAAGGCCGATATAAAAATGCTCGCCCACCATCATCACATCTCCTGCCTCCAGGGTGCCAGGAGATTGGATCTCCTCAACATTCTCGTAGTGTTCCTGCAGTACACTTTGCATCCCCTCAATTTCCCCACGCCGAGAGGGAGCTCCGGGGTTGGTGATAATGGCGCATTTTTTTGTGAGCAAAGCCACATCCTCGACAAAGGTTGAGTCAGGAAACTCAGGATTCGCTTCCAGGCAGGTTACCTCCAAACCGCAGGATTCAAGCGCACGGATGTATGCAGCATGCTGTTTGAGAGCCAGATCAAAGTCTGGTTTTCCCAGATCGGCAGATGTGAGCCCGTTGATCATACTAAGTGCTGGGGTTCGAACGATGGCTTTGGTGAACATTTCCTGCTCCAGATCTTCAAAGTTTAGACGAGAGATATTTGCAGTTTGAAAATAACCGATTCATATTTGGTCACAAGGTCTCAAAGCTATCTCATTGGAATAGATGATACTCACAATAGTTACTCTTGAAAAAGAGTATCAATATTTCAAGAATGGTCTATTTTAAATTGAATCAAACAAATGGGAAACAGATGAACAGGCAGACTTTTGTCCGGCTGCTCATGTATGTGATCCACTATTCAACCAATAGAAAACTAACAAAGAATGGAGTACTTCAATGATTATTGATATCATTTTACCCCTATCGCTTGTCTTTATCATGTTCAGTCTTGGTCTGAGTCTCACCATCAATGATTTCAAGAATGTGGCGAAGCAGCCAAAGGTCTTTGCTGTGGGTATCCTGAACCAGATGGTGCTGCTTCCTCTGGTTGCATTTGGAATCATTCTATTGTTTGGGTTAACTAAGGAAATGGCTGTGGGACTCATGATACTTGCCTGTTGCCCAGGTGGCGTGACTTCAAACATCTTGACTAAAATGGCCAAAGGAGATACCGCCCTCTCCATTTCATATACGGCAGTAGTCAGCATCGTAAGCGTCATCACCCTACCCATCATCACGGGGTTTTCAATTGCCTATTTCATGGGTGCTGAGGCTCCGGAAATCAGCGTTCTGTCTCTGGGCATTACGATGTTTCTCATCACTGCAATCCCCGTCGCTATTGGATTACTGGTTCATCATAAAGCTGAAGATTTCACCCATAGATTTGAACCCAAAGCCAGTAAAATATCTGCAATCCTATTTGTCATCATTGTGATTGGCGCCCTCTCCAGCGAATGGGATACCTTTGTGAATAATGTCACCATCCTGGGTCCTGGCATTGTAACCCTTATCATCATCATGTTACTCATGGGCTATAGCAGTGCTCATCTTTTTAAAATGAATGAGGCTCAAGCAGTTTCAGTCGCCATAGCCACCGGTATTCAGAATGCTACTGTAGGTATCACAGTTGGAAACCTTATTCTCCCCTCCGGCGAAGGTTTATCCCTTCTAAGCCTACCCTCTGGTGTATATGGAATTCTCATGTACCTTGTTTGTCTGCCCATCGTTTTTGGATACGTCAAATGGGTTCATGTAAAGCTGGTGGGCAACCCAGGCTAAAAAAATAAATGAGTTCCAAACGGACTCAACACTTTAGCACTTACTAAGTTAATAGTTGTTTAAAACCAACAGTTTAGGCTATATCATTTGCATATAGCTCTATATCACAACCATAATATTTTAGTTGTGCATTAACAACTCATGCCAAGCATCATATTTTCCTAAGATTATATTTTACAAGCATTTATATCCGCTTCCTTCAAAGAGTGGCATGGAGATTGACAATTATGCATGTTGACAAACGTTTCTTAACAAAATTCGCCGATGAAGGAGACCATCATGAAAGCATGGATGAAATCAGGTCTTATTATTTTAGCATCAGCACTTGTTTTGAATGCATTGCCCATGGAGGCCGAAATTGTTACAAGGCCACAACCCGTGGGTGGCATACCAGCAGTGTGTGAACAAGTAATCTATCCTGATCTCGCAGTGGATATGGGTTTGGAAGGAAATGTAACTCTCAGATTTAGGGTAGATGAATTTGGGAATGTTTCCAATATCCAGGTTATTCGAAGTGGAGGTTATTTACTTGATGAAGCAGCCATGGCAGCAGTGTCACGTACTGAATGGATTCCAGCGTCTCATAACAATCAGAACTATTCCGTTCTTTTCCAACTCCCCTTCAAATTCTGTCTCGACTAGACACGTTAATACTTGGAGAATCAGTCAGGATGAATTTGTCGATTTGTCCTGGCTTGTTCTTATTAAAAAAATTGAAATTTTAGTTCCCAAGATACTTGGATTGTAATCTCAATAAGTCATGTAGTTCAATTGGTCATTTGCACTGGAGAAGGGGTTATCAGTTCAGGTTTTTATTGCTCCTACCGAGTGCTTTACTAACTGATTTTAGAAATTCTGAAACATCAAAGGGTTTTTCAAAGGTGTACTTAACCCCCAACGCAGCTACAAACTTTAAATACTCTGGAAATCCAGCCGACATGGCAATTATTTCTGGCGCAGGATGGGACTTCAAGAGTTCCATGCACACCTCAAAGCCTTCTTTTCTTGGCATAATCATATCTGTAATTACCAGTTCATGATGTTCGCGGCGGTAAAGATCCATACCCTTAATGCCATCTGAAGCCAAGTCCACATTGTAACCCTCCATCTCAAGCATGGTCACCATAAATTCACCCATGGATTCTTCATCTTCTATTACGAGTATATTCGACATATCTCACCTATCCTTTAAACCCCCATGAAATCGCTATCCTGGCAACGAACTGCGTTCTCGTGTACTAAAACTCAAATATCTTTCACCTCCTATTAGTTCAAAGATTAAGCCAGTTTTTATCATCAATCATAAATACATGTATTATTTGATCTTATGAAATTTTCCTCAAGAGAATGAAAATATAAATTGTCAAAGAACGCTTACAATCTCATGGATATTGTAGGATTTTTATAACAGTAATTATAGCGGGGATGCCCAAGAATCCAGGTTGGGCGCTTCGACAAATTGCTAGTCCAGTTTTTGTAAACCGCTTGACATTAATGAGAGCTTGAAAAATGGATTGATCACTTCACTATGTCCCATTGTGGTGAAAATTGATACAATTTTGACTGACCTTAACTCTTCTACAGAAACAGTATCCTTTTCAATCCTTTGATTTGGCATTCCCCAATCATCCAAATCATCCATTAAATCAACACCATTCCGCATGGTCCCCCCATTCGGCGTGGTAATATTGATCAACCTGCCCTCATACTTTTCCAGCCAGTGCGTATAATTTTCGACCTGACCGTACAGAGCATCAAAAAGATAAACTTCAGATATATTTTCTGTTAACCCTCCTCGATTCAGAATAAAAGAGATAACCCGATAGGCTCCACTATGCCCGGCTAGAATGATTTTACCTGGAGTCAGGATCTTTATCTTTTTTTCTTGCTGGAGAAAAGCCAATACATCCTCTACCAGAGCTTTAAATATCCCTGGCTCCTCCAACCTGCCACCGAAAGAATCGGATGCATTTTTGGGTCCTTGAGGGAAGACGAAGACAGCATTTGTTTTGCTGCCTGAAAACTGTTGAAGGAGTTCAAACTTCTCCATTGATTCTTGAATGCTATTGCCCCAGCCATGAAAGTAAAACACCAGATCCATTGTTTCAGTCTGAACAAAATGATCAGGAATAAAAATAGCGACTGAAGAATCATTATAGTGTTCTTCAAAACTGAATTGAATGTCATTGTAAATATGACCCTGGGCTCTTTGGGGATGCGGGAAGGGACTATTGGAACTGCTTTGAATGGTAAGCTGCCCTCCAGACACCGCTGTCCATTCCGCAGACTTACACATTGATAGACTGGTCATTATCAAAACTACGAGAAGGAATACCATTTTTTTCATAGGAGCCTCAAAATTGTATCGAATTGACTTCTGCTTAAACTAACATGAGTTTCTCTCAATCGCCACGTTTCAACAGGAATTTTAATTCCTGCCCACCGGATTTCCGCTTAGATTTGCCCACGCTCCAAAACGACTCATATAAGGGGACCCTCAATGACACTGTTCACCTTTACCCTGAACGGAAAAAAGCAAACTGTTGATGCCGCTCCAGAGACGCCCCTGCTCTGGGTCTTGAGAGACACGCTGAAACTCACAGGGACAAAGTACAGCTGTGGTCAGGGGCTATGTGGCAGTTGCACCGTACATGTGGATGGAAAACCACGCAAATCGTGCAATCTCCCTATCTCCAAAGTTGCAGGGAAAACAGTCCTAACTATTGAAGGTTTGGGTGAAAGAGGTCTTCATCCCGTACAGAAGGCCTGGATCGAAGATGAGGTCGCCCAATGCGGTTATTGTCAACCTGGTCAGATCATGACTGCTGTTGCCTTGTTAGATAAAAATACCCACCCCACTGATTCTGATATCGAAGCTGCTATGAAAGGGGTCCTCTGTCGCTGTGGGACTTACCAACGCATCAAGAAAGCCATCCACACGGCAGCAGAGGAGGCTTAAGATGAATTCAAGTGAAAGCAAACTCCTTGATCGCAGACAATTTCTAAAACTCAGTACAGGCAGTACTGCAGCTCTTGTCCTTGGGTTTTGCTGGCCGTTGAGCGGGAAAGATTCAGTGTCAGGTGAGGATGGCATCTTTGTACCCAACGCCTATTTGGAAATTCATGCCAATAATACGGTGACTGTCATCATGCCCCGTAGCGAAATGGGTCAGAAAATCTATACCGCCCTACCCCAGATTGTGGCTGAAGAATTGGAAGCAGACTGGAGCAAAATTAAAGTACTCCAGGGAGATTTGAATCAAGTTTATGGGTCACAGACCACTGGCGGAAGTGCCAGTGTGCGGACCCAATATGATCGATTGAGAGAAGCTGGTGCCACGGCCAAAGCCATGCTTATCCAGGCTGCTGCCATCACACTGAATGTCCCTGTCTCAGAATGCCATGCTGAATCTGGTTATGTCCACCACCTTAGCAAAGATCGCAAGCTGAACTATGGATCGCTGGTTGCGCTGGCAAATACACTACCAGTCCCGAAAAATGTGACCCTGAAAGACCCCAAAGCATTCCGTATCATTGGCAAAGATCATAAGAGTCTGGATGGTGGTGGAAAAGTGGATGGGAGCATCAAATTTGGTTACGATTTTGAACTCCCTGAAATGCTTACAGCAGTTGTGGCACGAATTCCAAAATACGGGGGTAGCATAGACACTTTTGATGCCACCGAGGCTTTAAAGGTACCTGGGGTGACGAAGATAGCACCCATCTCAGCTGGTGTGGCAGTTTTGGCTGAAAATTCCTGGGCAGCCCTTCAGGGAAGAAAAAAACTAGTAGTGAAGTGGAATGATGGTTCGCATGCTAAAATAAACAGTAAAAAAATATCGGAGGACTTACATGTAGCCCTTGAGCAAGAGGGAACCATTATTCGCTCCGATGGTGACGCAGACAAAGCCCTCGAAACAGCTTCACGACAAATTGATTTAACCTTCGAAGTTCCATATCTGGATCATGCTCCCCAGGAGCCAAACAATTGTACGGCCCATATCCACAATGGGATATGTGAAATTTGGGTACCTACCCAAAGTCCAGGTGCGGCCTGGTGGGCTGCAAAAAGTGTGACTCAGTTTGACGATGAAAATATCAAGGTCCATACGCTCCGTATGGGTGGCGCTTTTGGTAGAAAATTGCAGAGTGATTATGTACGGGATGCTGTTGAAGTAGCTCAGCTCACAAAGTTGCCTGTCAAAGTCATTCGAACCCGTACCGAAGACCTGAAAAATGGCTTTTATCGCCCCAGCTCAGTACATCAGGTGAAAGTGGGACTTGATCGTAACAAAAAGCCAATAAGCTGGATTCACAAACTATCTGGACCTCAAGATGGTTGGGCACCTATCATAACCGGTGGTGCTGATGAATTAGCTTATGACATTGCCAATCAAAAAGTTTCCTGCGTCATGACAGCGCAACCCATTCCCATTGGAGCCTGGCGATCGGTTGCTCATACACAGAATGCCTTTGTCCATGAAAGCATGATAGATGAAGTAGCACGCAAGACCGGGCGTGATCCTCTGGTTTTTCGTCGCGAATTGCTCAAAAATCGACCTAGACATCTTGGTGTACTTAACCTGGTGGAGAAGCATTCCAAGTGGGGTAAGCCCCTCAAGGATACCCGGGCTCGGGGTCTGGCAGTTCATTATTCCTTCAATAGCTATGTCGCTATCGTCATTGAAATATCTGAAGCTAAAAAAGGAATCAATGTGGAGCGGGTCACCGCGGCCATTGATTGTGGGACAGTAATTAATCCTGACGGTGTCAGAGCTCAGGTTGAAGGTGGAGTAGTCATGGGTTTAACCGCTGCACTGTATGGTGAAATAACCATAGATAGGGGTGAAGTGAAACAGACAAACTTCCACAACTATCGCTTGCTCAAGATGGATAAAATGCCTGAGATCAATATCCATATTGTAGAAAGCACGGAACCGCCCACCGGTGTCGGCGAGCCCCCAGTGCCACCTACACCGCCTGCACTTATAAATGCTATCGCAGCCCTGACTGGGAAAAGGATATTGCGCTTACCTTTAAAGAGTCAGTTGGCATAGGGATTTACATGCTGGGATGTACATATGTGGAATTGTTGCAGGGGTCTTCTGTGATGAGCAGCAACTGCTCCTCATCCGGTAATATTTTACTGGGGTAATCGTATATAGAAGATGTTTCCAGAGGGCTGATTCGGTTCAACTCCTACATCGCCATTATGAGCCTTGGCAATACGCTTCACAATGGCGAGACCAAGACCTCGACCACTTTTTTTTGCATGTGAAAGTTGAGAGCCACGTTCAAAAATGAGGCTACGGTTCTCGGCCGGAATTGTGCGCCCAAAATCTTTAATGCCGATCAAGACCGAATCCTTTCCCTCAATAGCTTCAATAATAATTCTCTTACCATCGTGAGCATACTTAATAGCATTGCTGATATAGTTCTTAAAAACCTCGGCAATTAAAGGATTTGCAGTGATTTTTATTTCTGGGGGTATCTGTATTTCAAGAGACATTTCTGTACTTTCAAGTTGCGAGGTAAACTCATGCCCAATCTCCAACATAAGTTCATTTAGCACCAAAACAGATTTGGGAATTTGTTCTCCGAATACCGCCTGACTTAATAGGGATGTGTTCTCCAGGACTCCCAGCAAACGCTGGCTACTCAAAAAGATACTTTCCACAATTTCATCATCTGGTAAGTACTCACGAGCCATGTCTGCCAGACCATAGATAACACCGGCTGGAGTTTTTAGATCATGGGTCACCACATCAAGCAGCAGCTCGCGTAAACTATCGGATTCCTCTATCTTGATTTCGGCGAGTTTTCGCTCTGTAATATCTCTACTCACTCCCAGGACAGCTGACACTTCACCTGAGCTACCTTTGACAGGATTTAGCGATGTATCAATCCAGACCGTCCGTTCCCCCAATTTGAAGCTGGACTCATAGCTAGAGCCCTTTCCACTTTGAAATATTGCTTTTAAGCTCTCTTGATAATTATCAACAATATGAGGGGGGAATAATTGGGAGAGCTGTTTGCCCTGGATTTGCTCAGGTGCCCCACCCACAGATTTTGCAGCAGCTTTATTCACTGAGAGGACAAGACCCTCTTCATCCACTAGAAAAATCAGATCCGTTGAGAACTCAACCAATGTTCGATATTTTTCTTCGCTCTCTTGAAGTGCATTCTCAGTTTCTCGCTGATCGGTGAGATCACGAATGTAAAGGCGAACGCCAACAGGAAGCTGAGCATCATCCAAAATAAATGAGCCTTGACTACCACCACAAAAAGGTTCACCGTCTATCTTTTTAAACCAGAAATCGTGAAGTTCTTGTTTTTCATAACGTGTATAGGGAATTTTTTTTTCATAGCTATCAAGAGCAAAAGATTCAGTTAATTTTTTGGCTCGCTGATATTCGACCTCATTGAGAAAAATATCTTTTATCGGTATGGCCAATGGTTCTTTTGTAGGCCTATATCCAAAAAGAAAAAATGCCATACGATTCATATAGGTGACCAGCTGATTTGAAAAATCAATCTCGATCAAAGCACCAGGAAGAAACTCAAGGGTATCAGTAAAATGCCTTTTTAGCTCTGCCATTTAATTTTCCTTCATCGTGGATATCGATCAATGATCTTTCTTCACACAATTTGAACCACTATCGGTTCGAAGCTTGTGACAACTTAGCTTCAAATGACATGCCATTTTCTTATCTATCTGTTATTACTCTATTTACAATTATTTTTTGATAAATCGGGTTTATATCAGTGTAACTAATATGAGACGATTGATTTGGTCCTGTATCGTTTTTATTACTCTCTTTTTAGGATATCTCGAAAGGAATTAGCCGGCTAAATGACAATATTTATGAAGTTTTGTTGTTCTTAAGGACTGCATACTTGATGATTATTTTATCAACCAGTCAAGTGTTTATGTTGAATAATCCTATATATACTTGGCAATTATATCAAGTAAAACCCGACTCATGATAGGTTTGGTAAGAAACTCCGCTGCCCCCGCTTCCAGCGCCTCTACTTGATTTTGTGGAAAGACATGCGCAGTCAGGGCTATAGCAACAGGATTACCTTCAGGGTACTCCTGTTGCAGAAATCTTATGAGATCCAGACCATTTTCACCACCAGGCAAAGAGAAGTCTATGAGTGCAATCCCAAAGCTTTCTTCCTCAAGAGCCTTTTTTGCCTCGGTTATGGTGGACACCATTCTTATTTCATACTTATCAGCAAATATGAATGAATAGTATTGCTGGGACGAGATATCATCCTCAACGATTAGAATTTTTTTGCTTTTTTTAGACATGAGGTGTCCCTTCCTGTGGTGGGAAAATCAGAGTAAATGTGGTCCCAACACCACCCTCACTTTTTAGTTTTATTTCGACATGGTTCAGATCAGCAAAACGTTTTGTCAAAGCCATTCCCAGACCTACTCCCTGGAAAATTTTTGTAAAGCCTTCACTCTCCTGGGTATAGGGTTCAAATATGCGTTCCTGATAGTCTTCTGAGATACCAATACCAGAATCAGTCACTGAAAGTGCGATTTGATTCTGTCTTTGAGTGATATCAATGTCAATGCTTCCTTCAGGTGTAAACTTGATTGCATTTTCAGTCAGATTGATGAGGGCTTGATGGATACAATATTCATCTGCAAAAACTTTTGCTTCTTTAAATGCAGTGCTTAGGTGAATTCTTAAGCCCTTTTCTTCGGCAATTGGACGCAGCTCATCGATAACAAGAATAGCTAGGGGAACTAAATCAATGGTTTTGGGATAAACTTTTATCGTACCAGCTTCAAGTTGAGAGATGTTTAATATGGAATCCACCGTGCGCATAAGTCTCTTACTGGCGCTATTTATATAATCAAAGATATTCTCGTCTCTCTTTTGTAGAGACTCACTGTACCTCATGTTTAAGATGTCAGAGAACCCAAGAATGCTATTCAAGGGGGTGCGAATTTCATGGGAAATATTGGCAATAAATTGATCCTTTACCTCATTTGCAGTACGTGCATCCATAAGTGCCTTTTCACGTTCGTCATCAGCTAATTTTCGTTCTGTAATATCTTGAATCATGCCAATCATTTTAATGGGATTACCTTCAGTGTTAAAAACAAACTCCCCGATACCGTGAACCCAACACTCTGATTTATCGCTATTCCGCACAATGCGATACTCTGTATCAAAATGGGAGCGTTTTTCGTGCACGCACATTTGGAAGTAATCACGCGTTTTGTCCAAATCTTCGGGGTGAATCAGATTCAACCATCCCTCAATATCGCAGATATAGTTATCGTCAATTCCAAATATGTCCGACAAAACCGGTGAACTGAGCCACATGCTGGTTGTTATATCCAGGGAATATGGTCCCATTTTAGCCAGTCTTTGTGCTTCTTGAAGTTGAGTTGAGCTCGCATGGAGAGATTCCTCCATTTGCTTCCGAGAAGTAATATCCCGACCTACCGCCTGTATTTCCTTGAGGATGCCGTTTTCATCAAAAATGCCCCGGTCAACCCATAGATGCCATACCTTTTCCCCTGACGGAGTTATTGAAATGTGCTCATCAGTGATAATGGGATTTTCCAGGCTAAGTGCCTCAATTTTCCTGGTAATTCTCTCAACCTCCGAATCAAGATTCTTATGGGTAATATTTTTACCAATTGCTTGTTCGAGGTTGGTGTTAAAAGCACGACAAAAACTATCATTTACAAAGGTGATTGACCCGTCAGGAAGGTATCGCATGATATATTCAGTTTGATCCTGAACAACGCTGCGATAGTGTTCTTCGCTCAATTTTAGAGCTTCTTCTGCCTCTTTCCTCTCGGTGATGTCCATACCGATACTCAATACCCCCTGAGGCTCACCTGACCCGGAAAGCATCACATTATTGCTCCAGCGGATTAAACGCTCTCCTCCCCCTTTAAGACGAATGTGATTCTCATTCTGAGATGATTCTGGCATTTGTTGAAGAACTTCAGAAAAGAGTTTCGGAATGGCTGTCCTATCACGAGGAGGGATAAAAAGGTCGAACCAGTTTTTACCAATCACCTCGGCTTTTTTGTAACCAGTTAATTCTTCAGCAAATTTGTTAAACGTTGTTACTCTCGCCTCGGAATCAAAAGCAACGACCATGGTATTGGCTGTCTCCATGAGATTCTCAGTAAATTGCCTGGAGCTGAGCAATGCCTCATTCGTCGCTTTTCGATCTGTGATGTCATGGTAATTAACCATAATCGCTTGTTGCCCATCGAATTCGATGGGTATGGGTGTGGCAACGACGGTACGCACTTCTTGAGATTTCAAAACCATACGGAATTCAGCAGGTTTTGCTTTTTTGCCATCCTTCAGAAGCTGCTTTAATCGCTGCCTGGCGAGTTTTCTGTCATCAGGATGGAGGAAAGCAAAGGGATCCTGCCCGATTAATTGCTTTTTATTGGTGAAGGAAAGTGCTTTTAGAGCAGCCAGATTTAGATCAAGAATTTTCTTACCATTATGGATCACAATAGGATCGGGAGCTGACTCAAAAAGAAGCCGATATTTCTCTTCACTATGCTTGAAATTATCTTCAGCTTCAAATTGAGAGCTAATATCACTCACAATTCCCATAAAATATTTCTGATCCTTATAGGTAATGGAGCTGCCCTTTACATGGGCTTGTAAAAGATCACCGCTCTTTTTTAGAATTTGGATTCGCTGTTCTCCATTGTGTCCTTCAAGCAGCTTTGGAAACAATTTGAGTGGAGTACCAGAGGGGACTAAATCAACTATTTTCATTGAAAGTAGTTCAGACTCAGAATAGCCCGTCAACTCGCAGAATGCTTGATTCACACCGACATATCGACCAGCTGAATCCAAGAGGGAGAAGCCTTCGGCAGATTGGTCAAGTACTGCCTTGTGAATTGAGAATTCCTGAGCGTGAAATAAATTTTTCTCTGAATCCGATTTCATATAATGTCTTTATTCCCTCACTGGTGATTTAGTAAGAGGAATTTTTTGATTTGAAAGTTGGTCAGAGCAAATGTGATTCTGCCAGACGATGAGAAGTTGGAAGAAATCTTTTCTCCGATCTGCCCCCAAACAGCTAACCACATTATAATTGTACATTATGGCTAGAATATATGTTTAAACAGCTTGCATTTATAGTTTTTATTCATGATTAAAAATACTCCTTCAGGAGGATAGAATAATTGCTATCACTCACTATTGTTCTACTAGCCACTGTAAGGCAGTTTCACGGGATGAAAATACTTCAAATCGATACTTATTTGTTTTCGCCAGCTCCTGATACAACATGGTGATAGCTGTTACCCTGGGACTTTCCACTACAATGGCATCATGGATGAAAGTATATCGCTCAAGTGACTTGTAATTCTCTTCCACAATCAAATTCAAATCAGTCGGGGAGAAATTCATCTCTGCATGTTCTGAATCCGTTAAGATCTTTAGCTTGCGAGGATATTCTGAGTTGTTCTTGGTGGCTCTGATATAATCCACTATTTCAACTATAGTGACATTGCCATCAAATGTTGAATGGAGTATACCAGTGTGCTGATCAAACGAGGTCTTGACCATGATTCCCTCCAGCCCCCTTGTAAAAGTATAATATACAGAATCAATTCACCGCCTCAAGACTAAACTACCTGTTATAAAGAAGTTGGGATATATGAGTACACATCCATATTGGGTCGAGTCGTTTTTGCATGTGGGATCAAGAATCTAGAAGGGTAATTGCTATGAGTTTATTGGATCTGTTTGGTTTTTCAGGAATGATTTTATTGCTCGCTGCCTTCCTGCTAAATCAAATTAATTATTTTGCAAATGATTCAGTAGCATACCACGTTTTCAATTTACTAGGTGCATATATATTGACTTACTATGCCATTGTGCTTGGTAATACACCCTTCATCATCCTGGAATTTGTCTGGGGCTCTTTTTCCCTATATCAATTGACGATCAATCGGACTAGAAATACAAAAACAACATAAAAAAAGCCCCCGATTTTTGAGGTCAGGGGCTTTGATTTAACAGTGTACGTAGGACTTACTTTTAGTTAGTATCATATGACACCAAAGGAAAATGGCAGTAATTTAGCTGCCAGAACCCCGGAGGTATCATGGACCAACAACTTGAGAAAAGACTTAAATCAAAGTCTGTTAAGAATGCCATTATTAATCGCATGGCTGAAGACTTTAATCTAACTCCCTTATTGGCTGAAGCTTACTTCAACCAG
>JADHVL010000002.1 GCA_016784025.1 Fidelibacterota bacterium | reverse complement strand
ATAACACACGCATTCCGAGATTATGCTGATGATGCAGGTATCTCCAAAGACAAGTCACTTCACAGTTTGCGTCATACTTTTGCACTCCGTAGTCTGGTGGAGACCAACAATATCATGTATGTCAAAGATCTACTTGGCCATCAGGATATTAAAACAACAATGATTTACACCAAATTTCCTCCTGATTTCCTTGTCAAAATATTCAAACCGAAAGCTAAAAAGGCCAACAGTCAAATTGTCGCTCAGGCGTAAAAGAGAGACGATTCGCTTTTAGATCGAAAATGCACGATTTGGGGACATAGCGGGGAAGTCATGTTCGTAATACCTCTTAAAGCCTTGTACAGTAACGCATACACAAATATACCTGATGACTCTTAATCAATTGGTTCCAGGTTCGAGTCCTGGGCGGTGTACATAAGCAAGAAGCCATCCCACCGGGGTGGCTTCTTGCTTTATATGGCTCAAAGCATCGAACCTGGAACCAATTCCAAAGCAAGAAAAAAGAGTCCTGCCTGTCCCGCCGTAGCTCGTAGAGCGTAGGGGGAGGCGGTGTACACATCTGCGCTCGTTGCACTAGCTTCGATGTGCAAGCAAGTTATAAGAAGCCATCCTAACTGGGTGGCTTTCTGCTACTAGAGGGTTAATGTTTTCAAGCCTGGGCTAGTTCTCCCGAATTCTCTAGCCACTGACTTCATTTTACATTGTTTCGACCACTGAGCGAGTTTGCCACCGCAGAAGATCTGGAACTTGTGATACTTCAGCTCTTTTCAGTCATCTCCACAGCAGTAGCTTTGATCTCCGCCTTGATCTCTGCAAAACGGCTCTCTGTGAGATCATAATACTTGAATGGAATCAGGCTGAGCAAAAACAATCCCGCTGTAACCACACAGAAGATCACTCGGATACCCCACACTACGCTATCCGGTTGATCTCCAGTCAACACAAAGCCTGTCAATGAAAGCGTGAATCCAATCAGACTGGGACCCACGGCGTAGGCTGTCTTTTGACCACTGGCCCACACTCCGGAGAAGACTCCTTCACGGCGCAGTCTGGATTGAAGCTCATCAAATTCAATGGTGTCCGGCAGCATTGAGAAAGGGAAGAGCTGAAAACTGGAAAACCCGATCCCCAGAATGAACATCTGTATAAAAAACAGGAGGGTCTGCTGTGGCTGGGTGAAGAGCAACGAAAAGAGCATGATTACCAGGATGGCGATTCCAAATTTATAGGCTCGAATCTTACCGATCCTGACGCCGATCTTGACCCAGACCGGAATAAATACAATGGCGGTGATAAACAGGACTGCTGAGACCATTCCCACCTGAGCTTCCGGCATGCCCATGACATATTTCACATAATAGATTTGCCCCGCCATGAGGATTCCGATAGCCAGGGATTGAAGCGCATACATGGACATGAGCCTTTTGAAAGGTGTGTTACGGAAGGCAATCTTCAGCTGCTCTTTAACTGGTAGGCTGGCTTTTTCCGCTTGAATCATCCGAGTGCCCTTGGTACCCCAGAATGCCGATACACAGAAAAGACTGATCAGGATACCAAAGATAAGACCCATAGCTCGGAAGCCAGCCTCGCCACCGCCGCCCAGATCCACCAGGGGCATGGCCAGACCGCCAGCCAGGAGGACGCCAATGGTTGAGCCCACCATCCTGAAAGAGGTAACGGACATGCGTTCGTTGTAATCATCGGTCATTTCTGCAACCATGGCGGAATAGGGAATATTGTAAACAGTGAAGGCGGTACAGCTCAAGGCGAACAGAGAACCGACCCAAAGAGCAGTGGTGAATTGTGACTGGGTATGAGGTGCGATAAACAGCAGGAAGAAAACCAGTCCAAAAGGGAGGGAGGCATACAGAAGATAGGGTCTCCGCCTTCCCCAGCGGGAGTGGGTTGCATCGGAAATTGCGCCCATGATGGGATCCGAGATCACATCCCACAGCTTAGGGATAAGCAGGGCCAGACCCGCCAGCGCTGGTTCTACCCCCAGAACGTTAGTAAGAAAGAAGAGCAGGAACATCCCCGTGCTCACAATAAAGATATTACTACCAATATCTCCAATTCCGTATCCGATTTTGTGTTTTAAAGATATGTGATGAACCATGGCGTCTCCTTAAAAGCGGTTTTGAATAACATCAGGGACGTTCTATAAAATACTTTCTGTATTGTGCTAGACGAAAACGCCAACACAGTACTGCAACTCAATGGAAAATAAATTGTTTGTAAAGTCAAAGATATGTGGAAAGCGCATGGGAACAAGCCGCATTTAATTTGTTTTGAGCCTGGCCGTAACAGGAATGAATCCTGGGTCTGATATCAGGGGATCCCACATGCCCCCTGATGGAAAACAACATATGATGTGGAGGGATCTCTGTTATTTTGAGGCTATGAGATGCAAAAAAAAGCGGATAACAGATCATTAATGATTGAGAAAAATATATGAATAAGAGAAGAACAAAGATCATTGCCACCATCGGCCCGGCAACAGATTCAGAAGTGATGTTAGAGAAGCTCATTCTATCAGGAATAAATATCGCTAGACTAAATATGTCCCATTCCAAAGGAGAAGAGGCCCGTCGAATCACTGAGTTGATTCGGAAGTTGTCAGAGAAGCATAACAGAAGAATTGGCGTCATGATGGATCTTCAGGGTCCAGCCATTCGAACAGGTGAATTACCTGTGGCCTTGAATCTCAAACCCGGTGAGAAAATTGGGTTAACCGTACGAGGCGAGACCAGCGAAGAAATCAAATCTGTTGATGTGAATTATGATCATCTCGTTGAGGATATTCAGGTTCATGATACTGTGATTGTTGACAATGGACTGATTCATTTAAAGGTGCTGGAGAAGAAACACAATCAACTCGTGTGTGAAGTACTAACAGAAGGCGTGCTGAGCAGTCGTAAACATATCAACTTACCAGGTGTTCATATACAGCTTCCTCCCTTGACCGAGAAAGACCTAAAGGATGTCCAGGCTGGTATTGATATGGGTGTAGATTTCTTTGCACTATCATTTTGTCGGGAAGCAAAAGACGTAAGAGAGCTTAGAGGTATCATTGAAGCTGCAGGTGGTCACCAACGTATTATCTCCAAGTTAGAGGATCAAGTTGGTTTGAGTAATCTTGATGAGATCATATCTGAATCAGACGGTATTATGGTTGCTCGAGGCGATTTAGGCATCGAGGTGCCCTATGAAGAGTTGCCCATTATTCAACGACGGATTGTTAAACGCTGCCGTCGTGCAGGCAAGCCAGTCATCGTTGCAACTCATATGCTGGAATCTATGATCGAAGCGCCATCTCCAACCCGAGCAGAAGTTACGGATGTCTCAAATGCAGTTTACGAAGAGACCGATTGTATCATGCTTTCTGGCGAAACATCTGTAGGGGCGTATCCGGAAAAATGCATTGAAACCTTTGATACGATTGCCCGGAGGACAGAACGGAGTGGTGGCGCCGGTTTTGTTAAGGATATCCTAGTTGAAGATGAACAGGAGATCCTTATGAAAGCAGGTAAAAATATGGCAGATGAACTTCAAGCGAAGGCCATCATTATCTTTACTCGAACAGGCATTATGGCCCGAAATGCTGCCTGGCTTCGAAGTGATACCCCAGTCTATGCTTTTACTGATGTACCTGAATTATTAAATCAACTGACGATCTATTGGGGATTGGACCCATATTTGATCTCATTATCAGCAGATACACCTGAGCTCAATATTGCAGCCGCTCAAACCACATTAATTGAATCTGGCGAGGTGCAAAATGGTGATTGGATCGTCATTGTGACCCATCTTCATCTTGGTGGCGAATATGTTGAGACGGTTCAAATGCGGAAAATTGAAATAGCATAACCTCGAAGACAACCAAGCACTCCAAGCATTGATGACGAGCTTTAGGAGCGCCGGCTCTTTTGAATGGTGCGGTTGATCCCCACCACCAGGTCGGCTTTGAGGCCCCGGAAGGGCATGACGGCCACAAAATAGTAGAGGGGTGGGCGAGCCTTACCCGTGAGGCGTATCTCTTTGATGCGCGGCATAAAAACCTTGATCACCAACATGCGTGCAACCGAGGATACAAGAAGACTGATCATGATCCCGCTGGGCAGGAGATGATCGCTGATCCAGACGTTGCCCACAGGCGTACTGGATAGAAATCCCGCCAGAAGACCCCCAATGACCACCCCAAAACCCTTAAACAGGTTGTGATAACTGGTCATTCGCAAACGATTCCCTGGATCAATGGCATCATAGATATAATTCCCAAGTGTCAGGTTATAGCCACTCCAGGCCAAACCACCCAAAATCTGGATCGCAAGTGCTGCAAAAAACAACAGGGATCCATCCAGAAAATGGATGAGATACCAGAGCAGAGGAAAGAGGGTGATGATGCTGCTGGTGACTTCCAGGATATTGCGATTCCCATATTCATCCACATGTTTACCCCAGTGACTGATCATGAGAAAGGAGCTCACTGAGATAGCGCCCATGAGCATGGTCATCTGCAAATAACTGAAATTCAGAATTTGCAGCCAGTAGGCTACCATGAGGGGGCCTGAAATAAACACCGCCACATTCATGAGAGAGACAAAAATCGTGAACATCCCAAAGGAGCTTTTACCCATCCCTCGGATAAAATCCTTGATGCCATAGCTGTCAGTGGGTTTTAACTGCAGTTCCGGTTCATATTGTAGTTTGAAATAACGGGCTGAATAAAGCCGGGCAGCACCAGCAATGAAAAACAACAGGGCAAAGCCCAACATGGCATTCCATTTAGAAGTTAGATTCAGAATAAGCCCAGCAGCAGCCAGGGCGACGAAAGTTACCACGCCGATGATACGATTGCGTCGCCCAAAATAAGTTCCCCTGGTCTCCTCAGGCACCAGATCACCCATCCAGGAAACCCAGAATGGAACCGCCATGGCTCCCAAGCCTGCATAGAGGGTGGCCAGGGCAATGAGGACAGGTACACTTCCTGTAGACCAGGGTAATAGGAAGAAGGTGAACCAGGCGATGCCCTGGAGCAGGGTTGTCCAGATCAGCATAGTCTTGCGTGATACCTGATTGCTTTCAAAACGGATGGCACCGAGTTGGATAATAGCCCCAAAAAGTTGGGGAATGGAAACCAGCAGACCGAGCTGAGTAGTTGTGGCTTTCAGAAGGACAGCAAAGGCCGGCAGAAAGGAGTCCCCAAAACCCCACATCACGGACCACCACTTCCCCTCGGAGATGGAGTGTTTTAAAGCCTGCTTGTATTTGTTGCTGCTAGTCAAATCCCTATTTCCTCATTTTACCATAGACTCGGTCTTCAGGGGCTGGAGATAAGATAATTATTATCAAACACCACATTAATCTCGTGTATGTGCTTGTTGGTGATTGAATTTTACCTGAAAACAAAAGAGATGTGCCACCGTTTGGTACAAGAGGGTGACTGGAGCAGCTTGGTGTTGGCAAGGCCTGATGCTTTTGCACAACGGAACAGATGCGGTCATATACTTATGATAAAATCATGACTGATGAAAAGGGAAACCCTGAGAGGATTTAGGAGCGCAGCAACCTCAGTCTTTGATATTCTCCAGCTGCTTATACTTCTCCTGATACTTCTTGTACAAGTTTTTATGACGATCACTCATATCGGTTTTTGTGCCATGAATAAAGGCCTGCTCCACGATAGAGGTAATCTCCAGTATATCCTCGGATGATATGAACAAGGAGGCTTCCTTACCCACATCCAGTGAGCCAATACGATCTCCAACACCCAGAATCTCAGCTGCGGAAAGCGTAATGGAACGCAAGGCCACCTCCAGAGGCAGACCAAATGCAGCCGCCATGGCAGCATGGTTGGGCAGATCCCTGACCTGAGCTGCCGCAAAACCACTACCATCAGTAGAAATGCAAAAATCCACACCTGCTTCATAGAGTCTGGCTGGCAAACTATAGGATTCACTATAGTTGCTGTTACGTCTCCGGGGGAGCCGCAGTGTCCCTTCAATAATGACAGGAATCTGGCTTTCTTTTAACAGCCCAGTCAACTCCCCTGCATCTCCACCTCCCACAATGACAATCTTCAATTGTTGCTTTTTTGACCATCTCACAGCCGCTTCGATCTGGCGACTTTCCCAGGCGTGAATGAAGAATGGTTTCTCTCCATTAACATAAGGGATCAACGCTTCCATCCGTAAATCATGGGCTGCATCCTTTGACGTACCCTTCTGACTCATCTCATAGCGCCTGACCTGGTCCAGGAGATCATCCAGATCCTTGACCCGTTGGCGTCGCTGGGCTTCCTGCTCTGATACTTTGACCTTTGCTTTGGGATTCAGATCGATGGACATATCAGGCCAGTTGATATGCATGGCAGTGGGGTGGTGGAGAGTGGCATCTTCCCAAGTCCAGCCATCCATCATCATCAGAGAGGATTGTCCTGGGATCAAGCCGCCACGGGGGACGACATTCACAAACAACACTCCGTTGGAACGGGTGACAGGTATGGATTCAGAATCAGGGTTGTAACTCACATTGGCCCGGACTTCAGGCGTCATATCTCCCACTTCATCATAATCAATGGTGGCCCTGACTGCAGAGATCTCAACGAGACCTAACGCGGATATCCCTGCTATGAGCCCAGGATATAAATGTTTACCACTGGCGCTGATGATCTCCATCTCATTTGTGGTGGGAATATTCTTATCTATACGGGTGATCTTACCCTTCTCAAACAGCAGGTCATATCCATCCATGACACCATGAGAGACAGTGTGGAGGATTCCCCCCTTAATTAGAATGGGTTGGGATTGAGGGGCAGCCGGGATCTGATCCGAAGCCCAGATCCAAGAGGTCAATATCAGATATAGACACAATATCCGTTTCATCTGACACCCCCTTCCCAGGCTTGATCATCTCGATAGGGTTGCTGATACTTATGATTTCCAGGATCAGGCGAGGCACCTGGTCTGTCCTCATCTTTGGTTTTCAGAATTTTCTGGATGATATCCGAACGGATTTGTTTATCCTGGGCTAGTAATTCAGCATTTTGTCCCAGACTGAAATAGAGTTTCCCATCCACCCAGGTTTGCTCACATTTAGCTTGAGTTGAGAGGGGATGGTGGCTCCAGATCACAAAATCAGCATCCTTGCCTACCTCCAGGGACCCCACCCATTTATCGATCTTCAATTGCCTGGCAGGATTGATGGTCACTGTGTTCAAGGCCTCGATCTCGGTCATGCCGCCATATTTGATGCCCTTGGCGGCTTCCAGATTCATGCGTCGCGCCAGTTCATCAGAATCGCTCTTGAAGGACACCAGTACACCAGCATTCTGCATAAGGACGGCATTGTAGGGGATGGCATCATAGACTTCGAATTTATAGGCCCACCAATCAGAAAAGGTGGCGGCTCCAGCACCGTGTCTGGCCATTTGATCCGCTACTTTGTAACCCTCCAAGACATGCTCCATGTTGGTGACAGTGAATCCAAAATTTTCAGCTACTCTGAGCATCATGAGAATCTCATCCTGACGGTATGAATGTACATGCACCCTCCGGGTGCCTTCCAAAACCTCTACCAGGGGATCCAGTTCCAGATCGCGGCGTGGAGGAGTGAGTGTCTTGCGCCATTTCGATTTTTTGGCGTAATTATCCAGATTGGATTTGTAGTCTCTGGCACGCGTGAAAGCATCTCTCAAGACCTGTTCCACCCCCATGCGGGTCTGGGGATAGCGGGTGACATTTTTATCGCCCCAGTTGGACTGTTTTACATTTTCACCTAGCGCAAATTTGAGACCCTGGGGTGCTCGCTTCATGATCAAATCCTGTGCATTCGATCCCCAGCGCAATTTGATCACAGAGTTCTGTCCGCCAATGGTGTTGGCTGATCCATGGAGGACCTGAATGGTGGTCAGCCCGCCTGCAAGTTCTCTATAAATGCTTATGTCATCGGGATCCAGGACATCTTGGATACGCACCTCTGACGTGATGCTTTGCGAGCCTTCATTAATGGACGCCCCGGCTGTATGGCTATGAGAATCGATGAGTCCGGGTGTGACATACTTTCCATCAGCTTCGATGACCTGTGCGCCACGGGAACTGGTCAGGTTCTTACCGATCTTCTTGATCTTGCCCTTCTCAATGAGCATGTCGCAATTCTGGATAATTCCCTGAGGACCTGATGTCCACAAGGTGGCATCATTAATAAACAGTGATGCAGGTTGTTGGGGAAGTTGCTCAAAGCCAAAGGCTCCCTCGGGGAAGCTCAATTTTAGTTTACTGGTTGTGGCTTTGGGTGCTTCAGTTTCTGCATCGTCTGCTGTACGACTGGAAGCGGTCCACTCGTGTTCTTGCCCATCAGCAAAAACCGCTACACCTGAAAGCATTCCGTTATCCCAGTTGCCCTGAAACCGAATCATCTGAGGCGTCTCCGTTTTGGGAAGCTCAGCACTCCAGGAGATCTGTTTACCATCTAGTTTTAAGTGATTGAGAGAGATCGTGGTGGTATCCAGCTTGATTTTTCCAGCGGTATGGTAGGGACTTGATTTGATGGTCAATTCTCCCTGCATCTTATCAAGCGAGAATTTCCATTCACCGGCAAATTCATCATTGAAATTGATGTCTATATCGTGCTTCACGCCTCTGATCCATACCGATTGTACCGGGTTGGAATCATCAAAATAGCTTCCTCTAACCACTACAAAATTGGCTTGATAACCTGCCTTGATTTTGCCGTGGGTTTTGACCAGACCAAAGTGTTTTGATGGAGTCGTGGTAAGTGCTGCCAAAGCGGCGGTTTCACTCAGACCCCGCTCAATTGCCAGGGAGAGATTTTTGCGAAATTGCTTCAGGTCCTGCAAACCATTCGAAGTGAAGGCAATATCCACCCCTGAATTGACCAGCTTCCTGGCATTGTCTGGTGCCATATCCCAGTGTTTGAGCTGTTCAGTGATGTACTGGTCTGCGCGCTGGGGCTGTGTGACATCGGGTTTACCAGGGAAATTTAAGGGCAGAATGATAAAGGGCTTCGCCTGGGCGATGTCAGTCAGTCGACGATATTCATATCCAGATCCCAGCAGCCAGAGATTCAGGTCGAATTCATGTGAGATGTCAATGGCGCGTTGGGCTGCTGTTTCATGAGCGGTCCTGAATAAAAATGGAATCGCCTTTGAGCGGGCCATGGCCAGGGTTGCCAGGGCAAGATCTTCTTTGGGTTGTTCATTCTTATCGGGGTGCCTGGCATAGATTGACTGAGACTTTTCATACCAATCAGCATCGAGAAGTGTCTGACGCATAACAGCGATAGTGCCCAAAAGGGCTCCTGGGTATCCATCTTCACCTCTTTCACGGGTATAAAAATCCAGTGACTGACTTACTGTAGATGTGGTGATGGAGGCGGATTCATCCAGGTCGATGAGGGAAGTTTGGCCTCTAAAAATACCCTTGTTAAGACCAGCGTGGATATGAGTAAACCCCAGCTTTTTACGCTCCTTGACTGTTTTGTCATCAGGGGTATAGCTATCGGAAGCCACCCATTCGGGGTGAACCAGATCGATCCAATGAGACCGCGGAGATGGTTTTAAGTCTTTTGGTTCTACATCAGCCCAGGCATCAATAAACCCAGCATAAATATGATCTCCCTTCATATCAACGATGGCAGCATCCCCGGGTATATCGATACTGGAACCAACTGCTACGATAAGTCCGTCCCTGATGGCGACAGTGGCACTTGGAAGGGTCTGTCCCGGTTCCACATGCACTACGGCATTCTTTAGCACGAACACGCGTGGATTCACATGCATGAGATCGGTCAAAGGTTCAGTCTGACCTAACAACACCTTTGATATGATGAGCAAGAGGATTGATTTTTTCATAATTCTCCCAAAGCCTGGGCTTGGTTATGTCATTATTCATGAAGCGATGTGAGAGGATCACTGGATGGACCCCCTACCAGTAAGCCACCTAATCTATGATGGACATGTACTTGACCAATACAAGACTTGCAGAAAGAAGTAGCTTGAACAATTTTTAATCGAATCGGAAACTTGTATGTTTCAAATTGATACGCGTCTCAATTTGCAGCCACCTCTCAAATGTACCACTCCGCTACAAACCCTCGTTTCATTTAGATACATCCCGATCTCTTAGAAAAGTATATAAGTCAATAATAACAACACCATAAGTGCTTGGCATAGATATTGAAATTTATTCTCTTTCATCTTGATCAATTTATCAAAAAGGGGGAGAAGTCACTATGACGCAGAACGCATTTCAAGTCACCCCAGAACCGGCACCAGGCTATGGAGAACTCCTATCTCAATACTGGAGACAAGCCTGGCGAATCTTATCGAAATGGCTGATTGTTTTTATTGTCTCTTTGATAGTTCTATTTTTTGCGAAAAAGATGGGTTCTTACTATGAGTTAACCCGATTGGCTATCATCGCAGAAATTGTTTTCTTAGCTGTTTATCTAGTGCTTAAGGCCATCATATCCCCATTCAGTATCATCAGGAGCAGACGGGAGCTGGTTGATTCTGAGACAAGACGGGTTTCACATCAGCAGGATATCTTACATGCTCTGCTTGAAGAAACCCGAGGGATAGGAGTATTGATGGATCTCCTAGACAAAAACCTCATGGAGAAGATCCAGGCAGCGGAACAGAATTATTCTGTGGACTACTATAGTCCTTTCTGGGATAATGTAAATGAACTACTGGTTAGTTTTAGCTTGATATTACAATGTCTCGTTCGATTAAAGAAAAACGAAGATGTTTACAAGAGGCTGTTATTACACAAGGCGCATACTTTTGATGATTTTGCCTATCCCACATATGATAAAGCTGGTATAAATAAGATCATTTATCGTTTTGAGACCCTGGTTAGCACAGCGGAGCGCAATGAGAAATTTGCCACGATTAAGGACCAGCGTAGTGCCAACCTGAATATTAATGCTGGCCTCAACTCCATTGAATCAGTCCTCATAAAAATGAATCCCTCCATACAGAAATTGGTCGAACAACTAAAATTGGAAGTTTCAGCTAGAATGGATGTGACCTTTGAAAACCGGAAGACTTTGCTTGGCAATTTGGCTAAGATGTGAGGTGTTGTGTATGCGTTAATGGTGATGAAATATCCACACAAAATTATTTAAGGAAAGAACCACTCTCTAAAACATCAAATTGCTCCGGAGAATCCCCCCGAATCATAGTCGCTCACCACGACGGTACTAAAAATGTTCGCGGTAAATTTCTAATACAGGATATTATTTTGACTTCCAAAGTATTGTTATTGCTGAACAGTGGTGGTCATCAACTCAAGTTGAGTCCACAAACCACAATTTTACTTAGTGCTCAGAATTGAATAATAATTTCAGCATAGAGAACCACAATCGTCCATAATTCAAGAAAAGAGATGGATATTGTCTCCATGAACTTCCAGCCTCCAGCATTGATTTAACGGACATGTCTGGTTTGGGTCTATGTTTTCAATTTTGCTACAGATTATTGAGATGACCAAGCTCACTTGCCACCGGCTTTTCAACGATTATATTTCGGAGCTTATTGTGTAAATAGTTTATCAGGGAGAGTTTAAAATGAAAAAATTTCTAATCGGTTTAATTTCCGTTATTTCCATATTTGGGTTACTTAGTTGTGAGAATGCAGTAGATCCACAAAACAGTGATTTTGGGGATAACTCGCTGGACAAACGTCGTGGTGGCCGCAACGATATCCCCTGTCCAGCAGTGGGTGATTTCGCCGGTCCTAGTGAGCTGAACCCTGGTTTTGGTGTTTATAACTACACCTTGTGGGCCGATAAAGATATTGATGTCGGAACAGTTAGTATCACCAATGATGATGAGAATATATATGTCACCTACACCACAGATGAAACCGTAGAACTAGAAAAAATTCATGTTTTTGTTTGGACCAGTCTAGAGGATATATCCAATAAACGACCCAAACATGGTCACGCCGATTATATTGCACATCATATCGATGCATTTACCTACACTGCCGTGATTCCTGCAGCGGCTTTTTGTGATGACACCTATTATATAACTACGGATGCCAAAGTTCGGTGCATCGTTGATGAAGATGCTGACGAAGATGATGAAGATGATGAAGATGATGAAGATGACGACGAGGATGATGATGACAATGATGATGACGAAGATGGCAATTGTGCTCATCATGGAAATGGTCATCACGGACATGGTCGCCATCACAAAATGCTAGCCTATTCAGGTGACGCCAACTCTCCAGACTGTTTTGATGCTGCTGGAAAAAAATGGTGGAGTTATGTAAGCTATACAGCTGGTTGTTTCGCATCTATTTCTGGTATCGTTTATGAAGATGCTAATAGCTCAGGAGCTTTTGATGTTGGCGATACTGGTTTTGAAGGCGTAACGGTCACAGCAAGTGGAAGTGATGGAAATCTCTATACAACTGTCACGGCTGCAGATGGATCATATCTTTTTGAAGACCTCCAGACTGGTCTCGACTACACCCTAATGGCTGATACGCCAGGTGGCGATTTTGCAGCAGGTGAAAATGCAGGTGGCTATATACTGGCCAACCTGTTAGGAGGTGAGTCTCCAGTAAACTTTGGATACTACTTGGCTATTATTCTGTCTGACTGCGGTGTTAGTTTTCCTATCTGGGCAGATCAAACCACGAATGCCGGAACCCTGTCCATAGAAAATGATAGTCTCAATCTGTATATCACCTTTGATACAAATTTGTTGGGGGACCTCGCTGAGATTCATGTTAATGTTGGTCCAGGGTATCCACGGGCCATTGGTGTGCCAGCTAATTATAATGCCAATGTTTTTGTGGACAATGCCAGCTTTCCCACTGATGCCTATACGGTTACGATTCCCTTTGTTGAAGTAGGCTTTAGTTGCTCAGATGCAATGGTGGTTAAAGCTCACGCTATCCTAACTGTAGATGGCGAGAGTGGATCAACTGTTGTGGAAGCATCAACAGCTTTTGGAGGTGAGACTTATTATCCACCAGGTAGAGCTGATTGGTTTTATGATACAGAATACAACAGCTGTTGTCCTGGAGCGACTCCTCAATAGAAAATTGAGCTATTATACCCCTGAAAGGGTAAAAGGTTGACAAAAAGGGCTCCCAATGGGAGCCCTTTTTATTTGGAGCATTTTGGAGAGGAGTGATCATCTATCCATCTCCATCGAGAGTCAATCTCCAGCAATTATTTCCTCTAGAAAGTCAAACTGCTCAGGGCAATATTTTTTCCAGAAATCCCAATCATGGCCACCGGCATGTTCATAAAAGTCATGGTTGATGCGTTCGTCATCCAGCTTGTTGTGCAAACGTCGTAGCTCTCCCAAAACCGCATTATCACCGGTTCCCACATCAATGCGTAGCCCGTGACTGCGGAGATTGTTGAAAATGATCTGATTGTAATAGGTCCCGCTCAGTGAGCCACAGGCAGTAAACAGACTGGGGTGTCGACTCATGAGATAAACTGCTCCACCACCTCCATTGGAGATGCCACACACGGCTCGACTGACATACTCTATTTCTATGCCGTACTCAGCCTCGACCTCCTCCACGATTTCAAGAACATAGTCTTCATAATTTTTATCTGGAACAGATGAGTTGTTCATATACAGGTTGGACCCTGCACTTAAGGAAACAAACATGATGTTGCGCTCATGGGCTTCCATGGCTAGATCAATACCGGTTTCCCAGGCAAAGGCATCGGCCCCCCAGCCATTCAGAAGATAGATCACCGGTGTACTCGAGGTATAGTCCTCAGGATAATACACGGCAGCAACCCCGGTAGCACCAATAGCAGCACTCTGAAAGGTGTAGGAGTCAGAGACTCCTGTATCAGGTTCAAAAAGACTACAGGCATTAAGCAATATTAGAATCGATGAGAGAAGCAGCTTTTTCATAAATACCCCCTTGCCCAAAATGGTATTATTTTCAGTCACCCTATAATATCTGATGAGAAGGGAGCTGGAAAGAATGATTTCTGCAAATGGAGTTATTCATCTTTGAAGGGTAGAACCAAAAAAGCTTATGCCTCACCCACCAGGGATCAGGATTCTTTTATGGCCTACTCTATCAAGGTAAATACACTAATTGCCACAGACTGCAATCTGGTGCGTCAATGTGAATCAGGTGCCAATCAATTCACCTAGCTGGTGGTACCGTCCCTGACTACTGTTTTATCAACCTTCCCTGGAACAGGTTCTAGTGACTGGAGGTAACGATATACTGCTTTTAATTCGATGATACTCATCCTGGAAAATGCACCCCAGGGCATCGGTGAGCCTTCATAAACTCGACCTGCCCTGAATCGATTAATGAATGTGGTTTCATCCCATTTTGCCATTACCCCATCCGTCATATGTGGGGTGATATTTGGGGTGATAAATGACAAACCTTTGATCATTGGATCTGAATCCATAGGCATTCCGCCAGCGAAATCTACTCCAATAAAGGCACCTGTTTTCAGATCCCGCAGGGAATGACAACCCTTACAGTTTGCCACAGCATTTGCAACATACTCACCATAGACAATGGTAGAATCAATCTCAACCCAGACCGGAGGCGTCGTAATTGGTCCTTCTGGTCCTATCATACCGAAGGCTGATACGGCCTTTCCCAGGAAGGAAAGTTCGGTTGTTTTGAGCTCATTTTTAACAGGTGGCTGTGAGCGCAAAAATGAAATAAGGGCAATGACATCTGCATCACTCATATTCTGAAAGGGCATAAATGGGAATAAGGCTTTACCATTGTGACGAACTGAGTAGCGCAGGGCTCTGGCGATGTGTCCATCGCTGAAAGAGCCAATTCCAGTCTCCATATCAGGCGTCAGATTGGGTGCCCGAAATGACCCAGGAGGAATATTCAACTCCCATCCACCTGAAAGAGGTAACTCCAGACCATTTTCCACAGCTGCAAATTTATCCATGGGCATATGGCAAGAGACACAGTGTGCCGGGCCGAAGGCCAGGTACTTCCCGCGAGCGATGACTGCCGAATCCGAGCTGGCAGCCAGATCCGGGAGGGGCAGCTCATAAGTGCGATTCCCTCGGATATTGACAAAGACAACCAGCACCAGGATTAATATTCCCAACACGGCACCCGTCCACTTAAGTATATTTAGAAAAGATTTCATAGAGACGCTCCCATTCAGGTTTTACAGCATAACATCCCGAGAAAAGGTTAAACATCTCGTATGATCATGCCATGGCGAACAACAATGTCCCCCTGTTTGGTAACTCCCCGCTTTTGTGTAATTGATTCAAGTGATAATAATTATCATGATTAGCCAAGGCAAGTAAAATCAATTGTTTGTTTTTGTGAGGGTTTCTAGATCATGAATCTTGTTCAAACCTCTCTCGACTCATAAGCGTTAAGAATTAGCTCTTGTTTCCAGTTCGTTCAAACTCGATACTTACTCATAAGACCATGAAAACATATAATGCAAATCAGCCTTCTCGTTTCACGAATCTACAGACAATAAGCACATACTTATTTCTGATAACCTGTCTTATTGGGAATCTACAGGCTCTGGAAAAAATGCGTCCTCATATAGAGCTAAACTTTTTAGACGAATCTGTAATGGTAAGTCTCGATTTCAGGCAGATTCAGGATGAACAATGGACCGATCTGTTGAACCATCCCCATCGGATTCATGAAACTGGTTATGGTTTTGCGGGTCAGGCTGGGGACGTAGCTCTTCCCATATTCACAGAGCTTATCCCTATTTCATCTATCAATGCTCCTCATATCAACATCTCCAGCTATAGCAGTCATTCAATTCGTATCAGCTCATTGAAGCAAACCCCCATGGGCCAGCGAGAGACGGATCCCCCACAGATTAATCGGAATTTTGATTGGACCAGTGTCGATTTAGCCCGTGAAATGAATGCCCAAGTGGGAGAACCTGTCCACATAATGGGTGAGGCTTTTCTACCCCTTAGCATTTCACCATTGGGTGTCGATTATATCAAGCGGGAAGTAAACGTTCCGGAAAAGCTGGTAATTCAGATCTCTGGCGTTGTCCCAAGAATTGAAAATCAAACCGGGGGATCTGCTGCCATACGTTCAATTATTCCCAATAACGAGATCTACTCACAACTTGGACATTACCTGATTATAACGCCTCCTCTCTTTGAACCGTATCTCACATATCTCGTGGATTGGAAGCGCCGTAAAGGGCATCCGGTCACCGTCACGTCAACCAGTGTGGCAGGTCAAACCCCCACAGCGATAAAAGCATATATCCAGGAAGCCTATGATACCTGGGAAGATCCACCCAAGTATGTCCTGCTTATTGGGGACGAAGACCGGGGGCTTGGCGGGTTTTATGTCTATAATCCTGATAATGAAGCCCTGGTAACCGACCATCCCTATGTTCTGCTCGAGGGAGAAGACAGCTTCCCGGAGGCATGGGTTGGGAGGCTATCAGTAGATACCATCGGCGAATTGGTTGTGGTGATGAGCAAAATTTTGTCATACGAAAGCCAGCCACTTCTGGATGATCCAGGTTGGTTTAAAAGAGCGCTCATGGTTGGAACCGTAACAGCAGCCATATCCACACAACACGTCAATAACTGGGTCGGTCGGAAATTAATAGAAAATGGGTTTACCCAGATAGACACGGCTTACTACCCCATGCAATCTAGTCTATCACGAATCAGTACTCCCATAAACAACGGTGTAGGATTTGTCAATTACCGTGGTCTGGGAGCCTGGGATCATTGGATCGGACCCTATTTCTATAATTCTGATATAGAAAATCTATACAACGGTCACAAACTGCCTATCCTGACCAGCATTGTTTGCGGTGGGGGAAACTATGCAGCTCCAGTTGACCCTGTTTTTGGTGAAAAATGGCTCCGGGCTGGCACCTCCTCTGTTCCCAAGGGAGCTGTTGCATTTATTGGACCCAGTGAGGTACATACCCACACTCAATTCAATAATGTCATCGATATTGCGCTGTATTCAGCTCTTTTTGATCTGGGGATGAATGAGCTCGGTCCAGCACTGGGACACGCAAAATTAGAACTCTGGAGAAATTATCATCACTCTGAATTTCTGCCCTATGGTCAATCCGCAGAATTTTACCAGAATGTCTATAATATTCTGGGGGATCCAGGCATGGCAATCTGGACGGACACGCCACAAATGCTGCTGGTTGATCTTCCAGACAGTCTGAATCAGGATGATGATCATGTTGTTATTGTGGTAGAGGATGAAACCGGTGTACCCATCCAGAACGCCTTCGTTTTTGTGAGCAATTCTGAAAATGGTAACGGCTTACAAACCGATGCATCAGGCATGGTTTTGCTGCCCTTCACTGCTGGAGAATCATCAGAACTATTGGTAACCATCACGGGTAAAAATCTGAACCCGGTTTTAACCAGTATTCCCATCGGCTCTTCACAGAATTTATTGAGATATGAGGGGTGGGGTATCGCCCCAGGTGGGGTTATTCAAGCTGGTGGCATTCATAATTTGGAGCTGATCCTGATCAACCAGTCCGTCACCCTGGAAAATTTGACCCTGTCGCTTCACACCAGCTCTGGGGCAGTGAATCTCATTGATTCAGTTTACACCATACCGTCTTTTCACTCTGGTCACAGTCTGGCCCTAAATGATCTTTTTTCTTTTGAAGTGGAGGCCAATAGCCGTCATGGAGACGTCATTGATTTCAATATTGAGGTAGATACTGGTCTTGAAGCTCTAACATGGTGGAAGCAGTTTCCCATACAGGCTCCTGATCTTAATATCACAGACGTGATGATCGAAGCAGGTGAGTTGGTGGCAGGTGATTCAGTAAGTATCCGATTGACAGTAGAGAATAAGGGCGGGGCTGCATCACAACAAATGATGCTGGAATTCCAGAATCACAACCTGATCTCATCCAACGCCAGCGTTCAAGAATTACCCCTCATAGATTGGGACCAAAGTGCTGAGACCTCAGGCGTTTTTTCCATATTGCTCTCGGATCAAATTTTCCCTGGTGAAGTGATTCCTCTGGTATTTGTTGGCGAAGTTGCAGGTCGGTTTGATACCCTTAGAACCGAGATTATTGTGGAAGAGATCAATCGTTTTTCACCTTCGGGAGTGGACAATTATGGGTACAGGGTATTTGATAATCGGGATGTTTCCTACTCCATGGCACCAGATTATGAGTGGATCGAAATTGATCCCAATTATGGGGGCGTAGGTACACATTTAGCTATTCAGGATGAATATGAGGAAGATGATGAGACGGCATATCTTGATTTGCCCTTCAGCGTGAATTATTACGGACAAACCTATGATGAGATTACGATCTGTTCAAATGGTTGGCTGGCTATGGGTCATTCACCTGAAGTTAGTTTTTATAATCGGGTTATCCCGTCCGCATCAGGTCCCACGGCTATGATCGCACCTTTCTGGGACGATTTGATCACCCAATCTGGAGGTGTGAGTTATTACACTGCAAACGATCAACTCATTATTGAATGGGCCATGATGAGCAATATGGAAGTAGGATCTTCACTCAATTTCCAGGTGATAATTTATAGTATAGATAGTTATCCCACTACCAGCGGAGATAATCTGATCAAGTTTCAGTATAAGGATTATTTCAATTATGATACCTTTGCAAATTTCTCCACATCTGGAATTGAATCGCCGGATTATTCCACGGGGATACAGGCCAGTTTTAACAATGATACTGATCCAAGTATTGGGGAAATAGGCTCAGGCCGGGCATTGTTGTTCACCACAGAACGAGGGCAACGATTTGAGGCACCTGAGATTAGCCTCAGCCAATCTATTCTGAGCTTTGTTCAAAATCCCTGGTCCACCGCTTCTGATTCTATTGAAATAGTCAATACTGGAGGCTCAGATCTGGTCTACGATATTGGATCACCAGAGGAAGTCGATCCTACACCAGCCGTCAATTCAGTTGCAGGATTCAATTTTATAAAAGGTGGTGCCGAACCAGATGGAGCACCCTATGCTTCCTCCCTCCGTGATATTTTTGACTACGAATGGCTGGATCAGGATGATCCCAATGGACCCCAATTTGAATGGCGCGACATCTCTCAGAATGAAAATGAACTCATTTTTCCTGGAGATCCTGATGACTCCTCAATTGGTCCCTTCGATATCGGTTTTGATTTCCCATTCTTTGCAGACATCTATTCAGAATTTATGCTCAGCAGCAATGGCTCGATTTCATTCACTTCAGCAGAATATCCATGGAACAACCTACCACTGCCCAATGGGTCAGCCCCTCCAGCATTTATAGCGGCATGGTGGGATGATTTAAACAATAATAGTGGGGTTCAAGGGAAACCTTATTTATGGAGCAATGGTCAGGATACCACCGTTATAACCTGGGATAATTTTCCAAAATTCGGGACTGAAGACCGGCATACTTTCCAGCTCATTCTCATGGCAGATGGAAATTTGATTTTGCAGTATCTGGAGATGGAGGGAATCGTCACCAGTTCCACTGTGGGTATTCAGAATGTCTTAAAAAATAAGGGGCTTCAGATTTGCTACAATAGCCCAAATTCCATAAGTGATGGAACTGCTATCCTCATCCATCGACAATCCAGCTGGCTCATCGTAAATAAGTGGACAGATGTGATAGCGCCAGGTGAATCCAGTATCTTCCGAGTCGATACAGATACCAGGAGTTTGAATCAGGGAAGCTTTTCTGTGCCTTTAGTACTCACATCAAACGCTGGGAACCTGGCTGAAATTCCCATAAATATCCACCTTGAAGTCATCAATGGGACACCACCCTATGGAGATGTAAATGCAGACTACTTGATCAATATTCAAGATCTTACTGCTCTCATTGATTTCATATTATTTATAGAGACCCCCACCACCGTACAAGCTGAGAGTGCTGACCTTAATTCTGATGATGTGCTAAATGTTTTGGACGCGATGCTCTGCCTGGAATTGCTGTACGACCAATAATTAAAGAGAAGGTCAATTGCCAGTTCTGAAAGAGAGTTGTCACCTTTAGCCCGTCGAAGGGTGTGTCATACTTCGACAGGCTCAGCAAGACACTCCAGGTTGAATTAATTTGACCCTTTAAACCAGTTGTACACTTTGGCCCTCATAGCAGGTAGATCCTCATCAATCACCAGCAGAACTGCCGGGAGCATAAGGAGCGTCAGGAAGGTTCCAAAGACCACACCAAAAGCTACGGAAACTGCCATTGGTACCAGAAACTGACCGCCTTCAGATTTCTGAAAAATCAGAGGTGACAGACCGGCTGCTGTGGTTAAGGTAGTCATAATGATGGGACGAAAACGCTGAAGACCAGCCAAATAAATAGCTTCAACCGGGGGAAGATTCAGTTTGCGTTTCAAATTGTTATAGCGATCAATCAACACCACTGAGTCATTAACGATAATGCCACCCAGCGCGATGATTCCTAGAAATGACAGGAATGAAATGGGCAATCCCATGATAGCATGTCCTGCAACCGCACCAACAGTTCCCAAAGGAATCAAGCCCAGAACCAGAAATGACTGGGCATAGGATTTCATGAGGAACATGAGAATGGTAAACATGATCACGAAAGCCAGGATCAAGGTGAATTGTATGGATTCTGTGGATTTCTTGACAAATTCATTTTGACCACCAAAAGCTGTGGTTACGCCATCCACTTGAGAGAGTACTCGGGGAATGATTTCATCGTTCAGTTCCTCCTGGACAACAGCCAGGTCATTTTTAGTGTAGTCCATATTGGCGTGGATGGAGACCGCTCGGAAACCGTCTTCGTGACGAATTCGCTGCAGGCTGCGTTGCATGTGATAACTGGCAATTTCTTTAAAGGGAACAAAGCTTCCAGAGGGTGTGCGAATTTTCAAATTCTCCAGTTGTGAGACACTCTGACGATCGGCTTCCGGGAAACGCACCCAGATTTTAACTTCATCCCGTCCGCGTTGTAGTCGCATGACCTCCTGACCATAAAAGCCTTGACGTAATTGAGTGGAGACATCATAAAGTGTGAGTCCCAAAGCTTCACCAGTAGGCTTCAGTGTCACAACAAATTCGTTGGTACCCAGAGGCGTGTCATCGCGAATATCCTTGACCCCATCGATGGTCTTTAACTCTTCTTTGAGAAGGTCTTTGGCCTTTTGTAGTTCATCCATATCCATAGAGAGGAAACGTACGGATATAGGACTTCCTCCAAAACTGAAACTGCCAACCTGGACGTTTTCAGCATCAGGAAATTCACCTAGAGCTTCGCTGAGTTCGTCAGAAAATGATTTAACCGTATAATTACGATCCTTGGCTGGAATAAGAGACATAAAGATCCTGATGGTATTTCCGTTCATCCAGGAATGATGGCTTAGAATTGCATTCTCATAACCATCCTCAGGTTGCGCCTTGGTAACTCCAAAGCCCATTGATTTTTCAATAGCCTCAGCACGGATCAGGTTAGCAATATCCGTATTGATTCCTAGAGGGAGTTCGATACGAACCTGGGCAAAAGGTGCTTCAATATCAGGGAAGAACTGTGCCTTGATATGCGTTCCAGCAAAAGCGCCAGCCATGACCAGAATACCAGCCACGGTGGCGGCTACAACGCTCCAGCGATATTCCATGATCCGTCTCAGAAAAGGGCCGTAGACATTTTCAATAAAATGCGTGATTCTGGCTTCCAACTTACGTCGCATGGGACTGGAAACGCCCTCTCCGGGAGGCTTGGTCAATGCTTTACTATGGGCCAGGTGGGCTGGCAAAATCATGGAGGCTTCAACCAGTGAAAAACCGAGAGCAACCACAATCCCAAAGGCGATCTGCCAAGTATAATTCCTTAAATCACCATATAGAGCAAAGAAAGGCATGAATGCCACCATGGTGGTCAGGATCGAAATGGTTACGGGCTTGATTACTTCAAGGGTACCGTGAACAGCAGCGTCAATTCCTAATTTGCCTTCTCGTTCTCGCATAGAGAAAATGGCTTCACCAATGACAATACCGTCATCCACCAGAATTCCCAACACCAGGATCAGACCAAAGAGACTCATCTCATTGATGGTGATCCCCATCATCCACTGGATGAAGAAAGTTCCCATAAAACTGATAGGGATTCCCAGGGCGACCCAGAAAGCCAGGCGCAGATTGAGAAAGAAACTGAGAATGATGAGCACCATTACCAAACCGAGAAAGCCATTTTGTAACAGGGTTAGGATTCGTTCTTCCAGCTCGTCAGTATCGCGGATGAATTGATCAATATGGATGAGACCCCCATAGCGAGCCTCCACCTCAATAATTTTTTCATCAATGAGCTTGGCGATATCCAGCACATCTTCGTCATTGCTATACATGACATGCAGATCGATGGTCTGCTTGCCATCAGTTTCCTCATAAAACCAGTTTTCAGGCCATTGCTCTCGGATGGAAGCGATTTCTTTGAGGCTCACTTGCTGTCCATCGATACTTGAGATAACAGGGATGTTCTCCAGCTCTACAGCCTGATATTTCTTTTCATAGGATCTGATCTGGATGCGTTCACGGTTGGTCAGGATAGAACCAGATGAGATATTCAGATTGGCAGCTCGAATGGAGTTTCCGATATCACCAACGGTGAGACCGTATCGTTCAAGATTGGTGGGAGAGACCTCCACGACGATTTCGCGGTGTGGGGTTCCAAAGGATCGGATGAGACTTACAGCACCTGTTTTGGTCAATTCATCCCGAAATTCGTCAGAGATACGCTTCAAAGTGAGCAGATCAGTTTCACCATACAAGGTGATCATGGCCACCCTCTGCCACATGGTGTCCTGGAAAATTACCGGTTTCTCTGCATCAGTGGGGTAGGTAGCGATGGAGTTCACAGCATTACGAATTTTATCAATGGCTTTGATCATTTCGACGCTGGGTAGGATTTCGATATAAACCCAACCATAGCCGTCCTGACTGCCAGAATAAATGCGACCCAGGCCTTCCAGTCCACGGAGACTCTCTTCAACTTTGGTAATGATGCCTTCTTCCACTTCCCGGGCAGATGCTCCAGGATAAGGGATGTTTACCTGAACGCCCTGGAGATCCATTTTGGGCATAACCCGAACATTCAGGGAAGTCAGTGAAACAGCACCAGCCAGGAGGATGACAATCATGATCCAATTGGTAATTTTGGAATGACGAGTAAAAAACTCGAGATAATTCTTTAGCATAGGAGTGTCCCTTTTCTCGTCAGATTACAGGGATGCAGTATCTGCTGTTGATTCTTCTTCAAAGGGTGCAATTCGCATTCCGATGATTGGACTTTGAAGCAGGGTTGTGATAACCTGGGCTCCAGGAGCAACTTCACCCCGGGCAATGAGGAGAGAATCCCCTTCTGAAGCCACAATTTCCACAGGATATCGGGCCAGGAGAGAATCTTCCATGGTGTAAACATAGGGTCCCGGTGCAATGACATCACGGGGAAGCAGTGCCACATCTCGGAGCTTATTTCCCTGAATGTATATGTCCATGTAGTTGCCTGGTAGAAAGGCGGGATCCAAATCGGGATTACTCAGCTCAATATGGATGGTGACGGTCTGACTGCGTTTATCAATGTGGGCATTTTGACGATGCAAAATCCCTGTAAGATGTTTGCTTGGATCTTCTGAAGGAGTCACAATGGCTGTGGGCAAACCATCATCTGAGAGCAATTCAAGCTCAGACAGGGCCAGTGGAACCGCGATCTCGAGCTTAAATGGGTTAATCAGAGAAGCAGCTAACTGTCCTGGTGAGATCCAGGATCCTGCAATGACGCCATCATTCACGAGATAGCCGTCAAAGGGGGCACGGATAGTATGTCTGTCCAGTGTAATCTCAGTATTCTTCACCGTGGCGTGTTGATTAAAAATATTGTGCATGGAAACCCGAATGCGTTCCTGGGCATCGGTGATGAGAGGTAACTCGGGCGTGGTACTCATATTAAGCTGCTCCAGATAGCTGTTCCATTTCTCATAGGTCTTATCCTGGGCACTGCCGCGGAGTTCCGGAATGAGGGAAACGATGGCGTTAATGAGACCGGAACGAGCCTGGAGGATGCGGTTCTGGGCTTCACGATCATCAATTTTCAGGAGGATGTCCCCTTGTTTTACCTGGAGACCTGATTTTAAATCGCCACGTGAATAAACCACTTCTCCACCGACAAAAGAAACGAGATCCAGGAGTTGCTGACTTTCAATACTGCCATTGCCATGGATTTGCAGGGTATGATCAGCATATATCAATGGAGTGGTGGCGACTTGGCGCACGCGTTGGGTCGCATCTTTTTTATTGGTCTCTTCTTTGGTGGCAGCCAGAATACTCATCGCTGCTACGCCCACAACCAGGATTGAAATAGCGGTTCCAACACGAAACCAGCGCTTTTTATAAATAGTAGAGGTACTCATATAAATTTACCCATTCGTTCTTTTCAATTGTTCTGCCATTTTGTAATTAATTCTTTCTGGGATGCTCAAAAAATAGCAAAGCTCGTGCAGAAGAACAGAGGTGTTCATAGCAGATGTCATGCCCTTGATAGTGACAAGGGCTATGCCAAACACCTCAGGAGAGCGCTTAAATCCTTGTATTATAGTCATATACAATGATGATGGTGATTAAAAAATTCTGTTAATTGTTTACTTTATAATCATATATATATAGTGAGTATATGATTATGATATAATTGCATTCACCGAAAGAGGAAAAAGGAGGCCAGTTCAGGGGTATCTACTTCAGCTAGTAATGAGGACTTTTCTTTACACATGGTTCATCCTGTAAATAAATTTAAGTTTAGCCCTTAGCAGAAAACGTAAACAATAATGGAGCAATCTTTGCCCTAAACCCAGATATGAAACTAAGCCCAAAAGTCATCATGTTGGTTCTGGGAGTCCTGGTGGTCTCCATGAGCCTCTTGTCCATCCCGCTTTACTGGTACTCCCGAGTTGCCCTGGAAGAAGAATTGGGTGATCAGCTCAAGCGTATCAACCGAATCATGGCTACAACTCTGGATAAAGAGCTGGTCAGCATGTTGGCAGCCGAGCCTGGTCTCGAAAGTGTTAGGCAGAGTCTGGAAGCATCCCTTTCTGCGCTGGCAGTCCCCGGGATTGAAGGTTTAACTCTCTATAAACAAGACGGCACTATCCTGGCCCAGGATAAACATCTCAAACAAAACATTGCCCGGCTGTCTCCGGCTCTACCTACCCTGCTTTCCCTCAAAAATGATCAAGATCCTGTCGTCTCTGAAATCTATAAATTAGATCAAGACAGATATGTGAAGGCAGCAGCCATTCCCATAAGGACCAATCAGGGATCACAGGTGATTCTGGTAGTCTGGGTCGGTGCCAATTATATGGCGGTGATCAATCAGATGGCCGGCAGTCTGTTGTGGATTATGCTGGCTTCCTTCCTTATCGCCATTGCCATGACCCTGGTGTTTTCCAGGTCCCTGATCAAACCAGTGCGAGCTTTGTCAGCATATGCTAAAGCTATTCAGACCAATATTAATTCTGAGCCCGTTGAGCTTCGTCGGTTTGATGAATTTGGTGAACTCAACCAGTCACTGATTGATATGCATCGGGATATACAGAAACAGGAAGAAAGTGCCCGACAACTCCTGGCTGGTATCGCCCATGAAATCAAAAATCCCCTGGGTGGCATGGAGATTTACAGCGGTCTACTCAGCGAAGAGCTCTCCCAATTACCAGCGGATGCAAAGCTTGAAGAATACAAATCTTACCTGGCAAAAATCACAGAGGAACTCCATCATTTAAAGCGCATTGTTCAGGAATATCTGGATTATGCCCGACCCCTGAAAAGTGTTATTGAAACCCTTTCTATTAAAGAAATCTATACTGATATCACCAAGATTTTACAGCCCGAACTCACCACCCTCAATCAGACCATTCATCTGGAAGGTGATGGCGAGATTCAAGCCGATCGCTCCAAATTGCAGCGTGTGTTTCTAAATCTCATTCGGAACGGTCTGGAAGCCTCTGGTGATAATGGTCAGACAAGCATCCATATCAGTGACAGCTCAAGCACCCTGGAGATAGATTTTATTGATACGGGAACCGGGATTCCTGAATCAGATCGTCAACGCATATTTGAACCCTATTTTTCCACTCGAGACAGGGGCTTTGGGCTGGGCTTATCCATTGTGCAAAGCATTGTAGCAGAGTTGGGTGGCACAATAGTTGTCCAAAAGAGTGATGCAGAGGGCACTGTTTTTAGAATGAAGCTCCCTCGAAAGGATCAGATATAGCTGTGAAACCGAAGATTTTGGTCATAGAAGATGATAGAACCATGCGTGAAGGAATTGCCACGGTTTTAAAGCTTCAAGGCTACGCAATTCATACTGCTGAGGACGGTCATTCCGGAGCTCAAATGTTTCGTGAAATCCATCCCGATCTGGTGATTTCTGATATGAAATTACCAGGCAAGGGTGGTATGAATCTCCTCCAGGAATTCCAGGATCAAGCTCCTGATACTCCCTTCATTCTAATCTCAGCTTTCGGAACCATTGATCTGGCCGTGAATGCGCTCAAATTGGGTGCCCGCGATTTTATTGCCAAGCCCTTCTCCATAGATGAACTAAAATCAAAAGTGGCTCACATTTTTGAGGATCACAGCCCCCGAAAAACTGAGGTAAAAGTAGCAAGGGATAGCTTCCATGGTCTGGTGGGCACGTCAGAGCAAATGCAAAAACTGATTGCTCAAATCAAGCAGATTGCAGCGGTGGATAGTCCGGTTCTCATCACTGGGGAAAGCGGTACTGGCAAGGAGCTCATCGCACGGGCCTTACACCTGGAAAGTCCTCGAGCCTCAAAACAGATCGTGTCCATTAACTGTAGTGCGCTCACAGACACCTTGCTGGAGAGTGAGTTATTTGGTCATGAAAAAGGTGCTTTTACTGGAGCGGTTCGACAACATCAGGGCATTTTTGAACAAGCCCATGGCGGTACTATTCTACTGGATGAAATTGGTGATATTTCAGCCCAGCTCCAGGTCAAACTTTTAAGGGTACTGCAAAACCAAAGCTTCCAGCGCGTGGGAGGAACTGAACAGATCGAGGTGGATGTGAGAGTATTGGCGGCCACCAATCGTGATCTTCAGAGTGCTATGGACAAAAGGCTGTTCAGGGAAGACCTCTTCTTCAGGCTAAATGTGTTACCACTGACCCTTCCCGCCTTGAGAGAGAGATCTGAAGATATCCCAGGTCTGGTGTCTCATTTTGTGGAGCTAAAGTGTAACAGACTGAAGCGAGACGTCCCGGAAATCTGCATTAGAACCATGACCAAGCTTTGTGAATACAACTGGCCTGGAAATATTCGTGAACTGGAGAATTTCCTGGAGCGATTACTAATTTTTAGTGAAGGTCCTGCCATTACTCCAGATCAGATATACTTCGAAAATGCTCCCAGAAAAAAGGAGCAGCCAGGTGGAAAACTCAATGATGTTCTGGAGCAAACCGAACGAGATTTGATTCGCAATGCCTTGAATTGGGCAGGCGGGATTAAACAGAAGGCTGCCCGCAAACTGGGTCTCAAAACCAGCACCTTGTACTACAAAATGGAGAAATACGATCTCTTTAATGAATTTGGCGGAAAAAATGGTAAATCAGGTGAGGATGAATAGTGTCACATCCCACTAAAATTCTGTTGCTAATATTGTTAGCCCTGTCCTTGACGGGTCAGGACTTGAACAGTGCCTGGCAGGCCTACATGTCCACCAACGCCAGCATAGCTGAGTTGGAGGCCAGAAGAAGTAGTTATACACAGGAACAAATTGAAATTAAAAGTGATGTCGATGAGCTTCAAAAAAGTTCTGATTGGTACAATGCCTGGATAAATAAATTTCTATTGTCTGGTCTCAGCAAACGCCAATTGGTGATCCTCGACTCATTAAGAGTCTTTGATACGGAATTGGAGCGACTGCGTACACTACAGAAAAGCGAGATCAGAGATTTAAAGTTCGCTTATGAAAACGTGCTACAGGATTATGAAAAAGCGGGTGTCATCCCCGCTGAACAAGGTCTTAGAAATATGCAGTTCGGTCGTTGGAAACGAGTAGTTGACAGGTCCAGTCCCATCTTGTTTCCAGACTATACAGATGTACTAAACCTCCAATTGCGCAACCCTGAACAGCGCAAGATCATTCTCATGGATATTCAAAGACTTCTCCAGGTAAAAATTATGGAGTTGGATTCCATTAGAAATGTTCGTGAGGAGGAAGCAGAACTCGCTCTCAGATTGGCTAGTTTTCATGATGATCTAGGACTCCAAATGGAGGCCGATCCCGATGCACAGCAACGCGATGCCAGTGGCAATACTGATAAGCGGCTTGGCTGGATTACCACAGCACCATCAAGTGAATTTGCTGCCAATGATGTTACTGAAGATGGCGGGCGGGATATGGCCAGTGGATTGAGCAGTGAAGCTATAGATCTTATCAATATTAATGCGCCTGGTGAAGAGGTTGGAGAAATGTCTCTGGACCAGCGTTCCGGCCAGGATTTAAATTATTTAAAAAAGAAACTGGTGGAGTATCAAGTCCTGTTGGATCAGATCAATCAGGAGCTAGATCAATAACCCTGATGCAATATCTCAGCCGCTGGAACTTATGTACCAGGAGTATTCCAAAAAACATCTGGATAATCTCCCTGATCTGCCTCTTTAATAATCAGGCGCTGACCTATGAACGGCAGGTAAATCTCTCCACCTACTTTGATTCAAACCCACGTGAAAACATTAACAATATTGAATCCACCGTCGGCCTAAAGGCCAAAGGGCTCATCCGCTTTGAGCAGGATACTCAGGACGCTCGCTTCTATGGGTCAATTCTGGGACAGGGATTTCTTGAACCAGCCCTTTTTCTGGATTCAAAGGTGGTTGTAAATGGTGAGCTGGGTGGATACTATAAAATCATCTCGGGCTACCGTTTTTATGCTGGCTTGAAGACATTTCAAAAACTGTATTTTGATGAGTTTCAAAGATCAGGTCGAACTACTTTTAACGCGTCTGTTAAACGTCTTAAGTCACATAAGATGCACCAGGAATTAGGATGGAAAAGAACTGAAGCTCATATTGATTATGGGACTCTCTTTCAATATTCAGATCAAAGGTTGTTTCTTAATCTAACAAGACAGATTACACCTGCTTTTCAAGCTGATGTATCAGTTCAACTCGGCCAGGTTGAATATGAGGATTATCCTGCGAGAATGCTGAGAGGTAGCTCTTTGATTTTCAGCGACACCCAAAACCAACGGGATGTCACCCGCACATTGGGAATCCACGTCAAGCACCTGGGGAAAATGATCTGGGGGGCAGCAGTCAACTTTGAAGATATCAACTCAAATAGTGCCATAGCCAAAGCCAAAGTCTGGTCGGCCAAACTCTATGCTTCTGGTCGACTTTCAGAGCAGGTGTTTTTCCATGTGGTTCTCAATGGTATGAAAAAATATTATGCTCAGACTGATGTTCTGGAGATTACACCTTATCGAGATCCTGAAGAGAATATTCAGAACCAACTTCACATCCAGCTCGAAAGAGTGATCCAACCATCCCGCGTGCTTTATATTCAGTACAGCTACATTAAAAATGAGACCGTTTTTAATCACTGGTTTTACAACAAAAATTTGATCGAAACAGGTGTGAAACTCACATTGTAGAAACAGACCTTCCAGCTCAAAAAAGTTTCAGAATATTGACTGATGTTTCAGAAATCTGAAACATCTTCCCATCCAACTTTAGTCAAATTGCTCAAAAAGCACATTTATTTTATTTTTTTCCAGCATCAAATGGTATTCCCCAAGACCTGACCCTCAAGCACCTCTTGTATCACCACCCACTGGCACATGACTTGTCTTTATTAGGTCTTATGATTTATGCCCTGATATGCCTGGGCGGAAAAATATAATGACTGAGGAGGATGAAATGAGGGAAAGAGGAATGAGCATTCGGTTTTTTACACTTCTGATCATGCTGGGAGCACTTGTTTGTTTTATGGGTTGTGAGAATTCACTGTTTGATTCAGGTCTAATGAATCCAGAGGCTAAGGCTGGGACTGATGGGATCAATGATTACTCCTCTGCCCTGGATGGGGGCGGAAGTAGAAATGATTATTACCCAGGTGAAGAGCGTCATGGAGATTTGACCTACAATGGTTTTGTCATTACTGAAGAGGATAACCTCTCCACCTTTGGGGTAGATGTAGACGCTGGATCTTATACTTTTGGCCGTAAAAAGATTAATGAGGGCATCGTTCCAGCTCCTTCATCCGTGAGGGTTGAAGAATATATCAACTATTTCCATCAGGACTATCCAGCTCCTGTCAACGAGCCCTTTTCAGTAAGCATAGATGGAGCACCTTCACCTTTCCGCGCTGATAGCTTACATCTCCTGAGAATTGGACTCAAGGGTCGTGAGGTGAGTGATGATGAGACACCCTGGAATCTTACCTTCCTCATTGATATCTCTGGATCCATGACCCGTCGTTTGGATCTGGTGAAAGAAAGTCTTTATATCCTGGTTGACAACATGCGCCTGGGGGATCAGGTATCAATTTGCACCTATGCTGGAAGTGTGGGGACGGTATTAAATCCAACAGACCTGCAGGAAAATGATGCTGATGCCATCAAAGCCGTAATTGCCGATCTCGAGGCTGGTGGCTCTACTGCCATGGCCTCAGGATTACAAAATGCCTATGATGTGAATAGTTCAGGATTCCTGGATGGCGGCGTGAACCGTATTATTGTTTGTTCAGATGGTGACGCCAATGTGGGTGCCACCTCTCATGAGGACATTCTTGAGCTTATTGAGGAGTATGTGGATCAAGGCATCACCCTATCTACCCTGGGCTTTGGAAGTGGCAACTACAATGACCATCTCATGGAGCAGCTGGCGGATCAGGGGAATGGAAATTACTACTACATAGACAGCATTGATGAAGCAGAACGTCTATTTACTGAGGAGTTATCTGGAGTTATGGAAGTCATTGCCAAGGATGTTAAAATCCAGGTTGAGTTCAATTCTGCCTCTGTCTTGAGATACCGGCTCATCGGTTATGAAAACCGTGATATTGATGATGACCAGTTTGAAAATGATAGCACAGATGCAGGTGAAATCGGTGCCGGACATCGGGTTACAGCCCTTTACGAGCTTGAGTTAGTTCAGGGTGGATCTGATAATCTGGGAATTGTGCATCTCCGCTACAAATTGCCTGACGCTGAAACAGACATTCCCTTTGATGTACCCATTTTAGGAAATGATCTGGCAGATGCATTTTCTCAGGCCAGCGATCGCTTCAGATTTACAGCAGGCGTGGCAGAATACGCAGAGATCATCAGGGAGAGTCCACATGTGCAGACGTCGCTAGATGCAGTCGAGACACTTATTGCATCATCTCTCATTGGTTCAGATGAACGGGATGCGGAACTCCTGGAATTGATACGTCTGCTTCAGACCATTGAATAGGAACGATATGCTGCACACGGTAAAAATGTTGAAGGTGTTGGTGGCTCTCATCTGCCTGGTGTCCTGTGAAATAACGGAGCCGAATGAAAATCTTATAAGCGAAGTTGAGGGTACCGTCCGGCTTGAATACCGAGGACTGGAATGGGCTGAGGGTGGCTTTATGCCAAGCTTTTCACTGGTGAATGATAGCACGGAGACCATTCAATACTATGGCTATGGTGAGAGTTACCCGTTGTACAATGCTGAAGCACTTGCTGATACGGGTTGGACCAATTTGATGTGGGGTTGGTGTGGAACTGGTGCTGAATTCTACTCGCTTGAACCTGACTCAAGCATTCTCTTTCTGGGGATGTTACCCTCGTATAGCTGCACCTGGCGCCTGGTTTTGTATATCACAGAAATGGATTCAGTGAATTCACGCATACTCCGCAGCGAAAATATCATTTACACAATCCCCGAGAATTGAACTTATTGGCCGAAAGGAATATCACCATGAATCAGATGGATAAAATTCAACAAAATAGACAGGTCAATTGGAGCATGCTGTTCCTGCTCATAATTCTGTTGGCAAATAGTGTTTCAGCTCAGTTGATATCCCTGAAAACCATTCCTGTGGCAACAGGGGATCAGTTTCTCATTTTCCCCAGTCAAAACATGAGTATGGGAGGCGTGGGTATCGCCCTGGATGATCCCTTGAGCGATCATTGGGTGAATCCGGCAAAAGGTTCTGCCCTGAGAGGTATTCAGGTATCCAGTTCGCCAGTTTACTACCGTATTGGAAATGGATATGGAAGCGCTCGCTCCATGCCATTTGCTGTTGTTGGTAGCAGGGGAGCATGGTATGGAGGGGGGTCATTCACGCTTCAGGCAATGAATACGGCCAACAATCAACAGGGCTGGTGGACCCCAGAGATCCGTACCCTGAATGAGAACATCGCTGAGAATAAGTATCTTGTTGGTTTCCTGGGTAGGAATCTCGGGAATACCAGCCTCGGTTTGAGTGCCTACTGGGCATCACTTTCCGCCCTGGATGGAGTGGACCTGCTGTATGCCAATAGCGAAAGCATTCACCAGGAAGGTGATCTGAAGGATATCCGCGTCGGTTTGACCCGGGAGTTCAATAGCGGTGGGGAGTTGGAGGTCCTGTATCTCTGGAATGAGTTGGATATGAAACACGAGGTCATGTACATGGAGTGGGGACCAGAGGACTGGGTTGAGCGTATGGAAATCAATCTGGATCATACCATCACCCAGGGGCTTCACATCGCCCAGAAAAGTGCTGTCGATGAATTTGGGTGGTCCTATGGTGCCTTGTTCACGGTGAACCAGAAAACCCATCCCAAGATTCCCAATTACGAGATCATGAACATTCCCAGAGATCCGGGAAACACCCTAGGGTTCAATCTAGGCGGGGGTATTTCCAAGACAAATGGTAACAGTACTTTTGGGATCGATGTGATCTATGAGCCCATTAAAAGCAACACCTGGGCAGAGGCTGATACCTTTCTCATCAGTGAAGATGATGAGTTGACCAGACCTGGCGACAAGACGGTGGAGAACTTCTTTGATTTCTCAAATTGGATTTTGCGCACAGGATTGGGCTGGCAGAAAGACAATAGGAATTTTCAGCTGGGTATGCAGATGCGAACCATCCATTACTGGCTGGATCAGACAGATTTTGTTGCTGTGACTGAGAGGTCTCAGGAGGAATACTGGGTAGAATGGACCACCACCTGGGGATTTTCAATGGACTTTGAAGAATTCACGATTCACTACAATGGAAAGACCACCATGGGAACAGGTCGCCCTGGTGTGGATACCCAGTGGTGGGGCTGGCGAGGTGGTATGTTGGATAATGCAAGTATTGGGGGTGACTTCATCATCGCCCCAAGTGATGATCTGACCCTACAGGAAGCCCGGGTCATGACCCATCAGATTTCAATATCCTTGCCTATCAGGAGGTAAACCAAATCCAGGCTGGGATTCTAATCCCAGCCTGGTTGTTGAATATTACCAGGTCTCCAATAATATCATTGATATATACAATACCCACATCAGTGTGAACGGCAACAATCACAATTGACGTTGACATAGAGTAATTACTTATTATCTTTCTTTTCAATATTCAGGGGGGTAATATCAATATTTACAGCAAATAAACGATGTAATGGCAGCCTATTGCGTTGGTGCTGTAATTCATAATATCTCCAACACGAAAACTTTTTTCAAGCCGTATTTAATTTTAATGGAGGGGAGTTCACCATGATGAAGAGCAAGGGTGTTTTTCTGGTGCTTTGTCTATGCTGTTTGATATCAACCGATGGTTTTGCCATGGTTGACGATATCAAGGAAATGCAAATGGATTTTTCAGCTGGCAGGCAAACAATATTACGGGATGGATCTCTGCGTGATGGCATCAACGTCTACCCAATCATTGCTGATACGCTCAATCAGCCACCCACCACACCAGGATGGCAGACTCGTGGAATTAAAGCAGGAAGTGATCTGGATAACGATGGCCTGAAAGAAATTATTATAACGGATTATAATGTGCATGGTGTCCATGTTTATGAGGTAATAGGAGACAATACCCTTGAGTGGGTTGCAACCTTGAATAGTGATTCTACCACCTATTTCGCCACACCTCGTTCCGTTGTAACCGGTGATCTTGACGGGAATGGCCGAGGAGAAATCATTTATTTGGGAATGCGAGATCCCAATGAATTACACAATGGCATAAATGTATGGGAATGGGATGGTGTTGTGGGGAGTGATAATTACAACCGATATATTCTCCATCCACAGATTGATGGAGTATTTCTTGATCGCTATTACGGGAATAATCCTCTTCATGTTGGCGATGTAGATGATGATGGGCAACAAGAACTTCTCATTGCAAACAACGGAAGTGATCATGCGTTTGATGTGTGTATGATAACTTCTGTAGCAGGAACTTTTGAAACCGGTTTTTTTGATCTGGTTACTGAATATTATGTAGATCAAAACCAAGGCTATTTTAATGGGTCCCCCGGTTATGGAGAGCCCAACATAGGTGACCTAGATGGTGATGGTAGCAATGAAGCCATCTTTTTTGCCTGGGATCATAGTACTGCATTGATTTTCGAAGCTACAGGAGTTGATGCGTATGAAATGCAGTTGAGCATCCAGCTAGATTCATCACTCACAGACCAGACTGTTTATGGCGCTACTCACGTCACTGATGTTGATGGTGATGGACATGATGAGGTATATACCGGCAGCTACAGTCAGGGTTGGTTCATGAGTGTTACCGCAGGAAATGACGTGGCCGATATCTCCTATGAAAATGGGGACATAAAAGTCTATCCTGATACCAGTGCGTTCTGGGATGTTACTGGAGGTGATATAGATGGTGACAATCAGGACGAGATGTTTTCCATCGACTACAACAATGGTCGTATAACCCAGTGGGATTACGATGGTACGAACTGGCAACCGCTCACTTTAATTGAATGGCCCAATGTCATGGGTGGTTTTTCGCTTGATTTTGCTGGGGACTTGGATGGTGACGGATTCCCGGAATTGATCCAGGGGTTTCTAGAGCCGCCCTTCTCAGAAGGTAATCCTGAGGGCTATATCTTTGCAGTCATAGAATTCACGGATTCCACACTCCAGCAAGTTGATTTTCGTGTGAACATGAATATCCAGGAATCCCTTGGGGTTTTTGATCCCGAGGTGGATCATGTAGAGCTTCGTGGTTCATTCAATGGCTGGGTAGGGGAAAGTGCGCCGCTCTCTGAAGTCAATAATTCAGGAATTTACAGAATTGGGGTAGACTTTTCTCAATATGAAGCAAATAGTAATCATGAATACAAGTTTGTGATTGTTAAGCCAGATGAAGATATCTGGGAGTTTCTAGGCCAGAATCGATCATTGACGTACCTCGGGCACAGCATGACCCTGCCGACTGTATATTTTGATGACTACAATCCAGGTGAAACACCCATCTACCCATGGGCAGTGAATATTTTTTTAGAGTCTGGGGATTACCATGATGTAGAAAACATTTTCGGAATGCTGTATGAAGCAACGGATGGCTATGATCAGGATATCGATATTCCAGAACCACCACTTCCTCCATCAGACTATATCCAACTTTACTTCTTACATGAAGAGTGGGGTGTCCCTGTGGGTCCAAGATTCAGTACGGACTATCGCAGCGTTGTATCTCTGAGCAATCGAACCCTTTTCTGGGATTTTGAGGTGGCCACAGACTTGATTGACAATCAAGTATTTCTGTATTTTTCAGAGCTTTATGACTTTCCGTCAGTACACACGTACTATCTGGAAGATCTTACCGCAGGGGTGTTTCAAAATTTGAATCAAAATCAAATTTATCAATTTAACACAGGTTCTGCTGGGATTCGGCAGTTTCGAATAGCGATTGGTCAAAGTTGGAGCAATCAGTTAACCAGGGTGTTTGAACCAGGTTGGCATTTGTTTAGCCTGCCTTTAGAATCAGATGATCATAACGTTTGGGATTTATTTGAACCATACGCCACCGACAGTTATTACGTGTATTCCTACGAACCCACCAATGGCTATCAGCCAGAGAGTGAATTGTATAGAGGTGAGGGATATTGGCTGGCATCCATGGCAGATCTTGAAGTACAAATCGAAGGACCGGTAGACACAAACATGTTCGCAATACCTCTGGAGCTTGGCTGGAATCTTATTGGACACCCATTTGCCACAGATCGTTGGTTATCATCACTTTCTCTGGAGCGGAATGGAGAAACCCTGGATTTCGATTCAGCTGTGAATAACGGGTGGATTTCCAATGCCCTGTATGGATATCAGAATGAATCCTATTATCAGGAAAATATCCTCCATCCCTGGAGTGGCTATTGGATATCAGCCCTGGATCACGGTCTAACACTGTTGGTTGATGGTGCTGAGTCAACTCAACTTACAACGGTTCGTGACTGCAGAAGTGAGGAAGAATGGTATATGTCGATTTTTGCGCACCGAGACAGTCATGCTGATATGATGACAGAAATAGGTGTGCATCCTGAAGCAACATCGGGATTTGACTCTGCCCTAGATTCACCAGAGCCACCACTTCCTCCAGCGCAATCATATGTTTCAACGTACTTCGTTCATTCCGATTGGAATGAGTATATTGGACCTCGATTTAACCGTGATATTCGATCGCCTATCCTGATGGATGATCAAAACGTCTGGCAAATGACCATCAAATCTGATCCAGGAGAAGTTGTATTAACCTGGGATTATGATGCGGGAGAGTTTCCCGATCAGATGCAATTTTTACTTACGGATGTTCGAGATGGTATCACTGTTGACATGTTAACGACGGAAAGTTATTTGCTGGAAAATAATCATGGTGAATCTCTATTTCTTATAACCGCACTTAGAAGCACCCTTGACATATCGAGCCAGGCGTTACCTGAATCGTATTCTCTAGAGCAGAATTATCCCAATCCATTCAATCCTACAACAACCATTAAATATGGGTTGCCTGAAACGTCCAAATCCCAGTTGAGTATTTTCAACCTTGCTGGAAAGAAAGTTATCACATTGGTCAATGAGGAGCAATCAGCAGGTTGGTACGAGTACTCATGGAATGGAATAGACCAGGCAGGCGAGCCAGTTGCCACCGGGTTATATTTTGCCAGAATAGAGTCTGGAGGGTTTTCAAGAGTTGTAAAAATGTTGTTCCTAAAGTAGCCGATCTAACAGAGTAAATCAAAAAAAGGGCTGAATATTTCCAGCCCTTTTTTTGAAATATTTAAGGCTTAATTCATTCAAGGATTCATTGAGCTGCAGATAGGGCTTGTTCCAGATCCTCAAGTATATCGTCGATATGTTCAATACCCACACAGAGACGGATCATATCAGGTGTCACCCCGGAGGCTTCCAGTTCTGCACCTGCTAGCTGCCTGTGGGTGGTGGACGCAGGGTGAGCGGCTAGAGATTTTGCATCACCGATATTCACGAGACGTTTAAAGATCTTCAAGGCATCATAAAATTTTTCACCGGCTTCCATGCCGCCTTTGATCCCAAAGGCCATCAATCCTGAGGCTTGACCCCCACTATATTTTTGAGCCAGCAGGTAGGATGGGGAAGAGGGCAATCCAGCATATTTCACCCAGGTAACCATGGGATGGTTTTCCAGGTACTCCGCCACAACCTGGGCGTTTTCACAATGACGTTCCATGCGCAGGGCCAATGTTTCAATGCCCTGTAAAATGAGAAAGGCATTAAAGGGACTCAGCGCAGAACCTGTATTTCTAAGAGGAACCGTTCTGACCCGGGCGATATAGGCTAACTCACCCATGGCTTCCGTGTAAATCATATTGTGGTAGGAGGGTTCTGGCTGATTCAACATGGGGAAGCGTTTGGCATTTTTCGCCCAGGGAAATTTTCCTGAATCGACCACAATTCCCCCCAGGGAATTCCCATGTCCACCCATATATTTTGTCAAAGAATGGACCACGATGTCAGCACCAAACTCAAAGGGTCGGATCAGCATGGGCGTAGCGACGGTATTGTCTACGATCAAGGGGACACCATGTGAATGAGCCATATCTGCTATGGCCTGAATATCCATAAATGCTCCAACTGGATTAGCAATACTTTCACAAAAGACAGCACTGGTTTTGTCGTCGATGAGTGCCTCCAGGCTTGCTGGACTTTCATCTTCTGCGAAACGAGCTTCAATTCCCAACCGGGCAAACATGTGATTAAATAGCGTAAAGGTCCCACCATAAATCTGGGGTGTAGAAACAATGTTGTTGCCCTGCTCTGCAATAGCCAGGATGGCATAATTGACTGCGGCGCTTCCTGCACTCACAGCCAGCGCGGCTACACCACCCTCCAGCTCACTTACCCTGGACTCCAGGACTGCATTTGTGGGATTCATGATCCGTGAATAAGTATTTCCTGCGACTTCAAGATTAAACAGGTCTGCCCCATGCTGAGCACTGTCAAACTCATAGGCGACAGTCTGATAGATGGGAACCGCAACAGACTTGGTCGTTGCTTCTGATTCGTATCCGCTATGGATGGCTTTGGTTGCTAGTTTGATGATACCGCTCCGTTTCTATTGGCCTCGAAGGGCTTGCTTAATTTTTAAGGGGTCCTCAGGATCGATTCCCGCTTTAAAGGGAAGATGTCGATCAGTGTTTGTCAATTGCTGAACCAGACCCAACCAGTTGTCAAAGAGGGCTTCACCAGTAGCACGCCAGGTGTTCTCAAGTAAGGATTCAATTTCTGACTCAGGAAAGGCAGGTATTTGATATCCAATGTCCTTAGCCCTGGTCACAGCAACTCGGTGGTGATGTATTATTTCAGTGATGTCTGCATTAAAATAATTTTCCGGGTTTTCTGGAAAAGTTACCCGGGCACCTTCGAAATATTGAATTACCTCTCGCTTATACTCTTTGAGCAGGCTGATTTTATCATATTCTGGATGTCCCTGGAGATACACCATTCGGAACAGATCAGGACTCACGGCCATATGGACGCCACTCTCCATACCCTGGACTAAAATCTCAAAACCAGCAGCTTGGAGTTGCTCAGCACTGATGTCATTATTGCGTGAGTGAGGAACATCAAAGGGCGAGTTGATATCTTTCAACAGGGGGTGGTTTGGGTTGGTGATCTGCTGGCGGTAAACACCCCAGCGTTTTTTTTGTAATGGTTGGCGTTCCATATTGTGTTTGTGCTTTACAATGGCGTGGACTGCCAGACATGAACACATCATTGAGGTTACATTTTCAGTAGCCCAATCAATCACCTCGCCAAGTGGTTCCCAGAAGGGTTCCAGCTCCAAAGTAGGATTAGCTGGATTGGTACCAGTCAAAATGAGAGCATCCAGCCCTGATGTCTTCAGCTCATCAAAGCTGGTGTAGTAGGAGTTGATATAGTCCAGGGTTTGTTCATCACGAACAACACCATCAATGGTACAGGGGTGAACATAAAAATGGATATTCTGGTTTGAGCTGCCCACGAGATGTAAAAATTGTCGTTCTGTAGCCTTAAATGCGGCGTCAGGCATGAGATTTAAAAAACCGATATGCAATTCTGGTAAATCCTGATTAAGAGCCTGATCTATCGTAAGAATCTCACGACCTTGCTGCCTGAGCAGATCAAATGTGGGTAGTGCTGTGTGTGCAATCAGGGGCATTTCTCTTTGTTTTCCTTGTCACCGCATCGGCTGTTTCGAGTTCACGAACAGAATAATATTAGGTTTTAATAGCGTTTTTAGCAATGGAATAAAACTATCCTGTACTTCGGAGACAAAAAAACGTAATATCATTCCGAATATGGAAACTGAGCATGCCAATATTACTCAAAAGAATAATTGTTACACCCCATGCCATGTTGGCAAAACAGAGGATTAAGGTAGACCTTGAAAGGTAAATATAAACTGTTGAACAATTTCCCCCTTTATAATCAAGATGATCATCACGATGCTTGTGGTGTAGGGTTTATTGCAGAAGAATCAGGCATTGCCTCTCGCAGAGTTGTTGAGTTAAGTCTCAAGGCGCTACACCGGCTTGAGCATAGAGGGGGCAAAGGTTACGATGAGGACACTGGTGATGGCGCAGGCCTGCTAGTCGATATCCCCTGGTCTTTCTTCAAAGCGCGGATGGAACGAGCTGGAATAAAGAAAACCAAGAAGAAAGAGAAATTGGCACTCCTGGTAATTTTCTCCAGAGAAATTGATACCCCCTCACTTGAAAGCATGTTTTCCCAGCAGGCAGGCGAAATGGGCTGTCGATATCTGGGGATGATTGAGGTTCCTATTAAACCCGAACATCTCGGGAGTATAGCACAAGCCAATCGACCTGATATCCAACATGCGTTTTTTGCCATTCCATCTGAGGGGAATTATTCAGCAGAACAACAGACCTACCTTATGCGCAAAAGTTTGGAGAAAACGGTTCAAGAGTCGGGAGAAAGCCTGTATGTTTGTAGCTTTTCAACGCGAACCATAGTGTACAAGGGCCTGCTTTCATCCTATCAGCTCGGAAAATTCTACCCTGATCTTCGAGAACCTGAATTCAAGACCCGCATGGCAATATTTCACGAACGTTTTTCCACCAATACCAAACCATCCTGGGAAATGGCCCAGCCCTTTCATGGAATAGCACATAATGGTGAGATCAATACCATCAGGGGCAATCGGCTTTGGATGGATGCCCGGGAACGTCAGCTTCAATCAAAATTCTGGAAAGAAGATTTTCAGACGCTCTGTCCAATAATTACACCGGGATTTAGTGATTCTGCCAGCTTTGATGAGGTCTTTAGCTTGCTGGTACAGACTGGTCGGGATCCCAATCATGCCATGATGATGATGGTGCCGGATCCCTATAGTGGCTTTCCCCAAATGGATCGAGCGCTGATCGATTTTTATATGTTCCATGAAAACTTCATGGAACCCTGGGATGGACCTGCAGCGCTGATTTATACCGATGGTGAAACGGTGGGAGCTAAGCTGGACCGCAATGGTCTGCGACCGCTTCGCTATACCAGGACAAAAAGTGGCTTGGTCATAATGGCATCTGAAGCTGGTGTTGTGGATGTTGATGATGATGACCTAATTGTTCATCACCATATGTCTTCCGGTGAAATTTATTCAGTCTCCCTCACCGGAGGTGTTGAGAATAATGTTCAGATCAAGGATCGTATCTCTCATCAGGAAAAATATGGCCAATTGATGAAGAGAAATTTTCTACGGCTTGCGCGGGAAGACAATGAGACTGAGTTTGGAGATTTCGCCATACCCCAAGGTGGTTTTGATAAGCGCAATCGCCTGGCCCTCGGTTGGCATCAAGAATCAGTTGATCGATTTACCGGGCCCCTGAGTGCTGTGCCCCTGGAACCAGTTGGAGCTATGGGTGATGACACACCTCCAGCCTTCCTCTCGCACAAGAGTCGCAGCTTTTATGATTATTTCGTACAATCTTTTGCTCAGATTACCAATCCTCCCATAGACCCTATTCGTGAGCGACTCATGATGAGCTTGTATCACTATATCGGGAGTGAGGAAAATCTACTGGCCGCTGAACCAGCCTTCCATGGAGCCTTTCGTATAGCTAGTCCAGTACTTTCCCCACGGGAAGTCCGATGGATGATGAGAAAATACAGACTTTTCAAGCATAAGATCGTTTCTGTATTAGCCCCTGTAGACCAGAGTTTTGAAACGCGGCTTAAGCAAATTCAAAAGGAGTGTGTTGAAGCTGTAGAATCTGGCAAGCGGATTCTATTTCTCAGTGATGAGCAAGTCGACGAGACCCAGGTCCCAATACCCATGGCGCTTGTGGTATCAGCGGTTCATCATGACCTTGTGAGACATAAAATTCGCAGCGATGTCTCTCTTATCTGTCTGGCTGGAGATGTATTTGAAGATCACCATATCGCAGTACTGACCACACTAGGTGCCAGCGCCGTTTACCCATATATGGCTTACGAACTCATTCGCGAAAACATGGATGGGGGCGACTGGTTGACTGGAATGTCCAATTATCGCTTTGCTCTTGAGAAGGGTTTGTTAAAGAGTATGGCAAAAATGGGCATTTCAACCTTTAGCTCATATCAGGGAAGCATGTTGCTTCACACCGTTGGATTACATGCAGATTTTCTAAAAAACTGGATGCCCTCCTTAAGACCCAATATTGGTGGTGATGGTATCTCAGCCATTCAAGACCGAGTGACAAGGCGACACATTTCAGCATTCCAAACAGATCGTCCAGAGATGGAGGATATTGGAATATTCCGCGTGAAACGGGATGGGGAAGTCCATGGATATAGTTCTGCCATTGCCAAGCAGATCAGGAATAGAGCGACCCATAAACCTGAAAAACCCAGAAAGCCTAGAGACCCTGTCTATTTAAGGGATCTCATGGATCTAAAAAGCATTGCTGCGCCAGCGGGATTATTGGTTGAATCTGGCGACCAGATTACTAAACGATTTGGAGTCGCTGCCATGAGCTTTGGGGCGCTAAGTGACGAATCTCATCGGGTTTTAACACAGGGAATTGCCATGCTCGGCGGTCGGAGTAATACAGGTGAGGGGGGCGAAACACCGGATCGATACTTGCTTTTCAAGCATAACGATCATATGAATGCACACACCAAACAAATCGCCAGTGGTCGTTTTGGTGTAAAAGCTGATTATCTGGCAGCAGCCCAAGAACTTCAAATTAAGATTGCCCAGGGTGCCAAGCCTGGAGAGGGCGGACAGCTTCCTGGTCAGAAAGTGAGTGTAGAAATCGCCACGGCCAGATCATCTACCCCTGGAATTCCTCTCATTTCACCACCACCCCACCATGACATCTATTCAATTGAAGATCTAGCGCAACTCATCTATGATTTAAAAGAGAGTAATCCCCGTGCCCTCATATCCGTCAAGCTGGCCTCCCAACCTGGAATCGGGATTGTCGCCTGTGGTGTGGTGAAAGCCGGTGCAGATATTGTGGTTGTTTCCGGTGGAGATGGAGGGACAGGAGCCAGTCCGCTTGGTTCTATGAAGCATACAGGCATGGCCTGGGAAACGGGACTCGCTGAGACCCATCAGGCCCTCATTGCTACCAAGTTAAGAAGCAGAGCGGTTCTCCGAGTAGATGGTGGATTACAGGAAGCAAAGGATATTCTTGTTGCAGCAGCCCTGGGGGCAGAAGAATATGATTTTGGGTCAGTAGCCCTCATGGCCATAGGCTGTGTAATGGTGCGTCGCTGTCATGAAAATACCTGTCCCGTTGGCATTGCCACCCAGAATCCCACACTGCGTAAAAAATTCAAAGGTACACCTGAACAACTCGCTTCCTTTTTCAAGATTCTTGCCGAGGATGTTCGGGATCAGTTATCAAAAATGGGTTTGCCCACCCTGGAAGCTCTAATAGGACGCAATGATCTTTTGGAACTCAAGCAAGAGATGGCTACTGAAGATGATTTCCCTGATGTAGATTTCTCAAGCATCCTTGACCCGACCCTTTCACGGGACTGGCTGAAACGAGACCAGGACCAGAGTATTACAAGAAAGTTTCCCAGCTTTGATGAGAAAATTCTTGAGAGTATTCATAAAGAATTATTGACCCATGGTCAGGCTGTCATTCGAGATAGGGTAAGTAATAAGGACAGAGCCGTGGGGACGCGGCTGGCAGGTGAAATAGCTTTTCTTTTTGGAGAGGGCCAGTTCAACGGAACCATGCAGTATCGATTACGTGGGGTGGCGGGTCAAAGTCTGGGCGCTTTCCTTACTCATGGGATTGAATTGCGTCTCAAGGGTCTCGCCAATGATTACGTGGGTAAGGGCATGAGTGGTGGATTAATTACCATTCGCATGCCTCGAGATATTAGGGAGCTTGGGAAGGAACATACCATGATTGGCAATGTGGCTCTATATGGAGCTACTGGCGGAACTCTTTTTGTCGCCGGTCGAGCCAATGAACGATTTGCAGTGCGCAATAGTGGTGCTTCTGCAGTTGTGGAAGGCGTGGGGAATCATGCCTGTGAATATATGACCCGGGGTGTAGTCATTGTACTCGGAGAGATTGGATTCAACTTTGGAAGCGGCATGACAGGTGGAACGGCATATTTATTTGATCTGAGTGATGCCGACAGGGAGCATTTGAACACGGATTTTGTACTTGAAGAATCCATCAGTGAATCCGATGAATTTACCATCACCAGATTGTTGGAACGCCACCGGTTTCATACAGGATCACTGAAGACGTCTGATATCCTTGAAAATTGGGATTCTGAGAAAAATAAGTTTTCCAAAATTACCCCTCTGGTTATGCAATTTATGGATAGCAAGGCCCTGTATGATCAACAGGTGGATCAACGTCTGAGGCTGATGCTAAACGAGTAAATCTGGTCTACGGGGATTCTCTGCTAAAGGTTCAAAGTCAAAAGTCAAAGGTCTATAGCTATAGTATAGGATGCAGTCTTTGGGACGTTGATTGATCCTGTAGGGTGGGCAGATAAGGCTTTACATGATTAGGCCTACTGATGGTAGACAATTTCTACTTCCAAACCTCATGGTTTTGCTTTACCTAGCAGGATGTGGTGGGACGAAGATTTTAGCCTGGATGATGATAATGCCAAAACCTACTCCTTTAGGGAGATGGTCAGAGGTGTCTATCCTTTTGTAAAACCGTATAACCGGACCTTCTTTTTTGCACTGGTTTGGGCCTTTGTGGGTGTCATCCTGGTCTTGTTTCAACCCATTATCCTCAAGCATATTATTGATTCGAATATCCCCAGTAAAAACTTTACTGCTCTGGCCTGGTCGGCTGGTCTCTACCTCCTTACTATGGTGCTTTCTGCCGTTGTGGGGTTTTATAGCAATTGGATGGCGCAAAAAGCTGGGATTTTCGCCGTAAATGATCTCAAGGTATCGCTTTTCTCACATGCACTGAGACTGGGTCTGCCTTTTGCTGAATCAACTTCAACAGGACAATTGGTGAGCCGCATAGAATCCGATCCACAACGCATTATCGCTGTGACCTCCACCATGGCCCAGCGTCTGCTCATGTCATTTGGGATGATCATCGGAGCCTTCATCATCCTGGCATCAGTCGATATGCGGTTTATGCTCATCACCCTGGCCATTTTCCCACTGGTGATCTTTATTGCCTGGTTTTCCTTTCGATATTTCCGACCCTTCTTCCGTAAGGACAGGGCAAATTTTTCAAAAATGATTGGTGTCCTTAGCGAATTTGTGCGATCAGCCAGTATTCTCCAGGTTTTTGATCGAACCGATTGGGCCATCGGCCGAGTCCGGAAATCGACAGAAGACTTTAATCGCTTTAGCATCAAGATGAATTTTATCAATTACGGTATTTTCCAGGGACTTGGATTCATGGAAGTTGGTGCCACCGTGATTGTGCTGATGCTGGGTGTGACATGGGTGAATGATGGCAGTCTGACCATTGGTGCTCTGGTATTATTTGCTCAATATATTGCCCAGATATACTGGCCCATTTTTATGTTCACTGAGCAGATTTCTCAACTCCAGTCAGCTGGTGGTGCTGCAGATAGAATTTTTTCTACCCTGGAAGACAAGCCCTATATCGAAACGCAGGCCAATCCAGTTGATTTACCCCAGGAAGTCGAAAGCATCATTTTTGAGAATGTCAGCTTCGGGTACTCCGATGACAATATGATTATCAAGAATATGAGCTTTGAGATAAATGGTGGCGATCAAGTTGCTTTTGTGGGTCCAACCGGTGGTGGCAAGTCTACGATTATCAATTTGATCTGTCGTTTCAGGGATCCCCAAACAGGTCGCATTCTACTAAATGGAATAGATATCCGTGAATTTGATGTGGCGGATTATAGACGCCGTTTTGGCCTGGTACTCCAGGATCTTTTTCTCTTTCCAGCTCCCATTAACGAAAATTTGAGAGCTTTCCGCTCAGAAGTGACCCAAAAAGATCTGGAGGAAGCTGCTAACCTCACCGACATCCACGCCAGTATTCTCAACAGATCAGATGGGTATGCAACTGTGCTCAAGGAAAGCGGTGAGGGCTTCTCATATGGTCAGAGACAACTGATTGCCTTTGCCCGAGCCCTGGCAGTTAAACCCCAGGTGTTGGTTCTGGATGAGGCCACATCGTCTGTTGATCCAGGGACGGAACTGCGCATTCAAGCCACCATGAAAAAACTCACAGAAGGTCGAACTTCCTTTATCGTGGCCCACCGATTAAGCACTATTCGGCGTGCTACATCCATCATTTTTGTCAGAGAGGGAGAGATTATTGAGTCTGGCAGTCATGATGAGCTGATACGACATCGAGGCGCATATTTCGATCTGTTGTCTCATGTAGATCCTGAGAAGGAGATGCTATAATGGCTCTGCTTGGCGCCACCAAACATGTGCTGGGTTGGTTTGCTCCTTACTGGAAGCGACGCTGGAAAGGCATTAGCTGGGTAATGGTGATTACAGTAGTGAGTATTGCCCTTAGCACAACCTATCCCATCATCTTCAAGTATGTCATTGATTCCTTATCAGCAGGCAGTGCTACCACAGATGTGCAGTTCTATGTCTGGCTCATCCTGGCAGTAGGATTGGCTCGAACCCTCACGCGTTGGATCCTCCCCTCTTCTCGTTATGTCATGAATCTGATTCTGGGTCTGGACATCAAGCTCTTCCATTTCGAAAACCTGCTCAGAAAGGACCCCGCTTTTTTCAACGAATATCGTTCTGGGGATATTATTACCAGGTTCTCTGATGATATTGATGGTGATGTGAAACTGGCCTGGTTTGGTAATTCAGGCATTATGCGACCCATTGAAGCTGGCTTTACCCTATTATTCTCAATCGCTGTCATGATGACCCTGCACTGGAAATTGACCCTCATGGCCGTTGCACCTCTACCCCTCATCGTCTGGATCATGAGCAAGACTGAGCATTCACAGCACAAAGCCTACAAGAGAAGACAGGAAACTATTTCTCAGACAAACAATATTCTGGAAAGTGCCTTTTCAGGAATTCGTATCGTCATTGGCTTTGTCATGGAACAAGCCCAGGAAAATCTTTTCAAAAAAAATATGGTTGAGCGTAAAGATGCTGAAGAGCGCGTGGTCTATATCCGCTCTTTCCTGGAGAGTCTGGGAAGTGTCGTTAATCAGGTCGGATTGGTGGTTATCCTTTTTGTCGGTGGCTACTATGTGATTCACAGTGAAATCAGCCTGGGTGACTTTTATGCCTTCATTGCCTATATGGCTGGCATCACGGAGCCGATCTGGACCATATCCTGGTTCTTTGTTTCTTTAAAAATGGCTGAGTCCTCCGTAGACCGTCTGGAAGCAATCGAAAAATTTGAGAACAAGCCTTTTCACGATACGGTGGTTAAACCGCCCATTCAAATTCTCAATGTGCGGGATTTACACTATCGCTTCCCCGGGGAAGCTGACGATGTCATCAAATCAATTAATTTTCAGGCCAGACCAGGTGAGAAAATTGGGGTGGTGGGAGAGGTTGGTTCAGGAAAAACAATTCTGTTAAAATTGATCTCCGGTTGGTTTGTGCCAAATAGTGGCTCGGTTGAACTCAACGATGCACGGCTCAGTGAGCTCAGTGATGCTTCCAGAGCCCAGAGTATTGGATATGTGCCTCAGGATATTGAGTTGTTCAGTGGTACAGTAACTGACAATATCAGTATGGGGCGCGAGGGTCCTAAAAGTTTGGAATCCATCACAAAGACTGCTGTCATAGGGGATGAGTTGGATCTGGACAAGATGTTGGAACAGGGTGGGGTAGGTCTCAGTGGCGGTCAGCGAGCCCGGGTGGCTCTGGCAAGGGCTTTTTATGGCGATACTCCTGTCTATATTTTCGATGATGTGACGTCAGCTCTAGACCTCAATACAGAAAAGATTTTGTGGCGAAACATCAACGCTGACTTTTCAGGTGCACTTTTTCTGGTTGCCACACATCGTGAAGCAACTGCCGCTGAAATGGATAGGGTCATCTGGATCAAAGATGGACAAATCCATCATGAGGGACAACATTCAGACCTCTTGCGTCTCCATCCCGAATATCGCTCCCTGTTTGCCCAAGATTAACTGAAAAGCCTCAATCTCGTCTGCCTGAGGTCCTCGAAGGCTGTTTTTAATGAACACTGGCTCCTTCGAGAGCCTCAGGAAGACGGTTTAGCGAAACTGAAAAAAAAGCCACCCCTATTGACGGAGGTGGCTTTGTAAATCCGAATGAAGGGGAGAGGTCTTTAGGAGCAGACCGTCTCCAACATAATGGCACAAACTTCATAGGGATCCATATTGGCTGAAGGACGACGATCCTCCAGATAACCTTTACCCTCTTTCACAGTTTGAAGAGGAATGCGAACAGAAGCACCACGGTCACTGACACCATAGCGGAATTCATGTATCGAACAGGTCTCGTGGAGACCTGTGAGGCGTTCTTCGTTATGAGCACCATAAACAGCGATATGCTCCTCATGTTTCTCCCCCAGTTTTTTACAGGCAGCTTCAACCACATCATATCCACCTACCTCACGCATAGCTTTGGTGCTGAAATTGGTGTGAGCTCCTGCACCATTCCAATCACCTTTAACAGGTTTGGGGTGAATACTGGCATTGACGCCATATTCTTCAGCAATTCTATACAGTAGCCAGCGTGCCATCCATAACTGATCACCACTTTCCAGAGGTCCAAGAGGTCCAATCTGAAATTCCCATTGACCAGGCATGACTTCAGCATTCACGCCGGAGATGCCAATACCGGCCCGTAAACAGGCTTCCATGTGATCTTCTACAATATCGCGACCAAAGACCTCATCAGCACCTACACCGCAGTAGAAGGGACCCTGAGGAGCTGGATATCCACCATCAGGCCAACCCAGTGGAGCGCGACCCTGGAAAAAGGTGTATTCCTGTTCGATCCCGAACCAGGATTCTTCAGCTTCAAATTTTTTGGCAACTTCAACGAGACGATCCCGTTTATTTGATTCGTGGGACTTGCCATCCGGATAACAAACGGCATTCATTACCAGGATATTTTCTCCGCCACGAATGGGGTCTGGATAAAAAGATACGGGGTGTAAAGAGCGGTCGCTATCATGCCCCACAGCCTGATTGGTACTGGAGCCATCAAAACCCCATTCAGGTATCTGATCCATCGAGGTGACGGGTCCATCAATAATTTTTGTTTTTGAACGAAGCTTGGATGTGGGTAGGTGTCCATCAATCCAGATATATTCAGCTTTAATTTTTGCCATGGGGAGAACTCCTCAGTCGAATTGTTAAATGACTATTCGCTTAATTATCATCACATACAATTAACAAGCGATATAACCACTTGTCAATAAAAAATTAAGCAATAATTGAAATATATTTAAATATATAAGGTAGTTGTAATATAATAAGCGAAATATTTAGGTTTTTACTTGGTCACAGGCAGTAGGGCTTTTAAATCAATTGACATGCTTTCCTTATAGGTGGATAAAACCAGGTTGGATTGAGTTCTATTCACTCCGGGCCAATTCTGAATTTCATAAAGCAGGTCTTCCAGGGCTTGTGAATTCCTGGCTCTGACCTTGAGGATATGGGAACCTCCACCGATGATGGAATGACATTCCAGAACGGAGCTCGATTCAGCTGCTTTTTCCACAAACTTGTCATAGTGGTCTGAGTGTTCGCTGACGATAAATACAAAGGCCGTGAGATCTAAGCCCGCTTTTTTGTGATCCACCACAGTTGAATAGCCTTTAATCAGGCCGTTTTCAGTGAGTTTTTTCATTCTTTCACCCACTGCTGGTATGGAGAGCTGCACAACCTTGGCAATTTCGCTGGCAGTAGCGCGTCCGTTTTCCTGAAGTATTGCCAATATCTGGATATCGCGATCATCTATCATCTATATCTCCTGAAATATTTTAAGTGCCAGGCAATATATCTTAAAATATTAATGAAATAAGGGAATATGAGTGACAATTCGCTAATTATTTTTTATCTAGACCTTTTGAATAAATGTCGCTGTTGTGACACTTGTTCCTGTATCGTATACTAAATTGCATAAGAAGAATCACCTATATGTATAGGTTTAAATTTTAATGGAGATTTTATGAATTTTAGAAAAGGGGCCAGGTTTTCCATAATTGCTATAGTCCTCAGCATATTCATTTCAGGTACTATGGCTTATGGTCAATACAGTGTGGGGCAGACAATTAGTCAGGCTACCAGGGACAAAGTAGTGAGTTTCTGCGCCAACGATGCTGGCAATATTTCTCTGGGGAGCTTGTTGGTGCCAGAGCAAGGGGATGCTAACCGCGTCGTCTGGCTCAATTTTTTTGAGTCCTGGTGAGGCAACTGCCGTGCGGAGGTTCCGCACCTGGAAGAGTTTCACCAATCTAGAGCCGATGAAGGTCTGCTGATTGTCTCCTTAGGCAATGATTTTAACTCATTGAACTGTCAAGCCTGGGCCAATCTCGGGGCTACCTATCCCGTTGCAGATGATCGTAGTTCAGGTATTTGGAGTGATTTTGGTACCGGGGCTATCCCCCGAAATGCTATCATTGATATGAATGGCGTCGTACGTTACAACTCCGTCGGATATAATGAATCAGCTGTCACAGGTATCCTGGATGAATTGCTCTTAGTCACTGGATTGGATGAAGAAAAGGAGACGCCTAAGCAGCACAATTTGCTCACAGTCTTTCCCAACCCATTTAATGCCGAAGCTCAAATCCAATTTGAGATTCCTCGTTCAGGGCAGGTAACACTTTCCATTTATGACAGTCAGGGTAGAGCAGTCCGACGATTGCTCAATTTGGAACTATCTGTGGGCTCACACCAGCTAACCTGGAACACCAGGGATGATTCAGGTTCTGAATTGCCCAGCGGTGTGTACATGGTCACGCTAGCCCATGATGGTGGTCGGGATACGAGAAAACTTCTGTTGTTGAAATAGCATTTTATTCAATAGACTAGCCTACACACAAAGAAGCCTCTGAATTCAGGGGCTTCTTTTTTGGAGGTAGGTGTACGTTAAGCGTATGTCTATATGGCAAAGGGCTCGAGATTTTCCTTCTCAATATCCCTGAAGTACCGATAGGTTCCGTGTTTCAGTTCGTAGGTAGCATCCTCGTCACAAACGACCATGGACTTTGGATGAAGCTGTAGCGCTGAGGAAGTCCACATATGGTTGACACCTTCCTCAATCATCTTGTACAGGGCTCTAGATTTAGAGTGACCGTTGACAATTAAAACCACCTCTTTAGAATCAGTAACCGTACCCACACCAACAGTCAAAGCCAGCTTCGGAACGGACTCAAGATCATTCCCAAAAAATCGGGAATTGGCAATACGAGTATCGTAAGTTAATGTTTTAACACGAGTTCTAGAATGAAGCGATGAACCTGGTTCATTAAAGGCAAGATGTCCGTCAGGACCTATACCACCCAGGAAAAGACGAATGCCCCCCACTGATTTTATCTTGGCTTCGAAGGCATCACACTCGGCAACCAGGTCATCTGCATTCCCATCGAGAATATTGATATTTTCTTCAGGAATACCGATGTGGTTGAAAAGATTTTGACGCATAAATGAATGATAGCTTTCCGGATGTCCTTCACGAATCTTGACATATTCATCCATATTGAAAGTGATAACATTTTCAAACGAGACGCGGCCTTCTTTTACCAGGCGTACAATTTCCTTATAGGTGCCAACTGGTGAAGATCCAGTAGGCAATCCCAAGACATAAGGATTGTCTTTCGTGGGAGCAAAATCATTGATGCTTTTCGCAATATAATGTGCCGTCCACTTACTTAGTCGATCATAGTTAGTTTGAATAATAAGTCTCATTGTTTCTCCGTATTATAAATTGTTCAAGATGGCGAGACTCTGGTCATAATTGCTTACAACCGTTTGTCTCATTTCATCTAATTGCTTTTTAAAAGCGTTTGAGTCAAATTCTCCGCGAACCTCACGGAAGTCATCATCCTGATGCCCATCAATACCAAAACCAGTTCTTACATTACCTTCGAATTCTTTGGAGGCATCCATTTCCACCATGTTGAGTAGCTTGGTGGAAGAAACTTTCCATTTTTCCAGGACGGTTTGCAGGTTTTCAGCAGTGAGGCTTTCAAATCCACAAACTTGTGGCATGGCTTTTATGACCCAGGACCACTCATCCAGCGCATAACTCAAACGAATCTTTTGTAGTTCTATTTGAAGTGTTTGTAAGTCACTTACCTCGCTGGCTTTTATCCTGTCTAACAAGTCTTCGAGGCGGGGTTGTGGGCACAATAAACCTGAGACGTCAATCCAGGTACTGTCACCATCATCAGCACCCTCAGATTGGCTCACCAACTCATTTAAATCTGTAACAGGACTTGATGTGAGTCTAACGATGAGAGCGTCACCCAGATATTTCTCAAGCGCCATCCGATAGTAACGACTACAAGTTTTTAGAAGTAGGCGCTTGATCAGAATCCCTTTGTGGCTCACATATTCCTGACCCTTTTCGGCTCCAGCATACAAATCCAGCAAAATAGATTGTCCCTGCATCATTTTTTGACAGGTATATGGGGACAGAATCTCGAAATTTAATTGATCCAGCTTGTCGGTATTCTTGCGAGCATCACGAGTTGGCCATTTCAATCCATCACGCATCGTGCCAACCGTAAAAAAGTTCATCCCCGGTACCAATGTGGATTGACCACCGTCCTCGTTGACATAGGAGAAGGGGAAGTCAGAGCTGTCAAAATTTGTATAGTGCTTGCCCATTATGGCTGAAAAGGCACCCACTCGAGATGGCCACAGCAGGTAGGAGGAAGATCCTGTTTTGCCACCACGCTCAACGATGCCCTGGTGCAAGGGTCCTAATTTGTACATGTGATTAGACTGGTTGGTACCACTGCCGGCGTTAAAAAAGGAAAACATACCTGCGATCAACAGAGTTGAACGATGATGCGTGACGGTGTATGGACCTCCAAAAATGGAGCAGACTTCGCTGTGGAAGCCTTCTGAGTTGCAAAACATGACTGAGTTTTCGGCTGAGAACTGCTTACCAATTTTAGAAGCCTCACCAATCAGCGTTGATGCCAGCAGGGCTCCATCCGATACATAAGCTCCCTTCTGAATGATGAAATTCTTGGCAATGACACCATCACCAACAAACGTGGAGGCCTCTGGGGAGGAAGCAATAGTACCCTCTTTCAGGTTCTGAATTCCCCTGAGGATGGCACCTTTGCCAATATTTACGTTCACTATATTTTGGCAGTGAAATAATTTCGCTCCCTCACCAATGGTGGCTCGATCAGAGCGAACACTCCGGGCATACTTATCTGCTATCTCATCCAAAGCTTTGATCAAAACAGTATCATGTCGATACATGGTGGACAAATAAGCGGTCTGAGCGCTGGTCATCTCAGTGATTTTTAGTTCACGACCTCCACCCTCATTGAGGACTTCAATTGAATGACCATTTCCAAAACTGGTTTCACCCTGGCAAACAATTGAGCCTGCGTTTTCTATCAACACATTGTTTTCAATCACCAGGTTGGATAGCCAGCCATTGATATTTGAAATATGGCAATTGTCCCCGATGTGGACGTTGTGAAGGTTGGCATCAAATATTCCAGCATAACGTCGAATGCCATCTTTTGGTATAAATTCACCCTCAAGACGTCCGATTCGAACCTGCCCTCGGAAAATGGTTCCTGCGATACGGGTTGGGTCAAACCCCCTAGTCACCTTTACCTTTGACCAACTCCTTGACCAACATCCATTGCTTTTGAGAATCTTGATCGCCTCTGGTGTCAGGGCTAAATATTGTTCAGAATTCATATTACGATTTCCTATTTAGTGATCACAACTTTCAATTCATATTTATCACCCCTGTAAATACCCTCGAGGTATTCCACGGGCTGATTATTCATTGAAAACGTAGTCCCGTGTAGATTCAAAACTGGGCTCCCTTTAGCGATTTCCAGGAGTTCGGCCAGCTCCTGATCGGCTAGACCAGGTTGGATAACATGGTCCGCTCGCGAAAGCCTGATATGTAAATCTTTTTCAATGTAGTTATAAATGGAAGCGTCATCTGCCATGCGTGGATTCAGGAGACCCTGACCGATTTCCAGAGGCAAGAAGGAAGTTTCGATGGCAAAGGGTGTTTCTTCTACATAACGAACCCTTCGTATCCTGACCAGCGCCTCACCAGGCTCTTTCCCCAGACCTGTGTAAGCCATGCCAAACGCGTCAAATGCCTCCACCATTTCAATATTGAGGACTCGGGAGTGATTCCGGTAACCCAACTTGGCCATCTCAGAAGAAAATCCCTCCAGCTTGAGAAGCATTTGGGTATGGGAGGCAGCATTAACGAAAGTCCCTTCACCACGTCTGATTACAATATATCCTTCACGAAGGAGCTCCTGACTGGCCTGTCGTACCGTCATGCGACTGATATTGTATTCGGTGGATAACTCATTCTCACTGGGAATTTGGTCGCCTGGTTGGAGCTTCCCAGAATTGATGAGCTCTTTTAAAATATCCCTGACTTGAATATAGAGTGGGATGTAACTGCTCTTATCCAGGTGGGTATTGTGTAGAAGCCTCTCGCTACTCAAGGGATCAACCATCAGCGATAACCCGGTCAATAAAGCCAACAGCGTCACCCACTGTTTTTACCCCGAGAGCGGCATCTTCATCCATCTCGATATCGAACTCTTCTTCCAAGGCAGCAACCAGTTCGATGGATTGCATGGAGTCCGCACCAAGATCCTCTACAAATCGTGAAGTTTCCTGGACACGTGAAGCTTCAACCTTTAACAGCTCAGCAGCAACATTCTTAATTCGATCTATGGTTGACATATTTTGTCTCCTGATTTATCAGTGTTTTTTTGTGGTTAGCTTGAAAGTATCCCGGGCAATGGCCAGTTCTTCATTGGCTGGGACAATCATGACCCTGATTCTGGATGTAGTTCCTTGAATTTCACCTGCCACTCCAGCATGAACTTCATTTCTCATTTCGTCAATGACGATGCCTTGCTGATCCATATCAGATAGAATCCGGTGACGCATGGCGGCACCATTTTCGCCGATGCCTCCAGTAAAAACGATGGCATCAACCCGGTTGAGTACAGCCATATAAGCTCCGATGTATTTTTTGATACGATAGGCAAAAATATTCAGAGCCAACTCTGCTCTATCATCACCTCCATCGGCTTTCAATTCAAGATCACGGACATCATTGGAGCTCCCAGAAATCCCAAGGAGACCAGATTGCTTATTAAGTAGCGTATCCAAAGCTTCCGTGTCATAACCTTTTCGATTTAGGTAGAACAGAATACCAGGATCCAGGTCACCACTGCGGGTTCCCATGACAAGACCCTCCAGCGGCGTGAGCCCCATGCTGGTATCAACGGAGTGACCATCTCTAATGGCTGCCACAGAAGAACCATTTCCCAGGTGGCAGGTAATCAGATTAACAGAATATTTATGCATTCCCATCATCTGGGCGGCTTGTCGAGCTACATATTGGTGGGACATACCGTGAAAACCATAGCGTCTGATCTGGTATTCAGAGTAAAACTTCTCAGGCAGGGCATAGCGGTAGGCCACTTCAGGAATACTGTGGTGAAATGCGGTATCAAAACAGGCAACCTGGGGAATGTCACCAAACATAAGTCGGGCTTGTCGTATCCCTGTCAAATTGGGAGGATTGTGGAGTGGAGCCAGCTCAAAAACAGCTTCAATACCTTCCTCCAGCTCATCATCTATAGGCATGGATCCACCAAAGCTTTCGCCGCCATGAACCACACGATGCCCACAGGCATTGACTTCAGATAGAGAATTAATGACGCCACTTTCGGGATTGAGAAGCATATTCTTGATGACTGCAAATCCAGAGGGGTAGTCAAGAATTTCCTGTTTTTTTTTGGCTTTTCCCAGAGGAGTTTTTAAAGAAGCATAGGCATCCTCTGAGCCGACCCTCTCTACAAGCCCCTCCGCCAGCAAGTCCTCCTGAGGCATCTGAAAGAGTTTGAATTTTATAGAGGAACTGCCGCAATTAAAGACCAGGATTTTCATGTCGGCTTATCCTTTGGCCTGGACTGATGTGATGGCAGAAACGGCTATCAAGTCATCAACACTGGCACCTCGACTCATATCATTCACCGGTTTTGCAAAACCCTGGAGGATGGGACCAATGGCCTTGGCATTGGCCATATACTGGACCAGTTTATAGCCGATGTTTCCAGCATCGAGATCGGGGAACACCAATACATTGGCTTGTCCTGCGACTGGGCTTTCCTGCACCTTTTTTGAGGCAACACTTGGGATGATTGAAGCATCAAGCTGGAGTTCTCCATCCATATCAAACTCAGGATTAATTTTACGGGCTATGGCGAGAGCCTCGATGACTTTATCTGCATCCGCATGCCCAGCGGAACCCCTGGTTGAAAATGAAAGAAAAGCGATTTTAGGATCTATCCCCAGGAGGGCTCTGGCATTTGTCCCAGAGGCAATGGCAATTTCGGCCAGTTGTTGTGCACTGGGTTGAATATTTACTGCTGAATCAGCGAACAGAAAGATCTTGTCCTGCTCACCTTGAAATTCAGGAATAATCATGATAAAAAAACTACTAGGTGTAGAAAGTCCTTCTTGAAATCCAACGGTAAGGGTTGCGGTTTGAATAACAATGCTGGTTGCAGTGGCTACACCAGCTACCATTCCATCTGCAGCACCCTGGCTTACCATCATTCCACCAAAAGACAAGGGTTTGCCTACCAGCTTTTTAGCTATGGCTTCTCTGAGATCCCGCTTGTCAGCATAAGCCTTGGCAAAGGTATCCAGACGAGCTTCTGTTTTGCTGTCGATGAGCTCGATTCCGCTAATTGCACAACCGTGTTCTTCGGCTACTTCCTGAATATGTTCAGGGTTACCAACGAGGAGAGGGGTGGCAATTCCTCGTTCCTTCACCTGTACGACAGCCTTTAAAATCCTCGGATCCGTCGCTTCAGGATAGACAATACGAGCGGGATTCTCCTGGGCTTTGGCGATGAATTTATCAACAATATTCATAGATAAACCTCAATGTTCAATTATTGAGAATAGGATAACATGTCTAGACAACCAAGACAAGACTTAGTTAGTAAACATTACAAACTAATGAAGGTCGTCTGGAACACTCTAAAGTCCTTGTTTATCACAGAATATTCTGTTAAAAAGTGCTCATAATTGAAATGCCTGGAATCATAAAAACAAGTTGCCCCATTGAAAACGGAATTATTCAAATCTGAAGAGTTGACATGAAGCAAAACAACACCTCACCCATAGCTGCATTTTTTGATTTTGATGAAACCCTTCTGGCTGTAGATAGTGCTACTATAGGATTCAAGGTTCTCAAGGCTCAGGGCTATCTTTCAAGGACATTCATCCTGAAATTGCTACTCGGTGTCCTCCTCAAAAAGCTTGGGCTCGTTGACGAGCAATACATGGCTCGCACATTTCTGAGTTTTTACAAGGGTCGTGAGTTTCAACTCTTTGTAGACTCAGCCCAACCTTTTTATGAGGAGCATCTCGCGCCTAATTTATCAGCAGAAGTGACGAAAAAATTACGCTGGCACCAGGAGCAGGGACATCAAACTGTGTTGGTGACTGGCTCCATTGATTACTATCTCAAACCGGTGATGGAAGCTCTCAGCATAGACCATTTATTATGTACTCACCTTGAGGTGGATGAGCATGGAATACTTACGGGGAGACCAAAGGGGCAGGTGTGTGTTGGAGAGGCGAAGGTGACGCTGGCAAATGATTTGGCGAAACACCACGGCATTGATTTTTCCCAATCCTATGCCTATGGGAATTCAGAAAATGATATACCTATATTAAAGCGTGTGGGTTACCCCGTTATAGTCAATCCCACTAGAGGGCTGGCACAGGTTGCTAAACGATACAACTGGGCAAGTCTTTAAATGGATATGTTGATCAGTCAATTGGGAATTGTTATCACCTATGTCTAAACTTTCAGATCAAATTCTCAAGGAATTATTAGAATTGGGTGATCCAGAACGAGCCAGCCATTCCCAACGATTCTTTAAGACCGCAAAAGGGGAATATGGCGAAGGGGATGTCTTTCTTGGGATTAAGGTGCCACTCCAGCGGGCTCTAGCCAAAAGGTATAAACAAGCCGTTTTGTCGGACGCCCTTGATTTACTGCATTCCGAATATCACGAAGCCAGGCTCACTGCATTATTTCTACTGGTAAATCTATACAACCATGCCGATTCCACAGGAAAACATCAGATTTATGAGGCTTACCTCAGCCATGTCGCCTATATCAACAATTGGGATCTGGTTGATAGCTCTGCCCTACAAATAGTGGGGCATTTTCTTTTCGATAAGGATCGGTCACATCTTGAAATGTTGGCCAGATCAAAGGATCTATGGGAGCGCAGAGTTGCCATTATTGCAAGCTATTACTTTATTAGACAATATGATTTTCAAGATACCCTCAAACTCTCTGAGATCCTCCTCCACGACCAGGAAGACCTCATCCATAAAGCAGTGGGTTGGATGCTGAGAGAAGTAGGGAATAAAAGTCGATCCACTGAAGAGACATTCTTACAAAAACACTATAAAATCATGCCACGGACCATGCTGAGATACGCCATCGAAAAATTTCCTGAGGTGAAACGGCAGGCTTATTTAAAAGGGGAGATATAGAAGTGAAACAGAATTGGAATAGACAGCTATCATTTATGCTGGGAATTATTGTTTCCATAAGTGGAAATGCATTTATTGATGAAGACAAACCCTGCGGCCACGCACAAGCCGGTCAGTTTCTCCGTGACATGCAGCCCTCCTCGGAACAGCAGAAAATTGATATCCGCTATTATGGTTTGAACTTTTATATGGATATCGCCACCACCTCCATGGAAAAGGAATTTATGGTCAGCTTTGTGGTTCTGGATACCACCCTTGAAACCATTGAACTGGATTACTCAACCGACAATCTGGGTGTGGGAGAGATCACAGTAAATACCGTTATTATGGACGGAGATACTGTTGCCTTTACCCATGGCAGTGATATGCTCAGCATTCCTGTACCAGATAGCATTGTGGTGGGACAACAGATCGATATCGACATCTTTTCAGATTGCGGTCCAGCTGGTAATCGCGATGATCAGGGCTTTAACTGGGATTATGAATTTGGACAAAGGGCAATCTGGACAAATTCGCAGCCCTATAATGCTCGAGATTGGTGGCCATCTGTGGATTTCCCCAGAGACAAGCCTGACTCTATGGATATTGTTGTGACCATATCAGATTATATGACAGTTGCATCCAACGGTCGTCTCATCTCTGAAATTGACAATGGCGATGGAACCAAAACCTGGCATTGGCATGTCGGGCACCCGATTGCCACCTATCTGGTCTCTCTTTCCATTTATGAATTTTTTGTGTGGGGTGATGAGTATATCGATGCCAATAATGATACACTCCCCATTATGTTTTATACCTATAGCCATCCTGATACTCCAGATCCATCATATATGACTACAAACTATGGTCTCCTTCCTGAAATGATCACCCTATATGCTGAGCAATTCGGTCCTTATCCGTTTATGGATGAAAAATATGGCCATGCTGAGTGGGGGGAAAGCTATGGTATGGAACATCAGACCCTGACCTCTATGGGAGATCCAACAGAACGCAGGGTTGCCCACGAGTTGTGCCATATGTGGTATGGCGATATGATTACCTGCCACAGCTATCATCATATCTGGCTCAATGAAGGATTTGCCCGCTATGCAGAGGCTTTGTGGTGGGAGCATAGATATGGTAATGTCGGTTATAAACAAAAAATGGAAGACTCTAAAAGACTTGATCGACAAACTGGTACCATCTATGTAGAAGATACAGAATCAGACAATATTTTTGACTGGTGGCTTTCCTACAATAAGGGAGCCTGGGTTTTACACATGCTGCGTCATATGGTTGGAGATGAAACCTTTTTTGAGATTCTTCAAGCCTATGCAAATGATCCCGAACTAAAATATGCCACGGCAACAACAGAACAATTTCAGATGGTGTGTGAAGAAGTCAGCGGCCTGGATTTGAATAATTTCTTTCAGCAATGGATCTATGGTCCCAGTTATCCCCGTTATCAGAATTATCGAGCCCAGACAGGTGAGGATCTTTTGGTTCAAGTCATTCAATCCGGCGTCACCTTTGATATGCCAGTTGATTTTCGTATAACAACCACGGGATCTGTCATCGATACCGTATTGCGAATCAACGAAGACTTCATGACCTTCAATTTTCAAATCCCACCAGGAGAAATAGTTACAAATCTGGTTATGGATCCTGATGACTGGATATTGAAAACCACTGAATATGTGGTTGGTATAGCGGAAAATGGACCTGAAAAGCCAGAAATATTCTCGCTTGAATCAAATTTCCCCAACCCCTTTAATCCCTCAACAACCATTCCTTACACTTTGGATGAACACTCATCAGTTAGCATGAGTATTGTGGATATCCAGGGGCGTGCGGTGATTCACCTCATCAATGCATCACAAGCCAGTGGTCGATATCAGGTCACCTGGAATGGTCAGGATAGGGATGGCAATTCCGTGGAAGCGGGTGTCTATCTGTGTCGTCTTGAGACGGAAACCCGGACAGCTATTACAAAGTTACTCCTTGTGAGATAATACTGAGATATGGAAAAAATTGAGCTTACCCCCATCGCCTTTGTTTCAAATGATCGTCATCATCTAGGAGATGATGAGTGGGGTGACGTGGTCTCAGAAATTCGTCTCAGGGAAGACCTTTCCGGTGAGTTGCTTAAAGGGCTGGAGACTTTCTCCCATGTTGAGATTGTATTCGTTTTTCACCGAATTCCAGCCGATAAAAACATACCTGACTCTCGACACCCCCGCAACAATCAGGATTGGCCCAAGCTGGGTTTGTTGGCTCAACGTTCTTCTTATCATCCCAATCCCATTGGATTGTCTACAGCAAAGATTTTAGGCATTAATGGTGGCGTCCTCACAGTCCAGGGCTTGGATGCTGTGGATGGTTCACCTGTTCTGGATATTAAACCCGTTTTCCGGGAATTCATGGCCGCGAAGACAAAACAGCCCCAATGGGTCTCAGAACTTCTTAAAAACTATTGGAAAAAATCTTAGAAATCCTGAGACATTGAGGGTGATCAAAGTCAGCCTTAAAGACCAACTCCGATGATAAAGCGCATCAAACGATCTGAGCTGGTATCACCAGCACCAGGAAACAGCAGTCCGATAGCAAACCACAAATCCTTTTTTCCGTGGGAGAGCGTGGGACCCCAATAGAACTGATCATCATTCCCCTTGGTTTCAAGGCCAAGCGTTAGCAGCGGGTGAGTCAGGTAACTCAAACCTGCTGTATATTCAAACTCTATCTCCGTTTCGCCATCGTCAAATTCAAATTCAAGGACCGGGTTGAGAGAAATGTTGAGCTTTTCAAAATCTCTTGCCAGAATGAGTTTGGTTTCCAGAGCAGAATGATCAAAGGCTGCGTTGTCCTTGTATTCTAAATAGATCAGGGGATCGAGTGGCCAGCGACCCTTTTCACCGAGCCGGAATCTCATTCTGAGCTTAAACCCATCATAGGCGATGGGTGAATTGTGGGCTTGTTTGAATTTTTGATAAATACCCACATCAAAACGATCATTCATACCGATTTCATATTCGTATTGTAAAGTGGTTGTGGCCTGTCTACCAGAATCGGTATTTAGGTGCGAGAACTCTGTATAGGATTCCAGCTCGGCTTCTCCACGATGCAGGGTTTGGTATTCATAGGTCCAGACATAGCGTCTTCCATCTGCCTGTAGGTTAAAGAGAGGCAGCAGGGCCGCCAGAAGAAACAAAGATTTTATATTCATTTTAATCCTTTTGATATAATTGTTATTAACACGCATCAAGATATATGCGAATAAGTCTCAATTGCAAAACATTTATTCACAAAAATGCAGAATGATTGACTGAAAAGCTGGTCTTTATATCTGGATGGTGCTGTTAAACGATATGGTTTTTGCTAGTGGGCGTTACACAAATGCTCAACCCTGACCTGCTCACCAAAAATGAGCAATTGATCAGAGGATTGGAGCTTGTCATTCACATCTGGAATAATATCCTGTTCTTTGTTTCCCTCAGTACGTCGAATTAACAAAATATCAACGCCATAGGATTGGCGTACATTCAAGGAACGCAGTGACTGATTGACAAAAGCCGAAGGGGCATTGATACGAGCCAGAAAAAAACCAGGCATCACTTCTGATTTCTCATGATACTGCTTCTGAATAAACTTCATGGAACTGGCCATGGCCTTGGCTGACTCAGCATGAATCAATAATTCCTGATATTGGTGGACAATGGCGGTTCGAACAACCTCTCCCTGAAGTGACCGATTCTCATCAACTACAGGTAAGGCTTCCAGATCCATTTCGATCATTTTTCTCAACACCTCATGGATAGGCGTCTGGTCAGTAATAACCTCGAACTTCCGGTTCATCATGTCTCTCACAGAGACATTGGTGGGGACTTCTTCATGATGATTCAAATATCTTCGCATGGCGGAATGGGTGATGATACCATTGAGTATTCCGGTCTCATCCTTCACATAAAAATTCAAGGCAGAACTGGTGGACATTTTTTCAAGAAGTTCCTGCAGAGTCATGCTGTCAGGAATTGTGTCGATGATCTTGCGCTTTAAATCCTTCACGCTGATTTGATCAAGCACATTGATGTCCTTACCGGCAAAAATGTCGATCCCTCGTCGCAGAAGCTTCAAGGTGTAAATATTAGAGCCATTCAAGAGTCGGGAAGAAATCACCATGGCGATGATGCTGGTGATCATAAGAGGTAGGATAACAGTATATTCGGCTGTCATTTCGAATATGATAAGCACCGCCATTACGGGTGCATGTGTTGTAGCCGCAACCATGGCAGCCATCCCAACCAGGGCATAAGCACCGCTGCTGGCAGTGATCTCGGGAAAAAGGCCATGAATAATACTTCCCATGGCACCCCCCACCATGGATCCAATAAACAGGGAAGGTGCAAAAACACCCCCTGATGCCCCAAAACCCATGGATAAACTGGTGGCAAAAATTTTAGCTAACACCAAACCTGCAGCTATCATAAAACCGATATTCCCGCTTAGGACAGATTCCATGGTTTCATAACCCACCCCTAATATCTGAGGGAAGTAGACAGCGACGCCTCCCAGCAGAGCCCCTCCCAGTAAACCTTTTAGGGCCACTGGAGCTTTCCAGGCATCAAAAAGATCTTCTGATTTATAGAGAGTGCGTACAAACAACCAGGCTACTACACCTGTAACAATACCGAGGACAATATAAAAAGCGATTTCCATTGGCGAGTGCAGTGTGTAGGTCGGTGGTACAAAGGCAGGAAAATCTCCATAAAGACCCCGACTGATGACCGTCCCAAATACCGAAGCGATGATAATAGGACCGATAGCTGCAGCACTAAAATCACCCAGAATGACTTCCGAAGCGAAGATAGCCCCGGCAATAGGGGCATTAAAAGTCGCTGCAATTCCAGCAGCAGCTCCACAGCCAATAAATGTTTTCATCCTGCGAACGGAGACTTGAAAAAGCTGACCAATTGTTGAACCAAAGGCTGATCCAATCTGAACAATGGGACCCTCACGACCAACAGATGCACCAGTCGCGATGGACATGGCAGAAGCAAACGCTTTAATCACAACCACACGCATACGAATAAAACCATTTTGGGTAGCCACAGCATTCATGACTTCAGGAACACCATGACCCTTTGCTTCAGGAGCAAAACGTTGCACAAACCAGGCGACCAGGGCTCCACCACCTGCGGGGATCCCAATTTTTAAATAAAGTGGCGCATCCATGACAACATGAATCAGGGCACCCTCTCCCCACAGGGAATGGCGAAAAAAGTCGATGAGAGTTCTGAAGCCTGCTGAAATTACACCAGCAAAAACACCAATGAGCATGGCGACAATGATGACAAACAGTTGGTCGAATGATTTTATTTTAAAAAGAGCGTTCTGGAGGAGGACGTATCTGGCACGCCTATGATTCAATCGTCTGCGAAGTTTCCCGATTCGTTCCGTATTTAGAGGAGTAGACAAAGGTTGTAGGCTTTCCTTCCATAAAACGCAATAATTGCGAGTCATGCTAATTAAACCATGAGTCAGCCCATTCCAAGGATTGGTCTATTAAAAAATTTGGGAATATGCCCATTTAACGAAGTGAATGTCGATTGTACTTCACGAGTATGATATTGTCACTATCTTTTGGCAGCTCTCGGAGGTGTTTATGAAGGCAATACTTCTCGTAGTTTTATATTTTCTCACATCAAGTGATTTAATAGCTCAACAGTTAGACACGCTCAAGAATCAATCCTCATACAAAAGGGCATGGAATGCTGCCAACGCGAATGGCAAAATAAGCAGCGAAGAACGGATTCTTCTTGATATTATGGTTGAATCACTACTTCTGTCCACAGACAGCAGCAAGGCGTGGGAACAAAGCTGGACACCACTTTTTAATAAACCCCTCGATCAATCAGGGCGTTGGCCTCTGGTGCTACAGAATATTGCTATCGGCTCAGGATTGTACGGATGGGGTATTCCGTATGTACTCCATGCAGAAGATGGTCGTTGGTTTGTAGGTGGTGTGATGGTTTCATCAGGGGGCGCCTTTTATCTGACCTACAAATATACCAAGGACATGGAAATGACCCATGCTCGCACCCAGATGATGCGTTATGGATCTTTGCTGGGTTTACGTTATGGATCAGGTCTAAATCAATTATTTGAACTGGATGGAGGTGATGAAGAAGACAGAGAGACTCTCTGGGCGTGGATGCTTATGGCCTCGCTTCCAGCGGGTCATTATGGGGGAGAAATACTCTTCGATCAATATGAACCCACCAACGGTCAGGCCTGGGTGTGGACCATGTGGACAGGAGTTGCAGGAGTGACTTCACGATTGATATACAATGCTATCAGTGATGAACCCTCGTATGAATATGAAACGGATGAAAACAGATATGACACCTGGTTTAAGGGTCGAACTATCACTGAACTTATTGCCTATCCCCTGGGTGCAATTTATGGATATAAAATTACTAAGGAAAAGCAGTATAGTTTTGGAGATGCCCTCATGCTGATGCAGGGCTGGGCCTATGGCTACTATAATACCATGTTGGTCCAATCCATTCTCTTTGATGAAGGAGATGATGAAACCTTTTTTATGGTGGCAGGTTTGGGTGCAATTGGAAGTGCCTTTCTCTATGATCACCACATCCAGAATGATGACTTTAGTTTTGGGCAATCCACACTCATGTTACTGGGTTCAGCATCAGGAACTTTTTTTGGGTTCGGAACAGCAATCCTTTTAGATGTGACCGATAGGGAACCGATGTTGTCCATGGCTCTTGCTGGTTATGGTGCAGGGACCTGGTTTACCCGAAAAATATTAGAAGTCAAACCAGATGGAAGTCTGGCACAGACCGAGTCTACTCGATTGTCTTTGTTACCAACTGTGATACCGTCCATTGGACCCGATGAGAAAGTTACACTTATTCCGGGTATAGGTCTGAACATCACTTTCAAATAAATATTCCCATATATAGGTGCACAGGATCATCCTAAATTGAGGGATGCTAAACCCCCAACCTTATACCAATAAACCACGTGCCATCATCCATCTGGATCTTGATGCATTCTTCTGTTCTGTTGAGGTTCTCAGAGATCCTTCTCTTGAGGGAAAACCCGTGGTAGTCGGGGGACGAAGTGAAAACAGGGGAGTTGTAGCAGCAGCATCCTATCCAGCCAGGAAGTATGGCATCCATTCAGCCATGCCAATGATTGAAGCCAGTCGCAGGTGTAAAGACCTCGTGGTAATTTCATCCCAGCATGGTCTATATCGCATGTATTCAAAAGTAATCATGGGTATCCTGAGAAATGAATCTCCCATCATCCAGCAGGTCAGCATTGATGAGGCTTATCTGGATTTAAGTGACGAGGTCAATCAATGGATTGAAGTCACGGACATAGCTCGTAAAATCCAGTTGAGAATCTCCAGAGACATCGGTTTATCGGCTTCTGTAGGCGTTGCCACCAATAAGATGATTGCAAAAATTGCCTCTGATTTTCAAAAACCCAATGGACTCACAGTGGTTCCACCTGGGACTGAAATCGAATTTCTGGGTCCCCTGCCGGTGAAGAAAATCCCCGGTATTGGTCCAAAAGCCAATGAACGTCTCGCTAAGTATGGCATCTACACCATTGCAGACATGTCAGTCATCAAGGAAGATGTCCTGAAGCAGAGATTCGGTAAATTAGGTGAAGCTATGAGTCGTTGGTCAAAGGGAATCGATGATCGGCCTGTTCATGAAGATCATGAAACCAAGTCCATCAGCACAGAACGAACTTTTTCTAAAAATATTGAAGATCAAACCGAACTGCTGGAGATTGTAGAAAAGTTGAGTTTCAAAGTGGGTGAGCAACTTAAAAAGAAAAAATTTATGGCAGCCACCATCACACTTAAGCTGCGTTATGCTGATTTCACAACCTTCACCCGCCAGCATACTGTGATGGAACCACTGGATGATGGTCTTGAGATTTACAGAATTGCCAGAAAATTATTGGTAAAGAATTGGATGCCAGGTGAACCGGTTCGATTGCTGGGAGTTGGCGGCTCTCACTTCAGCGAACCACATGGACAATTATCATTGGGTTTGGATGTTTAAAATTTCTGGAGGTTGAGCTTGTCGAAACCTCATTTTGAAGCGTCAAACTCTGTATTGTCTCTCTATACCTCTGAATATCTAAAACATTCCGCAAGATGATCATTCACCATACCCACAGCTTGCATGTGAGCATAAACCACAGTTGTACCCATAAATTTGAATCCTCGCATCTTTAGTTCCTTAGCGATGGTATTGGATAGCTCAGTGCTGGCAGGAATATCATCTAGAATCTTAAACTTATTTACCAATGGCTTTCCATCTGAAAACCCCCAGAAATACTTGCAGAAGCTCCCATATTCCTCAATAATTTCAAGGTAGCGCTGGGCATTGTTTATAGCAGCCCTGATTTTAAGCTGATTCCTGACAATCCCTTTATCCTGGAGCAACTCCTGAACCTTATCTTCACCGAATAGAGCTACCTGATTAAAATCGAAATTAGCAAAAGCTTTGCTAAAATTATCCCGTTTATTGAGCACAATTTCCCAGCTTAGTCCTGCCTGAAACGATTCCAATACGAGAAACTCAAACATTTTTTGATCATCCAGAACAGGAACACCCCATTCCTCATCGTGATATTTTACATAGGTTGGTTTATTGAGTGGCACCCAGCCACAGCGGATTGTATCAGACATTATCTATATCTCCTCGCCAATTAATTAATACACGTTCACAGGTTTACAGAAAAAGACTATACTCTAATATTCAACCATTAGAGTCAAATAATTCACCATTAGAGAGTAGATTGAGCATGTTTAGTGCGGTATTTGGATCAATTAGGTTCATTTCTGCTGATAGCCCCCAAAATTTCCTCAGGTCTGATTGGTAGATGTTTAATTCGAACCCCTACCGCATTATAGACAGCATTTGTCACAGCAGGTGCTGGCGCATTAATTGGAATTTCAGCCACTGCCTTCGCCCCATAAGGACCTGTAGGTTCATGAGAATCGGCGAAACGGACGACTAGCTCAGGCATGTCCCTGGCTGTGTAGATGTGATAGCTGTTGAAATCCAGATTGATGGGACGGCCCTTATCATCGAAGGGCATGAATTCTGAAAGTGTCATTCCTAAGGCTTGTGGGATGCCACCCTCAATTTGACCCTCAGCCATCTTAGGATTGATAATCTGACCAGCATCTGTCACGGATACAATTTTGATAACTCGTACCGTTCCTGTGAGTGTATCCACTTCCACCTCTGCAAAAGTTGCATTGAAGGGGGGAGGCGAATCATAGCTCATATGAGATGCAGTGCCCATAATTTGCTTTTGCTCATCGGTGTAAAAGCTCTTGATACAGATATCTTCAAATGAGATACTCTGCCCTTTCCTGTCTTTAACAAAAGTCCCATCTATTTCTGCGGCTGCATTCCCCAACAGTAACCTGCCCTGTTCGAGAATCATCGTTTTGCAATTTTCAGCAGCTTTTTTCACTGCAGATCCAGAGATATAAATCGTGCTGGAGGCGTAGGCGCCTGTATCAAAGGGAGTCATATCAGTATCAGAGGAATAGACAATAATTTTTTCTACTGAAACCCCCAGGACCTCTGCTGCTATTTGAGCCAGAGCTGTATCAGAACCCGTCCCCAAATCCGTAGCACCAACTTGAAGGTTAAAGCTGGCATCTTCATTCATCTTGATAAAGGCTGATCCCATGTCAATTCCAGGTATACCTGAACCCTGTCCTGCAACGGCCACACCAATACCTCTTCGGTAACGGCCGATTTTCTTTTCAGATCTGAGTTGCTCCCAGCCACTAAGCTCTCGTCCCTGTTTCAGACAGGCGGCCACTTCTGTACTGTAGAGAACCATAGGGAAACCTTCACGACCCTCACCCAAAATCTTGGCTATGGGGATATCATCACCGACCTTGAAAATGTTTTTCAGACGTAGCTCAATCGGGTCAATATTCATTGCATTGGCAGCCTCATCCATGAGACTTTCCAGAGGGAAGAAAGCCTGGGGAGCTCCATATCCACGGTATGCTCCACCAATAGGGAGGTTTGTATAAACGCCATCTCCATTGACTCGAATACTTGGGGCTTTATACATGCTCAATGCTTTTTGAGCTGTAACTGACATCACTGTAAGGGCATGAGGACCATAGGCACCACAGTTTTCAAGAATATTTAAATCAATTGATGTCAAGACTTGATTTTTATCAAACCCCAACCGGAACGACACCAACTCAGGATGTCGTAGTCGAGCGGCAAAAAGTTCTTCGGCTCTGGTGTATTCAATGCGAGCTGGTCTGCCTGTATTCAGGGTGACAGCCGCCACTAATTCTTCATTGAGAATTTCCTGTTTCCCGCCAAACCCACCACCGATGCGAGGTTTTATTACTCGGATCCGACTCACAGGTATGCCCATCACTTCGGCAACAATCCGTCGCACATGAAAAGGTACCTGGGTGGAAGTTCGGATAACCAACCGATTGTTTTCATCCAACCACGTCAGAGATATATGGGGTTCGATTGAGGCCATTTGAACAAAGGGGGTGCTATAAGTGCCTTCGAAAACATGTTCAGAAGTTTCAATGGCCTTATCCACATCTCCTAATTCTGCATCGAGATGAGCAGCCACGTTTTTTGCTGCATTGTGAATGCCTGTTTTGCCAGTTTCTGAGTGTAGGGAAATATCCGATGTCATGGCTTTTTCCACATCAAAAATGATTGGCAACTCATCATACTCCACTTCGATGAGACCCAAAGCCTCTTCTGCGATTTCAAGCGTTTCAGCAGCTACAAAAGCGACGCGATCTCCGACAAAACGAACTGTTGAGTCCAGGATTCGCATATCCCGAGGACCTGGCTCAGGATAACCCTGTCCTGCCGTGGTATAATAATGTGTCTTAAAGTCTTTATGGGTGAAGACGGCCACAACACCCTCCAGAGCTTGTGCCTTGGAAACATCAATTTTAAGAATCTTAGCGTGGGCTACAGGGCTATGGAGAATTTTTACATGAAGTACGTTGTTCAATTTGATATCATCTGCGAAAACTGCATTTCCCCTGACCAGAGCTTGACCATCGACCCGTTGAGTGTCTTGACCAATCACTTTCATGAGTCACCCCCAGCACTACTGGATTTTTGGAGGGTACCAAGTCCAGCCATCACCGGTTTCACATAGCCAGTACAACGGCACAGGTTTCCATTCAATGCATCACGAACATTGGCTTCTTGTATTTCGGCTCCTTCACGATCCAGAGCTTCCAGTGAGAGGATCATTCCTGGCGTGCAGAAACCACATTGTGCTGCACCCTCATTCAGAAAATCTTTTTGAAGTGGATGGAGTTCCTCATGGGTAGAAAAACTTTCAAGGGTTTCTATTTTTCGTCCATTCACAGTATGCATGAGGATCAGACAGGCATTTACGCTACTACTGTCCAGGAGAACCGTACAGGCACCACACTCCCCATGATCACAACCGTGTTTTACACTATGAATTTCTTCACTCCTTAGATATTCCAGAAGTGTGGTTCCAGGTAATGAATTTGCCTGGACGAGACGGCCATTTAACTCGAATTGTATAGTCATTTCGACACCGCCATTTCCTGGAGCAATACAGAAACCAGATGACGCTTGTATGCTTGGGTCCCAAGATGATCATTGCTGAAACTTGCTTCCACCACATCCATAAATTTTTGAACGTCAGCCTCCGCCGGTTCAGGCCTGGTTTGAAAGAACATGATTTTTGAGATCTTGCCACCAACACAGATAGCGGTGGGATCATTTAACTCATTTAATCCAACAATCACATAGGCTGGTGCGGAATCTAGCAGGGCTACCCGTTCGAGTTTCACCTCATGTGGAGGGATGATAATTTTGACGATGATGCCATTGCCGTCCCAGGTGGATAATTCGATGAGGGCTTCAGAGTGACTCAGGAGTAATTTTGTCCCTGCTGCGAATAAAAATACCAGCATGTCAGAATCCAGTCTCGATCGAGCAACTTCACCACCAATGGTCCGCTGATTACGAATGTTTTTTGAGGGACATGCTGAAAGAATGACACCATTGAGTCGCTCATCACCAAAATTGACAATTTCCTGAAGCGTACAACCTGCATCAATATGGATTTCCTCTCCGTTCATTTCGATTTGATCATTCAATAAATGATTGATGTCAAGGAGGGTGTGTACATTAGCGTCCTTTTGTGAAACGAGATAAGTACCACCAGCAAAAAGCGCTGAGCCCGATTCTTTTAGTAGCACACAAGCTTCACTCAGGGTGTCAGGTTTAAGGATTTGTTCAATTGATGACCACATGCTTGACCTATTTATTGATGGGTTGAGAAATCGATTTTAGTTCGTTGGGCTGCCTGTAGAAGCATATCAGCAGCGATCTTATTGTGTCTAGAGACCAGGTCTGATTCATCTACTTTTGAGTCACCTTTTTCCATGATAATCTTCCCCTGAACAATCAGATAATCCACTGGACGTTGGCGGGTGGTAAAGATAAGGGAGGAAATGGGATCAGATAGACTGCCAGCCTGAGCTAAATTATTCATCTCAAACAGAGCCAGATCTGCTTGCTTGCCCACACTGAGTTGTCCGATATCATGGCGACCCAGAGCAGCAGCCCCGCCTCTGGTTACCATGCTTAGGACGTCCCTGGCGCTGAGCCAGTAATCTTGCTCCCTTAATCGAGAGATGAGCATGGCATTGCGCATCTCAAGAAGCATATCTCCTGAATCGTTGGAGGCACTGCCATCAACGCCAAGACTCACATTGACATTTGCATCAAGGAGTTCACGGATTCGCGCAATCCCAGAACCAAGTCGCATATTGGATGAGGGACAATGTGAAATACCAACCTGATTTTCACCCATAACCCTGATTTCATCATCGTTCAAATGCACAGAATGAGCATACCAGGCGTTTGAGGTGAGCCAATTTAACTCCTGCATGAGACCGACAGGTCGTAATCCAAAGCTCTCCAGGCAAAACGCTTCCTCATCCAGTGTTTCAGCGAGATGAGTATGAAGTTGAAGGCCGTTGGTCCTGGCAAATGCCGCAGTTTGCTTCATCAATTCTGTGGTCACAGAAAAAGGAGAGCAGGGCGCCAGAGCTATGCGGATCATGGCTCCATCTGAGTCCTCATGATATTTTGCCAGCAATCTTTCTGTATCTTTTTGAATGACGTCTTCTGTCTGCACCACATCATCAGGAGGCAATCCACCTCTGGATTTGCCAAGGGACATGGATCCACGTGTGGGTTGAAAGCGAATACCCAGTACTTTTGCGGCCTCAATTTCGGTATCGATCAGTTCAGGACTGGCCTTGGAAGGGAACAGATATAAATGATCAGAACTGGTAGTTACACCACTTTTCATGAGCTCTAATAGACCAGTTTGTGTACTGACTTCAATAGCCTCAGTAGTTAATTCTCGCCAAACTTCATAATGATTTGTCAACCAGGAGAAAAGCGGTTGATCTTGCATTAAAGGAATGTTGCGAGTCAGGGTTTGATAAAGATGGTGGTGGGTGTTGATGAATCCTGGCATTATCACCATACCGATGGCATCAATAGTTTTATCTGCCTGGATGTTCGGGGTGTCTGGTCCCAATGATTTTATCACACCATTCTCGATGAAAACATGTCCTCCAGAAAATTCTTCTTGAGAATCATTCATGGTGGCAACAGCGAGAGGGTTTTTAATAAGGATACTACTCATTTGATTAGGTACGTTTGTGAAAGTGAAATTTGAATGTATTTATTGAACATAATAATAGACACGAATTGCACAAATAATACACGAATTGGCACGAATACATCTTGAGGTTTTAACAAGTGAAAGTCAGTTGACCACACGGTGACTCTCCAGTTTCTTTGGACCAAAATTGAGAATCATTGCCAATTTCAATCCAGTCCCTTTTAGATAGTTAAGGGCTTGTGCCTTATGGGCTGAACTAATTCTTTCAGCAACTTTGAGCTCCAAAATGATCTTATCCTCAATAAGCATGTCAGCGTAATACTGTCTAACAACCTCACCTTCAAATCTAACGGTAATGGGGTGTTGAGTTTTTACTTGTATTCCATTATTACGAAATAGGATACGAAGTGCATTTTCGGTTACCTTTTCTAGAAAGCCATATCCCAATTGTCTATGTACTTCCATAGCTAAACCCACAATTTGAAATGATAAATCTTTATATATAATTTCACTCATCTGCTTGCTGGTTTCTTTTTTATACAACAAATTCTTCGTGACCATTAGTGTTCATTCGTGAAATTCGTGTCTAACTAGCATAGGGTGATCTTTAAGATTTTCATAAAGTACGATCATTTCGAGAGCTTCAAGTGTGCTGACTTTTCCGGACTCTAATTTAGAAAATTTAAGTATTTTTGATTCACCATCAAAACTGAGCTGGGCCAGGGGCGAAGAAAAAAGATATTCCCCCTCTTGATGTACTAGGGAGGCCTCATAGTTATCTATTTTTACCTGAATTGAATTATTTGAAATGAGATATCCCGTATTTGATTCCCGAAAACTTTCATCTGTCAGATGTAATCGCGGTTTATCAAGATAGGGATCACCTGCTGTGGGGCAGAAGGTGGTGCAATTGCCACATTCGTTACAGAAGTCACCAATGTTCAAGACCTGAGGTTCCTGGTTGATTTCAAGGTGTCCAGTGGTCTTAGTAATTCGTTCATCATCCACCTTTTCTATTTCATGGACTTCATATTTCACCGGCTTCACAATGTACGTGAGATTGGCCAGATTGGGACAAACCCCCACACAGACACTGCAGTAGTCATCGCACAATAAACACCTAGAGGCTTCTGTTATGGCTTCTTCCTGAGTCAGGGTGCGGTGGACTTCAGGAAACTCCTGAGAGTCGTCTGGTTCAGCCAGTGGAGGATTCATCCCATACTCACGGCTTCCAGCCTTCACTTTTAGATCATCGACGGATATGACTCGCGGTGCGTTTCTTATGGGCATCGTGGGAATTTCAATGTTCTGCAGAATGTGACGAGCTGCGTTTTGCCCATCTCCAATGGCGTTGATGACGCTGGAGGCACCCCGCACGGCATCGCCGCCTGCATACACATGGGGAAGGGTCGTTTTGCAGGATTCATAATCCACCTGAAGATCATCCTCGCCAATAAAATCCACACTAATGGCCTGACCAATTGATGGAATCACAGTATCCACAGGAAATTTTAGGAACTCACCGTCAAGCGGTACTGGACGGCGGCGACCACTGGCATCAGGCTCACCCAATTCCATTTTCTGACAGTGAATCTGTTTTACTCGGCCATTTCCTTCAAAACTTAATGGTGCGATGAGCTCATGGAAGGTGATGCCTTCTGCCAGCGCTGCTTCGATTTCATCAATATCTGCTGGCATTTCAGACATGGTTCGCCGGTAAATAACACTGACAGTAGCAGACTCGCCTGCCAATCGAAGCGACGTGCGAGCAGCATCCATAGCTGTGTTACCTCCCCCTATGATAGCAATGTTCTGACCCAGATCAGGACGAGCGCCTAACCTGACTTCAGCGAGAAATTCTAAGGGATTAAGTATTCCAGAAAGGGTTTCGCCTTCAACTCCAAGCTTCAAGGCCCGCTGGGCGCCAACGCCAATAAAGACATCATGACTTAACTCTTGAATTTGTTTATAAAGTTCGGGACCTACAGGGCTATCAAAATGGAAATTGACACCCATATTTTTCAAAACATCAATATCTAGATTAATGGTTTTATCACTTAGTCTGAATTCTGGGATGGCACCTGAGACCATGCCTCCCACATATGATTTGCTCTCATAGACTTCAACTGAGACGCCCTGTTTAGCTAAAAAATAGGCACAGGACAATCCTGCTGGACCTGCACCAATTACAGCAACCCTGTGATTTCTGCCAACGATATCAGAACTCTTTGCCTTCCCAATTTCCTGCTCAGTCACAAAACGCTTAATCTCTCTGATCAGGAGAGGGGAATCATAATTATTCCTGGTGCATTTTAGCTGACACAGGTGATCACATACAGCACCAGTCACTCCTGGAAGCGGATTCGTATCCTGAATGGCTTCAAATGCTTTGGTAAAATCGCCCTGTGACGTATGGTAAAGATATTCAGGGATGTTCTGATCAGCGGCACAGGCATCAACGCATGGGGCCGAAATACAATCAAATGCTCCCAGGTGACGTTTGGTTTTAATGGAATCAAAATGGTGGGAATGTTTGTGATAGTGTGAATTGTGAATCACTTGTTCAGCATATTCCAACAGTTTGTTTAAGCCAGCCCTATCGATGTCCTGAGAATCATCACTCCCCAGTATAAGCTGATCCAGACTCCTGGCTTCAACTATCTGCATGGCTTGTTTCAAATTGTCCAAGTATTGACCCAGACGTGTATAACCGCCTGGCTTTAAAACATCAGTACAGGTGGTGACAGGACGAAGATTGCATGCCAGAATATCAGCCACATTGAAAGCATCTGCTCCTGCCGAAAAAGAAAGATCTAATTTTCCATGGAAGTCTTTTTGAAGTTTTGCAGCGAGATTGATACTGATGGGGTGAAGCGCACGACCACTGAGGTACATCATGCTTTCATTTTCAGGAAAAACAGGTCGGTGGTTTTGCACTTCCAGAGTATTGGTCAATTTTAGGCCAAATTCCACACCAGCTTCATCAGCATGAGCTTGGAGATTACCAATGAGGTTTAAGGCATCAGGATATTTTAAATCGTGGTCAAAAGCCTCATCTGGAACAATGGATGCTTCATAACCCAGATCATGATTTAGGATTTGACGCAACTGTTCTGGTCCCAGCAAAGTGGGATTCAATTTTACAGCAGTATGATAATTGCGTTCTTTGATGAGATAGGTGGCGATACGCTCAATTTCATCTGGGGGACATCCGTGCATGGTGGAAAGCGTAATATTATCGGTCATTCGGGAAGGAATGTTCAGGTTTTTAATGTTGGGGTAAATGGACTCAATGAGATCCAATTTTCCATTCAACAATTCCTGACTGTTTTCCATGCGGTCCATGAATTGCTGGACATTTGGTTTCATAATCCCATCTAGGTCATAACCCACACTCATGTTAAAAATCACACCAGCACCCTGATCGGATTGCCAACCGAAATGATCCTTCAAAACATGAATGGCTATCCAGGCATTGAGATATTCATCCAGGGACTGCTTTAGCTTGAGCTCCTGGGACCACTCACAGTTGTAGCCTTCATCCTGCATATCGATACAGGGTTTGCTGACTTCCAACTCGTCCAGTGTCTGAACGGTCTTTAGCTCCATATAACGAGCTCCGCACAACCAGGCAGCGATGATGTTCTGAGAGAGCTGAGTATGGGGACCAGCAGCTACACCGATAGGGGTTTCCAGCATCTGCCCATAACGTTGCATACGGAATGGGTCGCTTTCATCAGGTGTGAAGAAAAGGTCTTTTTGTATACCAAACAGCTGGTCACTCTTAAGCTCTGATAACATCCACGAGATCAGATGTTGAATGGAAACAGGATAGAGTCTATCGTTCATAAATCAATTCTGATCCTCTTTGGAGTCGGGCAATTTTGAGTAAAGTTTTTCCAGATAATACCACATCCATCTTCCCCATGCTAAACCTGCCAGAGGGAAAGTAATGAGTGAAATAAAAGTGAATATTAGACGTTCTTCGAAGGGCTGAAAAACCCAAAAGTATACCATCATTATGGCCCAGGTTGATATACCAAATCTGATAACTCCATAATTGAATATATAATTCCACTTTCCCTTTTCTCTGATTTCAGACCATTTTTTCCGGTTAGCCGTCTTAAACATCGATTTGTCCGTTCAAAAAGGCCTGTACCAAATTGATCACGACCTGTTTTCGATATTTTGCTGTGGCTCTAATATCATCTATGGGGGAAATATCTGCCTCAATCAGCAGGGGCCAATCTTGTGGCTTGCTGGTTTTATCAAGAATTGTACTGGCCAACTTGTCAAGGGTAACCACTGTAGGCGCCACTGCGCCACAGGCGATCTTCAGATAGTCAAAAGCACCCTGTTGCCCAGAATAAACGAAAGCCATGTTTGCCACTGAAATGGCCATGGATTGCCGGAGACCCACTTTTTGGAATGCTGATTTATAACCATTTCGTTTTAAGGTAGCTGACACAAGAATTTCACTCTGCTTCAAAACCGTTTTTCCAGGCCCCAGTATAAATTCTTGAACAGGTAGTTGTCGCTCGCCTTCTGGTCCGATCAGTGTGAGTAGGGCATCAAAGGCGTAAAGAGCGGGCAACAAATCTCCTGCAGGAGAAGCATTGACGATATTACCACCAAGGGTCCCCCGGTGACGGATTTGAGCGCCAGCAAAATCATGGGCTGCCATATGCAGAGCCGTAAATTCAGCCTGGATCAGCGGTTGTTCTTGAATTACCTGGATACTGGTTAGGGCACCAATCTGAACTGCCTCATCTTTGATGTTGATATGGTAAAGATCAGAGAGTTTTTTGAGATCGATGAGATGATCAGGCATTACCTGTCCACGTTCATAACGGGGCAACAAATCGGTTCCACCAGCCAGCAGGGTTGTGAACTGATCTGACAGGTTAGAACTCAATTCAATAAATTCGCGGATAGACGTGGGTTGATGGAATTGCATAATTAATTCGCCGCCGATTTACGCGGTTCTACGCGGATTTTTTTTCTAGAATTTCCGAACACAAATCGCTTAAAGTTTGGCTTTTGACCAAAATTAATTAATAACCCAACCTCAATATCCGTAGCTTTCAAATAGCTTAGTAGCTGGGCTTCATGTTCTGGAACCATCGCTTTCACGGCTTTGAGTTCGATAATCACTTTACCATCAACAACCAAATCAGCTCTATATAATCCGAGGTTTTGTCCCCGGAAGTATACTGGGATGTCCTTTTGTCTCTCAACATCTAATCCAAAATCTTTTAACACGATTGCCATGGCAGACTCATAGACTGATTCTAAGAACCCAAAGCCAAGCTCGTTATAAACCTCATAATAGGCTTTGAGAATTTTATCTGTTATTTCACTATGCTTTAATTTCATTTATCCGTGCCTATCCGCGATCATCTGCGGCCCCTTCTATGGCATCTACAATTTTGTGATAGCCAGTGCAACGGCAGATATTACCAGATAATTCGTACTTGATTTCACCTCTGGTTGGGTGTGGATTGCGTTCCAGGAGTTTTTCACCTGTCAGGACCATACCAGGAATGCAATAACCACACTGCACAGCATGATGATCTTCAAAGGCTTTTTGCATCTCTGTGAGCTCACGCGTATCAGCCAAACCCTCAATGGTAATAATGAAGCCTCCGTGTACTTCCACAGCCAGGATGAGGCATGAATTCACAGTTTGACCGTTGAGAATGACTGTGCATGCACCACACTCGCCTTCACCACAAACCTCTTTGCTTCCTGTGAGACCCAGATCCTCTCTTAAAAAATCCAATAGTCTTAAGTGGGTTGGAATCTCTCGTTGAACCAGCTCACCATTGATGGTGACTTCCAGTTGAAAGGTATGGGGTTGGGGATAATGTAACATGCTTAGCCCTGGAGTTTTTCCAGATAATTTTCAATATCAACAAGCGTCGCTTTAACGGCTTCAACAGGCCTGAGTAATTTTTGAGCGCTTGCAGTGTCTTTTAGTCCTGATCCTGTGAGGAGAACAACCACATGGTTTCCAGATTTTAATACACCAGTCTCAGATGCTTGTAAAAATCCTGCATAAGCTGCAGCGGCAGCAGGTTCTGCAAATATTCCCGTAGTTTCAGAGAGCAGTTTTTGAGCTTTCAGAATATCATCATCACTCACTTTAAAGCCTTTGCCACCACTCCTGGTAATGGCCCGTCGCGCTTTGTCTCCATCACGAGGTTGATCCACACTGATGCTGTCAGCAATGGTATTGGCTGAAACAGACTGAATGTCACCCTCTCTCACAAGACTATCCACAATAGCCGCTGAACCTTCTGCCTGAACGGCATGGATGGCTGGCATAAAATCAATCCATTTCAGTGAGAGTAGATCGAAGAATCCTTCATAAACCCCCGAGATGATGCAGCCATCACCAACAGGAACAAAGATGTGGTCTGGAACCTTCCAGTCATTTTGTTCAGCTATTTCCAAGGCTACTGTCTTCTTACCCTCAGCCAGGATGGGATTTATCCCTGTGTTGCGACAATAACTCCCGTGTTTTTGAGCCCATTCAAAAGCCAGATCGAATGCTGCATCATAATTTCCATCCACTGGTACCAGTTGAGCACCATGCTGAAGGATTTGCGTCAATTTGGCAATAGGTGCTGTAGCTGGAGCCAGAATAATGCTGTTCATTCCATGGTAGGCGGAAAGTGCAGCCAGGGAGGAACCAGCATTGCCTGTAGAAGCAGCTACAATGGTTTTCTTCCCCTGTTCTTTGGCGTGTTGGATGGCCAATTCACTGGCCCGATCCTTTAAGGAACCGGAAGGGTTGCGCGTATCGTCTTTGATCTGTAGACGACTAATTTTTAGCTCGCTGGCAATGCATGGGAAATCCACTAAAGGAGTTCCGCCGACACGGAGAGATTTGTTTTCGGGGGCTGACTTCACCGGGAGTAGGGGAAGATATCGCCACATGGAAGCATCATGATCTTTGTTTAGTGACAAAGGGACACAAGATGCAGCTATACGATCATAATCGTAGATGAAGTCTAGATTTTTACCGCATGTGGGGCATACGTAAGAAAATGGCTCGGCCGGTCCTTCCCAATCACATTGGCAACACCGTAAACCAAGAATCGCTTCAGGAATCACTTTCCACTCCTTGATATCAAATAAAATCTAGACATATTGTTTAAGGAGACCTGCCTCCGCATTAAAAGCCTCAATTTTCTCATCCCACTCATCTGCCAGAGCGAATTTTGAGGACCAATAATCATCATCATACCATTGGGCATCCAGCTCTTCCACTGTTTTGCCCTGCTGCTCTACCCAGGTAAAGTATTTCAGGTTGTGCATGCGCTTTTTGTCACGATAACTCAGCTCCATCACACCTTCATCGTCCAAACCCAGCAAGTAACGTTCAAAATCAACATGGGCGCGAATTTCAGTATAATCGCCATGCTCTTGCTGAAGCTCTGTCAGGCGAGACTGATACATCTCCATTGAATCTGTGGCGACAGTGAATACCACATCATGTTCATTGTATTCGTAGTATTTGGCCATCTTGATGGCACCAGCAATGTTGGCGATACTTGAAATACCTAGATAATCCAATTTCTCCACAAGGACAGGATCGATTCCTTGAGATTTCAGTAGTGCGTGCCCCTCATCCTCATTAAAAAGACGTATCAAGTTCATGGAAATATTATCATCAACACCTATCACCATATCCATATTTTTCATATTGTGAATCCAGGGGACGTGTTTGTCGCCAATACCCTCTATTCGGTGGGCTCCATATCCATTTTGAAGCAAAGTGGGCACCTGCAATGCTTCTCCGGCTCCGACTTTAATACTTGGAAATTTAGTTCTTAGATAATCTGCAGATCCCAGTGTTCCGGCAGAGCCCTGGGTAAGAAACATCCCGCTAAACCGTTGCGCACCGGAGTTTAGGTTATTGAAAACCTTTTCCATGGCTCTTCCGGTAACAGCATAATGCCAAAGAGGGTTACCAATTTCATCAAACTGATTCAAGGTGACAATTTCATCCCCACGTTCAGCCTCCAGTTGCTTTACCTTATCATAGATTTCTTTTACATTGGCTTCGCCACCCTCAGTACGTATGATTTCAGCACCAACCTTTTCAAGCCAGTCATAACGTTCTTTTGACATTTCCTCAGGGAGCACTGCAATGGATGGACAGCCCAACAAATAGCCATCATAAGCGCCACCACGACAATAATTTCCCGTCGATGGCCAAAGTGCCTTCTGCCGTGTTGGATCAAATTGACCTGAGATCAATTTTTCCACGAGAGGTCCAAATGTGGCACCAACCTTATGGGCTCCTGTGGGAAAAAACTTTCCAATAAGAACGATGATACGAGCTTTGACACCGGTCAGTGCCGGAGGGAGTTCGATATAGTTGACATCACCAAAACCACCACCTCTGCTCACTGGCTCGTTTTGCCAGGTCAAACGGAAAAGATTCCGGGGATTCAGATCCCACAAACCAATATTAGACAGTTCTGCCTTGATGCCTTCAGGGATCAAATCTGGGTCAGCCATCTGCTTATAAGTAGGTAGTATAATGTTATTGTCTTTGCAGCGTTGAATCGTGTTTTTGAGAATTTGTTCAGTGTTCACGGATATATTCCTTCTATTGATCACAACGAATTTGACTAAACGAACGAATTATTTTCTGTTTGGGCTTTGGCCATAGCTCATACCCTACTGAAGGTTCATTTGATCTTGACATCAAAACCAAAACAATTTCCTTTTCGTGGTCGTTCGTTTCTTTCGTTGTAAAAAGATTCATCTTTAATTTTCTAGTACATCCAAAGCCAAAAGAGGGTCTTTTAAACCCGTTAAAAACATCATGGCAGCGATAATAAATGGTTTATAACTGGCTTCCATATAGGTGTCTTTGCGGTATCTATCAAAAACCGAGGCACTCACCTCTCCCTGTTCGCAGCTGACGCCGGTGATATCCGCTGGTAGACAGTGCATGTATAATGACTTGCCATCTCTTGTGAGTTGCATTTTTTCTTCAGTGCACTCCCAGTCTGTGAATTTTGCATTATTGGCCAGGCAGCTCTGCTCTAAATCTTTCAGTCCTGGTTGATCCCCCCGTTTTAATAGTGAGGTCCTCTCTTCCATGACGTGGAAGGGTGCCCATGATTTTGGGTACACAATATCTGCATCAGTGAATGCCTGATCCATACTATTGGTTGTGTTAAGGGACCCGCCAGAGAGCTGTGCCTGTTTATCCGCCAACTTCACTACTTCTGGAATGAGATTATAGCCTTCCGGGTGCGCCAGAGTAACATCCATTCCATACCGTGTGAGTAATCCAATAATACCTTGGGGGACTGAGAGAGGTTTACCATAACTGGGTGAATAAGCCCATGACATGGCAATCTTCTTTCCCTTCAGGTTGTCCAGGGAGCCAAAATAGCTTTTTAACATAGCCAGATCTGACATACTCTGCGTGGGATGGTCAATATCGCATTGGAGATTGATTAAACCGGGTCGGTTGTGTAAAATACCCTCCTCAAACCCAGATTGTACAGCAGATGAGACTTCCTTCATGTAGGAGTGACCTTCACCGAGATACATATCATCCCGTATCCCAATTACGCGGGTCATAAATGAGATCATGTTAGCTGTTTCTCGAACCGTTTCGCCGTGGGATACCTGGGATTTTTCCTCATCCATATCAGAGACTGCCAAACCCAGGGCATTGGCTGCCGAGGCAAAGCTGAAGCGTGTTCTGGTAGAATTGTCTCTGAAGATTGAAACGGCTAGTCCTGAATCAAAAACCAGGTTTGGCTTACCCAGTCGGTGTCTCTCTCTCAGGATTTCAGCAATGAGCAGGGTCGCTTCCAGCTCATCTGGCGTTTTATTCCAGGTCAGCAGAAAATCATGACCGTAATTCTTGAGGTCTAGGGCTTTGATTTTTTCGATAGCGTTTTTCACAGAATCAGTCCTTGTTTTTCGTCACATCGAGCGGAGTCGAGATGTGTGGTGAATGGACCAATTGATTTCCCTCGACTCCGCTCGGGATGACGAAACAGGATAATCAATATTTTTGACTTGGTCATTGCAGAGCTCTCATTTTTTCGAGATAAGTGAGTGGTATAGCCGCATACATGGCTGCTGCTTTTACCAGATGATCTTTCCAGGTTTTTTCATTTGGGGCATGTGCCTCCTCTTCTGCTCCTGGACCAAAACCAATACAGGGCACCTCATATTTTCCCATAATGGCAACGCCATTGGTTGAAAAAGTCCACTTATCAACCACAGGCTCTTCTTTGAATAACCCTTTGTAGGCGTCAACCAACGATATTGTGGCAACATGATCTTCTTCTATCAACCAGGTTGGGAAATAGGCTTCAGTTCGATAGCTGAAACCGGTATAACTTGGACGCTCATAGTCGTACATCGCCACCGTTGCTTTTCCAGCCTTTACCGAGGGAAGATTCCTGATTTCATCCATGGCTGAGTCAGCAGTTTCACCAACAGTGAGACGTCTATCTACAGAAATTGAGCAACCATCAGCAACAGCACATCGTGAAGGTGATGTGAAGAATACTTCAGATACGGTGAGGGAACCCCTGCCTAGAAAATCATGGTCTGCCAGGCGAGTATTTAATTCTTGAAGTTCCAGGAGAATAGGTGCCATCTTGTAAATGGCATTGTCACCTCGTTCTGGTGCTGACCCATGGGCGCTGATCCCAGAGGTGGTAACCTTGATTTCCATACGCCCACGTTGACCTCGATAAATTCTGCAGGAGGTGGGCTCAGTGCTCACCACAAATTCAGGTTGAATCTTCTTATTATCCATGATGTACTGCCAACACAGGCCATCACAATCCTCTTCCTGAACCGTTCCAGTAACCACTAATGTATAGTCAGCTTCCAGTCCAAGATCTTTGATAATTTTTCCAGCATAGACCATGCTGGCCATGCCACCTTCCTGGTCTGAAGCTCCCCGCCCCATGATGATTTCATCATCTTCAAAGCCCTCGTAGGGATCTACATTCCAGTTTTCAAGGTTGCCAACACCCACTGTATCGATGTGAGCATCCATGGCGATGACATGAGAGCCATGGCCAATGGTACCATAAATATTACCCATCTCATCAATCTCTATCTTATCAAAACCAACTTTTTCCATCTCCTCTTTGATACGCAAGATGGCAAGTTCTTCCTGGGTACTTTCGCTAGGGATGGCAATCATATCTCGCAAAAACCTGGAAATCTCCGGACGATATTTTTCGGCCTGGTTGAGTATCTGTTGGAAATCAATGTTCATATGGTTGCTTTCTTGTTATTACATTCACTTTGCACTTATAGTGCCTTCATGGCTGACCAGAGACGCTTGCTTTGTTTGCGGGAGTTTTCACGAATTTGGGATTCATCCATGCCTACCAGTTTTTTGCTTCGTAGACGAAATCTTCCCCGAGTCATGACATCTGAGGGTTTTCCCAGTCCAAAGAGCAGATGGGAGCTATAATTGTCAGCATTCAACTCTGTTCGAGGCTCATAATCATAGAATACCAGGTCAGCCTGGGCTTCTTCCTCAATGTGCCCGATTAATTTTCCGAATATTTTTACGGCAATATCTGGGTTGTTCTGAAACAGGAGCTCCAGATAGTCAACGCGTGGACTTTCAGTAGCCCCCCGCACCAGCGTACCTTCTTTGGCTTCCTTCAGCATGTTGTTCTGCATGCCATCAGTCCCTAATCCTGGTCCCATGGATTCGATAATTTCGGTCTCCAGCACACCCACCTGATTATTGGCATTTGAAGTCGGATTGTGAACAAGTTTGCAACCATGTTTTAGCAGGATATGGCGATCTTCGCGGGTCATAAAAATACCATGAATAATCAGAGACTGATTGGAGAGTAGGTTGAAATCATCCAACCGCTGAATCACTGAACGATACCCTCTGGCCTGGGCATCCTTTTCATCAGCAAGGTCCTCAGCAACATGGATATGAATACCACAATCAGGGAAGTCCTTCAGAGCTTTGCTCACACTCTCTAATGATTCATCTGAAAGTGTAAAAGAAGCATGCAGCCCAAGGCGGGGTGAGATGTGAGGATTGGAGGTATACTTCTTTATGGCGCGGATATTTTCTGCTAACTCATCTTTAAAATTCGCCTCACCATTTCTGTCTGAACTTTCAAAACAGAGACTGATGTTTACTCCAAAGGATTTCGCTACCGCTGCCAGAATATCCAAGGAACCTTCAACAAGGTTTGGACTTGCGTGATGATCAATGATGGTTGTGGTACCATTCTGAATGCAATCCATAAGCCCGGCTTCAAACGAGGCCAGCATAGACGCCCTATCCAGACCACGATCTAATTTCCACCAGACCTCTTCGAGATGTTCAACAAAATTTTTTGGTGTTTTCTGAGGTGGGTGCATTCCCATGGCCAGCGTTGAATAAAGATGGGTGTGGGCATTGATAATTCCTGGTAGGACCGTTTTGCCCTCCATGTCCAAAATTTGTCCCTCAAAGCCAACGTGTGAGAAACCGCGTCCAATAAATTTGATGACTTCATCTTCAATGAGAATGGATGCATGCTCCAGAAACTCTCGTTCACCAAATGGATCGATTATTCGCAAATTGTGTAGTAAGAGTTGTCCCATCTCAATCACCTGCCATTTCTAAAATGTAATCCGGTTTTATTGGAATGTGAGTAACTGATTTTCCTAGGGCATTACTCACTGCATTAGCTATAGCAGCTGCAGTTGGAATGATGGCAGGCTCTCCGATACCTTTAGCACCCCAGGGACCCTCAGGTTCAGGATCTTCCACCAGAATTGATTCGATTTCACCCACATCCAGGGCTGTTGGTAATAGATAGGTTGTGAGATTGTCGGTTAAGACTTTACCCCCCTCAAATTTGAAATCCTCTGTGAGTGCCCAGCCAATCCCCTGGACAGTACCCCCCTCAATTTGAGCTTCCAAACCAGCAGGATTAATTGCTCTTCCCACATCATGTGACGCCCATATTTTATCCACCTTCACTTGACCTGTGAGGGTGTCTACTTTGACTCGTGCGATATGAGTAGCATAGGAATAGGTGAAATAGGCTTCACCAACTCCGTTTGCTGCATCATAATCAAGCTCCGGAACATGCCACCAGCCCAACACATCCATAGGTCGGTTGGACAAGTAGAGATAATTGCTGAGTTCTGTAAAACTTAGTGTTTCGCTATTCCGAATATTACTTACTTCACCCCGTTCAATATTTATTTCTTTCAGGTCACATTGCATGAGTTCGGCGGCGGCTTCCTTTAACACAGGTAATAATTTACTGGCTGCGTTTCGAATGGCATTTCCCGTCATGACCACATTCCGGCTGGCAACTGAAGGACCACTATCAGGTACCTGATCTGTATCTGTGGGCAGTACAGTGATTCTTGCAGGTTCTACACCCAGGGCCTCCGCTGTCATTTGCTGGACGACGGTAAGTGCGCCCTGACCCATCTCGATGAGACCAAAGGCGACTGAAATGGAACCATCTCGGTGGAGCTTGATCCTGACACCACTGCCATCCATGAACCATCCTGCTGCACCGAGACAATTCCCATAGTGAATCAGAGAAATCCCATATCCAGTTTTCCAGCGAGCATCTTGGTTTGAATCACGCTTTTTCCAGTCACAGGCACTGGCCGCTGTTACCAGGGTTTCTTCCGCCCCAACACTGCTTTTTAGATGATGACCTGTAAGTGTTGAAGTGTCGACTTTCAAGATATTTTGCAAACGTAACTCTATTGGATCCATATCCAGTTCTGCTGCAATGACATCCATCATCCGTTCGTGACCAAAGGCTGCCTGAGGCGATCCGAATCCACGGAAAGCTCCTGTAGGAGGTAGATTGGTATAATAGGATTTAGACTCGACTGAGATGTTATCGATGACATACGGTCCCATGGCCTGCATGGCTGAACGATATGAGACCACGGATGATAGTGTGGCATAAGCTCCAGCATTTTCCTCGAGGAGAATTTCAGCAGCAAGCAGTTTTCCTGACTCAGATACCCCAACTTTGTAGTGCATTTGAAAAGGGTGGCGCTTACTGGTGAGTTGAACATCAGTAGTTCGATCGTATACCATTTTAATGGGTCGTTTGAGAATCAGAGCTGCCAGAGCTGCACGAGTGCAGGTTTCTGAGGGAATATCCTCCTTGCCTCCGAAGGCCCCTCCTGTGGTTGCTTGTTCCACTCGTATCTTGGAAAAGGGAATAGCCAGGGCTTTGGAAACCGCTTTTTGAACATAGAAGGGACACTGAATGGATCCTAGAATCTCAATTCCACCCTCAGGGGTCACTTGAGCAATGCAAGCTTGTGGCTCAAGATAATAGTGTTCCTGGAAGGGGGTCTCAAAATGGCCATCGATAATGTGATCCGCTTCTTTAAATGCGCTATCAAGGTCTCCCCGTTTTACTTGATGCTCACAAGCAAGATTGGTTTCGTGGATAAAATTATCCGCAGCATCCCGGCTATCATTGATGGAGAAGATGGGGTGGGAGGGCTCGATATTTACGAGAACTAACCTAGAAAGACGCTGAGCTGATTCCGCTGTTTTAGCAATGAGAATACCCACACTGTCGCCAACATAGCGAACCACATCACTAGCTATGAGTGGTTGATCTTCCAGAATGACACCGACTTGATTTTCTCCGGGAATATCCTTGGCTGAGAAGAATGCGATATAATCGGGGTCATTTTCTGCCACCCGAGTATCTATCCCCAGGAGCTTCCCAAAGGCTACCTGAGAGAATACCGGAGCTCCATGGAGCATATTATCTACTTTGATATCAGTAAGAAACTTGGTTTCACCCGTGGTTTTGCCACGAGCATCAACCCGTTTAAGTCTTGTACCAATCACTTGAGTAGATAGTGGCATCTTAGTCTATAATGCCCCAGCAGTTTCAAAGGCATCTATGAATTGGAATGTTTTACCATCAAATAGTCCCTTATCACTAAGTTTGATATCGGGAATTACCAATAGTGCCATAAATGACAGGGTCATATACGGTGCACTGAGTTGTGAGCCCATCTCTTTAGCTATATCATCCATCTCGCCATATCTTTTGCCAACCTTAAAGGCATCATCATCACTCATAATCCCAGCTACGGGTAGTGGTAAAACGTGATCACCTTTACTGTTGACTGCCAAAACTCCACCATTGTTCTCAATGATGAGGTTAATGGCTCTTGCCAGACTTTCATCCGAGGTGCCTACAGCAACAATATTGTGTGAATCGTGGGCAACAGATGAAGCAATAGCTCCTTCTTTCAGACCAAAATTTTTAATCAAGGCTACTGCGGGTTTGGAGAGAGAGTATCTATTCAAAACAGCAATTTTCAATATGTCCTGATCCGTATTCGTCTTGATAAATCCTTCTGAATCCAGGTCCGGATGCCACAGGTGTTTTTTTGTTACGAGCTGTCCATCAATAACTTCAATCACCGGTACTTCAGATAGATTTGTTTTGATTTTAAAAGCATCAGGATTTTGAAGTTCCGCTTCAAAGCGATTCACTGCCAGAACGGGTAGAGATTCAAGCTTTGTGGTGCCTTGCTCAGCTACAAGATTCCCCGTTATATAGGTTCGCAGAACATTAAAATCTGTCAGATTATCAACGATCATCAGATCAGCAGGGTCATTGGTTTGTAACAGTCCGACATTAAGTCCATAGGTTTTTACTGGTGTAACCGAAGCGCTCCATAAAACCTTGAGTGGATCAATTCCTGCCGCGATGGCTCTTTTAACCATGAGATTGATATGACCTTCTGCCAGATCGTCGGGATGTTTGTCATCGCTGCACAGCATACATTCTTTAAAATGCTCATTGAGGAGAGACATCAAATCATTCAGATTGCGAGCGGCAGATCCTTCGCGGATTTGTACGCGCATACCTAGAGATAATTTTTCCAGAGCCTCTTCCAGACTAAAGCATTCATGATCTGTGGTAATGCCTGCTTCAACATACTTCTTAACTGCTTCACCCCGTAATCCGGGTGCATGACCATCAACAACTTTTCCAGCAACTCGGGCGAGTCTCAATTTTTCGTTCACGTCCTCAGCGTCATTCAAAACACCTGGAACATTCATCATTTCTGATAGACTGACAATATCTGGTCGCTGCAATAGAGATTCTATTTCAGGAGCGGACAGTTCTGCACCTGCTGTTTCAAAGGGTGTGGCGGGGACGCAGGAAGGCGCACTGAAGTGGAACTTAAAAGGGGTTTGCTCTGCATTTTCAAGCATAAATTCTACGCCGCGCATGCCCAGAACATTGGCTATTTCATGAGGATCAGAAACAGTGGCAACTGTCCCGTGATTAACTGCAGCTCGGGCGAATTCTGTGGGAACCAGCATGGAACTTTCAATGTGAATATGGGCATCGATGAGTCCTGGAAGTATGCAGTGCGTTTCTGAAACAGATTCTTCAACGACAGACTTGATTCTGCCGTTTTCAACATGAATGGTTCCAGGGAAAATGCGTTGATTTAATACATCAACAATGTTTCCAGAGAGGGAAAAGGAGTTATATGTCATAGTCTTATTCTCAAGTACATAGATATGATCAATTCTAGTCGGTTTCTTTTTTGAGCCGGTCTGTAATCTAGTATTATTCAAGGAGAATTAGAAAGAAATCTTGGCAATTATTGATGGCAGCCAATTGCTATATTTGATTTGATCAAAAAAAGATGAAACTCACTATCTGATTATTTGCGATAAAGACTAATATAGGAGGCTCCTGTAGAGAATCGGAATTGTCATAGATTAGGAATCATTATATGTTAAGTCGTCTCCCTGTTGGTATGTTTGCCAAAGCACTCGCCCCCAGATTAAAATATTTACCCGTTGTCACCCGTGCCGCCTGGCGTAAGCATCTTCATGTTAATGGTGATCTAAAAGCAGGGCTGGGAGTCGCCAGACGTCCTCCTTATCAAATCAGTCTACGAATTACCAATCGCTGTAATCAACGTTGTGCTATCTGTGGTCAGTTTGGTGACAATGGTTATATGAATGAAGGAGCCGGTGATCACCTGCTTTCAGAATTGACCTTTGAAGACTATAAAAAAATAGTCGACGAGACTGCTCACTATAAGCCCATTTTCTATATAACCGGCGGTGAGGCCCTGCTCTACAAGGATCTGTTTAAACTGACAGCCTATATCAAAGAAAAAGGTTGTTATGTGTACGTCATCACAAATGGTGCAGCCCTGGAGCGCAATGCCAAGCAAATAGTGGAACAAAAATGGGATATGCTGACCTGTTCTCTGGATGGTCCTGAGGATATTCATGATCAGGCCAGAGGAGTCCCAGGGACATTCAAAAAGACTTCCAGAGGCATCAAATTGCTGCTTGAAGAGCGCGGGAAAAAACCTGATCCCTATTTCTTGATCTCTGCAACAGTATCGGATACCAATCAGGATCATCTCGAGAGTATGTTTGATACAGTTGCCGATCTGGGTCCTGATGGTCTTATCCTGTATCTATCCTGGTTCACAACCCAGGAGATTGGTGAACAGCACGCCGATATCCTAAAGAGAGAAATGGGTGTAGATGCAGAAACCTGGAAATCCTATATCGGTCAAAATACCACTATCAAGGCTGAGCATGTAAAACAGACCATTGAAAAGATATCAAAGAAGAAGTATCCTTTTGGCTGGTTTCCAGTACCCTTTATGGATACCGAAAAAATCGTACCCTACTATGAACAGCCCGAGGATTTCCTGGGCTTCGGACCCTGTGTTGCCCCCTACATGATGATAGATATCATGCCCAATGGAGATGTTGTGACCTGTCGTGATTATATCGATGTCAAAGTGGGTAATATTCAGGAAACCCCCTTACTTGAATTATGGAACAATGACCGTTTCCGTGAATTCAGAACCCTTCTAAATAAGGAGGGTGGCACACTACCTCAATGCAGTCGCTGTTGCGGTTTAATGGGCTTCTAAAAAACCCCCACCTTCCAGCTTTCTGTAAGCTTCAAGACACCAAGATTCAAAAAATATATTATTGTTTAACCTGAAAGATTGTTTTAGCGTCAGTTGTTAACGTGGGAACAGTTTGGGTTGAGATTTATTCAAATATAGAAGGATGGGAGCAATAGTAAATGATCACTCTGGAAAAATTTGAGGCAAGCGATATCCAGAGACTGATTGATTGGGTGCCAGATGCAGACTTTTTATTACAGTGGTCAGGCCCAAAATACATGTTCCCCCTGGATGAAAAGCAGCTCATTGCCTCTTTAGAAGTGACTAGAACGGATCGTCCCCCTCAGTTTATGTTCAAAGCCCTGCTGGATGGAACCCCTATCGGTCATATCGAACTCATGGGGGTGAATTATGTTGAGAAAAGTGCCGTGCTTGCCAGAGTACTCATAGGTCCAAAACAATATAGGGGACAGGGCTGGGGCAAAATGATGATACGGCTGGCCCTCCATTTCGCCTTCGAAGATTTAGAGTTGGAAGACATAGACCTGGGGGTATTCGCATTTAATAAATCAGCAATTCACTGTTACCAGCAGTTTGGTTTCAAAATATATAAGACGATCCCAAATCATGAAGATGAGGGATGGACACTTCTCAGGATGAATCTGAATGGGGATGACTGGGTCCATACGAAAAAAAATGATGAAAGTGGGGAAAGGTGAGACTCAAAAGCGGGGAAAAGGTAAAGAACATCAAATTGATGGATATAGCCAGAACGGAGTTCGATTTGGATTCATTCTCAGGTAAACCTTATATGCTATCATTCTATCGATTTGCATCTTGTCCTTTCTGTAATTTGAGAGTGAACAGCCTGGTACAACGTTTCGATGAATTTGGTGAGGATTTCACCACAGTGGCCATATTTAATGCTGACCTTGAGCAACTCACTCGCCATACAGAAAAACACCAAGCCTCATTCCCAATACTGGCAGATCCACATGGCAAGTATTATAGAAAATATGGAATTGAGAATTCAGTCCTGGGTTTTTTTACAGGTATGATTATGCGCCTGCCAACGCTTCTGAAAGGAATGTTTATAAAAGGGTACCTTCCAAACTTGTTTACTGGGGGTCTGACTATTATGCCGGCTGATTTTCTGGTTGATCGAGAGGGTATAATTCAGGAAGCTTATTATGGTAAGGATGAAGGTGATCACCTTGATTTCGAAACCATCAAACGCTTTTCACTTATAGCGGTTTCAGAATGAATACATCAGGAATAGAGAAATCTCAGGGCATGACAAAGGCCTCACGCATTGAATGTGAAACTGGCTGGTCTCGTGCGCATTGAGGTTTATGTTTCATAGCTTGCTTGATCCAGTAATTTCTGGAATAGGTTGTCCAAATTTAAATTGTCGTCAAAATCAATAGGATCATATATGCATAAAGTTTCAATTGCTCATTTCTCAGAATTAAAACCACTGGAACCCACCTATGCGCTGGTGGGAAATGTAGATCTTGTCATCACACGATTTTCAGAGAAGGACGAAGTCTCTGTGCTTTATGGCCGTTGTCACCATAGGGGAGCGCTCTTGTCTGACGGGCATATTCAAGGGAATGACCTTATCTGTGGCTTGCATAATTGGGATTACAATTACAAGTCAGGTGTGAGTGCTTACAATAATGATGAGAAGCTTCAAAAATTTTCAGTCTGGATTGAAAAAGATCAGGTTTGGGTAGATGAAGACGAAATTAAAAGCTGGGAAGATCATAATCCTCAGCCCTATAACCGAGATGCATATCAAGGTTTATATCAAGATATTCATGGTGCTCCAGAGGAGCCACATGCCCAATATATTCAACATTTAACTGAAAAAGGTTTGAGTGAAACCGGTCATCATGGACGAGTCGATGCCATGGGGGTTCCCAGACAGGATTTACCCAATTGGAAAGACATTCAATTGCTTACTGCTCAACTGCATAAAGTACCCCTCCTGGATGATGCTAAGGTTGGAACAGAGGTAGTTATTGGTCCCAATGCCAGGAAACCTCTGGTTCTGGAACGACCCCTCTTTGTATCAGACATGAGTTTTGGCGCGCTCTCTGAAGAAGCAAAAGTCTCCCTGGCAAAAGGGGCAGAGCTGGCAGGAACTGGAATCTGCTCAGGTGAGGGCGGTATGCTTCCCGATGAACAGGCGGCCAATAGCCGCTATCTCTACGAATTAGCTTCAGCTCGATTTGGCTATTCCATGGATAAGGTCCAGATATGTCAGGCCTTTCATTTTAAGTGCGGGCAAGGGGCAAAAACTGGAACAGGCGGTCATCTTCCTGGAAATAAAGTACAGGGCAAGATTGCAGAAGTACGTGGTCTGGCTGAAGGAGAACCAGCCATCTCACCACCTCGTTTTCCAGACTGGGAGAACATAGAAGATTATAAGCGGTTTGCTGAGGAGGTCAGAGAGGCCACCGGTGGAATACCAATCGGTGTAAAACTTTCTGCTCAGCATATCGAAAAAGATATTCAGGCAGCTCTGGATATTGGTGTGGACTACATCATCCTGGATGGTAGGGGCGGAGGAACTGGCGCTGCACCTCTGATATTCAGAGACAATATATCCATTCCAACCATACCTGCTCTTGCTCGTGCGCGCCGTTATCTGGATCAGCAGGGTCGCCAAGACATATCACTGATTATCACCGGGGGATTGCGCCTCCCTGCAGATTTTATCAAAGCCCTGGCTTTGGGTGCCGATGCCATTGCAGTCTCAAATTCTGCCATCCAGGCCATCGGGTGTCTCGGGATGCGTGCCTGCCATACCAACAATTGCCCTGTAGGGATTGCGACGCAGAAACCGGAGTTGAGAGCACGCATTAAAATTGAAAAGGGAGCTCAACAGCTGAACAACTTTTTCAGAGCATCTACTGAATTGATGCAAGTCATGGCCAGAGCCTGTGGACATACCCATTTAAATCAGTTTAATCAAAACGATCTTACTACGTGGAAACGAGACATGGCAGATCTCAGTGGTGTGGCTTTTGGAGGAGTATCAAATGAGTAATCATGAAAAAATTAATTATCTGGAATTTCCTGCAAAAGATATGGAGCAAACCAAAACCTTCTTCGGAGAGGTGTTTGATTGGTCATTTGTTGATTATGGACCCGATTATGTCGCCTGCGCCAATGCCGGAATTGATGTGGGATTTTTTAAATCAGACCTGACAGCCGAGACAAATTCAGGAAGTGTACTGATCGTCTTCTTCAGTGATAGACTCGAGGAAACACTAGCGAAAGTTGAGCAGGCAAAAGGTAAGATCATGAAACCAATATTTTCGTTTCCAGGAGGGAGACGTTTTCACTTTTCTGATCCCAACGGAAACGAATTTGCCGTTTGGGCTGAGCCAGAGAATAATGAATAAACACCCAGCCTAAATCCAGCTTGTCTCGGACGAGTTCAGGAATAGTTTTCTGAACAATATTCAATGCTTTTAGTTGAGCTATTGTTATGCTTGTATCTCGGGGGATATAAGGAAGTAATAATTAATGATTAAAAATATAAAGCCCCTGGGATTCATGTGGGAAACCAGAGACCCCTTTCTTTTCTGCGTTCACCATAACGATGCCTACCCTGTTGGCAATGATAATATGGGTCCAGCCGCATCCCTGTCTGGACGAAATATTGGTCAGGATTTTGACCAAAAAGATGGTTGGAATATGTATCACGGTCGTGAGATACCGGGATTCCCTGCCCATCCACATCGTGGGTTTGAAACAGTGACAGTCGTGCTGGATGGTCTGGTGGATCACCACGACTCAGCTGGAGCTGCAGGTCGCTATGGAAATGGAGATGTGCAATGGATGACTGCAGGAAGTGGTCTACAGCATTCTGAAATGTTCCCATTAGTAAAAGAAGATCAGCCCAACCCTATGGAACTGTTTCAAATCTGGCTCAACCTGCCAGCCAGATCAAAAACTGCAGAACCGGCCTTTAAAATGCTCTGGTCAGAATCCATTCCGATCATCCAAACTCATGACAAGGAAGACAGAAAAGCAGAAACCCGCGTTATTGCAGGCAAATTTGAAACAACTTCCGCCCCTGCTCCTGCCCCCGATTCCTGGGCATCTAAATCAACAAACCAGGTAGCGATCTGGGTGATTACGCTGGATGCTGACGCTGAATTTGTGCTCCCATCGTGTGAGGCAGGTGTAAATCGAGACCTTTATTTTTACGAAGGCGAATCGTTGAAAATCGCAGGGCAGAATATCCCTGAATACCATGCCCTTGAAATTTCTTCTTCAGATGAGATCCACATAAAAAATGGTTCGACACAATCCAGACTACTTCTCCTCCAAGGTAAGCCCATCGGAGAACCCGTGGTTCGTTATGGTCCTTTTGTTATGAACACCCAGGCTGAAATCCAGAAAGCCTTTGATGATTATAGAGCCACAGAATTTGGAGGGTGGCCGTGGGATAGACGTGATCCCGTTAATTCAGCAGACCAGGGCAGATTTGCCAGATACTCTGATGGAACAGAAGAAATCAAGGATTCTGGAGGCTGAGCTTTGATGGGAATCAAATCAATAGTAATGTGGCTACCAGCAATTCTATTTGTGAATTGCTCCATCATGGATGATAATTCTCTCTCCAGGGATCAGTTCAACCAGGTTCAGATTAGCGACTTTGAAGTCAATATGCAGAGGGATTATATAAGAGGCAAAATCCAGAATCATGGCGAGCATGATATCACCTCATCCATCTTCAAGTTTGAAATATACACTGGTAACTCAGAGATTTCGGGAAAGACGAATCTAATAAATGAAAGCTCAGCAATGAAGTACACAGGAAACGATTCTCTGGATCCCTCAAAATTACTTCTCTCTCAGAATTTTGTGGTTCGTGAACCCCTCAATCCAGGCTACTCAACAGAGTTTTACTTCGAACTGAAAATGGATTATGAATTTTATGATTTCCTCTATACTTACGAGATCGTTCAGCTCAAAGGCCGTTAAAAACTATTAATTATTTCCTCCCATAGATCAAGCTTCATAGAGGAATCAGGGGGAATTAATATTATACTCTCACCAAATAATGAGGTGTGTTGAATGAAATGTCCATATTGTGCTGAAGAAATCCAGGATGACGCAATTTTTTGTCGCTACTGTTCAGCCATGAAAGAGAACGATCTCTGGATACCACCTTCTTCAACAAAAAGTGCTGAAAGTAGCGGTATCATGGGACCACGCTTTACCATGAGATTCGCAGCATTCTTTTTCCTCATCTCCGCATTGATAGAGCTCGTTTCAATTAGTTCTCCTGTAGCATTGTTTGGTGCTGATCGCAGCGGGATTATTGCCGTTGTTTATCACCTCTTGTACCTGGGTATATATGGGGGCATGGGGCTGGGTCTGTGGACTGCCAAACACTGGGGCTTTCAGATGATGTTTACTGGAACCCTGATCTACACCGTTGACAGGCTTCTTTTTATCATGTATGGTCAAGCTACATCAAGCCTGCTAAGTGACTATGGGCAAATGATGGGTGCCGGGGAACAAGAGCTGATTGCCCAGGCATCGGCATTGACAGTGGTTGCAACTCTGGTCGCATGGTGGGGTTTTGTGGCCTATGTTTATTTTAAACGAGATTATTTCCAAGAACCTTCAAATTCTTAATGTATAATTGAGGTAAATTCAAAAAGCCATGGATCCCTTCGAAAGCAAGAAAACAAAAAAACCTTCCAAGCGTCACCAACCCCGTGGGCTCACCATTATATTTGAAGACGACGATATTCTGGTTGTTGATAAGATGAGTGGTCTCCTTTCTATGAGTAATGCCAAAACTCGTGATAGAACGGCCTATTTTGCCTTAAATAATTATGTCCGCAAAGGCAATCCAAAATCTCGAAAACGGATCTATATCGTCCATCGTTTGGATAGGGATACATCAGGTGTGCTGGTCTTTGCAAAAAGTGAAAAGAATAAACGCTATCTTCAGGAAGAGTGGAAGAACTTCACAAAAAAATACTACGCAGTTATCCATGGGAACCTCGCTGAGAAGGAGGGTGTCCTTTCTTCATATCTAGCGGAAAATGTGGTCCATAAGATGTATTCCACCGAGGATCAAAAGGTAGGCAAGCTCGCCAAAACAGGTTACAAAGTTCTCCAGGAATCTAAAAGATTTAGCCTAGTTGAAATTGACTTGCTCACCGGCCGAAAAAATCAAATACGCGTACACTTTGCTGATATTGACTGCCCCGTTGCTGGAGACAAGGTCTATGGCGATAGTGCTAGAGGTATCAAGAGATTGACCCTCCATGCAGGCTCGATCAATATTAAACACCCCGGCACAAAACAAAGAATGACCTTCGAAGCAAAGATTCCCAGCTACTTCCAACATCTTCTGAACAAATAATCGTAAAGGGTCCTGATGTGGATGTTGCCATCATAGGGGGAGGAGCAGCAGGCTATTTTTCAGCCATCTCAGTCAAAGAAAACTTTCCTGATGCCAAAGTGGTTATATTTGAAAAGACACGTTTTTCCCTGGCCAAAGTCAAAATTTCCGGAGGGGGTAGATGTAATGTCACCAACGGAAATACATCTATCAGCGCGCTGGCCGCAGGCTACCCACGCGGAAAGGCTCTCATGAAACGAGCGCTGAGAACGTTTAACACAAAACACACCATGGCGTGGTTTGAATCAAGAGGAGTGCCGCTATTCATCCAGGATGATATGCGCGTTTTCCCCGTATCTCAGGATTCAAGCAGTATTATTAATTGTCTGCTGGATCAGGCGGAAGCTCAGGGAATAGTGTGCGAATATTGGTCGGGGATAGAGGCAATTTCTCCCAGAGGTGAACAACTAGAATTGAGTTTTTCCAGACAGGATTTACCTCCCCGGAGTTTTGATAAGGTCATCATAGCCAGTGGGGGATCACCCAGATCCCAGGGTCTGGAATGGATAGAAAAGCTTGGCCATGAGATCGTTGAGCCTGTGCCTTCCCTCTTCACATTTAATATGCCTAATGAAGCCATTGTGGAATTAACAGGTGTAGCAGTGGATCCTGTGCTGGTCAGCATTCCAGGAACCAGTTTAAAAACAAGAGGACCCCTACTTATCACGCACTGGGGCTTTAGTGGACCGGCGATTCTGAAGCTTTCAGCTTTTGGTGCCAGAATCTTTAATGAAAAAGACTATAACTTTGATATCAGGGTTAATTGGTTGGATCAAGCCAATCATGAACTCGTTTTGAGTCATTTAAATGATTTGGTTGAAGAACATGCTCGCAAGCTCTTACCTAATATTAGACCCTTTGGTTTACCGGATAGATTGTGGCGTTATCTGCTCAATAAAAGTGGGCTTCCTCAGACGAAAAGGTGGAGTGAACTTGGAAAGAGGGGGCTAAATAAGTTGGTCACAGTCCTTACCAACGACTCATATTCAGTATCTGGAAAAACAGGGTTTAAGGATGAGTTTGTGACCTGTGGAGGGGTGAGTCTGGACAGTATCGATGGGAAATCAATGCAGAGCAAAGCGTGTGAGAATCTATATTTTGCCGGGGAGATCCTGGACATTGACGGCATCACCGGCGGATACAATTTTCAAGCAGCCTGGACCACAGCATTTATTGCAGGAAAGCTTAATTAAGCTGTTTCGAGATATAGAAAGAATACAAGAATTGGGATAACTGTCAGTTCAGACAGAATGGCAAAGGGGAGTCTATGAAAACAACTCGCAGAGAATTTCTCAAATCCGTTGGTATGGGTACCACCGCTTTGATGGCGCCAAACTTATTCTTGAATTCATGTATGAAGCAGGATCGCCCCAACATTGTTTTCATTATGAGTGACGATCACGCCGAGAGGGCTATCAGTTGCTATAATGACACATTGATCCACACACCCAATATTGATCGTATTGCATCTGAGGGGATTCGATTCCAGAATAGTTTTGTCACCAATTCAATCTGCGGACCCAGCCGAGCAACTCTGTTGACGGGTAAGTATTCACATCTGAATGGGATGTTGGATCATAGCTGTACCTTTGATGGCAGTCAACTCACTTTTCCTAAACTGCTTCAACAGGCAGGTTACCACACATCGATTGTTGGGAAATGGCATCTAAAAACAGAACCAACAGGGTTTGATTATTGGAATATCCTCAAAGGTCAGGGGCAATACTACAACCCGGATTTTACAGAAAATGGTGAAAAGAGAACCCACATAGGTTATACCACTGATATCATCACAGACCAGGCGCTTGAGACTCTGGACAAATTGGATAAATCAAAACCGTTTTGTATGCTGATCCACCATAAAGCACCCCACCGCAACTGGATGCCGAATCTGAAACATCTGGATGCCTACAATGACCAGGATATCCCTCTGCCGGCAAATTTTCACGATGAATACACCGGTCGTATTGCCGCAGGTGAAGCTGATATGCGCATCGACGATATGTACCTCACTTTTGACATGAAGCTCCACTCCCAGTCAATTGAAGAAGAGACAGGATCCGGCGGTAAGAAATCTTTTGCGGAAAAAGTTACTGAGACCTGGAAGCGTACATACAACCGGATGACTGATGAGCAGAAAGCAGGTTGGGATGCCCATTACGATAAAGTAAATGAGGAATTTAAGCGTCTCAAGCTTACCGGTGATGAGTTACTAAACTGGAAATATCAGCACTATCTCAAAGATTATCTGCGTTGCATCCTATCAGTTGACGAAAATGTTGGTCGTGTTCTTGACTATCTAGATCAAAATGGCTTGACGGAGAACACGCTTGTGGTGTACACATCTGATCAAGGTTTTTATCTGGGTGAACATGGTTGGTATGACAAACGATTTATGTATGAGGAATCATTGAGCATGCCTCTGGTAATGCGATACCCCTTGGAGATTCAGGCAGGTCAGGTTGCAGATAGCATGGTTATGAATCTGGATTTTTCATCCACTTTCCTTGACTTCGCCGGAATTGCAATTCCAGCCGAGATGCAGGGTCATTCATTGCGTGGTATCGTGAGGGGAAACACTCCTGATGACTGGCGCGAATCCATATACTACCACTACTATGAACACCCTCATGGCTGGCATGATGTGAGACGACACTATGGTGTTAGAACAGAACGCTATAAGTTAATTCACTTCTATGAGGAAGATGGTTTTTGGGAACTGTTTGATCTGGAGCAAGACCCATCCGAGATGAACAATGTTTACTCAGATCCAGCCTATGCGAAAATCGTTCAGGAAACCAAACAAGAATTAGTCAGGTTGCAGAAACTCTATGGAGATGTTGATATAGACAAATCCTAGTTTAGAGGGGAATTGATCAAAATCTCTTGGTGTAAGCGTGACAATAGGGTGTACCACCTGATTTGATGTAGTAGTCCTGATGATAATCCTCACCATGGAAAAACTCAACTGCTGGTGTCAATGCTGTCGCAACATCCAGACCCTTATCTTCAAGCAGTTTAATCAGTTTTTCAGCGGTGGCTTTCTGATCATTAGAGAGATAGAAAATTTCTGATCGATACTGGGTGCCAATATCTGGTCCCTGACCATCGATTTGAGTGGGATCATGGGTTTCGAAAAATAATCTGGTCAAAGTCTCATAGCTTACCTTTTTAGGGTCGAATACAACTTCTACCGCTTCTGCATGTCCTGTGGTCCCCGTACAAACCTGTTTATAAGTCGGGTTGGGTAGAAATCCACCGGTATAGCCCACACTGGTTGAAATGACGCCATCCACTTTTTGAAGTTGATACTCCACACCCCAGAAACAACCAGAGGCGAAAATTGCTTTTTCCATGTTAATCTCCACAGGTTCAAAATTCAGGGAAATTGAGTTGACACAATGTCGGGTATTCTTGGATGTAAATCCTTCTCCCAAAAATACATGGCCGAGATGACCACCACAATTGGAACAAAGAATTTCTGTTCTGCTGCCATCGGAGTCAGTCACTCGTTTTACAGCCCCAGGTATTTCATCATCAAAGCTGGGCCAGCCGCACTGAGCATCAAATTTATCTCCGGAACGATAAAGAGGGGCATCACACTGTTTACAGGTATAGGTCCCAGTTTCTTCATGATGTTCGAATTTTCCGCTGAATGGTCTTTCAGTGCCTTTATTGAGAATTACTCTTTGTTCTTCAGGGGTTAGTTTATTGTAGTTCATAGGCTCCTGCGCTTGATTGCAGTTAAAGAATAATAAAGTTAAACTAAGGATAGAAATTGATTTGGATATCTGTTTTGGAAACCACTTGAATCTCATCAATACTCCTTCAACCCTTAGACTTGTGAATATACTTACCTGATCAACGAATTGTGATAATATTTGTTCCTTATGGATTATCTTCTAAAAGCGATTAATTATGCCAACACCAATATGAATGAAATGATGATCAGAGGGAGCGTCTATGAATCTCGATAAATTAAAGCAGTCAGAAGCAAAATTTTTAAATGTGTATCCAGGTGGTTTTGAACACCCCGACATGGTAGCCATTGGTAAAAAGCATAAGATGGACAAGATGATTATCACAGTTCAGGAAGAATTTGCTGAGGATCAATTTGGAGATTCAAAAGCAATTGTCCAGGCCATGAGCAAAATGGTGAGTCGGTCATCCATGGTCAGTCTCTTCGAGAAACCCAAATTTAGAGATTTTGTCAATAGTCTCCACAATCAGCATGAAACAATTCTGGCCAATGGACTAAGAGAAATGCTGCATGGCAATCAAGAGCAGGGCTTCAATATGATGCTGGATGTCCTCATTACTGGTAAAATGGCCAAGTGGTCCCTGATTTCTGTTCTTCCAGTCTATCATAAGCCTTATGATGAAGTGTTTGTGAAACCCACAACGGCAAAGGGCGTGATCCAGCAATTTGAGCTGGATACCCTGGTATACAAACCGCGTCCCAGTTGGGAGTTCTATAAAGAATTCAGATCCATTATTAATGTGATGAAAACCAAGGTTGATAGTCGGTTGGCACCCAATAATGCGGCCTTTACTGGATTCTTAATGCTGAGTATGGACCAGTAGGATTTTCGGCAGAGATGGCAGTAAATGATTCACTGACTCAAAAACCCTTTTCCTATCAGGCGAGTAAGGATGGTAAGGTCAGAATTTTCAGGTCAAACAAGCTTGCCACCACGCTCCGTGGAAAGGAAGCGCTTCGTTTCCTTTCAAAGAATGAATCAACCGATGAAGCGGGCTCTCAACTGATCATGGCCAGAGTCACGGGTCAGTTCAAACTTGGGAATGAAAAAGACCTGAGACAAAAATAGAAAACCGTCCGAAAGCAGCGGTTTTCGCCCATCACTTAACAATGGTTATCGCAAAAACCACCTGGAAGCAGCGGTTTTCGCCCATCGCTTAATAATGGTTATAGCAAAAACCGCCCGAAAAGGACGGTTTTCAAACGCCAGACCCCGATATGATCCTGCGTTAGTGGAAGATTCCTTTATCTGTAGATCAGTCGAAGCGAATTTTAATACTGATCTCTTCTCCCTTTTTCTGCATGTCTTCAGGGGTAAGATCTGAATTGGCTATATAGGCTTGAATACATTTTTTCCCAGTATCACCTTTTATCTCATCACCGTTGACATAAAACTTGCCTTTTTTTATCGAAATGGTTTCGATTTTTTGTGGGGGTGTGGCGCCACTTTCACCCAGGATGTTTTGAATGGTCTCGGCCAGGTTATCTAACTCGATGACATGTTTAATCGATTTGTAGTGTTCTTTTTTATAAACAGCATGTGCCGATTCAAGAGCTTCAAGATGAATTATCAGGGAGTCTAGACCTTCCAACCCCTCCAGGGAGGGGAGTTCTCCCAATTCAATCTTGAGATCCATCTCTTCCATGGCAGGGTGGAGGGCTTCCAATGGAGCGAGTTCAGTGGCATCCTCAAGGTATTCCTGATATTTATGAAATTTCTTTTCAGGCATCTCTTTTCCATTATCCAATACTTTCATGATCTTTTTGGTCATGGGGTCAAAATCGATAACGATCTTGTTCTTTTTGAAGAAACCTGATTTTTTGATAACGATCCGAGCAACCTTTTGCTCATGCCTGGGCATTCTGCGTACAAAGATCTTTGTCAGAACTGAATCAGACACTTCACCATCCTGGGTGATAAAGACTTCTTTGTGGACTTCCTCACCATGGGGTTTTTTGTGGATAACGACCCTTTTTTCCTGGGCTAGCGCCGAAAGGGTAAAAAGACCAATGAGTAGTATAAGTAGTATGTGTTTCCTTGATGTCATAATAGACTCCTTTTCAATGTTTATGTTGGGGAAGATAGAGCAAAAAAACAGTAAATGAGATTAATGGCATGAACCCATCGATTTCTGGCTCTGAATCATTTGATTTGGACAATATCTCATTGATGCCATGTAATGGGGCATTGATGCCAGGGATAGGTGGATTGACCGCCTTAGGGGTCGAAGAAGTACAAAAAAAAGATATATTAGCTCACTATGTTACGTAAGTGGATTGAACCTGTCCTACTCATGCTCCTCTTCGGGGTTGCTTATTTTTCACCTATTCAATCGGCCACCAGACCGGTTTTTTATGGCGAGTTCAATAATTTGGACGGAAGCTTGTATGCTGTTCGCATCTTTGATATGCTAATCTCCATTGTTTTGGTTATGCTGGTAGCTAGAATCCTGATTCCCAAACGCCTAAACATCAAAAGTCTTTTACAAGTTGCAGGGCTTTTCTTAGGGTTGTTGTTGGTGAGCTCAGGTTTGGAATGGGCTTGGGATCAAATGACTCTGAGGGTGTTCAACCTGCCTACTGCGCCGGGGGAAGTATCTGATAAGATGTTGCTCACCTCCCGCAAAGAGATCTTGAATTTGACCATCCTCTCTGGAAATGTGCTGGTTATGGTTGGCGGTATCTTTTATGGACTTATGCGCGAACGCAATCAGCAGATGCATCGCCAGGAACGTCTGGAGCTGGAAAATCTGGCAGCCGAGGTAAAATATCTACGGTCCCAGATCAATCCCCATTTTCTTTTTAATACCCTGAATAACATCTATGCCATTACCCAACGCCATGATGATCATGAAGGCAGCGACGCCTTATTACGTCTCTCTGGACTCATGCGTTATATGCTGTATGATAGTGAAGGGGATCTGACTGCCCTCCAAAAAGAAATAGACCACCTGCAGGACTACATGGATCTTATGTTGCTCAAGTATAGCAGTGACAGCCCACCAGAGGTTGAGCTGGTGGTTAAAGGTTCTCCAGATGCTATTCAGGTGGCACCGCTACTGCTGCTGCCATTTGTTGAAAATGCCTTCAAACATGGAATTGACAATCAGGGGAAAGGGTGGATTCACATTCTACTGAACATGTCATCAGAGAAACTCAGCTTCGCTGTCGAGAATTCACACTTCCAGGGAAGGAATGCATCCACTGACCACAAGGGAATCGGTCTTGAGAATGTGAAACGACGATTGGAACATCACTATCCTGAAAGGCATAACCTCTCAATCGACGAATCAGAGGATGAATACGGCATAAAATTGGAGATTCAGTTGTGACCAATCTGGTTAGGTGTATTATCGTTGATGACGAACATGGTGCCATTGAGGTCTTGAAAAAGTATGTTTCCAAAGTGAGTTGGCTACAGCTGGATGCCACTTTCACTGATCCACTCGAAGCTCTGAACCATCTCTCCCAAAACAGCGTAGACCTGGTCTTTATGGATATCAATATGCCGGATCTAAGCGGTCTTCAATTGTCTCGCTTGATACCTACCGACAATACATCGGTAATTTTTTGTACTGCTTACTCACAGCATGCCGTGGAGAGCTATGAGATTCCTGCACTGGACTACCTGCTAAAACCCATCCCTTTTGATCGCTTTCTAGCAGCGGTAAACAAATTTTCAAAACCGGAAACGGAAACTCCAAGTCATGATGGTGAGACAGGAAAAATCAATCATAAGATATTCATCAAGAGTGGTTCACAAATTCATCAGGTGGATACCCGCAAGATCTCGCTTATTCAAAAAGATGGACATTACATAATATTTAAGATCGATGGTAAGGAGTTGCTCTCCAGGATGACCTTCGCTCAACTGCTGGAACTGCTACCAGGAGATGAATTCATCCAGATCCACCGTTCCTATCTGGTGGCCATCCCCAGGATTGAAGTGATCCACAAACAGTTTGTACAGATTGATGGCAAGGAGATTCCCATCGGGGATTCCTATAAGCAGGCGTTTTTCGAGCAGGTCAATTTTATCGGGAATTGATACAAAAAAGGGCTGTCACCTGACAGCCCTTTTGATAAAACTCTGGAATAAAATCTACTTGGTTTGTTCCATGGAAGCTTCTAATTCCTTAAAAGCCTGGGAAGCTTTGAACTCTGCGTAGAGCGCTTCTTCATTCTTAATAACATTAACCACAGCCGTGCTAACGGCATCTTTTTTCAAACCAAGTTGGACATAAGCAATCCAGCTACCACCAGACTTTTCATAGGGGTAGCGCTTTAAGACTGTCACACCATTCAAGGTGTTGTTAGTAACTGTTTTTGATGTGGATTGATAGAATTCAACAATCTGAGTATTCTCAGTCATGCCTGCTTCCTGGGTAAAACTTTTAACCTGGCTTTGGACTTTGGCTGAAATGCGTTCTGATAGCTCAACCTTACCAGCTTGTTTGGCTTTATCCATGGCCAGATCCATTTTCCGGGATTCACCCATCCCCACAGCATAGATATACATATCATCTTCTTCAGGGGGATTGGTAAACCAATCTGGTAAATCAGCCGGTCCCTTGGGATTATTTGCATCTTTGGGCATGTCAATGACTTCTTTTCCACCTGAACAGTTGAACATGACCAAAGCGGTCAGTACAATTAAAAAACCTAGTTTCACTATCTTCATGTTTCCTCCTAATTATTCAAACTCACTTTGGCGAAGCGATTTGAATATAAGTTAATTCTTCCTGATATCATGAAAAAGTTGGCAATAGGTTTTGTTCCTGACTAATTTCCACTCATCGAGTAAACCTCAATATAAATAGATGGGATTATTATGCACAAGACATGCCTTGTGTTGTTGGCTATATGCTTACATGCCAATGACATACGTATCTCTGAAGTGATGTCAAATCCTCAGGGATCAGAATATGAAAACGAATTCATAGAGATATTTAATGCCACAGATCATGTGATGCAAATCAATGGCTGGGTTCTCAGCGATGGAAATGGAGTGGATACCATCTCCCATTTATCAGGTCCAATTTGGATTCAACCTTCTCACTATGCTCTTATCATGGATCCTGGATACAATTTTCTAACTGGACCATACCCTGATATCACAAATGATTCTCTTCCTGTCTATACTATTTCCACAGATGCAAGCTTTGGGAGTGGAGGGCTTTCCAATGGAGGTGAATCTGTAATCATTCGCAGTCCAGATTCATCTAGTTCAAGTGAAATGTCATGGACAACCTCAACTGAAAACGGGTACTCCTGGGAGCGGGTCTCTGTTAGCTCGGCTGATTCATTGAGCTCATGGCTTCAGTCAATTGATATTAACGGGACTCCAGGGTATCGCAATTCAGTTACGCCACCCCTGATAAACCTGAGTTTAATTGGAATTGAATACGAGTCGTTATTGAACTCAGAACCTGTTGAAATCCTACTCCACATCAAAAACCTGGGGGAGTATCTGGTCTCTGAATTCGATGTTTCCGTCTATCGTGATGATAATCAAAATGGTGAAAAAGATGAGCAGGAGTGGGACCTTAATGTTCACTTCAATTCCCAACTGATTACACAGGAAGAGCTTCAAATACCCCTAACCTTATTTTCTCTGGTTCCTGGGTTGCATCAACTGGAAGCCAGAGTCCTCGTTGAAAACGATGAAATTGCAGAAGATGATTCCCTCAGGTTTCAAATAATAGGGCCATATCCCAAGGATATCATCAGCATCACTGAGATCATGTTTAGTCCATCGCCAGAACAACAGGGAGAGTGGATAGAACTTCAGAATAGAAGCGGAGGGGAAGTTTCATTACAAGGCTGGACGATGTCAGATGCGAATCAAACTCGACACCTCATTAGCGATAGTCTTCTATTTATTGACTCATTTGACTATTTATCCCTGTGTGCTTCCTCAAATATGACAAATTATTTTGGTGTGGAGCCCAGAGAAGGTCTTGAACTCAATTCTTGGCCCGCCCTGAACACCTCATCTGATTCAGTTCGTTTATTTGATGCCACCGGTCAACTCGTGGCTTCAGTGTTTTATCGAGGAAGTTGGGGCGAGTCTGCTACTTCCCTGGAACGGCGTCATCCAGATATTTATCCCTATGAGGAGATAAACTGGGTTGCCAGCACCCATGTAGATGGTGGAACCCCTTCTAGTATGAACACCAGACATCTGCTTCCAGTGGAAATTCGAATTAATGAAATTCGTGTAGAGACACCCACATCGATTGGTCTAACCCAGGCTGAAGTGTTTCTTGGGTTTCAAAATCTGGGGATAGACACTCTGTATTCGCTTGAACTTGAATCTGATGCGGATATTTACTGGCATGGGGTTCTGTCAAGTTTTGGATCAGATTCGCTCATATTTCCCAGCACTTCCCTCTGGCCAGGTTATAACGAAATCCCAATCCGCTTGATTCATGAAGGTGAAGTTCTTGCTGATACCTCAGTTCAGGTAGTATTGGGTTACTCGCCTGGCCAAATTGCAATCAATGAGATTCACTATCTCCCTCATGAGGACCAGGTTGAATTTCTCGAATTTGTAAACATCAGTTCAATGCAAATAGATCTGAAGGGTTGGAGTTTTAGGGATGGCAGTGGGAGTAGGGGTGAAGTGATGTCCAGTTTCCTCATTCAACCAGACAGTCTGTTTTTATGGACAGGTGATGCTATCAAGTTGGTGGATTGGGCACCCGCTTCTGCCAAGATCTGTGAGCTATCTTCCTGGCCTAGTCTGAATAATAGTTCTGATTCAATTGTTATCCTGGATCCTCTGGGGCACAGGATGATTGAACATGCTTATCTCGCACCGCCAAATGATGAACCTGGCAAAAGTCTGGAGCGTCTGGCGCTGTGGAAAGACCAGGCATTGGAGTCCAGTTGGTCGGTATGTCAGGATCCGCTTGGTATTACTCCTGGTCGGCAAAACTCAATGCTCATACCGCCCAATAACCTCGCGGTCCAGGATGTGGTTATTCTAGATTCGATTCTGTGGAGGGATGCTTCATTTTTGGCTGGGATATCTATAATCAATGCTGGTGTGAGTCTAGTTGAGAATGCTGTGTTGAGTCTCAATACACAACACAATAGAACTGAGATTGGGGAATGGTCAGAGATGCTGCCACCCATTGACGCTGGGGATACTTTATCCTGGGATATTGAACTTATTTCAGAATCTTCTGGCTGGATATCTCTTGAAGTTGTTGTTCAATCTGAGGGAGATGGAATACCCGGGGATAACACACATATTCAGCGGTTATTTATTTCGGAAAACACTTCACCGCTTGTAATAAATGAAATCATGCCGCTTCCTACGAATGACCAGAATGAGTGGATAGAGATTTACAACAGAAGTACTGATACCGTGGACATGCTGGGGTGGCTCATTGCAGACAATTCGGGATCAGGAATCAGTATCTCCGATACCAGTCTATTGTTGGAAGGTGATGGGTATCTGGTGATAGGGGATGATCAATCTCTGGGACCAGCATTACATAGTGGGATTTATCAGGGGATCCTGCACTTTCCCACACTTAATAATTCTGAAGATTTGATTATTATATTTGACCCACAAAAAATCCACATGGATGACGTGTCTTATAGTCCATCAACGGAGTTAGTGCTGGGACGCTCCCTGGAACGAATTCGACCAGAGGTTTCGGGACAGTACACTGGAAACTGGAGTGTTTGTATTGACGATTGGGGCTCAACTCCTGGAGCAGAGAATAGTCTCTATCTGGATGTCCTCTCATCAGAACTAGTCGTTGACCTGGATCCAAACCCCTTTACACCCAATGGGGATGGTCATGCTGATCAAATCGCTATTCACTATGAGTTGCCATTTGAACATGGACTGATGTCTGTTATGGTGTTTGATATGGCCGGCCGGAAGATTGCAGAACCAGTGCAAATAAAACCAGTAGGTCACCGGGGACAAGTGCTTTGGGATGGGGAGGCTAATTATGGTGGAAAGGCAGTGACAGGCCTCTATATCATGAAGTTATTATTCGATGACCAAGCCGGAAAGGTGTGGAGTCGCTTGAAGAAAGTATATTTGATCCGTTAGCGATTAAACTTGGGGAAAGCAGAGGATTGAATATTTTACAATTATTGTATAACAAACTTTGGGGGTGAAAAATCGTAGCTGAAAATACCAGGGGTCATTCAATCTGGCTCATTCCAGCAGAACCAGAATATGAATACTTGCAAAACTTGATTACCCAGCTTTCGGAGCGAGGAGAAACACCTGATTTTTCTCCACATATCACCTTGCTTGGTCAATTGAACCAAAACATAGATTGGATTATGGCAAAGTTGATTGATTTTACCCAAACGATAGAGCCCTTTCAGATCAGTTTTAGTCATGTCGGGATGTTCGATCAATACTTCAGAAGTGTCATCATTCACACCCATCTCAATCCAGCTCTTCATCGTTTACATGCAAGCGCCATGGAGCAATTTGAGGTAAAGACCAATAACACCTTTGTGCCACATCTGAGCTTACTCTATAGTCATCTCAAACTTGCTAACAAGAAGTTGTTGATGGAAAGTCTTGCCATTGGATCCCCCCTCGCCGTGACCATAAAAGAGGCTGTACTGGTTGAAACGAATGGTGGTCCCGATCAATGGCAGGAAGTCATCCGAATTCCATTCAGCTGACATAAAAAAGCCTCGGTTTCCCGAGGCTTTTAAACATCTATCATTTATCTGTTATCCCTCGACTCAGGTCTACGTACCACAGGTGCTATGCCCCTGTAGGCCGCTGGGGATGACGAGCATTACTCTTCTTTGAGGGATTTCACAAGACCTGTAACAACGGCCTTGGCATCTCCAAAGACCATCATGGTTTTATCGTCAAAGAACAAGGGATTGGCTTCACCGGCAAAACCGGCACCCATGGATCGTTTGACAAACATGACGGTTCGGGCATAATCAACATTCAAAATCGGCATGCCGTAAAGTGGACTGTCTTTCTTGGTCCGGGCAGCTGGATTCACAACGTCATTTGCACCGATAATCAAAGCCACATCTGTGTTCTGGAATTCATCATTAATGTCATCCATTTCATAAAGCACATCGTAGGGAACGTTGGCTTCTGCCAACAGGACATTCATATGACCGGGCATTCTACCAGCCACAGGGTGAATGGCATATTTGACATCGATTCCCCGGGCAGTGAGGATCTCAGCCATTTCATGTAAAACATGCTGAGCCTGAGCTACAGCCAGCCCATAGCCAGGAACGATGATAACTGATTGAACCGTATCCATGATCATGGCAGCATCTTCAGCAGTGTAACGAGTCACTGTCTTTTGCTCGCCACCACCAGTTCCTGCATCACCTGTACTGTCATCTGTGCCGACAGCACCAAATAGTACATTGAAAAGACTGCGGTTCATGGCATCACACATTAACTGGGTCAAAATCAACCCAGAGGCGCCAACCAGTGCACCAGCAATAATGAGAACATTATTGGACAGGACAAAACCTGTGGCTGAGGCGGCCAGACCTGAATAGGAATTCAAGAGTGCAATAACTACAGGCATATCTGCACCACCAATTGGAATTACAAAGGTGACACCAAAGATTGCAGCAGCTGCGATGATAAGCAGAGGCCACATTGGTACATCTGGGGCCATGACATACATGACACCAAAGATTACTACACCGATCATCAGCACAAAGTTAAGTAACTGATGCAATGGCAGAACAAGGGGTCGACCTGGCATGAGACCTTGCAGTTTAGCGAAGGCGATCAATGAACCAGTTAAGGTGACCGTACCAATGAACAAACTCAAAATGAGGGTAATGTTCACATCCAATGGCACAGGAAGCGTGGTTGGCTCAAGATATTCCGAATAAGCCACCAGAGTTGAGGCGATACCACCAAACCCATTGAATAGGGCCACCATTTGTGGCATGGATGTCATTTCGATTTTTTTGGCAACGACTCCACCAATGAGTCCACCGACAACCATACCGACTATGATTTGAACGGGACCTGCTATACCAGAGACCACCAAGGTGATCACAATGGCGATGGCCATGGCCATCATAGCATATTGGTTACCCTTACGGGCAGTTTTAGCTGAACCAAGATACTTCAATCCAATAATAAAAAGTGCTGAAGCCAGGAGATAGGTGAACTGTTCTAAATAGATCATCATCAGGCTCCTTTCTCAGTCTTTTTATCTTTTCTAAACATGCCCAGCATGCGATCAGTTACCATAAATCCACCAATCACGTTGATCATGGCGAAAACGATGGCCAGAACTCCGAGGAGGGTGCTGACTTTCCAGTTATTGGCATTGGCTGCCAATAGAGCACCGACTACAGTGATACCTGAAATGGCATTTGAACCAGACATGAGAGGGGTATGCAGTAGTGGCGGAACCTTTGTAATCAACTCAAAGCCGATAAAGACGGCGAGAGTGAAAACATAGATGGATACAATTAGACTTTCCATTATGCATTCCCTCCTGTTATAGATTTTTTAACAAGATCATTTTGAATTTCTCCAGCGTGAGTGATGCAAGCTCCTGCAGTGACTTCTTCATCAAAATCAAGGGAGTTGTCTTCATTCTGAAAGATGTTTTTGAAAAGGTTGAGGAGGTTTTTTGAAAACATGCCACTACCATTAATAGGTAAGGTGGCAGGTAGATTCAAAGTACCCACGATGGTGACTCCGTGTTTAACCACAGTCTTGCCAGCCTCTGAAAGCTCACAATTTCCACCACCTTCAATGGCCAGATCAATAATGACAGAACCAGGTCGCATCATTTTAACCATCTTTTCAGTAATGAGAATGGGTGCTGCCTTACCAAAAATCTGAGCAGTTGTGATAATAACATCCACTTTAGGCAAGCGTGCGCCAATCGCTTCCTGCTCTGCAATGAGGAATGCATCAGACTGTTGTTTCGCGTATCCACCTGTTGTTTCAACATTTTCTTCTGGAACTTCCATGTGGACAAAAGTAGCGCCAAGACTTTTTACCTGCTCTTCGACGGCAGGTCGTGGATCAAATGCTTCCACTCTAGAGCCCAACCGTTTTGCCGTGGCAATAGCCTGTAGTCCGGCAACACCAGCACCCAATATGAAGGTATTTGCTGGGGGAATTGATCCGGCAGCAGTCATAAGTAGGGGGAATATTTTGCCAAGATGGTTAGCAGCAATGAGCACTGCCTTGTAACCAGCCAGAGTCGCCATAGAGCTCAGTGTATCCATACTTTGTGCCCGGGAAATTCGAGGAATAAACTCGGTGGCAAAGCTGGTAACCTTTTTTGCATTCATGGCATTGAGGGTTTCATGATTGCTCAGTGGAGCGAGATAACCCATGTATATGGCTCCATCCCGCATCATTTTGACTTCATCAGCACTGGGTGGCTGAACTTTAAAGATGACATCTGCTCCTGCAAAAAGCGATTTTGCATCATCAACTATGCTGGCTCCAGCCTTTTCAAATTCTTCATCTGAAATGAATGAGCTTGCTCCGGCATTCTTTTGAATGATGACTTCATGCTCCAAGCGAGTAAATGCAGTAACCATTCCGGGGACCATCGCAACGCGGGTCTCTCCAGAAGTTGTCTCGACGGGTATACCGATCTTCACTGGGTCTCTCCTGTGTTGGTTAATATTACTATATTAGTATCAATTATCATGGCGCCAAGATATCTGAACACCTGCCCCTGACAAGAGGAGTTTTTACCAATTTTAATGCTGTGGTGTACCGCTTCAAAGGCCGGCAATTGAATTTAAGCTTTAGCGCTTCCGATCATGTGTTGGATTGCACGTAAAATGTCACGTCGGCTGATCTGGCCAATGACCACATCCTCTTCTACAACAGGAATTCTACGATATACATTGTTCAAGAAGAGGTCAGCCACTGTAAAAATGTCCATATCCGGACCAATACTCATTACAGCCTCGGTCATGTATTCGCTGACGGGACCTGCAGGTGCATTATGAAAGGCACCATTTGCCAGGGTACGTAGACAATCCTTTTGAGAAATAATACCAACGAGTCGACCATCACCATCTACAATAGGTGCCCCTGAGATTTCAGATTTCACCAATTCATCTATAGCGGTGTAGATATCTGTTTCAGGAGTAAAGACAACCAGTTCTTTTGTCATAAAATCACGAACGCTAATCTTATCCATTGAAGTCTCTCGCTTCCCTTTGTGGTCAATTGACATCTTATCTTTTCGAGCGTCTTATTTACAAAATAATTCAACAGTATCAAATACTTGTCTTAAAACAAGCGTTCTGATTGGTTTAGAAAACGATGCGTTGGTCCACTTTCCGAAAATCTCTGGTCGATTTATCTTTTTAAATCCACAATGATTTGAATCACCATCCCTCCCGTGTATCTTTAAAGCTATGACAACACACCAAAAAAATAACCCTAAAGTGACAGTTGTTATTCCGCATTGGAATGGAATTGAGGTGCTGGAGCCCTGCCTTCGCTCTTTGGAAGCTACTGATTATAATCATCTGGAAATTGTGGTAGTAGATAATGCATCATCCGATGATAGTGTTGCCTTTGTTCAACGAGAATTCCCTGATGTAACAGTTATTCAGAACTCTGAAAATCTGGGATTTGCTGGTGGGTGTAATGTTGGATTACGAGAAGTTGAATCAGAGTATTATCTCGTGCTCAATAATGATACAACCCATGACTCGAATTGGATCAGCCCTCTGGTTGAGCAGATGGAGATGGACTCAAAAATTGCAGCTGTGCAGCCCAAAATAATGTCTGCTCAAAACCCCGAAGTTTTTGACTATGCTGGAGGTGTTGGTGGGTTGTTGGATGTCCTGGCTTTTCCCTACGCGCTGGGCCGGATTTTTACAACTACCGAGAAGGATGATGGCTATTACGATACACCGAGAGATATCTTTTGGGCCAGTGGAACTGCCCTTTTGATACGTGGAACAGCCCTTCAGGATGTAGGCTTATTTGACGAAGATTTCTTTGCCCACATGGAAGAGATAGACCTGTGCTGGCGATTCCATAACGCAGGATGGCGGGTTGTGAACGCTCCCAAATCCAGAATATTCCACCATTCAGGTTGGACTTTACCCCCGGATCGTTACCAGAAAAAGTATTTGAATCATCGGAATAATCTGATGATGATAGTCAAAAACTATCCCTTTGTCTATCTCGCCGCCATTTTACCTGCTCGCATCGCCCTTGAAGGCGTGGCTTTTGTGTTCTCGGCATTGATTCGCGACTGGAAACGAATGGCCGCAATTCTCATGGCCATTGGTTGGAATCTTAGCCATCCATTTCTCCTGATAAAAAAACATCAAGAAGCTGGGAAAAAGCGGAAACCCCAGGCGGTTGCAGCCACTCTACGCAGGATGTATGGGGGCTCCATTTTCTTCCAATACTTTATACGTGGTCAAAAACGAGCCCGAGACATGGAAGCATGATGCCAGCAACTTTTTTTGCTTTTATGGGTGCTATGTTTGGAATCCTAACCGTCGGTTTAGGTGCTTTCGGTGCTCATGCTTTAAAAAATATTCTGGACAGCTATGGACAAAGCATCTGGGAAAAAGCAGTCTTCTATCAAGCGATTCACTCCTTGCTTCTCCTGATTCTACCTGGTCTCTCAAATTATATGTCCCCCAAAGAGTTAAACATTACAGGATACTTGATTATCATTGGTATTTTATTTTTCTCGGGAAGTCTTTACATCCTGGCCATCAGTGGAAAGAAATATTTTGGAGCAATTACCCCAATTGGTGGCGTAGCATTTATTGCAGGTTGGTCATGGCTGGCCTACGCTCTCTTTAAGGCCACTTTTCGATGAAGAATGGCGTGCGGCCATGGCGTAGATCTGATCTGCCCTCTATTCAAAGGGTCGCTTGGGATACCTGGGCTGATGCCTACGGAGCATTTGTACCAGAAGAGGATCGGAAAGAATTTCATGATTCTTATTATGCCCTTACAAAACTCCAGAATTTGTATGACTCCAAAATAGTAGATGGGTGTGTCGCTCTGGTTGACCAATTCATCGTAGGATATAGCAAAACCTACTGGAATCAACAGGATCTCCAGTTTTTCATCACATCGCTCTATGTTTTACCATCATATCAAAAATTGAAGCTGGGAAAGCGTATGATGCAATATGGAATTAATAACGCTAGAAAAAAATATAACGTTGATCGTGTATGGCTGGGTGTCATGGTTGAAAACCTGCCCGCCATTGACTGGTATAATCATCAGGGATTTATCTTTGAGGATACCAAGCCTTTTACCATTGGAAAAACGACCATAGAACATTTATATGGATACAAACTGATCTAGATCAGCTGTATCCCTCAGGGAGGAAAAATGCCTATTTTAATATCAGGAATCTCAGGAGTTCGCGGAATCATCAATGATGGCTTCGATGAAGAGGTCGTTGAAGTTTATACCAGAGCTTTTGCTCAACTCATGGATAATGGGCGTATCGTTATTGCTCAGGACAGCCGACCCTCTGGAGAAATGTTCAAGGGTGTCGTTGAAAAAGCTTTAAACCAATTGGGTTGTGAAATTATTGATTGTGGGATCTGTCCCACACCCACAGCTCAACTGATGGTAAAAGACCTGAATGCCAGAGGCGGAATCATCGTTACCGCCAGCCACAACCCCATCGAATGGAATGCGCTGAAATTTGTAGGTGATGAAGGTTTGTTTCTAGATTCTGAAGAACACAGACAACTTCAAATCGAATTGGCTAAAGTGAAGGTGGCTGGTCCGCTTGTATCTGAGTTGACTGGCTCTGTTACCAAGTTAGATGATAGGATTGAGCGGCACATTGAGAATGTGATGGCTCTGGATCTTGTAAATGTGGATGCGATTCGTGAGTTGCGACCGAAGGTTGTTATTGATGCCATCAATGGCGCCGGGTCAGAGGCACTACCTGCCTTCCTGGAACGAATAGGCTGTGAAGTATTCCCCATTAACTGCAATAATGATGGAAATTTTGTCCATACCCCTGAGCCTCTCCCTGAAAACCTTATGGAACTAAGAAAGACTGTGAGTCGCCTGGGAGCAGATATTGGAATCGCTACTGATCCTGATGCTGACAGACTGGCAGTCATCGATGGATATGGCAATCCTCTTGTTGAAGAATATACACTGGTGCTGGCTGCTTACCACGCCCTCCGCCATGCTGCCGATGATGATCGTCGACCTCTGGTTACCAACTTAAGTTCAACCAAGGCTCTGGATGATCTGGCTGAACGCTATGGTCGCAGGGTTTTAAGAACTCCTGTTGGTGAAATTCACGTTGCTCGCAAAATGCAGCAAGTAGATACACTCATTGGAGGTGAAGGTAACGGTGGTGTGATTTTAGCTGAATCTCATCTTGGCCGTGATTCACTTGTTGCTTCAGGTCTCATTCTTTCGCTTATGGCTGAAACCAAACAATCCATACGCGAAATTGCAGATGATCTACCCCGCTATGAAATGGTTAAGGACAAAATCAATGTTCAGGGATACCAGCCAGCAGATATCCTCCAGTCCTTGGCTGAAAAATATGCCAGTCTGGTTCCAAACCTTGAGGATGGGGTGAAAATTAGCTGGAAGGATCGCTGGGTCCACTTTCGGGCATCAAATACAGAACCTATTGTCCGTATCTTTGCCGAAGGATCAAGCCAGACAGTTGCGGCTTCCCTGGTCAATGAATTTAAAACGGAGATTCAGGATTTATTATAACGATATATTGCCCAGATGATGCAAGCACCAGTATGGGGGTAAGAATCCCATGAAAAAATATCCAGAAATAAAACTAGAACGACTCATGCTAAGGGGTTTCCTCCCAACTGATGCTCCCAAGATCCAGGAGCTGGCTGGAGCATTTGAAATCGCTGAAATGACACTCAATATTCCCCACCCCTATCTAGATGGTATGGCTGAAACCTGGATGAATTCACATCAATCAGAATTTAATTCAGGCAGTGGAGTTGTCTTTGCTATGATTGAATTGTATTCGGGAAAATTGGTTGGTGCTGTCGGTCTTACGGTGATGCAGCGATTTAATCGGGCGGAATTGGGTTACTGGGTTGGCAAGCCATTTTGGGGAAATGGATATGCCACAGAAGCATCGAAGGCATTACTCAAATATGGATTTGAGACGCTACAGTTGAATAAGATTCATGCCAGTCATATGACTCGAAATCCGGCTTCTGGACGTGTCATGCAAAAAATCGGTATGGAACCAGAAGGTGTCCTCAAACAACATGCTCTCAAATGGGATAAATTTGTTGATATGGCCGTTTATGGGAAACTGTCTTCAACCTGGCAGGCGCAATGATTTGATATGCTAGAGCCCCACTACAATACCGTCATTATTGGCGCTGGACCAGCAGGTCTCATTGCAGGGGTTGAGGCGTTCAATCCTAATCACAGCATAGTCATCCTGGAAAAAATGCACAAAACGGGTCTCAAATTGCGTATCTCAGGCAAGGGACGCTGCAATATCACCAACGAGGAGAGCATGCAAAGCTTCCTGAATCGGTTTGGAAAAAAAGGTCGCTTTCTCAAGTATGCGTTTTCACAATTTTTCAATCATGATTTGCTCAAATACATAAATGATCTGGGGGTTCCTACCAAGCTGGAGAGGGGAGGGCGATACTTCTGCGAAAGTGATCGAGCGACAGATATTGTTGTAGCATTTGAAAAAAAACTAAGTGATTTAAATATCCCTATTGCCATGAAAACACATGTGACTGGAATTCAAAAAATTGATGGGGGCCAATATGTTCTGCAGGTGAAACAGGGAGAACACCAGACGCAAGTTCTGGCGGATCAAGTGTGTATATGCTCTGGAGGCTTGGGATACCCGGCAACTGGATCAACGGGTGATGGATACACCATGGCTAAGGCCTTTGACCATACTATTGTAGATACGGCTCCATCTCTGGTGCCTGTCTTAACTGCCGGTGACACTGCAAAACGGGTGATGGGTGTAAGTCTGCGAAATATTTCACTCTCAATCTGGGATGAAGGTAAAAAAGTCGCTGAAATGTTTGGGGAAATGATGTTCACTCGAAAAGGTGTGACAGGTCCCATTATTCTGACCTTAAGTGAAACCCTGGTGGCCATGCTGGAGTCCACGAAGGAAGTCCAAATTAAAATTGATCTTAAACCAGCTTTGGATCACAAAAAATTGGATCAGCGACTGCTTCGAGAGTTATCAAATAATAGTAAGCAGAATTTTAGAAGCCTATTGAAATCCCTTTTACCCCTAAAAATGATCGACCTTTTTGTGGATCTGCTGGAAATAGATCCTGCTAAAAAGTTGCATCAAGTCACTGGAGAAGAGCGTAAACGCTTGAGAATGCTCTTGAAAGAATTTCCCATGCAGGTCATTGGTCACGATTCTTATGATCGTGCCATCGTTACATCTGGTGGTGTTTCACTGAAGGAGATAGATCCCACAACCATGGAATCAAAATTAACATCAAACCTATATTTTGCCGGTGAAGTTATTGATGTAAACGGTGAAACCGGTGGCTATAATTTGACCTCTAGTTGGTCAACGGGATTTCTGGCCGGGCGATCAATGCGAAATAATGATTTTGGGAGATAGATCATGAAGAATAATAAACGATCTGGCTTTTTAAAATTGATGCTGGGAAAGGCCTGGTTTCGACTAACAGGATGGGAGTTTAAGGGTGAGCTGTCACCCCAGGGTAAGTTTATTCTGATTTGTGAACCTCATACCAGTAATTGGGACTTTATTCATCTCCTGGGAGTCATGTTTATCATGCGTATAAAAATTTCCTGGTTGGGTAAGCATACTCTGTTTAAAAAACCTTTTGGCGGGTTTATGAAATGGTTGGGGGGTATTCCCATTGATCGACGAAGCACCCATGGTGTGGTTGATCAAATTGCAGATCATTTTGCCGCAAATGATAATTTAATTATTGCTCTGGCTCCATCAGGGACACGCGCTAAAAGGGATCATTGGAAGTCAGGTTTTTATCATATGGGGTATAAGGCCCAGGTGCCGCTTTTGCTGGGCTATGTAGATTTTGCCAACAAAATAGCTGGGACAGGCCCGGCATTTATTCCGTCTGGTGATATCAAGAAGGATATGGATCTTATCCGAGAGTTTTATGCTGATATCAGGGGTGACCATCCTGATTTAGAATCAGTTATTATTTTGAAAGAAGAGCAAGAAGACTAAACCCAGTCCTTACAGTTCGGGGTATTTGATAACTGTATTGTTTATTGCAGGAATGCTTCTCAGATAATCGTAGATCGCTCCTAAATCCTCAGCCCGCATCGTCGCATAATATGTCCAGGGCATGGGGGTGTTTACCTGGTTCGCTGCCAGAGGGACTTCACGCGCTGCAGGAATATCCAAAGCCTTGAAGCGCTGGATGAAACCCTCTTTCGTCCAGCTTTTAATTCCTGTTTCATGGGGGGTAATATTCGCTGAATTCACAGTACCGCCTGATAACATTCCCATGGTGAAACCACCTGCGAATTCCATCCCTGCTACTGGTTGGCCTTTTTCCATTGGTGTATGGCAGTCTGTGCAACCTGCTGCGTTTGTCATGTATTTCCCATAGGCGATGGCATCAGTTTTATAGGGGAGAGTACCAAACTCAGCCTGTTTTGGAATGGTGCGGACGATCAAGTTTAAAGGGAAATTCAATTTACGCTTTGGGACCTCGTTTGCGATAGGAGCCAGCGTTCTTAGATAAGCCACAATACTATAGATATCTTCCTGACTCATTCGAGCATAATTAGGATAAGGCATAATAGGAGAAAGTGGAACCCCCTCCTTATTCACTCCGCAGGTAATCGCCCTTACAATCTCTCCATCTGTCCAGGAATCAAGTGCTGCAGGCGTGATATTGGGAGCATAGATGGTCCCAGGAGTTCCCATCGCTTCATTGAATACCTCACCACCGGCTCCATGTGTTCCAGCTATAGAGGGAGCCATAAATATTGACCAGTCCCGCTGGCTATGGCAATCAGCGCACCCAGCGACATGTTCAACAAGATATTCACCACGAACCAGCCGCTCTGGAGTAGATTTAATCTTGATATCTCCAGCTTTGTCAACTTTGATAGGTAGAAGCATGCTGCATGAAATAAGACTAAGCATGAGCACCAGAACTAAAAGAAATCTCATAATATTTTCGCTTTTATAGAAGTTGATTGTCAGCAAAGGAAAAGCACTTATTGCGGCCAATAATAAGATGATCAAGCAAGCCCACATTGATGGTTCCAAGAGCCAGTTTCAAATTTTTTGAAAGCTCTCGGTCGTTATTGTAGGGTGTTGATGATCGTGTGGGGAGGCATTGTACAAGAATCACAGAGGTGGCTTCAATGTCGGTTGCTTTTTGTGTCACTTCCGACATGTAAATTGATGGTGCTGTGAAGATTTCTGAGCCTAACTCATCCATATTTAAAACCTGGTTTTTTCCATCAAGGAGAATAATAAAAACAGCATCTCGATTACGTTCTCGATGGCGCTCATTAAAATATTCTGTCACTGCTTTACTGGAGTTAAGACAATGTTTGCCGTCAGGCTGGACAAAGAGATTGCGACTACCGGCAACATGTGTCTGTTCAGTGATGTATTTACCTGTGTGAGCTCGCCTTGATGAGTGGTGCGGATTTGAATCCGCTTTGGGGGGCAAACCACAAGATGATAAACCTGCCACCAATAGAATTAGATATATATTTCTCAAACAATCTCCCCGGTCGTCATTGAATCTTAATGATGAGAATATATATCACAATTAATAATTGTCAATATAAAACATGGTTTGGTAGAGTCGTAGGTTTAGATAAAATAAGAAGATACAATACTGGACATCACGTTGAATATGCTTCCAGCTTTTATTGGCTGCGATTAAAATTTCTCAGGGATCTTACAAAAGTCGATGATCTGCGAATGAGAAAAAATCGTTGCCCCCTACAATGAGATGATCAAGAATTTCTACATCAATGGAAGCCAGGGCTACTTTCAGTTTTTTAGTCACAGCCCGGTCACTACCAGAGGGGGTGAGTGAACCTGAGGGGTGGTTGTGAACCAGAATGACACTGGCTGCATCATAGCTCAAGACCTTTTGAATGACTTCCCTTGGGTAGATAGCCGAAGTGGTGAGCGATCCAGTAAAAAGCTCCTCCATTTTGATAATCTGATTTTGACCATCCAGGAAGATGACCATAAAAATCTCACGATTTCTTTCACGTAAGTTATGGGTTAGATAATCCCTCACTGTTTTACTGGATCTCAGATAATCTTTGCCCTTTGCCTGTTCAAATAAGTACCTCCGGCCAACTGCGTGGGGAAGTTTGAGTACAAAAACATTTGTATGGCCCATCCCTTTTACATCGAGGAGGACTGAGGTAGGAGCTTCCAATACGCCAGCCAGACTTCCAAATCGTCGGATAAGTTCTTTGGCCTGGGGCTTCATGTCTTTCCTGGGCGTTGCCAGGGTGAGTAAGAGCTCCAGGACTTCATAATCATGGAAGGATTCAATCCCATTTTGGAAAAATCGATCTCTTAATCTCTGTCGATGACCTGAACTTGCTACAGTCTTTGCCTGCATGACATACTCCTGAATTTGATAATTGGATATTGGTGCCCAACGGCACAAGATGATGAATTCGACTGAGTTTGGGTTAGCTGTTCAGGCTTTAAATTAAATATATTTTTGGTGAAATTGACTTCTTTTTATTAAAAAAGGATCGAACTGGATCTAAAGCCTGATGCTCCTAATGATTCTTAAAATGAAGTGATGCTTTCACAAAATCTTTAAACAAGGGATGGGTTTTAGCTACTCTGGACTTGAACTCAGGGTGGGCTTGAGTTGCAACAAACCAAGGATGATCTGCTATTTCAACCATCTCAACCAGCTCATCATCCGGGGATGCTCCAGAAATGATCATACCAGCTTTTTCCAATTGATCTCGATAGGCATTGTTCACCTCAAAGCGATGACGATGACGCTCTGAAACATTTACTTCACCGTAGGCCTCGAAAGCTTTGGTCCCCTCTTTCAGGACACAATCATAAGCGCCTAAGCGCATGCTGGCACCTTTGTGGGTCACATGATGTTGTGAGAGCATGAGGTGAATGACCGGATGAGGAGTGGTTTCTGAAAACTCTTCAGAGTCTGCATCGCTAAGACCCATCATATTCCTTGCGTATTCAATGACTGCTACCTGCAAGCCGAGACACAGGCCCAGAAACGGGACTTGCTTTTCTCTGGCATATTGAGCCGCCCGAATTTTGCCTTCGATACCTCGTGAGCCAAAACCACCGGGAATTAGAATTCCATGGACATGCCCCAATACTTTTTCCAAACCAGAGTCGGACTCAAGATCTTCAGCATCCACAAATTCAATATTCACTTTACAGCGATTGTCAACTCCAGAATGAATAAAGGATTCAATGATGCTCTTATATGCATCCACCATGGCGGTGTATTTACCTGCGACGGCCACTGTGATTTCATCTTCTGGATTCAAAATATGATGAACAAATTGTTCCCATTTTGAGGTATCAGACTCAACGTTTTCCATCTGGAGTTTTTCCATAACAATACCAGCAAGGTGTTCTTTTTGCAGTAAGAGGGGGACTTCATAAATTGATTTTGCATCCAGACCCTGGATGACAGCATTGGGTTTTACATTTGTGAAAAGGGCTAGTTTCTGTCTCACATCATCTGTTAGCTCGTGCTGTGTGCGACAGAAAAGTATATCTGGCTGCAAACCGATTTCTCTTAAGCGCATGACGGAATGCTGACTGGGTTTCGTTTTTAGCTCTTCACTGGCTTCAATGTATGGAATAAGGGTAACATGCAGGATGATGACATTCTCACGACCACGTGCCTGTTGAAATTGGCGCACTGCCTCAAGAAATGAAAGACTTTCGATATCACCAACCGTACCACCAATTTCCGTGATAACCACATCAAGATCAGGATCAATTCGTTCTGGCTTTTCAATTCTTTTAATGATTTCATCAGTTACATGAGGAATGATTTGTACAGTTCCACCGAGGTAATCCCCGCGACGTTCTCTTTCCAGGACCTCATAGTAGATACTACCAGCCGTACTGTTGTTGGCCTTGGTCATGTCTGCATCAATAAACCGTTCGTAGTGACCTAAATCCAGATCGGTTTCGGTTCCATCATCCAGGACAAAAACTTCTCCGTGTTGAAATGGATTCATCGTGCCAGGATCAACATTCAGGTAGGGATCCAGTTTCTGGATAGTGACTTTCTTATTCTTTAGCTCCAACAACATTCCCAGGGAAGCAGCCGCAATACCTTTTCCAAGACCGGAGATGACACCCCCTGTTACAATGATATGTTTGGCTTGATGCGCTTCCATAGAATCCTCAAATATTTCTTTTAATTGACTGTAAGTTAGATGGTGACTGTTTTGCTGGTAGAGCCAGTGCCGGTGTGAAAGCGTTGGTACTGATATGTTCCACCTTAAAATGCATGGTCTAGCGCTTGTGAAGCTTCCATCGGTTTAAGGCATAACCTGCCAGGGTTGTTGTTTTTGAGAGGTCGGAGATGAGTGGGGAATTTGGGGTCACATGAATGCCAGCTCTCATGTGGAGCAATATAGCAAAAGGTCTCCCAAGGCCAAGCTCTTTCAATTAAAAACAGGGCATATATTGTTGCGCTTCGCACCTATATTATCCGCTAATTCAATTTGAGGGAACAATGGGACATATTGTCAGTGAGCACCGAGACTATCGCCTACTTCAGCAACGTTTTGATCGTCACATCACAGGCGCACCTGCATCACCAACCTTCACCAAAATATTAGAACTTCTATTCACTCCTGACGAAGCCCGGCTCGTGCGTCGTTTCCCCACCATACCAACTCGTACCTCCAAATTGGCTGAAAAACTCAAGATGGATGAAGCCAAGCTGAATGACCTGATTCAGGATTTAGCCCATCGCGGCCTGGTGGTGGATATCGAGCATAAAGGTCGTCGTTATGTTGCCCTCCCCCCTGTGGTCATCGGTTTTTTTGAATATACATTTATGCGCTCCAGACCTGATGCTCCCATGGCCGAAATTGCCCGATTATTTGAAAAATATATGCTGGAGAATGATCGCTTCAGCCGGGCAGTATTTGAGGGACAAACTCAGGTGGGGCGGTCTTTACCCAGAGAAGAATCTTTGCCCCAGGGGGATCACATTGAAATACTGGATTACGATCGCGCATCCCATGTAGTCAAAAACGCCAGCTCGCACGCGGTTTCTCTGTGTGCCTGTCGCCATAAAGCTGAACATTTAGGCACGGCATGTGACCATGAGCAAAGCAATTGTCTCTCATTTGGTGGGGCAGCAGATGTTCTGGTTCACAATGGCCTGGCTCAGCACATCTCAGAATCTGAATCCATGAGACTTCTGGAAATGAGCAAGAAAGCTGGGTTAGCTCAGACGGGAGACAATGTTCAGAACGATCTGAGTTATATCTGTAATTGTTGTGGCTGTTGTTGTGGGATGATGGAGGCCATCAAAACTTTTGATATGAACAATGCCATCGTGTCATCCAGCTGGATTCTGGATATCAATGAGGAAACCTGTAGCGGTTGTGCAAAATGCGAATCTGCCTGTCCAGTAGATGCCATTGAGATGGTAAAATATGAAAAAAATGGGCGCAAGAAGCAGAAAGCTTCCAGGGATGAAGAGGTTTGTCTCGGTTGCGGTGTCTGCCCAACCTATTGTACCACAGGTTCTGCAACGATGAAGGCACGCCCACAAAGAATCTACACACCTGAAAGTAGCTTCGATAAATATGCTAACATGGCAATAGAGCGAGGCAAGCTTTCTGATTTAATCTTTTATGACTACGATGGATTTAGTCATCGAACCCTTGGCAGGGTATTAAGTGTACTTGAAAAAACCTCTCCGGTGAAAGCACTCATGGCCATTGAGCCACTAAAATCAACTTTCCTGAATAAACTTGTGAGCCATCGCGGGAGGTAGCTCCTGGCTTCCCAATAGTCGTAACATGTATAGAGCCACCAGTGTTGAACAATACATCCAGAATCAACCCCAATGGGCTGAGGCTCTATCAAAACTTAGGAAGATTTTGTTAGAACTGGGTTTAGAAGAGACCATCAAGTGGGGTGGTCCTGTTTACATGCATGAGAAAAAGAACATTGTTAGTATTGGTGGTTATAAATCATTTGTCAGTTTATGGTATTACCAAGGTGCTTTACTCAAAGATGAAAAAGCGCTTTTAGTAAATGCCCAGGAGGGTGTGACTAAAGCTCAACGACAAATGCGCTTCCATCATATTGATGAGATAAATGCTACCATTGTGAGGTCCTATACTCTTGAGGCAATTGAGAACCATAGGTCTGGTAAAGAAATCAAGGCAGATACCAGGAAACCTCTCATTATCCCTGAAGAACTTGAGAAAGTTTTAAAATCAGATACAAAATTTCGCTCTAGTTTTGATGCATTTACCCTTTCAAAACGACGGGAGTATGCTGAATATATTTCTAACGCAAAACGAGTAGAAACAAAACTCAATCGCCTGGAAAAAATCACTTCAATGATCCTGGATGGTGTGGGTCTTTCTGATAAATATCGTCGCTGAAAAGCTGAAACTCTAAACGGACTTGTATTTCATCTGAATGAGGTGAATATTAATAGGTGACCATTGGAGTCATGTATTTATTCAAGTTAAGGAGCTATTATGAGTCAAGCAAATGTAGTTGGTTGGTTTGAGATCTATGTCGAGGATATGGATAGAGCAGTCAATTTTTATATGGCAGTATTAGCGTGTGGGGAGTTCACAGATTTTAGTTTTGGTGGTGAACAGCTCTTAGGATTCCCTGGAGTTGAAAACGGTCTTTATGCAGCTGGCGCACTGGTAAAGAGTGATGGATACTCACCAGGCAAGGGTGGAACTATGGTCTACTTCAACTCAGCCGATTGTGCTCAGGAGGAAGGTCGTGTGGTTGCAGCCGGAGGCAAGGTCCTAGTGCCCAAACATGCCATTGGAGAACATGGCTTTGTGGCCATCCTTGAAGATAGTGAAGGTAATTCCATCGGAATCCACTCCAGGCAATAGGAGGCATCATGCAGAAATATAAAACAGAGATAAAATGGGGGCTCATCTTTATGGGTGTGACCCTGGTCTGGATGCTCCTGGAACGTCTTACAGGTCTTCATAGTACTCATATTGACAAACATGCAACCTATACCAACGTTTTTGCACCTATTGCCATCGCAGTTTATGTGTTCGCTTTAAGGAATAAGCGGGCCACCGATTTTGGTGGTAAAATGACATACAAAGAGGGCTTTATGAGTGGAGTTGTTATTTCACTTATTGTTGGTGTGTTAAGCCCCTTTGGACAACTGATTACCGCTTATGTCATTAGTCCACATTATTTTGAGAATGCCATAGCCTATGGAGTTGCCAATAACTTGACTTCCCAGGCAGATGCAGAGGCATATTTCAACCTCAAAAATTATATCATTCAGAGTACAATATTTGCACCGGTTATGGGAGTTATCACAAGTGCTGTTGTGGCTTTTTTCCTGAAGGCAAAACCCGAAACTTCACAGGAGTAATCATATCCGAAGGTGTGGGAGGTAAGCGGGCATACATTTTTCACCAAGTGGGCAGGGGAGGTTTAACTCTTGACGGTGAACTATCCGATCCGAACAAATTATGACAGGTAAATCCTCTCCATCGGGTGAAATATCTCGTTTCACAGCAACCCAAAAATGGACTTTATTGGCAACCATTTTGGCCTCCAGTCTGGTGTTTATAGACAGTACAGCGCTGAATATTGCTCTTCCTGCTCTTCAAGAGGACCTGGGCATTTCTGCGACACAATTACTATGGGTAATCAATGGGTATGCCCTGTTTCTCTCCGCTTTATTGTTGGTCGGTGGTTCACTTGGAGATCTGTACGGTCGCAATAAAGTATTCTTGATGGGGCTCGGTTTATTTTCCCTATCCTCACTTGTCTGTGGCATCTCCCAAACCCCACTTCAATTGATTGTTGCCCGTTCCTTTCAAGGAGTCGGTGCAGCCTTACTGACGCCGGGCAGTCTTTCAATACTAAGCTCTCAATTTGGATCAGATAGTCGCGGTCGCGCCATCGGGCTCTGGTCTACCTTTAGTGCCCTCACAGCTGTATTTGGGCCCATTTTAGGTGGCTGGTTAGCCGGTATGGGGTGGTGGAGAATTATATTTATTATTAACATCCCACTTTCCCTTATTGTATTGATCACCATGCTGGCCAAGGTGCCTGAATCGGTCAATCCTGACGCTAAAAAATTAGATGTGTGGGGTGCTTTGTGGGTGACCCTTGGTCTCGTGGGCATTACATATGGGCTTATCGAATCTCCCAAACAAGGTCTGGGAAATCCCATAATCATCACCTCTCTCATTGTAGGCATATTAGCTCTGACGGCATTTATCAGAGTAGAGTACACATCAAAACATCCCATGATGCCTTTGAAATTATTCCGATCGTCCACATTTAGCGGGGGTAATCTGTTAACTCTGTTTGTCTATGGCGCACTAGGTGGTGCTTTGTTCTTTTTACCCTTGAATTTAATCCAGATTCAAAACTACAGTGAGATTTATGCAGGGATGGCCATGTTGCCCATGATTATCTCCATAGCAAGTATATCTCCACTTATGGGACAATATGTGGATAAGAGAGGTGTTCGATTACCCCTCATTATAGGACCCCTGTTTGCCAGTGCTGGTTTTTTTCTTTTTTCAACTTATGGGATCACACAGGGTCCAGTTGATTATTGGCAAACCTTCTTTATTTCTTTTTGCCTGCTAGGCGTGGGAATGGGTATCACAGTTGCACCTCTGACATCTGCAGTAATGGGTGCTGTCTCTCCAAATAATGCGGGAATTGCATCGGGGATTAATAATACTGTGGCCAGAGCAGCCGGTGTACTTGCTGTAGCATTATTGGGGGCCCTTGTTTTGTTCTACTTCAACAATTCCGTTGAGAAGAACCTGGGTCTTATGCAAATATCTGAGTCGATTAAAAATGAGATCAGGCTGGAAGCTTCAAAATTTGCAGGAGCTGAGGTCCCTACCTCGCTTCCAGATGACCAGAAGACAGTCGTAGAGCACCTTTTTAAAACTTCGTTTATTTTAGCGTTTAATAGAGTGGCTTACACAGCTTCCCTTCTAACATTCCTGGGCGGGCTAATGGCTTTGATCTTCATTCACCCTAAACCCGGGAATAGGGATATGGATATGCTAGAATAAGTCTCTCCCAAAGTTTTAATCAACATGGTTAGCTCCAAGATTCAGATTCTAGATTATTATTTGGACAACTCTAAACATCAACCTGAAAGAGCAAAAATTACTTATGAAAAAAATACTAACCCCAGTTGAGCATTTGGTTTCACCTGATGAGCAAGGTGCTGATTTTGTCGAACTCTTCTTTGATCTGGTTTTTGTCTTTGCCATTACCAGAATCACTGGCATTACAGCAGAACATTTTAGTGTGATAAGTGTGGTCCAATCCATATTAATCTTCTGGCTGATTTGGTGGGGTTGGACACAATTCACCTGGGCTTTAAATGCAGCCAACACCAGAATTGCTGAAGTCAGAATGGGGGTCTTGATTGCTACTGCTGTAGCCTTTGTCCTGGCAGCTTCTATTAGTGAAGCCTTCAGCGACAAAGTGATGTGGTTCGCCATTCCATATGTCATTATCAGAGTATTAGGCCTGGGATTGTATATTCGAGTTACTTCGAATCATAAAGACCAACAATCTGCAGCCACCATGTTCGCAGTTCTTTCAATTACCGGTCTGGCTGCTGTGATTGGCGGCGCATTGGTATCTCCCTCTCAACGAATTATATGGTGGCTGGCAGCCATTGCACTTGATTTGATGGCAAGTGGAATTGGAGGGCGCTCAGACGGTTTCAAATTGAGACCAAAGCATTTTGCTGAACGTCACGGTCTGATTGTGATTATTGCCTTGGGGGAATCCCTCATTGTAGCAGCCAGCGCAATCGATATTCAAGAGCGAACACAGGCACTTCTAGTCAATGGCGGGCTGGCAGTCCTGGTTACCTGCCTGTTATGGTGGAGCTATTTTTCGTGGATTAATGAACATCTCGAAGAGCATTTCGCAAAAACAAAGAGAGGTGAGCAAGGTCGTGTTGCAAGGGATGCATACAGCGTGATGCATTTCCCTCTCATATGTGGCATTATTGGTATAGCCATAGGTTTCGAGAAAATTATCAGTCATCCCCATGATGTACTCTCTCTTCCAGTTGCGTTGGCATTAGGTGGTGGCTACGTACTTTTTGTATCCTTCACCGCCGCTTCTGTGTGGCGAATGAGCAAATTATTTCTGGTCCCCCGTATGCTAATTGTCTTGATGTCAGCAATCGGTATCGCTTTTTCGGTGGGACAACCTCCTGCTGTAGCTTTTGCTATTATCGCCACAGGTTTAACTGCTCTCATCTTTATTGAATGGAAAAAGTGTAGGCACTCATAATCGGATAGGATTGCTTATCCCTTCACTTAGAGCTTTAACTATATTGCCGTACAGTTAATTTCTTGGCAAATTCTTAAGAGGGGAGGCAATATGCCCAGTGACTTTTCGCAACAAGCGCTGACCCATCTTCGTGATGGTTCAAATTTCCAATGGTACGTCATTCCACTACTGGCATTTGTGTTTTATGTCTATGCCGTTGAAATGGAGAAAAAAAATTATATCGCTGTTCTAGCTGGTTTGGCATTCTGGGGGATGGACTGGTTCAACGAGATCATGAACTCAGTTATTTTTAAACTTGCAGGGTGGGCTCCACTCTGGTGTGCACCAGGGGATACGGCATATCTCATCCTCGTCGGGCTGAATATTGAGATCATGTTTATGTTCGCCGTATCAGGAATAATATGGACAAAATTTTTACTCCCCTACAAAGAGGATAAAATTCTTGGTGTGCCTAACAGATGGTTCATAGCTATTGCCGGTTCCATTTTTTGTGTGTTTATCGAGATACTTCTCAATGCCGTTGATGCCCTCACCTGGGATTGGGCCTTTTGGGATGCAAATACTCCCTGGCTCATATTCCTGTTTGGCTATCTCACCTTTTTTGTTGTTGCCTTCTGGGTCTATGATATGCCTACCATGAAAAAAAGGCTAATCACTGTAGGAGCAATCTGGGGAATTGATGCTCTGGCTGTGTTAATTTTTGGTCTGGGATTAGGGTGGTTATAATAAAGTTGTAATCCACTCATCCAGAGATAAATCAAGTTGTTTCCTGCTCATGATGGGCGGAAGTAGACTTAATAGGATAAATAGATAATTGAAGAATCAAACAGCACGAATCGAAACCTACGAAAAGTGGGTCAAAAATAAATTTAATATCTACAACAGTCTTTTTTTAAATCTTCCTTCAGAGAGCATAAGCAATGTCGGTATTCTCATTCCGCTTTTGCATGAAGTGTCTAAAAAGGGACTGACTGATGGGTTAGAGCCGCTGGAAATTCTGGATACATTTTGCACCACGCATACGAATATTGGTACGGAAACTGAAAAAATTGAATTTATGTTCAATGTTATCCAATATGTTGAGCGGCAGGTGGTCTTGTTTGATAGTGTTGAAGATGCTTCTTTCGGACAGCTTCAAAAACACAACTCCGATCTCTCCTTAAATGATTTTTTTACCCTCTTAAACTCCAGAAACAAGAGCGAAGAAATTTTAGAAAAACTCTCTGAATTTAGTGCCCGCCTGGTCCTCACTGCCCATCCAACTCAGTTTTACCCGCAGGCTGTTCTCGATATTATAAGTGATTTGCGCAAGCTCATCAAAAAGAATGATATTAATCATATCGACCAGGTGCTTCAGCAGCTGGGGATGACATCATTACTCAACGCCAAACGACCCACACCATTTGAGGAAGCCAAAAATCTAATCTACTACCTCAAATATGTATACTATGATGCCATTGGAGATCTCTATTGGAAAATCAAGCACAAGCTTGGCAATGATGATTTTGACAATCCTAACATTATTCAGCTTGGTTTTTGGCCAGGGGGAGACCGAGATGGAAATCCCTTTGTTACTTCAAGAACGACCATGCAGGTCGCCAATGATCTCAGAATGAGTCTGATGAAGTGCTACTATTGGGACATCAAAGGTCTTGCGTCAAAATTGACCTTTAAGGGTGTGGACGAAATTATCGGTAAATTGCGAAACAAACTATACAAAGCCACTTATGATTCTGACAAAGGTATCCCATATAGAGAGATTCTAGATCCCCTGCTTCAGGTGAGGGACACAGTTCGGATAAAAAACAATGGATTGTATCTGGATGACCTGGATAGAGTGATTGATAAAGTAAAAATATTTAAATCACATTTTGCCTCATTGGATATTCGTCAGAATCACCACGTCCACTATAAAACCATCGAAGCGATTCTGGTGAAAGAACAGCTGGTTCATACCAAGCTGGAAGAGCTTGATCCAGATGAGCTGGTAAACATCCTGACCACAAAAGAATTGTTGCTGGATATCACCCAGTACGATGATGAACTTATCCGAGATACCATACAGACCATTTGTTCTTTAAAAGAGATCCAGGATAAGAACGGAGAGATGGGTTGCCATCGTTACATCATCAGCAACTCTGAGGATGTCTTTTCAGTGCTTTTTGTCTTTGCACTTTTCAGATGGTGCGGCTGGAAAGGGGATCAACTGCCCTTTGATATTGTTCCTCTATTTGAATCCATGATAGGAATGGATCATTCAGAGGCTATCATGGATGCACTCTTTAATACCCCTCTATATAGAAATCATCTGCTGCAGCGTGACAATAAACAGACTGTCATGTTGGGATTCTCCGATGGAACAAAGGATGGTGGCTATCTCCAGGCAAATTGGGCAATTTTTAAAACCAAGGAAGCCTTATCAGCTGTCTGTGAACGTCATGAAATTAAAGCCATCTTTTTTGATGGTCGCGGTGGACCACCGGCTCGAGGTGGTGGGAAGACAAATCGTTTTTATGCCTCTCAGAGTAAACAGATTGCCAAACATGAAATTCAGTTGACCATTCAGGGACAGACCATCACCAGTCGTTATGGAACCAAAGAACATTTCACACACAATTGTGAACAATTACTAACGGCGGGACTATCCAATGTCATCTACGACAAGGAGATCACGATTTCCCAAGAGGAGAGGGACCTTCTAAAGGATTTGGCCAAGTTGAGTCACGAGAAATATATCAACCTTAAGAACCATGAGAAGTTTATTCCCTACCTGGAAAATAAGAGCACACTGCCATATTATTCGGAGGCCAATATTGGGAGTAGACCGGTAAAGAGGGGAACTCAAAAGAACCTGGAATTGGATGATTTACGAGCGATACCTTTTGTCGGATCCTGGAGTCAGATGAAGCAAAATGTACCAGGTTATTTTGGGGTGGGTACTGCTGTTAAAGCCCTCGTTGATCAGGGAAAATTGGATAAACTAAAACGACTGTTTGTAGATGTTCCGTACTTCAAAACACTCATGCTAAATAGTATGATGTCACTTTTTAAATGCGATTTTGAGCTCACCCGATATATAGCCAACGACAGCGAGTATTCTGAATTCTGGAATATTCTCCTGGATGAATACCAGTTATCAAGTGAAATGCTTCTATCCATCTCAGATTTTGATCATCTCATGGAGGAAGAAGCTGTTTCCAGAGAATCGATTGAAGTTCGGAAACGAATTGTGCTACCCCTTCTGTTGATTCAACAGTACGCCATGCAAAAGATTGAAGAAGGTGGGGATCAAGTAAGTAGCTATGAGAAAATTGTTCAACGATCCCTGTACGGAAACATTAATGCAAGCAGAAATTCAGCTTAAAATTAACACCTAAAAGTTTGGTGGAACGCCAGAGGATAGCATGAGAGACATCTGGCAATATTTGAGGAGAGTTAAGGCATGAAAATTTTCCATCCCATATTCATAATCTCCCTGATGGTGATAGGATCATCCCTGGAGGTAGCGGCTCAGGATTGGGCAAATTTGGAGCGCTTCCGTGAGGAAAATCTCAACCTGAACCCTTCAGCTCCTGGAGAATCACGAGTTGTACTCATGGGAAATTCCATTATTGAGGGGTGGCCCAAGTTCTATCCCGAATTCTTTGAATCCCCTCAATATATCGCCAGGGGTATCAGTGGACAAACCACACCACAAATGCTGCTGCGCTTCAGGCAGGATGTCATCGATCTGGAACCTGATGTAGTGGTCATTCTAGGAGGGACAAATGATATCGCCGGGAACACTGGACCCATGACGCTTGACGAGATTCAGGGGTACATTGTCTCCATGTGTGAGTTGGCCCTTGCCAATGATATAAGTATTATTTTGTCATCTGTTTTGCCTGCATACGAATATCCCTGGAAGAAGGAGATTCAGCCAGCAGAGCAGATCGTGGAGCTGAACAAAATGTTGCAGGCATACGCTAGAGCGAATGGGATCACCTATCTGGATTATTTTACTCCCATGGCAGATAATAAAAATGGTCTAAAGGAAAAGTACACCTATGATGGTGTACATCCCAATAAGGCAGGCTATATGAAAATGTCAAAGCTACTTAAGCAGGCACTCAAGGAACTCAACAAACGCTCCTAAGTTGTGAAAAAATAGGGTCGGTTGAATCATCCTCGCTTCCCGGTCGTGACCATTTAGGCTGAAGATCTTTCCCCAAAATTCAATCATTTAGGGTACATCATGGAGTTTTCAGGGTATGAGGAATGGCTATAGCCCTTACCTGTTACCATTCAAATCAAAAAATACTGAATTACTCTCATTTTCAGATATGGTTAGTTGAAGGGTTGAACTCGTTTATACTAAACGAAATGAAAATAACAACATACTAAATATTAATTGGATCAAACTATCACCATGAATGTTTTTGCACAACTCGGCCTAAATGATGACATTGTTCAGGCAATTCAAGAATTAGGTTTTGAAAGCCCAACCCCTATTCAGGAAAAGACAATTCCACACTTATTAACCTCAACTCAGGACCTAGTAGCCTTTGCTCAAACGGGGACAGGAAAAACCGGAGCTTTTGGTTTACCGGCAGTACATCTCACAAAACCTGAAGATAAAAGAACACAGACACTCATTCTTTGCCCCACTAGGGAACTGTGTATCCAGATTACGAAGGATTTGAATAATTTCGCTAAAAAAATCAAAGAGATTGGTATCGTTGCAGTGTATGGTGGTGCCCCTATTGATACCCAGATTAGAGCACTCAGAAAATCTGCTCAAATCGTCGTGGCCACACCTGGCCGCGCCAAAGATTTAATTAAGCGAAAAAGATTGCTCCTGGGGAATGTTGAACGGGTGGTTTTAGATGAAGCTGATGAGATGCTCAATATGGGTTTTAAGGAAGATCTGGACGCCATCCTGAGCGAGACTTCAGCTACAAAACAGACACTCCTGTTTTCAGCGACCATGTCAAAAGAAGTGCAGCGGATGACCAAGACTTACATGAAGGATCCTATTGAAATTGCTGCCACAAAAATGAACACAGGTGCTGTGAACGTCAGGCATATTTATTATATGGTTCAAGCCAAGAACAGATACGAAGTTCTGAAGCGAATCGCTGATTCAAATCCAACCATTTATGGTCTGGTTTTTTGTCGAACAAGGCAAGAGACCAAGGATGTGGCGCATAAATTTATGCATGACGGTTATAATGCCGATGCCCTGCATGGTGAATTGTCACAGGCACAACGCGATGAAGTGATGAAAAGATTTCGATCTAAAAAAATACAGATTCTAGTTGCTACTGATGTTGCTGCACGTGGGCTGGATATTAACGATCTCACCCATGTGGTTAACTACAACCTACCTGATGATTCAGAAGTTTATATCCATAGAAGTGGTAGAACTGGAAGGGCTGGAAAGAATGGTATCTCAATTGCCATCATTCATACCCGTGAGTTTGGAAAAATCAGATCAATAGAAAATAAATTCAAACTAAAATTCACCAAAGAACTTGTCCCTACGGGGAAAGATATTTGTAGCAAGCAGCTATACTCTCTAATTGATAAAATTGAAAAAGTTGAAGTTGACGAAAAGCAAATTGGTCCCTTCATGCCAGCCATCTATGAAAAACTGGAATGGTTGAGTCGAGAAGAACTTATAAAGCATTTTGTGTCAGCAGAGTTCAATCGTTTCCTGGCCTATTACAAGCATGCTACTGATATTAACGTTTCAGCTAATGATAAACCGGAACGTGGGGAACGCCTAGGTCGACGAGATAGAAACAAGAGGGGCGATAAGCCAGACACCCGAAGAGATAGAACCAAGCAGGGTGATAGGCCGGATGTCCAGCGAGAGCAAGGCCCCCGTCATAAAACTTTCACCAGATTGTTTATCAATCTGGGGATGAAAAATGATTTAACACCAACGCGCTTGATTGGTTTAATTAATAAAACTTTAAACTCCAATGAAGCTGATGTGGGTGCCATTGAAATTATGAAGAAGTTTGCCTTTTTCGATATTGAACAGGGTGTTGTGAATACACTGGTTGACAAGCTGCATGGTCAGGAACATGAAGGCGTCAAAGTTCAACTGGAAGTTTCTACAGAAAAGCCAACTCCTTTGCCAACAAAAAAGAAAAAATTTTCCAAGCAAAAAGAATATGGAATGAGTCAGGGCGGTAGACGTAGTGATCGTGGAAAAAAGAGTGGCATCAGTCCACGTCGAAGTCGTAAGAAGTGATAGCCTAGTATGACTTTTCAACAGTTAGGGCTTATTGACCCAATCCTCAGGGCATTGAGTGCCGAAGGCTATACCAATCCTACTCCCATTCAGGAACAATCCATTCCCATTCTATTACGGGGTAAGGATCTTCTTGGTTGTGCTCAGACAGGAACAGGGAAAACGGCTGCCTTCGCCATACCCATTCTCCAACACCTGTACCTGAAGCATCAAAACAAGCAGAACCATCGAGACCATCGAGACCATCGAAAAATAAAGGCTCTCATAGTTACCCCCACGAGGGAACTGGCCATACAGATAGGCGAGAGTTTTAGCGTATATGGCAAGCATACCGGGATTAAAAACACGGTAATCTTTGGTGGTGTAAAACAGGGAGCCCAGACCAAAATTCTCGACCGGGGTATTGATGTCCTGGTTGCTACTCCTGGACGTCTCCTTGATCTCATTGGACAGGGTTTTATCAGTTTAAAGGATGTTGAATACTCAGTTCTAGACGAAGCGGACAGAATGTTGGACATGGGATTTATCCATGATATCAGAAAGCTGATTGCCCTGCTACCACCAAAGCGTCAATCTTTGTTTTTCTCTGCAACTATGCCTCCAGATATTGTAGCCCTTTCTCGTAAGATCCTGGGCAATCCTGAAAAAGTGTCTGTGACTCCTGACCAGACAACTGCTGAGAAAGTTGAACAAGCCGTTTACTTTGTCAGTAAGCCGGGTAAAACAAAACTTCTAATTCATTTACTAAACACCTTAGCCATGGAGTCTGTCCTGGTTTTTTCCCGGACAAAACACGGCGCTAATAAAATTGTCAAGTTTTTGGATCGAGCAGGCGTTTCAGCAGAAGCTATTCATAGCAATAAGTCACAGACGGCTCGACAACGGGCGCTGGGAAATTTTAAAAGTGGAGAAACTAAAGTTCTGGTGGCCACAGACATTGCTGCACGTGGGATTGATATTGATGAATTGTCCCATGTGGTTAACTATGACCTTCCTAATATCTCCGAGACATATGTACACCGTATCGGACGAACGGGGAGAGCTGGTTTCAGTGGTATAGCCCTTTCCTTTTGTGATGAGGAAGAAAAAGCATTTCTCCGAGATATTGAAAAATTGATCAAGCAAAAAATCAAAGTTGTCTCTGAGCATCCTTTTTTGAATTATAGTCCTGAAGTGGCAGCTAAGGATGCTGCAGTACCATATGGCTTACGGAAGAAATCGAAGCCTGCAAATTCAGGTGGCGGTGGAAGTCGACCTAAACGTCGTAGACCCTCAGGACACAGAACACCTTAAGTAAACACTCAAGCTTAATGGTTAAATTGATTTCATAGTTCTTTTTCCTTATTTATATAGGTTTAAGTAATGAGAATTTGGTCCCTTCATCCCATGTATTTAGATAGCAAAGGATTGGCCGCTCTCTGGCGAGAAACTTTGTTGGCAAAACGTGTCCTGGAAGGCATGACCAAGGGGTATCAGAATCATCCCCAACTTCATCGCTTTAAAGCCACAAATCACCCCTTAAACCATATTAACTCTTATCTCCTTAGTGTTCTTGAAGAAGCTAAGCAACGTGGGTTTCATTTTGATGAGAGCAAGATAGGCTCATCTGTGGACGCTAAATTTATAGCAGTAACCACGGGACAGTTATTCTATGAACAAACTCATTTGTTGGGAAAATTAAGAGTGAGGGACTTGGGTAAATATCATAAGCTGAATGAGACTATCGAGTTACAGCTTCATCCTCTCTTCAACCTGATCGAAGGTGATGTGGAAGATTGGGAGATTCGATAGGAGTCTCACGGTTGCATGTGCATTTTGAGGATGCTTTGAAAGCCTAGTGAAGAACTAATTGTGGCATTTTAATATTCAGCAACTTGATTCAGAGTTAGATTGACAGGAATAGTATTTTAAACAATTATAAAGGAAAATTAAATATGGCAACAATATCTTTACGTGGTAATCCAGTTCACACTATTGGTGAGTTACCTGAGATAGGATCTAAGGCAGCAGACTTTGAATTGGTAGCCAAAGATCTCTCTAGAGTAAGCATTGTCGATTTTAAAGGACAACGCCTTGTACTAAATATCTTCCCCAGTCTTGACACTGGGACCTGTGCAGCTTCTGTCCGTTATTTTAACGAACTTGCAGGAAAGCTCCCAGACACAAAAGTATTGTGCATATCGCGTGATACGCCATTTGCCCAATCAAGGTTTTGTGGCGCTGAAGGCCTGGAGAATGTCATCACTCTTTCTGATTTTGAAACAGGACAGTTTGGAAAAGATTATGGATTGCAGGTTATTGATGGTCCAATGAAAGGGTTTTTGTCTAGAGTTGTGATCCTGGTGGACAGTGCCGGAACAGTAACCTACACCCAGCAGGTACCTGTTGTTTCTGACGAACCAAATTATGACGAGGTCGTCGCCAAACTGGCATAAGACTTTTCATCAGAATGGTAAATATTTAAACGCCTTTCTATTTCCATTGGAGTGCCATGGGAAATAGAAAGGCCATTTCATTTTAATAAACATGATTTAAATTATTCATAAAACAATTGAGAACTATGTGATGACATTCAGAAGTTTTATTAAAACATGTGTTTTCTGCCATAACATTGGAAAACAGATTGGGATCAATAGATTAGTGCTGATTGAATGTATTGATGGTGAATCTCTCGTGACATTCCCTCCAGATATTGGACAGGAATTGTTGCTTAATTTTATTGTGGAGCAAGAGAACGAAGTAGAGGTTCGCTCTTTATTATTCTATCAGTAGCACCAAGTCCCTCGTTAACGTATACCTCAATTTGCACCGAAATTTCAGAAATGATTTCCTCAGGCATTGACAAGAAGGTTGTGAGATCAACAACATCATTTACTACTGCTGATAGTCCTTTCTCAACTAGATCAATGGCTTCGGCTAGAATATCATAATTGGGGCCATGGGCACTAGGTACTTTATATATGGCAGCTTCAGTTACAGAGTGTACGCCTGCGCCAAAACCAGCTCCAATAAATGCCAGATCGGCGTATTTATACAGGTCTGCCAATTGACCCACACTGTCCCAGATGATCACAGATTCATTTTTGAACTGCGCAAGTTCACTTTTTCGTATTGATTTAATCTTTTGTCGGAAAAGCTCAGCCTCCCAAGGAATGAGATCTCGTTCAGCAATTTCGTGGGGAACAATAATATGCATAAAAGCCTTGTCACCTGGGACTTGAGCAATGGCATCAGTAATAATCTTTAAATCGCTATCACCCACAGATCCATATATAACGACCCGTCGGTCAGCTATTAAATCATTAGTTATCAACACTTCCTTGTTTTTTATCGAGCGTTCGTGAACTTGATCGAACCGTGAGTCACCCACGACATCTATTTGTCCAGCATATATTTGCTCTAACAATGATTTGAGAGTAGTAGATCCAGTATATATGTGATCTATTTGATTAAAAACCAATGCATTGATCCCACGCAGGCCAGGAAGTAGCCGTTTCGAATTCTGATAAAGGTTGGCATTGATGAGAATATTTCTAATCTGGTTATTACGAAGTGAGAAGTGGAGATTGGGCCAGATATCGTGCCTTGTGTTGATAAACAAATCAGGTTCTAGAAGTGTAACGAAATGATTCACTCGTGTATATAGGTCCCATGGAAGAAAGCTCACACCATGGAAGGTTTTATTGTGTGATGCTTTGTAGAAAATGGTGGCAGAGGTGAATGTCTGGTAGATGTAAACATCCAGTTCAGAGAGTCTGCTTAATACAGGACGCATCTGCTCGAACTCACCTGCTGAGGCTGAGTGAGTCCAGATAATTGGTTTGGGATCAGACTTAACTTTATCTTTGAAACGTAAAACTCTCGAAGTTATATCTTTCTGTCCTGATAAACTCCCGGCAAGCTTATCATTAAAGTAGGCGCTTACCCATAGTATGGGTAAAACTAAATAAAGAAGAAGATTATAGAGAGAATAGAAAAGCGTTTTCATCGCTGAGATGCTATGATGAGATCAGCAAACTCTCTAAAGGCACCATCACCACCAGCGCGGCTTAACAAAATGTCTGGTTTGAGAATGTGGAAGGCTGGCGTGCTGGAAGGTGCTGCAGTGAGACCGGCTACCTGCATAACATTATAGTCATTTAGATCATCACCGATATAGGCTACTTCCGATGGGTGGAGCTGGTATTTTTCCAGAAGAGACTCAAAGGCTTCAAGCTTATCATGAACTCCAAGAAAAACATCCTCAATTTTGAGTTTCTCAGCTCTTCGGGCAACAGGCTCTGAATTTTCGCCAGTAATGATGGCTGTTCTGATATTGGCCTTAGTAAGAAGGGCGGTTCCCATACCATCATAATAGCTAAATGCCTTTAGTAACTCCCCTTCTCCTGTGTAATAGATTTTTGCATCTGTCCAGACACCATCTATATCAGTTACTACCAATTTGATCTTTTGAGCTTTGGCCTGAAGTTGTTCAGATATCATTAGAACTCCTGATTACCAGTTGATGTCTTCATCCTTGAGTACAACGTCTGCGGCGATGTCCTTGATAACCATTTTTCCTAATAGCTCATCCATCCGAGCAGGTGAAATACCGGTTCCTGGACCCTTAGTTGTTAGCATGTCTCTTGTAAGAACAGTCCCTGAAGGAATCACTACCTGTGAGACAACACTTTTAGCTAATTTTTTGAAAATGGGAGCTTCTGATTCCTGTACATGCTTGGATGAACCACCCATGGCCGCTTCAATATGGCGGATATCCCGAACCAGTTTTGAAAAGCCACCTGGTTCAAGGGAGGCGGCATGATCACCACCTTTCATGGTACGATCAAGGGTAAAGTGACGTTCAACAATTTTAGCACCAAGAGCTACAGCCGCTTCAGTGATAGCGATACCTAATTCGTGCCCTGAATAGCCAATCACTGCATCAGGAAATCTTTGTTTGAAGGTATGAATCACACCAAGATTAACCTCTTCAAATACTGATGGATATGTCGATGTACACTGTAGAACGCATAGAGGCACATCGAATGGCTTGACGGCGTTCACAGCCGTTTCTACCATTTCCATGTTAGCCATGCCGGTTGATAGAATCATGGGCTTGTTCTTTTTTGCCGTATGTATGAGCAATGGTATGTTGGTCAAATCTGCTGAAGCCATTTTGAAAAAAGGGACACCTAAAGTATCTAGAAAATCGATACTTTCTTCATCCCATCCAGAAGCGATAAAGTCAACTTTATGTTCAGCGGCGAAACTCAAGAGTTCCTGATAGTCATCCTCAGAAAGCTCCAGAGCTTTTTTATGCTCACCATAGGTTTTACCAAATGAATTACGATTGTCATAGGGCATCTCCAGACCTTCGTGGGTCAGGATGCGCTTTATACTGCGCTTTTGAAATTTAACCGCATTGGCTCCTGCATCAGCCGCTTCTTGAATCAGCCTTTTTGCAATTTCCACCTCACCCTGGTGATTGATACCAATTTCAGCGATGATATAGGTTGGCTCACTATTACCTACCCAATGTGAGCCTAGTTGTAAAGTTGGCAAAGCAACCTCCAATATTTTAGTAAAACGATCTATCTTTATAAATTTTCAGCAATTTTTTCCAGCAATAAAAAATCGCTCGGTGTATCTATTTCAGGACTGTACTCTTCTGGAAAAATGGTATATCCGATTCTCCCTCCAAGTCTATTTCCAGTGCGCTTGAAATGGTCTGATGTAAAAATGTAAACGGAACCATTTTCAACATATCTGATATCAGCCTCTGTCATATCTTGACGTCTTGGTCGATTCATAAAATCATACTCGGCATGTGCTTCTTTTTCGTCAACCCTCCAGAAAAATCTGTGGGTGGGAGAGATGCTGAGTAAAGAATCGAAACCTTCTGCTTGAAACTTCTCTAGAGCATTGTCCAAAGAGCCATTGGGCCTAAGCGGACTGGTAGCCTGGAGCAAAACAATGATTGTTGGATTCAAATTCTGTTCTTGCCACCACTCGATTGCATGTGAAATAGCGGATTCGGTAGTCGCCGAATCACCAGCAAGTTCTGCGGGTCTCGGGATGACTTCAGCTCCATCACTTCTGGATATTTCTGTAATCTGTTCATCATCGGTAGACACAAATACCCTGTCAACCAAGCTGGATTCCAAGGCGTACTTGATAGAGTGACTTATCAAGGGTTGCTCCAGGAACGGTGCAATATTTTTATGTGGAACACCCTTGGAGCCACCACGAGCTGGAATTATGCAAAAAATTGACATCCTGCAATATATATGGAGAGATGCCCATCACAGCCCACAATTTTAACGACTTACCCCTTGAGTCTGATATGGTGGGGATGGCATGAATCAGCACGTGTCCGAATCCTTCACCTGGTTTATGTTCAAGCCTATGAATAATAAAGTTTATTTCATCCTCGCATTTGGACTTTTGGGTGTCAGCTTTGGTGGTCCGCTTGCTCGTTTTCTCCCGGAAATGGCGGCACTCACAATCGCATTTTGGCGAATGGCCGGTGCTTCCACGATGCTATGGACCCACGGTATCATCCAGCCCCAGAAACCTCTAGAGACTGCTAAATTCCCTGCAATTATCATTGCAGGCATATTCCTGGCATTACATTTCGCATTTTTTTATTCAGCCATAAAACTTACTTCAATCGCAAACGCCACCCTCTTCGCGACCATGGCTCCCATCTTTACGCTTATTTATGAACGGTTCGTTCTTAAGCACAAGTTGCCTTTAGCTGCCTTGCTGGGGTTGTGGATCGCAATTATTGGGGCCTTCATTGTTCAAGGTTCTGGGTTTGATTGGGGAACTGAGGCAACCACAGGAAATCTCTATGCTTTGGCCAGCTCAGCCTTCATGTCAGTTGTGCTTCTTATAGGTCAACGAGTACGCAGGGATATTACCAATATTATGTATACCCGTTGGCTTTACTTGTTTGCTGCCTTGACTCTGATAGGAGTAATCCTGGGACTAGGTATCGATATGAAATTTTCATCCAGCGATGTCAAATGGTTGTTGGGCCTGGTCATTTTGCCTACCCTGATAGGGCATAACAGTATGAACTATGCAGTCAGGTATATACGGCCCACAATTGTTGGAGCCATGCCTTTCGGAGAACCAATTTTAGCATCGATTCTAGCCTGGTTGTTTTTTGGTGAGATCGTATCCTTGAATGTGATTGTAGGAGGTGTAATTACGATTTCAGGACTGGTACTGCTGACCTTGAAACGCGGACATTAACCGGTCAGAAGCTTTATTTTTTCCTGCCCGATAAGAGACTCAACAAATTCCTTTTCTCCACTCACATCATGTTTTCCTGCTTTGCGAATGAGCCCCTTTTCTTTGAGCCAGCGTTTAAGGGGACTATCAAAATAATGAGCAGTTGAACCGACAAAAAAATCGAAACCGTGAAGCGTCAGGTCAAGACCCAAGAGGTAAAAGAAATAAATGGCAAAGAATCCGGTTGTCGGTCGATCAAGACCACAGCTTGATTCCATTTCAGACATGATCTCTATTGGTAGAAGTGCATAATTTTTTGTCCCAAGTCGTTTGGTAATGCGAGGATGTATGGTATCACCTTTATGCTTTAAAACTACGGGGGGAATCATCACCAATATATTCTCAGGGATATCAGAACGACGCTTTAAACCCTGATTGGCACCATTGACCCAGATATCTGTTCGAGATCCAACATGGGTTTCCATGTTATGGGTAACATAATTATTAATGCGAATGATCTGCTCAAAGTCATCAATCTCTTTGCCCAATGCGTGCCCAGCTGCACTGGGGCCGTTCCCTATAATGATGGTTTTTTTAGACACCCCATTTTTTAAAAATTGAGGTAGGTATGATAAATCGATTGTATGCATTCGCCTCAGACCTAATCCATGTTATTGAGGATAGATTTATCATCAATGGCTACATGCCACTCTTTTACAGGGGTACTCCAATTATCACCATACTTATTGGCCAAGAAAGTTTCCGTTTGCTCTGGCCGACCAAGACGATGACCTTTATGGAACAAATCTGTTAAATCATCGAGAATGGAGGCCGAATGATATCCGTTTCTCTGATGCACAACATACTTGTAAACCGGATCAGTTTCGTTTTCAAACGCTTCCCGATAAAAGACAAAGAGATCAAGACAGAGATCTGTGTGAAAAAAATAGAAACGTCGTGGATAAATTTTTATCAGGCGGATGTTACCAAGGTTCCAGAGACCCTCCTTCTGGGGGAAGTCTAAGATTTTGATGTAGTAGGGAGTTTTTTTCAGTTCAAGGATCAGCTTTGAAATTTGCGCGTCAGATTCAAACTTGAGACCAAGATCGATATCATGATCCCAATCCAATAATTTACCATCTCGGAATAGTCCAAGAAGTGTACCCCCTTCAAGCCACCAATGACTTCCCTGGGTATTTAGAATGTCAGCAATCCGGAAAAGCATGGATTCTGCCTGATCAGCAGTCTGTTGGTCAAAGTTAGTGGGGTGTGTTCTATAGGTATTTGAAAAAAGTTGTTTTTTGAAGTCGGTAGAAAACTGGTGCAGATGAGGGGGCGTTTTAATAATTATATCCTTATAAGGGAAATCTTCCCGCGGTCTCATGGCCGACTCAGGGAAAACGCAGGATCGGTTATTTTCGTATATACCTAGATGATCAGGTGTTTTTTTTAGTCGCATTAAAAAAATGAAATTAGCAGCCTTCCTGCCAGTATCAGTTTTCCCTCTTATTTTTAGTCTAAAACTTCCATGCACCCACTTAGGCTTTACAACGATACCTTGAAAATACAGGATGACTGTCAAAGCGATATAGCGGATTCCTGAGAGTCTGGTGGGGAACTGATAAATGACTGGATCGAATATATATTTTTCTAGATTACCTTCAGCTAATCCAAATAATGATTCATCCCCAATGCAACTTTCCAGGCCTACGCGGTCCAATGCTTTAAAGACCTTACCCAGGGTTTGAATCATCTCTTTGCCCGGAATTGCGTGGTGTATTTGAGGTTTACGATGTGACCCGTTTCCTCACCAGAGCAATATTTTAAAATATCTTTGGCCACTTGTCCAGGGTCAGCTAATAAGTCGCGATTTTCTCCAGGAAAAGCCTGGTGCCGCATAGGTGTATCGGTCCGCGGGGGATTTATACAATTCACCCTGATATTATCATCTAGAAATTCAGCAGCAAGCGATTGTGTAAGATTGTTTAGTGCTGCTTTTGAAGCGGCGTAAACAGACTGGCTGGTTCGTCCTCTATGGGATGAGCTGGATCCAATAAAAGTGAGCCACCCACCCTGTTTCATTGTTTTTCGAGCAAGCTGAGCTACTAGAAACGCTGATCGCAAATTCACGGCCATCACTTTGTCCCATTCGGCCACACTCAATTCAGAAAACGGTTTCTTTATGAATATACCTGCAGTGTGAATAATGATATCCCAGTCTCTGGTGAGACTTTCAGGGAGGGTGTCTTTGGTGAGATCCACCTCTGAGCCCAAAGCAGTTACATCGGCATTTTGGCTTTTAAGAATCTCACTTAGTGCTGAACCAATGCCACCTGTTCCACCAAAAATTAAAACTTTTTTGCCATCCAACTGAGGGGTTTCTGCGGTTTTTACTGCATTAATTTGGGTGACTCGTTCAGCCATGTATAAATCGTTGGAAGAGGTAATCTTAAAGTTGAATTGAGAACCAGCTACGGACACACATTGTATACCCATTTCAATGGCTAGGCGTATGTCATCAGTGGTCTCTACAAAAATGCTTTCATGTGCTTTACGAATGACCTTGTAGTTGAACCCCTGGGGGGTCTGGCCCTGGTATAAAAAATCTCTGACAGGCATGTCAGTAATGATATTGTCTTTTACTTCTATGATAGTATCTGTTGCAGCAATTGCTGTATCGACAGCATCGTAATTCTTTAATGCATCCAGTACTCTTTGAATAGTGTCATAGTCCAAAAAGGGTCTGGCAGCATCATGCAATAGCACCTTATCTGTATCTTCAGGGCATGCAATTAAGCCATTATAGGATGACTCTCGTCGAGTATCTCCTCCCAGGACGACCAGATGTTGTGGATATTCTAAGGCAAGCTCAGCCTTCCAATTTGCAGGTACCACAATAATAATTTTATCAATTTCCGGATGCTGCTCGAAGGCTTTTATGGCATAATCCATTACTCGGTGTCCGTGAAGAACGACAAATTGCTTGGGGACTTCACCACCAAAACGCTCACCTTTTCCACCGGCCAGAATTATTGCTACATTCATATAGTACCCACGTTATCTCTCTTTTAATTGGATTGGTTGGTCAGCACCGAAAAAAATAGTTGAGTTTCCTGCTCACCCAAATTGTTTTAGAACACCAGTGTCAATATAATGAAATATCATTTTGGTCAATCTTTCATTGGTATTTCCATCTGGCATATAGCAGTTCTGTTCATTCCAGTAGGCTCGTTTTTCAGCAAAACGCTCTGGCTCGGAAAGGGCTCTTTCGACGGTGTCAATTAAGTTCTCAGGTTTGCTGGTATAACCCAAAACCCAATCTTCATCTAAAAATGCCAGCTTAAAAGGTCGCTTGATAGGATCCGCCTGCTCAGCGAAGAAAGAAAGTCGCGTCGCATCTAGCCAATCCCCCTTTTTGCGTTTGTCCGGATTTGGGAAGCATCCAGGATAATTTGGCAATTCAAGTTGAATTGTTGGTTTCCCCAATAGGGCTGCCTCACCTACTATTGATGACACATCACTGATGACGACATCGGCGATCTTGATCAAGTCGTTGGTTGAACCTGGTTGTTTAGGGAGGATGGCATTAAAGCGCTTTGCCGCTTTGAAATCAGCAGGATGTGGACTGATTACCAGGTTTGGAATTCCTGACAAAAACCTGGCGTTATTGATACCCCAAGTTGATTCATACTTACCCCCCCAGGTTGGCGCGAACAATACGACTGGTTTTTGTGGATCTAGACCCAACTCTGCACAGTAATCCACCTTATTGATTTTGCTACCCATGAATTCATCCATCTTTGGAAGTCCACCAAGCAAACCCTGCTTAAACTCAGGGTTGAGAACTTCCATTATTTTTTTGAAAACGGGTCCGGGGTAAAAGAGTAAGTCTATATCGTGAAATGTTTCATATCGATAAGCATAGTATTTGACGGGACTCAACCCATGATCCACGTACACAGTTCGGCCAACCCACCCCGCCTTTTTTACGCGATCTAAAGTCATGTCATAGCTGGCCACCACAACGGGAGCAAGGTTTCGGATATAACTTTTAAAAATACTTCGTCGATGAATTTTAACCATCCTGACATCACTATTGTGTTGTTTCATGTGAGTGTAGAGAGGCAGCAGCGCAGATTTTTCCTTCTCAGCGCTATATATAAAATCCAGACGTTGGGGTTGGCTAGAGTGCATTCAGCAGCTTACGCAGTGATGGATTCGTTTGATAAAAACAGTTTAATGAGGTCAAAATCCCGGGACGAAGTGAGCTTCATTAATTGAGGTTCACCTTCAATGAATCCCAGACGGGCTTGTGGATTACTTTGCTTTACGAGACCCAATTCATCTGTGTCGATGTTCCCCGAAACATGAGCAGCTCTCAGAATATCTATATGAAAGCATTGAGGGGTTTGGATGATCCTCAGGGTTTCGCGCTGGAGATTTCTAAATCCAGAATCTTCGAGTTGAATCATGGAATCAACTGGTTTTAATGCAGGAGCAACACCTTCATATTTTTCCAGGCTGGAGAGACATCTATCAATAACTCTGGAAGGAATCAGGGGACGGGCTGCGTCATGAATTAACACTATATGGGTATCTGGTGAGCAGGCTTTTAGCCCGTTGAAGACCGAATCTTGCCGGGTCTCGCCACCGAGCACAACCTTGCACTCTGGGTATTCCCTACGGACGTGTTCAAGATAATTTGCTGATGTGACAATGATGACCTCATCGATTTCTGGATGCGCCTTGAAGGAACGAACCGAATAGGCTAAGATTTCCACATCCTTCAATTTCAGATATTGTTTTGGTATATCGCCGGTCAATCTACTACCACTTCCAGCGGCAACTATAATAGCAGTATTTTTTGATTTAGTCATATCGTTCAACATAGCCAATAATCCCTTGAATTACAATTTTACGATTGGTATTAATGTCCTCCCAAGAATTAAAAACAGTTGGTAAATAAAACTAACAAACAATAACACACAAATGTTGATAATATTGTATTTATGGAAACGTCACGATTCAAAAAATGGTTGTAAATTGGTTTTATAACAAGCATAATGAAGCCATGAATAAAAAGAATAAATTTAATCCGCCCACGCCTGTAGAAAACCACTTCCTAAACCTTTCAAAGCTTGATTTTTGTTATGATCCTGATGAAAAAATACCTGTCGTCCAGGTAAATAACTTTCCCAATCTCGGTCAGTTGACTGCCCTGAGATTTTTGGAATGGGTTCAGAGCAATCCTGAAGGAGTTGTCTCGCTACCTACGGGTAAAACACCAGAATATTTTATCCGCTATGCAGATCATTATTTGAAACAATGGGAAGACAAATCAACGGCCGCTTTTCTGGAAGAAGTGGGATTTGATCATTCGCGCAAACCACGTTTAGAGGATTTACAGTTTGTTCAAATAGATGAATTCTTTCCCATTTCTCCCACTCAACACAACAGCTTCTATGACTACGTGATGAAATATTATATCAATGGATTTGGCATCAGTGCTGAACGTGCTCAACTCATTGATGCGACCCAGATCATCTTGCCCCAGGGGAAGACCTATAATGAAATATTCCCAAATGATGTAGTGGATCTTAGCCTGCGGTTTAGTCAACCAAAGACGACCAAAGGTCGTCTTCAAAAAGAAGCCATCGAACGTGTTGATGAATTCTGTACAGATTATGAAAGACGTATTCGGGACAAAGGTGGCATAGGATTCTTCCTGGGGGGTATTGGTCCTGATGGCCACATCGCCTTTAATGTTCGTGGATCAGATTATTTCTCCACGACCCGGTTGACACCTACAAATTTTGAAACCCAAGCTGCCGCAGCCGGCGATTTAGGTGGCATTGAAGTATCTCAGAAACGCCTTGTTATTACTATTGGTCTCCAGACCATTACCCATAATCCCGATGCAACCTGCTTAATTTTTGCTGCAGGAGAAGCCAAAGCCAAAATTGTAGCTGGCTCTGTCCAGAAACCAGCCAACAATACTTTTCCGGCTGGCGCTCTGCACAATATGCCCAATGCTCGCTTTTATATAACCGCAGGAGCTGCAGTATTCTTGGACAGAAGACAGGCCCACGAAATTGAGAGAGCTACTGAGATTTCTGAGGAGCTTGTCGACCAACACCTCATCACACTTTCCATGCGTTCAAGGACACCTATTCAGAACATTACTGAGGCACAAGTTGCAGAAAAGCAGGTCCCGGCCATCGCTCTCAAACGTAGTGGTGCAAAGCTTCCTGAAATCAAGGAGAGAATTTTCAATGATCTGCAAGCGAAGCTAAATCGAGGACTGACGCCTGTGGTGGATGATGTGTTTTTTCACACTGCACCACACCATGATGACATCATGCTGGGTTATCTCGCTCATATTGTTCATCTCGTACGAACGCCTCGAAACGAACATCATTTTGCCTACATGACCAGCGGTTTTAATGCCGTGACCAATGAATTTGTCAGGGATCAGATTCTCAATGCCCTTGAGCATATGGAAACGGAGCAGTTTCATCGTCTCCAGGCGGAAAGTTATTACGATGCCAAGAATGAGGCAGGCGCTCAAAGAGATATTTACACCTATCTGGATGGTGTGGCGCATCATAGTCGAACTTTACGCAACAACGGTTCATCCCGCCGTCTGATTCGCAATCTGCTCATCTTGTATCCTGAGTATAATCTGGATACGCTCACCGTTAAAATGAATGAGCTCATTGAATATATGAATACACGCTATCCTGGTCAAAAAGATGATCCTGTCATGCAATTGCTCAAAGGGCGCATCAGAGAGTGGGAAGCTGACCTGGTGTGGGGACATTACGGAACCCCTATTAAAAATGTTCACCACCTTCGCCTTGGGTTCTATAAGGGTGACATCTTCACAGAGGATCCAACCATGGATCGTGATGTCCAGCCCATTCTCGAGTACATGGAAAAAATTCGACCAACAGTGGTCACTCTAGCGCTAGATCCTGAAGCCAGTGGTCCAGATACTCATTACAAGGTGATGCAGGCTATTGCCGAAGCCATCCGGCTCTATAAAGAAAGACATCCCGAAGCACCTCTGAGGGTATGGGGTTATCGCAATGTCTGGTTCAAATTCCAGCCCACTGACGCCAATATCTTTGTGCCAGTATCACTAAATTCCATGGCCATTATGAAAGAAACATTCAAGTATTGTTTCCAGTCACAAGTGGATGCCCCCTTTCCCAGCCACGAATTCAACGGTCCATTTTCTGGTTTAGCCCAAGCCATTCAGGTCCAGCAGCATCAGGATATGAAAAGGGTTATGGGACGAGATTTCTGGTATGAAAACACACATCCACGGGTGAGGGCTGCCCATGGCTTAGTTTATCTGAAAGAAATGGAACTGGAGGAATTCTACACGAGAGCCAGAGAGTTGCAGAAGGTTACTGAATCTCAAACATAATTTAAACCATTCAGCTCTTGATCTGAGCCTTGTAGGTGTTGCGAATTTTCAAAAATACTTCATGATAAGTATTGGATTTAAAGTCCGGGAAGGTGTTCTCAAATGCATGGAATTGCCCTCCCTCAAAATAGAGCGTGGGATCCGCATAAATTCCCTGATCAAGATATATTTTCTGACCATTGTATTTGGCTGAGGCTAATACCAATTTATGAAAATCCAAATAGCCCACATCCAGATTGACCATTCTCGATCCATTTATCTTCAATTCATCCTCAATTTGATTACATAAGACCTTCAGGCGAGCCAATTCGCCGGGAGAAAGTAGTTCATCAAAACTGATCATGATTCTGGAAATAACTTTACCCATTTCACTCTCATAATAGGACGTTGAATCAAAGGGAAAGGGCTCACTTCTGAGGTCAATATCTCCAATATGCTGTTCACATTGAGATATAGCCTGCTCAAGGAGATCACTGTCTGAGTAAAGAGCACTAATAAAATATTTAACAGGTTGGGGTTCTATGGTTTTCATCTCTGCCTCTGTTTAAGCACATATTTGGCTTCCTCGAGTTTCGCCAGGGGTATTCTGAAACGCTCTTTAATTATTTTCTCAGCCAAATTAGCTTCACGAATTTTCTCAATGGTTTCAGGGGACGTTATCTTTATAAAATCTCCTTGAACAAAGATCATCTCCTGGCCTTCAACGCGGGTGAGAGTGAGGTCATCCATGCCAGGCAGATGAAAAGAATTCTCCCAGAATTTAGCAAACTGTTCCCAGGAGACTGGGTGATCATTAAATCGATAGCGCCGAACGAATTGTCTCTTACGATAGGTATAAACAGCATATTCGTCATTATCAGCATCAAAGTGCAGGGAGAGCCCTGTCTCAGCAGAGAGACGAGCTTCGATATTGGACTTTTTCAAGGGAAGTGGCCTGAAAATCATATAGCCAGGATCCACCAGATATCGTGATCCTGCAAATTGAATCGTGACTGCTGAATGAGTGTTTTCGCCCCAATTTAAATGGCAGATTAGGGGTTGGGCTTTATATCCCAGTAAAGTGTAAATCCCGCACAAGAAATAAGTCAGGGAAAAGCAGGTACCACCCAGATGCCAGGCAAAATGATCGTGGGTAACTTCATCGGGCAACCTGAGTCGATTTGACCCACGCTCCTGGTTTCGTTTCAATATCTTACTGATATTCTCATATGGGAGCCTGCTGAAATACCTGGAGACTTCAGCGATATGCTCAAGGGAGGGTTTTGAACCTGAGAAATCGAATCGCTCTAGAAAGGCGAGGGCTTCTTTTTCAAATGCACCAGGATTTGCAAGTGTCATGTTTTTCCAATTTTTATTGAACACTTCAATTGACTTAAAATAGCTCATGATTTTGTTGCAACAACATGTCCACGCGATTTTCAGACGATTATTTTGGGAGGCATAGTAGTAAGAACTACCATTCAGGGACAGAACATGTTCACCAGATTGATAAACATGCAGGACGAACTTAGTCTATTCAGAAAACACTAAAATGAAAAAACCAAAGCCTGGTGAGTAAATTCCTTTGAGATTATCAGGACATAGCGTTTATCAAATTAATTTACAGTTAGAGTCATGGTTGAAAACTCGCGTTGTTTTAGACTATATTGAAATCCCTACTAAAACAGGAGAATATGCTGGATGGATAGTACCTTAAAATCCTTTGGGGGTATTAATTACATTGATCTCACCGAAAGCGACTCGAGAATCGATAGAGAGGGTGAATTGAATGATCTCCTGAGTTTGTGCTATTACCACAACTCAAATCTATTACTCCTCAGCGAGAAAAATCTCTCTGCAGATTTTTTCAATTTACGAAGTGGCCTGGCTGGAGCTGCCATGCAAAAATTTGCCAATTATCAGGCGAAGGTGGCCATCCTTCTGCCTCCAAATGCGGACCAATCCCTGCGATTTAAAGAATTGATGTTCGAAATGAGCAGATCAAATCACTTTAGATTCTATGATAATAGAGAAGCTGCCGAAGTGTGGCTCACCACCTAAACTGAAGGATTAACCACATGATACCTATTCCAGGACTTATCGCGTTCTACTTCATCATGCCAGCACTGATATTGTGGTTGTGCTACAAGTCGACCTTGGTTGACAAAATAGGGTCAGTTATTTTAGCCTATGTATTTGGCATTCTTTTGGGAAACAGTGGTCTTTTGCCTGAGAGTGCAGCTGGAGTGCAAGACGAGTTAAGCGGAATTTCAGTGGCTCTGGCCTTACCCCTCCTCCTGTTTTCTCTTGATGTACGTTCCTGGTTGCATTCCGCCGGGAAGGCCATTCTATCCATGCTTGGTGCCACGGTACTGGTTGTTTTTGTAGCTGGTCTGGGAAGTTGGATGATTCGTGCTAATGTTGAAAACGCCTGGCAGTTTGGTGGAATGGCCATAGGGCTTTACACAGGAGGTACGCCTAATCTGGCTGCCATAAAAACCGCTTTGAATGTGGATTCAACCCAATATATCATGATGCACACCTATGACGCCGTCAATGGAATTATCTACCTCATTTTTGTCATGAGTATTGGCCAGAAAGTTTTTAATAAGGTGCTGCCGAAATTCCAATCTGTTGTTTTGGAAAATGCAAATCTCGAAAGTAGCAAGAACATCCATTCCTATGTTGGGATTTTCAAACCACGAATTCTATTAGGCCTATTGGCTGGCTTAGGCATTTCCATCGTCATATTGGGTTTGAGCTTTGGTTTATCTCAGCTGATCCCAGAGGACTATTCAACTGCAGCCATCATGCTCCTCATTACCACACTGGGTATTGGATCTTCATTTATTCCAAAGATAAGAGAAATCCCCATGACCTTTCAATTCGGGATGTATATCATTCTGGTATTCAGTCTTATTGTGGGATCCATGGCCAACCTGGAACAACTGGTAAACATCAATTGGTCCATGATGTTTTTCGTCAATTTTATTGTGTTCGGTACCATGCTGCTCCACGCGGTTTTCTGTAAGATCTTAAAGATTGATACCGATACTTTCCTGATCACTTCTGTGGCAGCAGTTTGTTCACCGCCCTTTGTCCCTGTTGTGGCAAAAGCTTTAAACAATAAAGAGATCATTTTATCAGGATTGACAACGGGAATTATAGGATATGCCATTGGAAATTATCTAGGTGTAGGCTTTGCCTATATTTTCAGGGCAGTTCTCTTTTAATAAGTTGAACTGCTCACCAAAATTATTGCTGAAGGAACAGGCATGAAATCAATAATAATTGGAATTGCTGGTGGTACTGGTTCAGGAAAAACGACCATCGCCAAAAATATTGTTCAGGAGTATGGACCTGGTGAGGTGTTGCGTCTGGATTTGGATTCATATTACCGAGATTTGTCTGATTTGAGCAGGGAAGAACGGGCGAAAATCAATTTTGATCACCCCTCATCGCTGGAGATCGAACTCCTGGTCAAACATGTGGATGGGCTGTGTCAGGGTAAAACGGTTCAAATTCCTATTTACAATTTTGCCACTCACAACAGAGCCAAAGATACCCGCAAGGTAGAACCCCACAAGGTCATCATCATTGAAGGAATTATGGCACTTTGCTATCCTGAATTAACGGCAAAAATGGATGTAAAACTTTATGTTGATACACCTTCAGATATTCGCTTTATTCGTCGACTAAAACGCGATATCATCGAACGCGGTCGATCTGTAGATTCAGTTATTGATCAGTACAAAGCTACCGTGAGACCCATGCACTCACAATTTGTGGAGCCCAATAAATATCTCGCTGATGTGATTATTCCTGAGGGTGGGATGAACCGTGTAGCAGTAGATCTGATACGTACAAAGATCAATGCGGTATTGAAAGAAAAACATGATGTCTGAACCAAACATCGAGTTGCGAGAACTTAACAAGTCTAATTATCGGGATATTCTTAAGCTGAAGGTGGCGGATAATCAAACTGGTTTTGTGGCAAGTAACGCAATCTCATTGGCTCAGGCACTGTTTCATTCTCAGGCCTGGTATCGTGGAATTTATCAAGGGGAGACTGCAGTCGGTTTTGTCATGCTGGAGCTGGATATGGAGAAACCAGAATATTATCTGTGGCGCTATATGATAGATGAAAAATTCCAGGGTCATGGATATGGTTTTAAAGCTCTAGAGCTGGTGATTGAATATGTGAAAAGCCTCCCTGATAGCACTGAATTTCTCCTCAGCTATGTTCCAAAGGAAGGCAATCCCAAAGGATTTTATGAGAAGCTAGGCTTCTTTGATACGGGTGAAATGGAAGAGGGTGAAGTCATTATGAAACTGGAATTCAAATAATCCATGAGAACTCAAGGAAATGAGGTGAATTATCTCCTGGAAAAAATGTTTTTCGGTGGACTCAGCCCAGTAGAAAACTATAATAAGTCATCATGAGATATCAGTATTATAAAGAGCGTATAAAATCCAGTCCCCATAGCGGCAATTTCCTAAAAATATTTCTTCTTTCCTTGATCCTGATTGTGGTTGTGGTCTGGGTTATCATGTGGAATCAAGCCAACACTTATGAACCTGAACTTATGTCTGAGCAGGGTTTTTATGAAGGCTATTTCACCTTGAACACGCGTATGGATCAGACTCTGACCCGGCGCTTCCCCAGCCTTGAGTTTGTGGAAGGACGTTTGAGTGATGATGGCATGGGGACCAGGGTATTTAAGATTTCTGATCAGAAGGGCATCAGGTCTTCTGACATAAAAAAGTTGCTGGAAAGCACTCTAGGTGGCTTTGGTTTCCAGGTTCAGCAAACAGCAGACGCTGGTGATCATTGGGAATTTCAAGTGGGAAGTGATTCAACAGTTTGGTCAGTATACCGATTTGAGTATCCCGAAGAAAAAGCAGCACCGACATCAATATTACCTGCAGATATCGCCAAGGTTTCAAAAAGACCCAGGCTGGCTATTATCATCGATGATTTTGGATATTCAATGAATGAAACCATCAATGGCTTTATCTCACTTAAAGAACCATTTACGGCAGCGGTCATACCCGGTCGCCCCTATTCCACCCAGGTTGATGAGCGTTTAAATAATAGATCTATCCAAACCTTGATTCATATGCCCATGATAACTGTGACCAATTCAACCAGCGAGCCAGATTATGCTTTATCTGATGATCTTAGCGATGGTGAAATTGTCCGACGTTTGAAAAAAGCTCGCAAAGATGTTCCCCAGGCTACCGGGATGAATAATCATCAGGGGAGTGGTGGCACCCAGAGCCGCAAGGTGATGACGGGTGTTGCAGATTTTCTGGCTGAGCAAAAAATGTTCTTCATTGATAGCCGGACCATTGCAGCATCCGTAGGAGAAACTGTTGCCAGAGAACGCTATGTACCCACAAACAGCAGGGATGTTTTTCTGGACGAAGTTGATGACCAGGAGGCCATCGCAGGCGAACTCTTTCGTCTCGCTCGTATCGCCAAGGAACAAGGAGAAGCGATAGGTATTGGGCATTGCAGACCAAACACATTAAAGACACTAAAAAAATATTTACCTGCGCTGGCCGAGGCAGGATTTGATCTCGTTCCAGTTTCAAAACTGGTGAAATAATCGCCGAAAGAAATAAATCGAGGATACTATGGCTCAAATGGAACTCAATCTGGACGGTTTTATCAATGCTCAGCAGCAACTAAAAGTAGACGGTCTTACCTTACCTGGTGTAGTGACTATTGCAAGCCTGTCAGGAGTAGATGGCTTTAGCCTGACTTATGACGGACGCTCTGTGAATTTCACTGAAAAAGATCTGGAATTGACCATTGCTGCAGCCATGGGAACCAGATTTGCCCTGAGGATAACCCCACGTGCTGAACTTCTCCAGCTTGCTCTTAACCTCCCTGTTTCACAGGTAACATTTACAGGGGATAACCTGTTTGATGACTATGGCGCTGATCTAGAAACGTTTATTCCTCAATTGAAGGATGCCGGGAAGTTGATCTCCTTCTGTCTTGATCCAGAACTAGGGCTACTTAAGAAAGCCTATCGTCTACAGGCTGACATGGTTGAGCTCAGTGTAAACCATTATTCAGAAAATATAAGTGTGGCTGGTCAGGCTGAAGCACAGGAGCAAATTGCCCTCATGGCACGAACAGCTGAGAAAAATGGTCTTGGCGTAGCTGTCAATGGTGGCATATCGTTCCAAAATGTTTTACCCCTGGTGAGTATTGAAGCCGTAGAGAATGTGGTTGTGGGTCGGGCTATTATTGGTCGGTCAATCTTTGTTGGATTGGAAACGGCCATTCGGGATTTCAAAGCCCAGGTTCAATGAAATCACTGATTACCCAGTTTACACGTTCGGGCCAAGTTGAAAGTTTCCATGTAGGATATGGGGTCATTGTTGATGTCACAGGCGAAATTGTGAAAGCCTATGGTGATACAGAATACCTAACCTACGTCAGGTCATCTGCCAAACCACTTCAGGGCATGGCAGTTTTACGTTCAGGTGCCTACGATGATTTTAAGTTGACTCCAGAAGAACTGGCCGTCATTTGCTCATCCCACAGTGGTGAACCGGTTCATACTGACACCGTATCCCAAATCTTTTCTAAAGCAGGAATTGGTCCTGAACACCTGGCTTGCGGCATACATCCCCCCATTCACAGAGAAAGTGCAAAAGCGCTTCAAACGGCTGGGATTGCTCCGCAGCAAATTCACAACAACTGCTCAGGGAAGCATTCTGGCATGTTAGCCACCTCAGTTCAATTAGGACATTCTACACAAGACTATTTGAACCCGGAACATCCGGTACAACAATACATCTATGATATTGTGAAAGAGTATACTTCCTCTGATGAGATTCATAGAGGGGTGGACGGTTGTTCAGCTCCTGTGTTTCATCTGCCCCTTCAAAAGGTGGCTATGGCTTTTGCTCGAATAAGCCAACAAGAGAATCAGGAATGTCGCCAGATTTTCCAGGCTATGAATGGCCATCCCCACCTGGTTGGGGGCGAGAGTCGGTTTGACACTGCCCTCATGGAGAGTTACCCCGAGAAAATCATGTCCAAAGGAGGCGCCGAAGCGGTATCTGCTGCAGGTTTCATTATGCCAGATGGGCAGGTCTATGGGCTGGCAGTAAAAGTTCTCGATGGTAATTATCGTGCCATTGGGCAAATGGTCTTGAAGATGCTGGAAGACATTGGCTTCGCTAAAGAACCCTTGTCGGAGAGGCTGATGAAATGGTGGCAACCCAAATTAAAAAATCATGCCCAGCTTGTCATTGGCACAACCAAAACTTTGATCGCTGAATAAGGAAATTGAATAGATGACTAAGGACAGAACCTCCTGGGATAAATATTTCATGCAGATTGCTCTGGATGTTTCCACACGATCTACTTGTGATCGTAAATTTGTAGGAGCTGTCATAGTCCGCGACAAAATGATTCTTTCTACGGGATACAATGGCTCCATTCGTGGTTTACCTCACTGTGATGAAGTTGGACATGAAATGGATAATGGCCATTGTGTCCGCACAGTACACGCCGAAGCCAACGCCATCGTTCAAGCTGCCAGAAATGGATCCGGAATTGAAGGGGCGGATATCTATGTCACAGCCAGTCCCTGCTATAATTGTTTCAAACTCATCGCCAATTCAGGAATCAAGCGTATTTTTTATGGTGAATTGTATCGTGACGAAAGAATTAAAATTCACGCCAAAGAAGCCGGGATCGATCTTATCCATTTAGCAGAATAATTTGAATAGATTATCATGAATCTTGGCCGAGTGTTATGCCGGATTCATCCCATCGCTAAAAGTTTCTGCCTTGCTCTGGGCTACTTCGTGAGATGTAAATCCCCTATTATGGAAGAGGCATAATCCTTACCAACAGATAGAAAAATTATTACCTACGGTGGGGGCATCTCTGGGTACAGATTCATACTCGACTCAATAGGAGCGTCCGATTTCTTCCTACAGGTCTGCAAGTTCTTAACTTAATTATTTGAATACATGACAGAATAGGTTATATATAGTTATTCAAAATTGCATCCGAGGCAATTATTACTTTTTTTAAACTCAAGTAGGAGTGAACATGCGAAAATTTGGCGTTCTGTTTTTGGTAATAATTTTTATGATGGTCTCTTGTGAACAAAGTACCGAGCCAGGCCTTTCCCAAGAGGAAAATATAGACCTAGCAAACGGCTCCCTCATTGAAAATCAGTATATTATTGTTTTTGATGATGCGGCAGGTCAAGACTTGGGAAAACCACTTTCAGTTCAGGCATTGACTCAAAATGTCCTTGAAACCAATAACATTGCCCTAGCCGTTGTTTCTCATACATACAGTCATGCTCTCAGGGGTGTTTCAGCAAATATTTCGTCAGAAGAAGCAGAGCTTCTTTCACAGGATCCGCGTGTAAAACATATAGAGCAAGATAGAATGTTTGTGTTGGCTAAACCACCATGGGCGGGTGGTGGTGGAGGTGATCCGGAACCTGGACAGGTAACCCCCTGGGGCGTAGCGCGTGTAGGTGGAGGAATTAGTAGTTCTAACGTTACAGCCTGGATTCTTGATTCAGGAATAGATCTAGATCATCCCGATCTCAATGTTGATGTTGCCAGATCGGTGACCATGTTCACAAATGGTAAAGATGGTGCTGATGCTAATGACTTGCATGGTCATGGGAGTCATGTAGCCGGCACTGTTGGTGCTATTGATAACGACATTGATGTTGTGGGTGTGGTACCCGGTATCACCTTGGTTGCAGTCAAGGTCCTGGATAGACGTGGAAGCGGCTCTTATTCAGGTGTTATTGCTGGTGTTGACTATGTTGCTGCAAATGCTTCCAATGGTGATGTGGCGAATATGAGTCTAGGTGGACCTGTATCCCAGATACTTGATGATGCAGTTATTGCAGCCGCTCAAGGAGGTGTGAAATTCGCGCTGGCCGCAGGAAATGAAAGCGACGATGCAAATTTTCACTCACCTGCTCGAGCAAATCACGCTAATATTTATACAGTCTCCTCGTTCGCGCAGGGTGATAACTGGTCTTCATTTTCAAATTATGGAAATCCTCCTGTAGACTTTGCTGCTCCAGGATCCTCGATTTTATCTACTTATAAAAATGGGGGTACTTCCACGATGAGTGGTACCTCTATGGCCTCACCTCACGTCTGTGGCTTGCTTGCATTAGGTAATATAAGTGCAGATGGATCTGTAGCTGGTGATCCAGATGGGAATGCTGACCCGATAGCCCACAACTAGCTCCAAATTTCATTCATCCCTTTAGGGGCTATACGCCACTATAGCCCCTAAATTTCTCCCTCTCCTCCGTGACTTAACTAAACCATAAATCAATAGAGCATAATCCGTTGACACAGCCTATGGTGCCATCTATATTCGCTGGCTTTTTAATAAAGGAGATAAAGTTATGTACGCAATTATCCAAATTGCAGGGAAACAGTTCAAGGTGAAACCTGGCATGGTCCTGAACGTTCCGACTCTCGATGCTGAACCTGGTAAAAAGGTCAATGTCGAGCGCGTACTGGCTTACTCTGACGGTACAAGTCTTGAGGTTGGCACACCTGTGCTAACCAATGTTGACATCGACGGAACAGTTGTGGCTCATGGTCGCGCTAAGAAAATCATCGTCTTCAAGAAGAAACGCCGCAAGGGTTACCAGAAGAAACAAGGACACCGCCAGGGTTTTACACAGATTAAAGTAGAAGGTATTGCACCTGCAAAACCGGCTGCCAAGAAAACCGTAGCTAAGGCCGATGCTGAAGTAAAAACAGCCAAGCCAGCCGCCAAAAAGCCAGCAGCTAAGAAAGCTCCAGCTGCTAAGAAACCAGCCGTTAAAAAGGCTGCAGCTAAACCGGCCGCTAAAAAAGGAGAATAGCAATGGCTCATAAAAAAGGTGTTGGTAGCTCCAAAAATGGTCGCGAGAGTCATTCCAAGCGACTGGGTACAAAACGTTATGGTGGAGAATTCGTTTCTGCTGGAAGTATCATAGTCCGTCAGCGCGGAACCGCCATTCACCCCGGCCAGAATGTTGGCATAGGTGGTGATGATACCCTTTTCGCAAAGATCGATGGTTTTGTGACCTTTGAACGTAAAGACCGCACGAGAAAACAGGTTAGCATCTACCCAGAAGCTTAACCTGGATTCCAGTACAAACCTCAAAATCCCTCGAGTAATCGGGGGATTTTTATTTTATTGAACCTATGAACAAATAACTTCCCAGTGATTAAAATCTCAGCATAGGTTCTGATAATTATTAGAAATACTATGCTTCGAGAGCCTCAGCAAGACAGTCTGTAAATTCATCACACGCACTTGTCTCCCTGAGCCTGTCGAAGGGTTTGAAGACAAGTGTAATTTGTAGATATCTATTTTTAAACCGCTCCGGAAGGTGATTAATAAATATGACTGATGATGTAAAGAAATTAAATGAAATGGTTGAAGCTTTTGACCGATTGAAAAAAGAATTATCAAAAGCAATTGTTGGACAGGATAGAGTTATTGAGCAGTTGGTCATAGCCATGCTTTCGCGGGGACATGCCCTGCTGGTTGGTGTACCCGGTTTAGCTAAGACCCTTCTCATCAAGAGTTTGGCTGAAGTTCTAGATCTTTCCTTCTCCCGTATTCAATTCACTCCAGATTTGATGCCATCTGATATTACGGGAACAGATATTATTGAAGAAGATCACGCCACAGGCAAACGTGAATTCCGTTTTGTTAAGGGACCTGTCTTTGCCAATATCGTTCTGGCTGATGAAATCAACAGAACCCCGCCCAAGACACAGGCGGCTCTTCTGGAAGCGATGCAGGAGCATCGTGTAACTGCTGGTGTTGAAAGTTATGTTCTGGAGGAACCCTTCTTCGTATTGGCGACACAGAACCCCATCGAACAGGAGGGGACCTACCCCTTGCCTGAAGCCCAGTTGGATCGATTCATGTTTAATTTGCGTGTAGAATATCCAAGTCGGGATGAAGAACGCCAGATTGTGAATCAAACCACCTCAGGAGCTTCTGTGAACCTGGAGAAAATTCTGGATAGACAGGCTATTATGGAATATCAGGATCTCATTCGTCGGGTTCCAGTAGCAGACAATGTGATCGACTATGCCGTTGATCTGGTGGCAAAAACACGACCTGATTCAGATGATGCACCAGATTTTATTCAGAAGTGGGTTGGCTGGGGTGCTGGACCAAGAGCCTCACAATATCTCATACTGGGTGCAAAAACCAGAGCTGCCATGATGGGCAATCCCACTCCATCAATTGAAGATGTCAAAGCTGTGGCGCTTCCTGTTCTAAGACACCGGGTCCTTACCAATTTTAACGCTGAGGCTGATGGTGTTTCAGTGGATGAGATCATCAAGAAGCTGTTTTAACTCTTCCATGATCCAGATTTTGTCATTGCGAAGGAAGTATGACTGAAGCAATCTCCATACCGAGATCGCCGCGCTTACTTCGTGCGCTCGCGAAGACGAGGACAAAGACTTATGAATAGGAATCCCTTTATAGCTGATTACCACTTGTGCCATCCTGCGAGCCAAGCCGAAGTTTTAAAACGTAGGCTGGAGGTCTCCGAAGGACAGGAAGTGGAATTGATTAAATTGGATATCCTTCATGTTTCGTGACTGTCAGACTTGTCATAACGAGGAGAATAGTCCCGACGATAATACTATCCCGCGATCCTCTGCTTCTCTTCGTTCCTTAACCAGGTCGATTCGTAGTTATTTTTCAGCTTGCATGATTATTCAATGGGCAGTGATTCTAGTCATCTTTGCATATACGCAAAGCGTGTCAGCCCAAAATATGTGGATGTGGAATCAACGTACCCATCCCGAATTGAAATGGCAAACTCTGGAGACAGAACATTTCAATATTCATTATCATCAGGGTTTGGAATCCATCGCTGAGAAAGGAGCTCTGATCGCCGAGCAAACCTATCAGCCTATTATGGATCAACTCCAGGTAAAAGATTTTGGAAAAACTGATATTGTTTTCTCCGCCGAGGATGAGATCATGAATGGTTTTGCCATGCCCAGCAATCAGATTTTTATCTGGGTCAGTCAGAATGATGTGGCTGGACACTTTGGCGGTTCGGACAAATGGTTGAAGCTGGTGGTAACCCACGAATTTCAACATGTCGTCCAATTTCAAGCCCATGGGACCTGGGCAGGAATTTTCGGTGGAATCACTATTCCATCCTGGTGGATCGAAGGAATGGCTGAATACATGACTGAAGTCTGGCGAGTGGGTCGCAGCGATTCTAGAATGAAAATTCATACCTATCGCAACACCATGAATCAACTGGATGCCCATGACGATGGCTATGCAAAAGTTTTATATCTGGCCTGGAAGTATGGTGATTCTACCCTGGTCAAGATTTCGAATCACCGTCTTTATCTATTGAAGGAACAGGAGAAGTACCCGTATTGGTATGACTTCAAAGCTGCTTTTAAGGATGCCACGGGGCAATCGTTGGCGGATTTTGATGAAGAGTGGCGTCGGGCTATGAATACCTATTATTATGGCTATAAGGCTCAGAAGGAGACCATGGGTGAGGTGGGAGAGCCGCTTCCGCTAAAGGGATTCACAAGGGTCCAAAGCGCATCAATATCACCTGATACAGTTACTATCGCAGTAGTGGGTCGACGTGACAAAAAAATGCGGGACTATGGGCTCTATATGCAAAGCACTGACTCGACTCGCGAAGTGAAGGAAATTCACTACGGGCGTTTCAATGGAGATCCAGCCTGGTCTCCAGATTCAAAACAACTCATCCTGGCGGAATATCACCGGGGGAGTCACGGTTCGCTTTTGAATGATCTACGGCTTATTGATATCGATACAAAAAAGAACCGGTGGATCACTGAAAATTTCAGAGCTCTTCATCCAGTTTTTTCTCACGATGGAAAAGGTGTTTTCTTTGTGGCTCATCCCTCTGAGACCACACAGATTTTCTATCAGGATATGGAATCAGGAAAGCGGATTCAGTTGAGCAATTTCGAGGGTGATGTCCAACTCCAGGATCTCGATTTGTCACGAGATGGTAAAAAACTGACCTTTATGATTCAGGATATCAATGGGGATGTAGATATTGCCATCATGAATCGAGATGGCACGGATTTTCAAAAAGTCACCAACGATCCAGAGGAAGATGTCTATCCTGTCTGGTCAACGGATGCATCAGCCATCATTTATACATCCTATCGGAACTCAACCCCCAATCTCTACAGAGTCAATCTGGATAGTCTGAAAATTACGCAGATGACAGATGTGGCAGAGGGGATTTATTCCAGACAAAGACTACCAAATTCGAATAGAATTATTGCCTCCACTCTTGCCGATGTTGATACCGTAAGAATCCGAGCCGTTGAGGACACGCGAGTGGCTCCCAAATTGGGTCTGCAGATTCGGGAACCCTTCAATGCCTGGCGAACAAAAACTCCAGATATTCAGTTGCCATCAATTGACTATAAAGCTGAAATGCTGATACAAAAGCCACATCTATATCAACCTCTCAAGACAATACGTCCCCTGTTTAAGATTATCTGGCCCCTGGGTGATGCATTACTCCTGATGGGGGTAGCCGAAGATGCTCTAGGGAAACACATTTTCCAGGTTGGTGGATTTTTCCCCTATTTCGGAGACGACTATGGAGGTTATGTCAGTTACACAAATCTCCGGTTTTTACCAGCGCTCCATTTTTACGGAATGAAAAACATGAGTCTGCACTATTACAGCGGTCCTGATTTCACTTTTGTTGAAAACCGAAATGGTGTAGGATTGGCAGCCAACATTCCCATGAACACAGGTGGTTCTTTGTCTTCTAATCATAGCATGCGTTTTGACCTTCAACTGATGAATCGGAATCTGGCAGACCCAGAAGCTTTCGAAGAACTTTTAACCGGAAGTATTGCTCCAACAGCCAGCAGCAAAGAGTTCAAAGCTGCATTGACCTACAGTTGGAAATCTCAGAGACCAAGGACAGACAGGAATAGTGCCCCGCGGGATGGGAAAGGAGTTCTGATTCATACAGAACATGCCATATCCAGTTTTTTTGGAGAAAATGATTATAGCAAACACTGGATAGAGGGTTTTTTTAATTTCGATATACCAAAATTACCTATGATCCTATACGGTAGAATGAAATATGCTGGACAATCTGGGACTATCCTGAGTCAAGATGGATTGGGATTCTCAGAAGCGGGTCCACTATATTTTTCAACCGAGTACATGCAAACCATCAGGAGTTCTGGACTTTTTGGTGGACCCGAGTCATATAGTTTAAGAGGGCAGGTTGGGCAATATCCAGCAAATGAACTCATTGTTTCAGTGGCAGAATTGCGGATGCCCCTTTTCGAAAAAGTCCCTATCGATATTTTTGGCCTCGGCATCCAGAATATCACCACAGCTCTTTTTGTCGACCTTGGATATATACCTGAATCGGGTAAACAGTTAGACACGTTTGGTGGAGAATTCAAGTTCGATATTTCTCTGGCAAAAATACCAGTAGTTACACTGGCTTATGGGTGGGGTGGCGACGCAACCTACTGGTCAGGCCAAGAATATGAACCTTATCTGAGAATGGCTCTGGTTAATCCGTTTTAGTTAGAAGTTAGAAGTTAGAAGTTAGAAGTTAGAAGTTAGAAGTTAGAAGTTAGAAGTTAAAAGTTAAAAGTTAAAAGTTAAAAGTTAGGAGTTAGGAGTTAGGAGTTAGGAAGTAGAAGTTAAAGGTTGGGAGCAAAGTGTCACACTGAGGCCGAACGAAGAGAGGGAATTCGAAGTGTGAAATTCTATATTAGTTATAGTGAATGTGAAGGAAAAAAGTGGCGACTGATAAACGAAAATATTTGAATCCCCGTACCCTGGCGACCCTGGCTAATATGCAGCTCAGGGCTCGTATGGTGGTTGAGGGGTTCATTGTGGGTCTCCACAAAAGCCCCTATCATGGATTCTCAGTAGAGTTTGCGGAGCACCGAGCCTATGGTCCCGGGGATAACCTACGCTATCTAGACTGGCGTCTCTATGGCAAAACCGATCGCTTCTATGTCAAACAATTTGAAGAAGAGACCAATCTCAAAGCCCACCTCATGCTAGATATGTCCAAATCCATGGCCTATGCTTCTGGAGATATCACCAAATTGCAGTATGGCAGCTATCTCTCTGCAGCGCTTACCTATCTCTTACTCCGACAACAGGATGCAGTCGGCCTCACCCTCTTTGATACAGAGATTCGTACTCATATCCGACCTTCATCACGGCCCTCCATGCTGAATAATATTCTCACCCATCTCGAACATGTCACTCCAGGTGAGGAAACCGCCATTGGTCATAGTCTTCATCATCTCGCTGATCGTATCAACCGTAGAGGTCTGGTTATCATCATCTCAGATATGCTTGATGATCTTGACAATATTCTCAATGGACTCAAACATTTCAGACATGATAGGCATGAAGTCCTGGTGTTCCACATTCTGGACCCCCGTGAAGTGGATTTTGCCTTTGATGCCCAGGCTAAATTCAAGGATATGGAATCAGGTGAGATCATGGCAACGGAACCCTGGCATATTCAAAAGGACTATCAGACCGCTGTAGATGATTTTAGAACCAAGCTGGGCGCACGGAGTCGTGAACAGCATGTGGATTATGTTCCGTTAACGACGGATCAATCACTTGACGTGGCATTACTGGCCTATCTGAATAAACGTCACTCTGTTAGATAAACAAACCGAATTCATCTGTTGTCATCATATACAAAACAAATATCCACCCGCTTAAGGGAACACCAGGATAGCAAAAAAGCGAAATGGTTGGAGAACTATGTCAAACATGACATTAAATCTCTTGGTGTTGGCATTCCAATAATTAGAGAAATTCTCAAAGCTGAGGAGCGTAAGTTTGAACTAAGCAAACAACCTTTTACTCATCAAGAGCAGGTTTTAGATGAATTAATGAGAAATGAATATACAGACTTCAAGCTGGCAGCTATACTCTTTATCCAGTTATATGGTCAAAACCACCCACCAGTGCAACTTCTCGCAATGATTTCAAAATGGTTTGATGAACACTGGATCAATGACTGGAATGTCTGTGATTGGCTTTGTGTTAGACTTCTAAGCCCAATAATTGATAATCATCCCCAAACGGCTATCCCTACTTTTCAACTTTGGAACAAGGATACTTATCTTTGGAAAGCGAGGGCTTCGTTAGTTCCATTTGCACAGTGTAAAACGTTAAAGGACCATAAAAACCATGTCCAAGATCTATCTGAGATTCTGATTCAGAGGGAAGAACGATTTTGCAAGACAGCTGTTGGCTGGGTTATGAGAGAATACTCAAAAATAGATCAGAACTTTGTGCGCTCGTTTTTGGATGAATATGGTGAATCGACCACCAAGGAAGTGGTTCGCAATGCTACAAAACATATGTAAGCATGGTTCTTTTTTTATGCAGTGATCCTCGTTTTAATTGCCATTGTGTGACTTAATTAACAATTCTATATTCGCCAACTTCATGAATATACATATTTATCAAAAGGTAAAACCCTTAAGACCAGTACTATGTCTGATCTTGCTGTTGAGCATTTTGTCTGTTGCAGGATTTGGACAGTCCACAGGAAGCGTTCAAGGTAGGGTGACCGATGCCAAAACAGGTGAAGGACTACCTGGTGTAAACATTCACATTCAGGGCAGCTCCTTTGGAACCACCAGCAATCTTGATGGATATTACCAATTGAGTGGCTTGAGCCCGGGAGAGTATACCCTTTCGTTCTCAATGATGGGCTATGCACCTTACAATGAGAAAAATATTGGGGTTGTCCTTGATGTTCCCGTTCAACTGTCAGTCCAGTTAAAATTAAATGTCCTGGCATCTCCTCAAGTGGTTGTCACCTCCAGCCGCAAAGAACAGGATATCCTTCAGTCTCCGTTTTCAGTTTCAGCCATAGGTCCCCGGGAAATACAGGCCAAAGCAGTCGTTAGCATGATAGATATACTGTCCTATGAATCAGGAGTATCGACAATCAAGGGTCAATTAAATATCAGGGGCACTTCAGGTTATACCATGGGTGCCGGTACCCGCTCCCTGCTTTTGCTTGATGGAATTCCCATGCTGGGAAGTGCTGCAGGCAATGTGACCTGGGCTACCATTCCAACTTCAGAAGTAGATCGGGTTGAGATTGTAAAATCAGGTGGCTCGGCCCTATATGGATCCAGTGCCATGGGAGGGGTCGTCAACATCATCACGCGCAATGCCCCCCTTAAACCGGAGACCAGAATTTCAACGAAAATTGGTGTTTATAGTCATCCCCGTATTGATGAATGGCGGTGGCGTGAATCACGTGGATTATTGTACAATACAGAGATATCCCATTCGCGGAGCATAGGTAATCATGCAGCCTGGATTCGGGTTCAAAAACGGAGCGATGATGGATTTATGGAATTGAACTGGGAAGAGGCTGTCAATATTTCTGCCAAACTCAAATTGAATTTTGGTAGTGCCCATTCCGCCGCCTTTTTTGTGAACATCCTTGATGACAAAGCTGGATTAACCTCAATTTGGAAGAGTTCTGCCAATCCCTTTGAAGCACCTGAAGGATCTTCAAAAGATGGTACCCAGGGTACGAAAATTGTCCTCAATGGTCACTACAACTATGTGTATTCCCCGGATCTGGCCATAAAAACCAAGACCAGCGCATACTGGAATGAATGGACTAATTTTGGTGCAGACCCAAATTACTCAAACGAAAATCGCTTCTATGAAGAAGTGCAGGCCAGTAAGAGTTGGACCAGTAGTCTCACCAGTATTTTTGGACTGACCCTGCAGCAGAATAATGTGAGTGCCCAAATATTTGGTGATCACAACAGCAGCTCTTTCGCCACTTTCCTGCTTATGGAAAAAAGATTGCGCCAATTTACACTTTCTGCAGGATCTCGCTGGGAAACATATCAAGTTGATGGAAAGAGTCAGGATGAGGTTTTTACGCCACAACTTGCCCTCAATTGGAAGCCTACTCCCTGGCTGGGTCTACGCATATCCACTGGTAAGGGATTTCGGGTTCCCACAGTAGCTGAAATGTTTACATCAGCCCGTAGAAGTATATTTACTGTTGAACCCAACCCGGATTTGATTTCAGAGACCAGCATAAACCGTGAGTTTGGACTGACCCTGCTTGCGGGGCAGATGGGCGTTCTGGATTTAATCAAATTGGACGCAGCCATTTTCCATAACAAATTTGAAAATTTCATAGAGCCAGTCCCCAATTCGGATGCTGTCATTCACTTTACGAATATCGCCGATGCCCGGATTATGGGTCTGGAACTGGGTCTGGGCTTAAGTGCCTTCAACAATCTCATAGATTACAAGTCGGCATTTACCATCTTGGATCCAATGGAAACAGATGCCGAGGGTGAGATTCTGGATACTTTGTCATATCGTCATCGATATCACTGGATCAGCTCCATGGGGATACACTATTGGGGAATGGATGCTTCTATTGAATATCGATACCTGAGCCGCATGGAAAGCGTGGAACTTTTTCAAGAAAACGATCTCACTGGCGCTGATGCCCGGGTTCCCATTCACATAATGAACGTTGGGATTGGAAGCTCCTATCACGACTGGCATTTTCTTATGCGGGTGGAGAATGTCTTCCAATACTACTATACCCAGCTCGAGCGAAATATTGAAGAGGAGCGCATTGCAACCTTCACTATTGAGAGGCGCTTCTGATGCGTTTTGCCCTCACCTTTATTATTGTATCACTCATATCAATGACTGCCTGTGAAAAACCAGAAAGCCTGGAAGCCATCGCCGGTGTTGAGGGAAGGGTCATCTTTGAGAGTTGGTCAGATTCACTTGAAGGTGCTGTGGTTGTTGTATTCGATAAAAGCCTGGATTTTGAACGTATCGATGAACCAGGATACAAGGTTATTGACTATTTTATTACCTACAGTGACCCCATTAATTCTGGTACATCTCGTGTTGATTATTTTATCCAACTGGAAACCGGAGAGTATCAACTTATGGTGATTGGCTTACTACTAGACCCGGCTCAATTGCTGGCAAACGAAGAATTATTTCAGGAAATTCAAAACTATATTGTCATTCCTGAAAACTCTGCACCACGGGGGATTGTAATCCGTGAGAAACAAATAAACGAACAGACCGACTGGTATGTTCAATTTTAATTTACAAACTGGAGCAATTTACATAAGCACATTTTAATTTGCTTCGTTGAAAAGCACTTCTATTTTACGTGATCACTTTAAACAGATACGGATATTCAAGTCGATTCTGTATTAAGACAATAAAACAAGGAGAGAAAATGATGAGTAAGCTTTTGCGCGTATTACCCCTTCTGCTGATGATCAGCATCGCATTTGGTGGCGGTATGGTAGAAAACACGAATCAGAGTGCTGAACAAATTCGCATGATGGCTCGCGGTGCCTCTACAGATCTTGACGCCGTATTCTTTAACCCAGCTGGATTGACCAAACTGGACAACGGGATGCATCTATACTTGAGTAATCAAACGATTAGTCAGGGTAGAACGATTACCAGTGATTTAGGGTTCCTACATAGTGATACCTATGAGGGGACTACCTTTGCACCTGTTTTTCCCAACTTTTACTTCGCCTACAAAATGGACAAACTGGTTTTATCAGCCGGTTTTGTACCTGTTGGTGGTGGCGGTGGGGCTGTATTTGAAGATGGTTTACCTTCCTTTGAAGGTCCAGTATCGGCTATCCCTGCTGGCTTAGCTGCCGCAGGAATCCCTACCACTGACTACAGTTTTGATGTTGATTTTACAGGCTCATCCATCTACATGGGCGGTCAGGCTTCTGCTTCATATGCCATCAATGACATGATTTCCGTGTCTGCTGGTGTGCGCTATTTTATGGCCACAAACAATTATGAAGGTTACATCAAAGATATCATGATCGATCCCACCTATCCTGGTGTTGCTGATGGATCCATGACATCAGCCACAGTATTTTTTAGCACAATAGCTGGTGCCTTGAATGGTGCTGCTGCTTCAGCCACTGGTGGCGCTGCTGCACTACAACCATTCGTTGGAACAGCTGCTGAGAATGAAAATTTTAACAATCTGGTTCTTGGTGGTCTAATTCCTCAAGCAAATGTTGATGCCATCGGTGCAGGTTTTGCACAATTAGGTGTTCCCGGATGGGATCCCGCAACCTGGACCCCAGCTATCGCCATTGGTGCTTATACTCAAGCTGCAGCAGGTTATACTGCCAACGCAGACGCTATGACAACCAACGCAGCCCAAACTGCAGATGTTGAGGTTGAGGCCAAGCAGACCGGTTCTGGTTTTGCTCCTATCGTTGGCTTGAACATCAGTCTTATGGATAAGCTCAATATTGGTGTTCGCTATGAAATGATGGCACCTTTACTACTCACAAATGAAACCGTAGTTGATGGATCAGGTCTTTTCCCTGATGGTGCTGAGACTAATGCTGACATGCCTGCCTTATTGGGAATTGGATTGTCCTACCTGGCTATGCCTTCACTGAATATCGCTTTTGATTACAATATGTACTTCAATGAAGATGTTGATTGGGATGGTAAAGAAGCCAATGTCGAAAATGGTACTGAAATTGCTTTCGGTGTTGAATTTGCACTGAACGAATCTCTTCTGCTCAGTGGTGGATACCTCATTGCTACAAGTGGTGCCCTGGAAGCATATCAGACAGACCTTAGCTATAGCCTGAATTCAAATACAATGGGTGTTGGAGCAAAATACAGCCTGAATCCAAAGATGGCTGTAACCCTTGCTTTTTCAAACACAGCTTATGAAGAAGGTTCAAAGGCTAATGTGTTGTACCGAGGTGGTGCTACTGGAAACGAAACCTATATGAAAACCGCCACAGTTATTGCATTCGGTCTTCAGAAAAGTTTTTAAGTAATACGTTAAAGATGTGCAAAAAGGCCGCTCCTGCGGCCTTTTTGCTCTTAAGGAGTGACTATCATGTTAAATATCATTAGAGCTGGATTAATCATTTCAATCATTGGAGGATTGTTGATTGGCTGTGAGGATGATGAAGCTACTCCTGAAAACAACCATCCGCTGACTGGAGAATATACTTTAGCGGAGATGACCATTAATGTGGAGGCAACCACACTTCGTGACACAACCCTGGCCTTTATTACTCCCCAGGATGGTGTGGACTCTGTTACCATTACTGCCGGGACATTGATCCTGGTTGAATCAGATCTTTATACAGATACGGGTGCTGATTCCATCGGGGGTAAAGTGACTTTGAGAGATGACCTGACTGGGACCCTTGCTGGTAGATTACCAGTTAACTGGGGAACCGGATGTGAACCAATTATACTCGTCTCAGATCTTGGATCAGACGGAATATGGTCTGCTGATACCACCACAGGTGTATTCACCCTCGATCTAGTCCTTGATGCTTTAGATATCGACGGAACCTTAAGCGTATCAAGTGATCATCTGGAAGTCATCTATGAATCCATGCTAAGCAATGATGAGCGTACGATTTCCACTGTGAATGATATTGCTATTAATCCTGCCTGTCTACCTGTCTCAACTGTTACAGAAAGAATTCTCACACTCACTTTTAATTAATGGTTATCTAATGTGCTATATCCATTCAATCATTTAGCCCATGGATATTAAAAACTCTAGAAGACTCACCCTTCGGGCACTCAAAAAGGTGCTCCCCAAAGCATCCGTATTTACTGATCTGATCCACCGCTATGCCTATGCCAGGGATGCCGGGTTATACCGACTACTCCCTCAAATGGTTATCAAAGCCTCAACAATAAAAGATATCGCTCATATTTTTAGAGAAGCCAATAAGCGAAACCGAGGCGTGGTATTCAGGGCGGGAGGGACCAGCCTTTCCGGTCAAGCTATCTCCCATGACATTCTGGTTGAGGTCAAACAGGGCTGGCGCAATATGGACGTCCTGGAACAGGGCCAGTACATTGTTCTGGAACCTGGTGTTGTGGCTGCCAGAGCAAATCAGCGTCTCGAAGCACTTGGGTATCGAATTGGTCCGGACCCCGGCTCCATACGTTCAGCCTTGATTGGTGGTATTGTGGCCAATAATGCCAGCGGAATTGGATCTGGAACACACTATAACAGCTACGCCACCCTGGCCGGCATGGAGATGGTGTTACCAACTGGTCTGGTTCTCAATTCTGCCAATCCCCAGGATAGAACGAAGCTTCAGTCTCAAGCTCCCAAAATACATGCAGGCCTCATTCGTCTCCGGGATCAAATCAGGGACAATGAGACTCTCAGGCAACGCATTCGGGATAAGTACAAGCTGAAGAACACCATGGGTTACTCCTTGAATAGTTTTTTAGACTATGAGGAACCTCTGGATATCCTGGCACATCTCATGGTGGGCTCTGAGGGCACCCTGGGATTCATCTCAAGAGTGACATTAAAAACAGTTCCTCTTTATTCACAAAAGGCTACCGCCCTCATATTTCTCCCTTCCATCATTGAGGCAGCTCGTCTGGTTCCAAAACTAAAGAAAGTCGGAAGTTCTGCTCTTGAAATCATGGATGATTCAGCTCTGAAAGCTGTGAGACATCTCCCTGGTTTACCCTTTGATAATAATTTGTATATAGCTCCAGGTTCTGCGGCGCTATTAATCGAATATCAATCGAATGACACTGAGGAATTGAACGGCATGGTGGAATCAGCGGTACAGATTATCAACGAGAAACATGCCTCCAGCATCCCCCAGTTTTTTAGCAATCCCATCCAACGGGATCGGCTTTGGAAGATTCGACGAGAATTGGGACCCCACCATGCTGCTACGCGACCTTCTGGTACTTCGGTGCTCAGCGAAGATATCTGTTTCAAGGTGAAAGATCTCGCCAGGGCCATCAAAGATCTTCAAGCCTTATTCGTTCGCTATGCCTATGATGATGCTGTGATTTTTGGCCATGCCGGCGATGGAAATCTTCACTTCAAATTGAGTCTGGACCTAGATCAAACCGATACTCTTAAAAATTATGCGGCCTTCATGTCTGATCTGGTTGAGATGGTTGTGGATAAATATGATGGTTCCCTCAAGGCAGAGCATGGCACCGGTCGAAATATGGCGCCTTTTGTTGAGAAGGAATGGGGCGCGACAGCCTACAAAGTTATGCAGGATATTAAAGAGCTCCTGGATCCCAATGGCATTTTGAATCCTGATGTACTTATCAGCCGAGATGATCAAATACACTTAAAAAACATCAAACCTATTCCGCTGGTTGACGACATCATTGATCCCTGTATTGAATGCGGACTCTGTGAACCGATTTGTCCCTCTGAAGACTTCACCTTAACCCCACGTCAACGTATTGGTGTTTTACGAGAAGTTGAAAGCCTGGGGGAGATGCCTGGCAATGAGACCAGCATCAAACGCCTGAAGAAGTCCTATCGTTTTTACGGGATTGATACCTGCGCAGTAGATGGCCTCTGCAGCATGAGTTGCCCTGTGGATATTGATACCGGCCTGATGATGAAGCAATTGCGAGTAGAAAGCCATGGGACTCCTGCAAAGGTCATTCATGGAATTGCCCAGAAACATTTTACCTGGACCGTACGCAGTGTAAGAGCTCTACTCCGCTTAATCACCCCTCTGAGATATGCTATGAGAAGTGAGCATATTCAGCGAGGTCTGAAAGCATTAAACAAAATATCTCGAGGTTCCATCCCTGCTCTAAATCCACAACTGAAATCGGCCACGGGAGTATTGCCTCCTCAGACCAAAGAATTGGATGTGATTTACTTCCCCTCTTGTGTGACGCGCAGTCTGGCAAATCCTGATCAGGATGGTCTACCTGTTGCTGATGCTTTCGCAGAAATACTCACAAACGCTGGTATTGGTTTCGGATATCCCCAGGACGTTTCAAATCTCTGCTGTGGTCTCAGTTTTAGTTCCAAAGGCTATTCAGAAGCCGCCTTGCAAGCTGCTATTCATACAACCGAGAAACTCTGGATCAGTTCCCTTGAAGGTGAGTTGCCCATCGTCATGGATACCAGCCCCTGCTCAAAGCATCTTGGCTATTATGATGAGATATTATCTGGAATCCATCTGGCCCGATGGCGGGCACTAAAAATATTTGACATGGTGGAATACCTCCATGATGTGGTGCTTGAAAAACTCAGTCTGTGGCATGTGAAGCAAAAGGTGGTTTTACACATGACCTGCTCAACTCAACATATGGGTCTTGGGGATAAAATGGTCGCTATTGCCCAACGTTGTGCCAAGGAGGTCATCGTTCCTATGGATACTGGTTGCTGTGGATTTGCAGGGGATAGGGGGTTATTGGTTCCTGGATTAACTGAAAGCGCTACTGAGATGGAGTCAAAGGAAATTGTAGACGTTAACGCCGATGGGTATTATTCAACCAGCAGAACCTGTGAAATGGGGATGACTCTGGCTACGGATAAATCCTACCAGTCACTTCTATCCCTGGTCCATGAAGCCATCATCAAGCAATCGGTGTCGTAGAACCCTCTGCTATTCGTAATTTTCGTAAGATTTATTGAAAAACAATCAACGGAACTCTACCCTTTACCCCCATATTCACTTCCAAAGAACCTTTTAAACTGAGGAGCCAATACCCTTCGAGAACACTTCGACGAGCTCAGTGTGACACCTCAGGGAGACAAGCAGACGTGTCTTGCTGAGGCTCTCGAAGTATGACACGTTACGTGCTGCTTGGAGGTGAAATTGGTATTAGAACGATTGCTAAATCAGATTATGACAATGGTATGTTGATCTAGTCGATTCTTTCCCCGGTCTCCAGGTCAAAAAATTGATAGGTCTCAGGATCTGCAAATAAACTGAGCGGTGTTCCAATCTTGCGAGGTGCATTATCAGTAACTCGGGCAATAAATGCATCTATCCCAGTAGAGCAGTATAAATAGGATTCATTTCCCATGAGTTCGCTGACTTCAAGAGTTGCTTTTATGCTAGTAGGGGAGTCCATCAATTGAAAGTGCTCTGGACGAATTCCCAGGCTAACCTTGCGACCATCAAAAGCTCTTAATGTTTTTGGATGCGCATCAACTATGGGTAATGAGAATTTCTCATTCACCAATTTGCCAGCTTGAATCTCCACTTCGAAAAAATTCATCGATGGCGAACCAATAAAACTTCCGACAAAAAGGTTTTGTGGACGTTTATAGATTTCCAGTGGTTCATCAGCCTGCATGATGTAACCATCCTTCATAACTACTATGCGATCACCCATGGTCATTGCCTCAACCTGATCATGAGTTACATAAATCATGGTCGTTTTTAGCTTGGAGTGTAGTTTTTTAATCTCGGTTCTCATTTGAACCCTGAGTTTTGCATCAAGGTTGGAAAGGGGTTCATCAAATAGAAAGACAGAAGGTTTTCTGACTATAGCTCGACCCACAGCAACTCGCTGCCTCTGGCCTCCTGATAACTCTTTAGGTCGGCGATACAAATAATCTTCAATGCTGAGAATATCTGCAGCTTCTTCAACACGATCCTTTATGTCCTTGTCAGAATATTTCCGGAGACGCAAACCAAAAGCCATGTTCTCATAGACGTTCATGTGGGGATAGAGGGCATAATTTTGGAAAACCATGGCGATATCGCGATTTTTTGGCTCTACATCATTTACACGCGTATCACCAATATATACGTCGCCCCCGCTGGCCTCTTCCAGACCTGCTACAATTCTCAATGTAGTGGATTTACCGCATCCAGAAGGTCCCACCAGGACAGCAAATTCACCGTCTTGGATTTCCAGATCGATACCATGAAGAATTTGTGTTTCACCATAAGACTTATCTAATTTTTTAAGGGTTACTTGAGCCATGTTAGCTTCCTTTCAAAATGATTATGTCAAACACCAACTGACATTGCCTTGTCCTTCTCGGATCACTACGGGTTGGTCATCATCAGTCATATCAATCACCGATGATAACTCAGCCCAGGTAGGACCTGAATCCAGGATGAGATCAACCTGACCTTCATAATATTCAGAAAATTCTTGTGGATCACTTGCAAAACTTTTCGCGCTAATATTGACACTGGTTGAAATAATGGGATTTCCCAGAGCTTCAACAATGGCCAATGTAAGGGGATGGTCAGGAATTCTAACACCCACTGTTTTCTGTTTTGAAAGCAATACTTTAGGGGCTTCTCTAGTTCCAGGCAGGATAAAAGTATAGGGACCGGGAAGATACTTGCGCAGATTCCGATAATTTACAGTAGAAATTTTTGCATATTTGGAAATGTCTTTTATGTCTGAACACACAAAGCTGAGGGGTTTCTGTTTTTCCATTCCCTTGACCCGGTAAATTCTTTCGATGGCAGCTTTTTGAGTAATATCGCATCCCAGTCCATAAACAGTATCGGTGGGGTAGATGATGAGACCACCACTTCTCAGAATATCCACGGCTTGGTCGACAATTCGATCATTAATGCTGGTACCGTGAATTTCAATTCTCATGTGGTTAGATAGCCCTTTATGATAGCCATACTATCAGCAGGTTTTTCAAAGGGGAAAAGATGACCTGCAACAACGCTTTTAACAATATGATTTCCCCTGGAACGCATAAGCCGCTTAAAGCCACGCTGATTCACAGTATCTGATTTTTCACCTATTATGAAAAGGGCCGGGACTGGTAATTTTTTAGGAAGGGACCAGACATTTAATGGGATAGACTGATAAATACTTGATTCCAGTTGTGGTGCGCAGGACAACTGGACCCCCCCCTGACCATTTTCATGGAGACAGGTCTCCACATATGCCTCAAGAAACTGAGGTTCCCAGCGTGAAAAAATAGCCTTTTTTGAATAGTGTTCCAGGGCGGCAGCTCTGGTTGCGAAATGATTTCTGCGTCGGGCTGCTGCACGAGTCAGAGGAATGATATGGGTTAATGAGAGGAGCCTCAAAATCCGCATGACTGCCAATATTCTTTTGGGAAGTATAACGGGATCCAGCAAAATAATTTTATGAAACCAGTCAGGTCTTTGAATTGCCATGAGCATGATGACTATCCCACCAATTGAATGACCCATAGCGATCATAGGTCTTCCTGGTGGATTTTTCTCTAGATAAGCAATATAGTAATTTGCTAAATTTTCCCAGGCTTCAACGCGACCATTCCAGCGAGAATCACCATGACCTGGTAGATCAGGTGCCCATATATCATATTCTTTAGTCAAGGGCTCAAGAAAGGGTAGGTACATTTTTGAAGAGAAGCTGTTGGCGTGTAGAAAGAAGAGAACTTCTCCCTCTGGATCACCCCAGCGATTCATGGTGGGCACGGATGGAAACGGTATCTGCATTAAAACAAAATAAGGCGAATGCACTGATGGAGAAGGGAAAAGACACTTGTTTTGGATTCGTGTCCTTATATTCAAAGAAGCATAGCATACCTGTGTTTGCTCAAAAATATTGAAAGTAATGCTTAGATGAAGACTGGAATTCAATCCATGATTTCAATGATGCTGACCTTGTGCCTGGGGCTGATCACATCTGCTGTCTCTGGAGCTGAAACTGTGAATCAAGTTGGTGATCCAAGCCTGAAGCTTGAACTCAGCCAACGTCAGGACAATGCCCTGACTGGGACGGTCTTCGCCAGTTCAATTGAATCCATGGAGCTGATTCAAAGGGAACAAGCCATTCTTGCTGAAATTTTAAAAGGAAATATACCTGGATTCCTCAGAGAATTGGTGGCAGTAGAAACCAGTTTAACCATAGAGAATACGAGATACAACCTGACCTTCTTTGTCATGCCAGATTATTTATCCATTGGCTCAGATGATAATCATTTCCTGATACCCATGACGCCCATGCTGGCTCAACAGGTTGTGGATCATATCGGTGGTATTCTGCCCACGCGTAAAATGGTTGATCTCATCTGGAATGCATCTGAAGTCAAGCTGTCACCCCAACCCATTCCCCCCAGCCCTGAGATGGTCACCATCGATATCTTTCGAGAGCATAACACAAGGGTAGAAATAAGCAGAGCCAACTTCATATCTGATCACCCCCTTGGTTGTCTAGTTAGTGGTCACAAAAAGGATGTGATATTGTCGAATAATATTACTTCCAAACCAGATAAGGTGATCATTTATGGCTGGCATTATCAGAATGGCGAGCCAATCCAACCACTTTATAGTGGGCATATAAACTGGTACGCTGATTATAGTCACGGGATTCGAGTCATCTTGAATAAGTGTTTGTTGAATGAGTCAGTTGTAGAGCTACCACAAATTTTAAAAGATCCAGTCCTACATCGGCTCATTAGTGATGAATTTGGAGTCATGGAAACCACACGATACGACACAGCGCGATCAAATTATCCCTGATCTCTGACCAATCGTCCCCTCTAAAAACCCTTTAACGAAGTAAATGACCTCATCTGTCATTGGGATGACAACATTGAGGTCTCTTGTCTGTAATTTATACTTGGATTACTTGAAATAGACGGCTGCGGAATGTTGATACGCATCGGCGGTGCTCCAGAATAAAGATGGTGGAGTACTGGTAAATATCCGTCCGCAGCCGAATTTTAGTGATCAATATATTTTATGTCGGTGCTAGTTCTTAAAGTGTGAAACTATAAACTTGATGGCTGATTCAACATGAGTTTTCCAAAAAGCATGGGAATGTGTCCCTGATTCTTCCCTGAAGACACTTTTGTATCCCATGTCTTCCAACATTTTGGCCATCTCTTGATTCTCTTTAAACGTGAAATCATCACGTCCACACACAAGTAGCATGTTAGGGCTTTGACGAGGCGCCTTTTTTTCTGCGAGATGGAGGGGATTGTTTCTATTCCATCGATCAGGATCTTCAGCATACAATCCCAGTGCGCCAGTCAGGTGCCAGTTTTCAGTATGGCGAGTCACATCCATCACGCCACTCAAGCTGGCAGCGGCTGCATAATTATCTGGATATCTCAAGGCTTGCGAGATGGCACCAAAACCACCCATACTGAGACCCATCACGCCGTGGTGCATGGGATTCATAGAGCCATTAAAATTCTCTACCATCCAGATTTTAAGCTCCTGGTGGATGTGTGTATCATAGTTGCGTCCTGGACTGACCTCTGAATCGACCCACCACCCATCATATCCACCATCTGGTAAAACCAGCAGAACCTTGTAGGTATCGCATAACATCTGCAAATCTGAATCATCTTCCCATTGGGTTTCATCCCCACTCCAACCGTGCAGCATGACAATAAAGGGATATCCATCTTTTTGTTGAGGATCAAACTGAGTGGGGGTGGCCACTATGACCCTGTTACTGTCAGACAATGCTATGGAGGGTGTCTTCTGGTGTAGAATTTCCCCCAGAATCGGTGAGAATGAAATCAAGCTTAAGAAGATCGCCATCAGGCATGGAGAAATTTTTGTAAATGGTTTCATAAGGGCAAATATGCTCGCTATGATCTTTAGGTCAAAGCACATATTTGCGTATTGTCAATTGCCTCGAGGGAAATGAAAAGCAGTTTTATCCGCCATTGGAATGCTTAAACTGATCTCCTAAGAATTTGAAGCTGAAAAGGGTAGTGATGTCGAAGAAAAACAGGAATATTGTATTGTGGTTAGGTCTAAATATAATTGCCATGAGTTTGATCGTTCTTCTCAACCTATAGACCCTTGGGGATGACCTGGTCCTGTCCCAATCATGAAATGAAAACTGCAGCATGAGTGGAATAAAACACGAACTCAACTTAATGAATACTCCAGTAATCATCATGATTATACCCGGTTTTCCTTTATACCATTGTGTAGACAGATACAGTCACCCACTCTTGAATCCCTGAAAGGATAAATCATGCGTCATCACTTTATAATTAGCATACTTCTTCTTAGTTTTATAGTACCGGGGTTATCATGTACCTCCGCTGTTGTGAGCGGTAAGGCCACTGATGACGGTAGACCATTGCTGTGGAAACACAGGGACACAGGCGATGTTGAAAACAAGCTGGTCTATGTTGAAGGCAGTAAATACGATTTTGTCGGTGTTGCCAACAGGGTGGATACTTTATCCCAACAAATCTGGATGGGCTCAAATGAAGTTGGATTTGCCATTATGAATACAGCCTCCTACAATCTGAATCAGGGGCAGGTTTGTGATGTACCGGATGATCAAGAAGGTTTGTTCATGCGAGCTGTGCTTGAGGTCTGTACCGATCTGGATGAATTTGAAGCTTTCATGGATGCATCGGTCGGGACCTGGGGTCTGGCCGCCAATTTTGGGGTTATTGATGCCAAGGGAGGCGCAGCCTATTACGAAAAAGGCTATTATGATTATACCAAATATGATGTGTCTGATTCGGAGGTAGCTCCTGAAGGATATCTCATACGCACCAATTTTTCCATGTCAGGCACAGAGAACAAAGGCTATGGATTTATTCGTCATGGAGTGACCAGTGAGCTCTTCGAGGAGCAGGAGCATATTTCTGTAGATTTCATCCTGGAAGCAGCGACACGGAACTTGAAACATGGTTTGTTGAAAAAAGACTTGAGATCGGGTCAATTGCCCATGGATAGAAGTGATGAGCAGTTTGTACTTTTCCAGGATTATGTTGTCCGAACTGCCAGTGCTTCAACCCTTCTGATACAGGGTGTACTGCCCTCGGAAGATCCACAACTCACAACTTTATGGACTGTACTCGGTTGGCAGCCGGTAACATTGGTAACTCCAGTGTGGGTGAAGTCTGCAGCCCTGCTCCCAGATATTGTACTTTCTGTTGATGGTGCACCTGCTCCAATTAATGCTGCTGCCATGAAGTTAAAGCAAAGTTGTTTTCCTGTTAAAAGGGGCAATGGTCAGGACTATTTACTCCATTCTCAGTTGACCAATCAGGCAGGAACAGGTCTACTGGATATCGTTCTTCCCGCAGAAACTAAGATTGTTAAAAAAACCAAAGCCCTTCAGAATAAATGGCGCAAGAAGGGTATGCGCGATCGGGACTTAAAGAAGTATAACAAGTGGTTGGATTCGCATATTCGTGATACCTACAAAGATGATCTAGGACAATGGATTGACGAATAATCCAGAGATAAGCGCAATTCTCAGGCGAATAATGATTTTAGCTGCAGTCTCGGCAGGTATTTTTGCCATCAATAGACTCCTCCTGATACCCCTCCTTCCAGAGCTTGGATTTTTTAGAAAATATTTTGGGGATGTATTGGCTCTTCCAGTATATCTACCACTCTCATATTATCTAGCCTGGCGGCTTGGTCTTATCATGGACGATTTCCGGATAAAGATCACACATGTTTTAGGTGCCGGGATCATTTTCAGCCTTCTATTTGAAGGCCTGATACCGTTTATCGATGAGTCCTCTACCAGGGATCCAATGGATATTCTGGCTTACTTCGCTGGGGGTCTGGTGCTGTATATTGTGGCCAACACAGGCAAACAAAATTCAATCAATTAATTATGAGGTGATGCATGCGACCCTATTTATTAGGTGAAAGCACCTGGAAGCAGGTCAGAGAACAAGAAGTAGAACTGGTGGTCTTACCCTGGGGTGCCACTGAGGCACATAATCTTCATCTCCCATATGCTACCGATGTCCTACAGTCGGATCATCTCGCAGCTGAAGCCGCTCGTCTGGCATATGAACAGGGTGCGCGGGTGATGGTGTTACCCACTATTCCTTTCGGGGTGAATACGGGACAGACGGATATTTATCTGGATATTAATCTGAATCCCAGCACCATGACGGCTATTGTCGGGGATGTTTTAGAGACCCTTGATAGACAGGGTATTCGCAAATTTCTGGTCTTCAATTCTCATGGAGGCAATGATTTTAAACCCATCTTAAGGGAACTAGGCTTACAGTATCCAGATATGTTTCTGGCTTTTACCAATTGGTATTCGACCCTTGATAAATCGAAATATTTTACCAATGGGGGTGATCATGCAGATGAAATGGAGACATCACTCATGCTGCATATCAGACCAGATTTGGTGCGCCCACTCTCTGATGCAGGTCCGGGAACAGAGCACAAAATAAAAATTAACAGCATCAAGCAGGGCTGGGCCTGGACTGAGCGGAAATGGGCAGAAGTTACTGACGATACGGGCATAGGCGATCCCAGACAGGCTACAGTTGAAAAAGGTGCGGTCTATTTTAAGGATGTCACTCGCAGGATGGCTGATCTGTTTGTTGAAATCGCCAATGCAGATCTCAATGACCTGTATGAGTAGTCCTATCCATTAAGGAAAACTCCACTAGAGTGTCTGGGTGCAGAGCCACCGGAAAAGATTTTTATTATTAAATGTAAGCTTCGGTTGATTTGCTTTTGTGTGTTATCCTTTGGGCGATAACGACCATGATGTGGAAGCGGTTCTTCCTGGAGAGGTGCCGGCCGGCATGGCTTCCAGAGATTATTCTCAGCTAGAAGGGAACTTCCTCCTCTGCTTCTGCGACTGCAGCGGTTGCATCTTCTTCAGCACCCTTTTTCCAGCCACCAAGCATGGTGAGTTTTTCCCCAACAACCTCTGTCATGTAATGACGCTTCTCTTCTTTGTCATCCCATGAGCGCGTCTGAAGCCTTCCTTCCACATAGATCAAGGCACCTTTTTTGACGTAGTTTTCTGTGAACTCAGCGGTCTTTCCGAAAACCACAACTCGGTGCCATTCTGCACTATCCTGAAAATCTCCTTTCTCATCTTTTTTGGTTTCTGTAGTGGCCATACTGATGGTGGCGATGGCCATTCCCTTTGTTGTGTAGCGTACATCAGCATCGCTGCCTGTACGTCCAACCAATAGCACTTTGTTCACGCTATTGCGCTGCATAATACCCTCCTTTTGTTGGTTTGATTGATGGTATTTTATAGTCAGAAGGAGCCAGAAACAAGGAAAAACTCAATCAAAGTTGTTAATAATTTAATAATATATATAAAACACCGTAATGCCATTGACGTGTATCATTTCATATAAACAACAAGTTTTCCCCTACAGTAAAGCAGTTAGATTAGAACGTATTTGTACAATTACCCGAGTACAGAAAAGGATTGTAATGTTAATATTTGACCAGATGTTTTTAGTGAGCACCTCAATTGTCTCAGCAATAGCCTTATGGCATCTAGCGAATCGTAATCACAGTTTGATCCAGCGACCTCCCTCAGAATATTATCATGGCGTCGCCCTGGCAGTTCTGGGTATTGCAGCTCTGTTATTGACCTTTTGGGGATGGGGTATTCTGGGAATTATGGGCGAGGGGACAAGCAACAAACTGGTAGCTATCGTGTCTTCCTTAATTCCATTCTCCTGGGCTACTGCATTCATCTCAAAATTTTATCCAAAACATGAAAAGGTATTTCTCGGTATTATGATTCTCGGTTTGATTCTGATTACTGCGAGTCGATTTATGGATGCACCGTTAATGGCGAGAATTGTTTATCCCGTGTTTCATAGTACAGCAGCAATCGTCGTTATTGCCACCCCGATCATCGCAGTTAAAAAGGGACTAATGAATTTTCATTTTCTCTCGGTTTCTGTTGGAGGTGCATTGATAAGTGCTGGGGGTATTTCCATGGCCTTCTTATCCGCAGGTAAGCAGTTGCTGTTTTTTTCCCAGGGATTCGTCCTGATGATTCTAGCCCCACTATTATTTTCCACTGGTGTGTTGTATTACTGGGGTTTGTCTCGTGGAGAAAACCAATAGAGTTTAGCGGTTGAGCACACTAGATGGAGCTTGAAAGAGCAGCGCGCATTCATTGTATTTCTTGAATAATTGGCTTATATAAATAGAGATTATTACTGATAACCCCTGAATAGGGAAAATTCCATTGGGTACCCTATGAAAAATCGTACTTCGATCCTCCAAGATCACCTAATTCACCATGTCCTTCTTACTATTGTTCTGTTTGCAGTTCCATCAACTCTTGCCGCGGAAAATCTGGATTCTCTTTTTACTGAAGCGCGTCACGCTGCCACAGAAGTGGGTGATAGACAGCTGGCCATTGAAATGTGTCAACATGCCCTTGATGTGAACCCTAATTACCATGACTTTAGAATCCTGCTTGGGCGCTGTTACAGCTGGGATGGAAATTACACTCAAGCTGAAGCGGAACTTATTGTGGTTGTGGAAGCAGTTGAGAGCTATCAGGACGCTCGCAATGCCTTATTAGATGTCTATATCTGGTCAAAGCAAGATGAGAAGGCTCTGGCGTTATTAGAAACCACTGTCCAGATGTATCCCAAAGATGTAGGCTATAGAATCAAACAGCTTCAGATTCTTGAAAAGCAGGAAAAAATCCCTGAAGCCACATCAATTGCTCATGCAATTATAGAAATTGATCCAAACAATAAAGCAGCCCTCGACTTTAAAAACCGCGTTACTGTATCTGAGATTACACGCTCTACCACTCTGAACTACGCCTACAATCGTTTAGCTGAAACCAACACAGAATGGCAATTTATTGTGGTTGAACCCAGTCTTGACCCCTGGCATTTGCTATCTCTTGAACATAAAGAATCATTTTCATTTGGACCTATTATCATCAAGCTGAATTATGCCAATCGATTCCAAAAAACGGCTACCCAGATCGAAGTTGAATCATACCCAACTCTTAGAAAAGGTACTTATCTCTATACGGGTATCGGTCTGTCAAAATCAGATTTATTCCCATCTTTTCGAATGGGACTTGAGGTATTCCAGGCACTGGCCAATGAATTTGAGGCCTCGCTTGGTTTTAGATATCTGGAAGTCCCCAATAAGCAGATCCCCATTTATGTGGGCTCACTGGGTAAATATTGGCAATCCTACTGGATCAGCCTGAAAGCATATGTGTCTCCTTCAAATTCAAGTCTCTCAAAATCATGGATATTCGGAGTTCGTAAATACCTTTCTACTCCTACCGACTATTTCGAAGTATATGCAGGTTCAGGTGTCTCACCGGACACTAAACTAGGTGGCGAAGAGATAGACTTTTTGAGTAGTCGTAGCTTTGGTATTAGCTATAAACTTGAGATTAAACCCCAATATGATGTGAATCTTGGCCTTCATTTTTCCAATCTCGAAACCAGAGCTGATGCTTTTCGCGGTGATACTGGATTGCAGTTATCATTTACGAAACACTATTAGCAGAAACAATGGAGCTGTGGTAGATGGAATCGGGCTCACGTAAGTGACATATATTACATTGAGATATGCTTAAAAATATCTTGATTGGGTTTTGAGCTGTTTCAAGTCATCTTGAACGGATGAAAGAAATAAACAGGGGCTAAAAATGAAAAGACACACACGAATAATATCACTCGCCATCCCATTTCTCATGACGGGAATTCTTAATACTTGCACTGAGCCTCCAGAGGATGGCCGAATTATCCTGGAAAATAATTTATCAACACTCTCAAATAGGGTTACTTACGTCAATCAAGCCATTGAAATTGATACAACGCTACAAACGGGAGGTTTGGCAAAACCTGCTGTTGATCCAGTTAGTCTGGTTTTAATTGCAGAGGTTGACCCACCTACCATTGATGGGCAAGTCTTGCAAGCCACCGATATTTATATCAAAAAAAATAAAGCCTATGTTTCCTATAATATGATTGGTGAGCCTTATCTCGGGGCAGTCGATATATTTGATATTAAAGATGAAGAGGACCCTGAGCTCGAATCATCCATGCTTTTCACCGATTCAGACATCAATGGCTTAACATTTAAAGACAATTATTTGTATTTGGCCATGGCTACCAATCGCGATGAATTTGACTCTCCTGCTGTTGTAGAAAAAGTCCGTGTTAGAAACGATGCGCTGACGGATGAAACAGAAACTTTTGACGTCCCCAGTTGGGCAGCCACAGATGTTGAAGTGACCGGCAACCACCTTTTTGTCACCTCAGGAGCTGATAGTGGTCATGTGACTGTCATAAGACTTAACAACGATGAAGTTGTCTTTTCCTATCCCGTTGAAGATGCTCGTGGTGTTGCTACCGACGGAGATGATGTCGCTGTTGTTGCCGGTACACCTGCCCGGATGGTTACCTTCGACTATGATTCAGGCGAACTGCTTAATGACTATGAGCTGGAAGGTGCATCAATTGATTTTTCAAAATCAACCATTGAAATTCATCGCAAAAAGGCTGTTTTAGCCCTGGGAGATGGTGGTACGCAAATTATTTGCCTGGAAGATGGTTCGGTTGTCGAACAGATTGCTCCCCCAGTTGTTGATGATCTAGACCCCTCTGTAACAGTGACCAATGCCGCCTCAACTGACAGCAAGACCTTGTACATGTCTAATGGTGAAGCTGGCGTGTATGTTGCCTATACCAGAGATAAATTTAATTCAAGAGATTGTGATGTTGATGATCTACAGTTGATAGGTCAGTTTCGTTTAGATGATTTAGAATCAGTCAATGCTGTAAAAGTTGATGATGACTATTTGTTTATAGCTGGTGGGCTTGGTGGTTTGAAAATTCTTGAAGTTACTGAAGAGGATTAAGGCTGGCCAATCAACATAATTGGTATTGTTACTAGAATATTGATCTAGTGCTTATTTTATGATGGATCAGAAAAAATAAGCGTAAAGGTTGATCCAAAACCCTTTTCGCTATCTACCTTAATTTTCACATGATTCATATCGAGGTAGCGTTTGGTCAGGGCCAGTCCAAGACCAATACCCTGGTAGTCTTTTGCCAGTCCTTCACTCTCTTGTGAAAAGACCTGGAACATCCGCTCGCGATATTCGTCTGAGATGCCAATCCCTGTATCTGTAAATGTTAGTTGGAGCTTGCCATCCACACGGTCAAGCAGAACTGTCACGCTGCCTTTGTCCGTATACTTAATCGCATTTTGAAGAATATTATGGATTGCATGATATATGGAATATTGGTCAAACTGGATTTCATCATCTTCAGTAAGAATCTGGCATCCTAGCGTGAGACCCTTCTCCTCGGCGTCAGGAGTTAATTTCTCGCAAAGTAATTGAATGAGTTGACCCAAACGGTGCAATTTTGAATCCAGCTGAAGTGTCCCTGCTTCCAATTCCGAAATGTTAATGATGGAATCCAGAGTGCGAAGAAGGCGCTGGCTGCTATTGTTAATAAACTTAAAGTAATCTTCATCAGCCGGCTTCAGATTTTCTCCAAGACTCTCTTTGAGTCGACCAGTAAAACCAGTAATTGTAGTGAGAGGGGTGCGGATTTCGTGGGTGATATTGGCAATAAACTGGTCTTTCACTTTGTTGGCATTTCTGGCATCGATGAGTGCTTGCTCCAGACTCTCTTCAGCTCGTTTCCAGGCTGTGACATCACGACTTACTCCCAGTACGGCAGTGACATTCCCAGATCGATCCCGAACAGGGTTGATGGAGGTACTTACCCAGATTGCTTTGTTCGTCGTGGGCATTGGGGTTTCATAGGTAGCGCTTTCACCGCTGATAAAGGTCTTATTCAAAAAGCCCTTAAAGGTTTCAACCGTCTGTGGTGGAAACAACTCAGAGAAATTTTTACCTTCAATCTGTTCAATCTCCATATCAAGATATTTTGTTGCTGCACGATTGACAGATTGCACCACACCCTCGCTATCAATGAGAAAAATGATATCAGAGGAGTTTTCTAGCAGGGTACGGTACTTGGATTCATTCACAATATGGGCAGCTTCCATCTCCCGTTGTTCTGATAGGTCTCGGACATAGATACGAGCCCCGACGGGAACCTGCGCTTCATCCAAAACAAAGGCACCCTGGCATTCACCAAGAAAGCCGTCTCCATTTTTCTTCTTCATCATGAAGTCATAGAGGTCTTGTTTCTCATAGCGGGTATAGGCTGTGCGGTTCTGATAATTTTCCAGACCAAATTTTTCAGCCATCTTGATGGAACGTGCATATTCATTGTCATTTTGAAAGATGTCTCTCAGGGGCAGACCAGAATCGATATCAGCCTGTGTGAACTCAAAAAGACTAAAAGCGATGCGGTTCATGTATACTATACTACGACTCGCGAGATCAACCTCTATCAAAGCACCAGGTAGAAAATCAAAATATTGATGCTCTTCTCGTATGTAGTTGTGCATAGCTCAGACTCTCCGCCACTAGTTATCAAACGCTTGAATGCGAAAAAATTTGAGTTGAGGAAGGATTTTGCAGATGGGAGAAATGATGCGTAAACCCCCATGATGACTCAGCATCAACCTGTTAATCGCATTTTCCCCACTCGATTGGAAAAAAGATAAACCATGCTTGCTACACCAGCAAGTCAAGAATTTTCACCACATTGTGGTGAAAATAATCAAAAACAGGGAATAAAGTTTAATCGTTAATCAAACTATAGTAGTTTGAAATCCGCTTCCAGTAAATCCTCTGAGTTTGGGCCTACAAAAATTTTAAAATCGCCAGGTTCCCAGTTGAATCGCATGTCCTTATCCCAAAAGCGCAACTCCTCAGCACTCAAGCTGAAACGGAGGGTTTGTGATTCATTGGGGGCGAGCATTATTTTCTCAAATCCTTTAAGTTCCAGTACAGGACGAGTCACGGAACCTATCATATCACGAACAAATAATAGGACAACTTCTTCACCGGCAACAGGACCCGTGTTGGTCACCATCACTTCAATAGAAATGCTCTCTTCAGCCTGAAAACTGGCCTTATCCAGCAATAGATTGCTGTACTCAAAATCAGTATAGCTCAAGCCATATCCGAAGGGATACTGGGGACCATAGTTCTCATCAATGTATTTTGTGGTATAGCGATCAGCTGGGTCAAACGCCCTGCCAGTATGCTTGTGATTGTAGTAAATGGGGATTTGTCCCACTGAACGGGGGATGGTCACAGGGAGTTTTCCTGATGGGTTGTATGCACCAAAAAGAACATCAGCAATAGCTGGGCCTGATTGCACCCCGAGATGCCATGTTTCAAGAACGGCATCACAATTCTCGTACATCCAGGGTTCAGCAATGGGTCGTCCATTCATGAGAACGACCACAACAGGTTTTCCAGTGGCTTTGAGCATTTGGAGCAGTTCCAGCTGAACACCTGGTAGACCAATATCTGAGCGACTTAGGGCTTCACCACTCATCATGGCTTCTTCACCCACAACGGCGATAATGACATCAGCCTGTTTGGCAATGGAGCGGGCTTTTTTAAAACCGGTCTTGTCGGGAGAATTGACTTCACAGCCATTTGTGCTCAAAATCTTTGTGTGTTCACCTACTGCCAGCTTTACGCCCTCCAGCAGGGTCGTGACATGTTCCTTTTGCCCCTGAGCTGACCAGGTTCCCAGAGGTGTGACAGGATCATTGGCCAGGGGACCAATGACAGCTATTTTTGCCAGATCCATATCAAGCGGAAGGGTGTTGTCACGATTTTCAAGCAACACGATGGATTTTTTGGCAACCTCTCTGGCATGTTTGAAATGATCATTGTGGAGAACATATTTAGCTTCTCTCTCTGGGTCACTATAACGATATGGGTCTTCAAATAGTCCAAGGTCATATTTGATTCCGAGAATTCGTTGTACTGCGTCATCTATCATGGCAAGATAGGATGCATCTTCGGCTACCAATTCCTCTACATAGGTCTCATAGGTTGTGGACACCATTTCCATATCACAACCTGCAGCCAAAGACAATCGCGCAGCTTCCTTGTCAGAAGCAGCATAACCGTGATCTGTCATTTCCTGGACAGACGCCCAATCTGAGACCACAAAACCTTTGAAGTCCCATTCCTTCTTCAGAATCTGACGAACCAACAAGTGACTGGCTGAGGCTGGAATCCCATTTAGATCATTAAAGCCATTCATAAAAGAGGCAACCCCGGCCTGAGAAGCTGCCATGAATGGAGGTAAATATATTTCTCTGAGAGTTCGTTGGGAAACTTCAGTGGTATTATAGTCGCGACCACCTTCAGCAGCACCGTATGCTGCAAAATGCTTCGCAGTGGCGGCAATGGTCGTGGTGCTTGAAAGATCATCTCCCTGATATCCCTCAACTCGGGCAACGGCTACTTTTGAGCCCCACCAGGGATCTTCACCGGCACCTTCCATGATACGTCCCCAGCGAGGATCTCTGGCGATATCTACCATAGGAGCAAAATTCCAGTGCACACCTGCGGCCGAAGCTTCTATGGCTGTGATTTCGGCAGATCTTTTTATGAGATCAAGATCCCAACAAGCTGCTTCTCCCATGGGAATGGGAAACGTAGTGGCATATCCATGAATCATATCATAACCAAAGATCAGTGGAATGCCCAGACGGGAGCCATTTACTGCCATTTCCTGGGCTTCCCTGGTTCTCTCGGCACCAACAACATTTAGAAATGAACCGAGGCGTCCAGTTCGTACCAACTCCAGTGTGCTAGAGTCAGATGTAATGGGACCTGTAAATTCGAAGCTACCAGTTGCCTGACTCATTTGCCCGATTTTTTCTGGTAATGTCATCTCGTTGATAAGAGAATCAATAAAGGCTTCTTTTGGTGAAAGGTTCTGAGTCTGGTCGGTACCAGAGCACCCTAAAATGACTCCCAGTAGCAAAGTGGATATTATCAGTCGCATATGCCCCATCCTAATTGTCGATTGAATCGTTCTTAACATCTTGATATGATAAGATTCTATTTATAAAATACTTCAAAAACCAGAACGATTAAATCTTCATTTACCTGGAAATTTTTGGACATTGGGATGCAGCTTGCCAGATCGTTGATTCACCTGTTTATTATTTACGAGAAGAGGAACACGTGTTCAGAACCATCAACATAATTATCATCCTGCTGTTTTCATCAATTCTCATTGCTGGTCCTGAGGATTGGCGCATTGCCTTGTGTATCTCGGAGGATCCTCAACACGAGATGAATGTTTCCTGGCGAACTGTGATAGAGTTGGATGCACCTCGGGTAGAGCTTGCGCTCAATACGCCACTGGCCAAATTTTATAAAGATCGACACAGCTTTAACGTTGATCCAGAATCCGTTGTCCTCAGTGATGGTAGCGAAGTGTTTGCCTATTCCTCAATAATGGATAACCTGGAACCAGGAACTTCATATGCCTATCGTGTGGGTTCCCAAGAGGAATGGAGCGAGTGGTTTGTTTTCGAAACGGCCAGGCGCAATGATGCCCCCTTTCGCTTCCTCTATTTTGGAGATCCTCAGAATGGATTGCTCAGTCATGTGTCAAGAGCCATCAGAGCTGGCTATGGAGAAGCACCTGACGCCGCATTCATCACCATGGCTGGAGATTTGGTATCAGTGCCAGGTATTGATCAGCAATGGGAATATCTGTTCCATGCTGGATCATGGATTTTTGGTCAAATACCGCTTGTCCCTGTTATGGGGAACCACGCCTATTACATCGATGGAAAATGGTTGGATCAGCACTCTCCTTATTGGCGCCCCCATTTTACTCTGCCGGAAAATGGCCTGTCAACCCTGGCTGAGACAAATTACTACTTTCATTATCAGGGGCTACTTTTTGTTGTTTTGAATGGTAGTGAGCAACTGAAGGAACAGGCCATCTGGCTGGATGAGATCTTAAGTCGAGAAGAGAGTACTTGGGTCATATTAAGCATGCACCAACCTCTTTATTCTACGGGACAGGGCAGAGATGGAGCCAGAAGAAGAGCCGCATTTTTATCGGTAATTGATAAACATGAAGTGGATCTGGTTTTACAGGGTCATGATCACACCTTCGGCCGCACATATCCTTTGAAAGCTGGGGTGGCTGTGAAGCATAGAGAGAAGGGGACTATCTATATCAACTCTGTATCTGGGTCGAAACAATACAATCTTGAGCCAGCGATTGAGGGTGTGTTCGCCATAACTGACGCCAACAAGCAGTTCTATCATGTCATCGATGTCCACCCCTCAAAACTCAAGTTGTCCTCCTACACAGTGGATGGTGAGCTGAAAGATGAAGTGATCATTAAGCCTTCCCAAACCAGATAATTTTGCCTGAATAACCCACTCCTCAGCGCTATTTAAATTTCAACCTCCTAAGAAAAGGGGGTAATCAAAAAGCGTTGCCCTGTGATGAGTTACGGGACGAGTTACAGATTTTTGACTGATTCTTTCAAGCCTGATTTATCAGCATATTTTTTTTTGTAAAACCCAACATTATTGCATTATTTATGAGTCTAAAATAGTCACAATTAAACTCCAATATAAATAATTACTTACAATGGACATTAATCGATGTAAGAATCAGTAATTGCCTGGGTGAGTTAATTCTCACCATAATACAAACCAAACGCTTTGGTTTATTTGTGAATCGAAAACTTTTGTGGCGGGTAAGTAAATACTATAAACTAACCCGCTAACCAACAAAGTCTGAAAGGGAAGGGAAACCGGAATGAAAAGAAGTAATATTCTTATTGCTGCTCTGACGCTCATCCTTGGTCTTGCTACCACATCGTATGCAAATATTTATGCTACGAATCTGGAAGTAAGCGCCGAAGTGATCACGACAGGCACAACAAACAGTACTGTTGAAATCTCATTTTTATTGAATGAGGATTCTGACAGCGGTGTAGATGTAAAAATTTATAGTGGTGCCTCTCTTGTGCGCACCATTACGCTGGCAACAGCGACAAAAGGAAGCAACTCTGTAACCTGGGATGGTACTGATGCCGGCGGGGCGACCCTTCCTGATGGGGATTATACTTTTGAGGTTACTGCAGCAGATGACGGGAATACTGCATGGACAAAAATAAGTGATGACCTCTTGACCGTCATGTACTCACCCAAGGGCGTCTCCATTAATAAAGATTCTGAGAGTCCACACTTTGGTACAGTATATATCTCAAACGGCTATGCTGGAACCAGCTCAAATACTGGTGGTGTATACAACGGTGATGGAATTTATCTGTTCAGTGCTGCACAGGACAGTCTGACCTTTTCCGATGGTGGAATCAGTTGGGGTCATTCCTCAAATTCTCCCAATAAAACTTCGATTGGTGATGATGGTCGTGTGTATGTGACTGACTATGGTGCAGATGAGCTTTATGTCTTCGATGCAGATATAAGCCCTGCATCAGCATTTAGGGTTCTTGACGCAGACAATAAAGTCGCTGATCAGTATATCAGTGCCAATTGGGTGCATGGATCAGGTGCAGATCGCGTTATCTACACAGCTGACGCCCACTATGCTACTGGTCAGGGAATCCTTGAATACGCCATCGGACTAGAGGATACCATGGTTGCTGGCAATTACGGAGAGGTTGCCATTGAAAGACCTAACAATGGATACTACCAGCTAGACGTCGAAACAGACCAGGCTGGAAACATCTATTTTTGTCAGAAAAGAGCAGATCCAGACCAAGCTTACCCGCTCTTAAAATATCCTCCATACACTGGAACAACCCTGACTTTAGCTGATACTCTTTGGACTGTTCCCATGACATACGCTGGTGCAAATGGTATCGCTTTGGATGAAGCCAGTAATCGCATTGCATGGGGTTCCTATTATTCTGGAACAGTCTATATCCACAACGCCACGACAGGTGCCTTGATTGAAACGTTTGAAACAGGCCAATCACGGACGCAAGACCTGGCTTTTGACGCAGCAGGAAATCTGTACACCATAGACAATGGAAGTGAATACTGGCATATTTGGTCTTCACCAGACGGAGCCAATTCATTTACATCTCCTGGACAAGCCACAATCGCAATTGAGACTCCAGCCCTTGAGGGTGATGTATTGGTCAATGAATTTGATACCAACACCTCATCAGCAGAATATATCGAGCTCTATAATACTACAGATGTTGCTATTGATCTAGCTGCCGATTCGTATGTTTTAGTCTTCGTAAATGGTAATGGCGATGCAATCTATCAGGCCACGGATCTTACAGGATCCATTCCAGCCAACGGATTTTATGTCCTCGCTGAAACTGGTGTGACTAGTATTGGAGAATACACTCCAGATCAGAATGCTGCCTGGGGCAGCTTCCAGAATGGAACTGATGGATTTGCACTGGTCAAGGGAGCCGCTGCTTCTGATTTTGCAAATAGTGGAGTTTACAGCACCTCACTGGTTGCCGTTGCAGGAGCTACCCAACAGGATGCAGTCATTTATGCAAGTGGTGATTATCCAGATACTGGTCTAGAGGCTGAATTTAATTTACCTGGTGGACTGGTCTTAAATGGATCTGCTGGTTCATCTTCCAGAGTAACTGATGGACAAGGTGGTTCAAACTATGCCAATAGCGATTGGGAAATTAAGGCTACTCGAACTCCTGGTGCTACAAATGTAGCTCCACCACCTTCTTTCACACCTTATACCATTCTTGAAATTCAAACACCTGATGCAGGTGGAGACACCTCTCAGCATGAAGGAGAACTTGTTGAAACCAGTGGAATAATCACTGCCATGACGAGCTATTCCTTTTACATGCAGAATGGCACAGAAGACTACTCTGGTGTATATGTTTATGTGAGTGGTGACGTAAGTGGATACGCACTTGGAGACAGCGTAACGGTACAAGGTACTGTCACTGAGTATAATGGTTTGACGCAGATTTCCAGCATTTTCGATGTCACAGTTAATGCCTCAGGATTAGCCCTTCCAACACCAATTGTTCTGATAACAAATACTTTGTCAGAAGGACATGAAGGCATGTTGGTCACAGTTTCAGGTGAATGTACTGCAGTTTCAACCAGTGCAGGTACTGATCGCTGGGCCTTCAAGCTGGATGATGGCAGTGGAGACGCCCTGATTGATGATCAGGTATTTTCAGATGCAGAGAATTCAGCAACTCTGGGATTAACCTATGATGTTGTAGGTGTGGTCAATTATTATTATGGCGCATTTACAGTCAATCCGAGAGATATAGATGATATTGACGAGGTTATCATTGAAAATGACCTCAACCTGACTTTTGAGGATGACACAGATATTGCCAATTGGACTCTGAGTAGTTGGTCAACAATGGTATTTGAGGCAACAGGTGGTGTGGATGGTACAGGCGCTCTAAAATTTGGAGACGCTGGTTATGCTGCTTCCTTATCGAGACCACTTTCTGCAACCGTTGGAACCGACTATCTCTTATCTATCGATGTCAAGACTGAAGGCTGGGATGATGCTACAACGTGGCCTCTCAATCTGTCAGTTGAGGGACTATCCATTGATACAGTGTATGTGAGCGCAAATGCACTTGCAGATTATACCACACTGGTGATCATGGGAACAGCAATAAACGCTGCTGGAACGGTTACTATCGCAGGAGATAATGTTGCTGGTCAGAACTATATCTGGATTGACAACCTCATGTTCGATGATGACTATACTCCTCCACCGAGTCTGGACCTGGATCTGACATTTGAGGATGACACAGATATTGCCAACTGGACTCTAAGTAGTTGGTCAACAATGGTATTTGAGGCAACTGGTGGTGTGGATGGTACAGGCGCTCTAAAATTTGGAGACGCTGGTTATGCTGCTTCATTAACGAGACCACTTTCTGCAACCGTTGGAACCGACTATGTCCTATCTATCGATGTCAAGACTGAAGGCTGGGATGATGCTACAACCTGGCCTCTCAATCTGTCAGTAGAGGGACTATCCATTGATACAGTGTATGTGCTTGCTAATAGTCCTTCAGCATTTACTACCTTGACCATCGCTGGGACAGCAATCAATGCAGCGGGTACGGTTACTATCGCAGGAGATAATGTTGCCGGTCAGAACTATATCTGGATCGACAATCTTGTATTTGATGATAACTCTGGAGCCAGCGATTTTGATCCACCAGATCTGCTAGCCGGAGCTGCCCTATCAAGTACCATCGTTGAACTTGTTTTCAATGAAGATATTGATCCTGTAACTGGCGCTAATGTTGCCAATTACAGCGTGGATCATGGGATTGGTGCACCTACAGCAGCCGTTGTGCTGGAAGATATAGTTACCCTGACATTGGGTACGGGTATGATGTTCGATTCCACGTATACAGTGATCGTCAACAATGTCGCTGACATGAGCGGCAATGTGCTTTTGGCTGATACAGCATCATTCATGTACACCTATGAATTTGTCACTGACCTGTTCTTCTCAGAGTATATAGAAGGCAGTTCAAACAATAAGGCATTGGAAATTTATAATCCTACAGATGCTGCAATCGACTTGGCTGGATACACAATTGGTGGAACCAGCAATGAAGCAACAGAGTGGGAATATTTTTACACTTTTCCAGATACTTTGTCAATGACCATCGGTGCAATGTCGACTTATGTCATAGCTGATGCCAGTGCAGATTCGCTGCTCCAAGTCCATGCTGATTGGTTATCATCCTATCCTGGTCCAACAAGCTACAATGGCAATGATGCTCGAGGCTTATTCAAAATAGTAGGTCTGGATACCATACTTATCGATGCCCTTGGAGATTTCAACAATGCCACAGGGGCTGATTATGCTGCGGCAGGCGTTGAAGATGCATTGGGAGAGCACACCCTTTTAAGGAAAGCTAACCTTACAATGGGTAATCCTGATTGGATGATGTCCGCTGGTACTGATGAAGCATCATCAGAGTGGGTTGTCTTTCCTCAAAATACATTCCGCTTCCTTGGTGCACACCCGCATACAGATCTGGCTGGTCCAGAACTTGCAGGTGTTGTGGCTGTCTCTGAAACAGAAATACAACTTCGGTTCAGCGAAGCTGTTGCAAACGCTGATGCCATGGTACTCACCAACTTTAGTGTTGCTGGTGATCTTGGGGCAGAAAACCCAACAGCTGTTACCATGTTGACTGATGCTGTCTATCTACTCACTGTTCCGGCTATCATGCCAAATTCACCTTATACAGTGACAGTGGATGGTATCCACGATCTGAGCGGCAATGTCATTATGCCTGGTTCAATGATCGATGTGACATTGGATATTCCTGGATCATTGCCCATTGACCGAATCATAAATGATTTCGTTGGTGGTATTGGTAACTGGGCAGATCCAACCTATTCAGGCTCCACATATGGAGTTCTGACGAGTTCAACATTCGCCTCCACTGACACTATGGCATTTGCTGGAACCCACTCTGGAGAGATGGTGCTTCAGGATGATCCTGGGTCAAGTGGTGGTTGGTTTGTGAGACTGTGGAATATTAACCGAGTCGACAGAATTGATGCTGATTCCAAGATGTTCTTCTATCTCTACGGTGGTACTGCTTCCATGCAGGCCCGTATTGTTGTACAGGATGATGGTGGATATGAAGCAGGTCCATGGCGCGACATCACCGATGCCGCAGATGACTGGCAGGTAATATCCTTCGATCTGGCCAATGATCCAGCAACAGGATGGGTTAATGGAAATGGTGAAATTAACTCCGCCAGTGGCACTGTTGGAGTCGACTGTATCCAGATTCGATGCTCAGAGGATGTTAGTACCGTTCTTTATGTTGACATGGTAACTGAACGCTACAATATCGATCCTGTGGAAGTCACCTTTGATGTGAACATGAATGTGCAGACACTCATGGAAACCTTCGTTATGGGAACCGATTTTGTTGACGTTGCTGGTTCCTTTAATGGTTGGGGTGGCACACCCATGGTTATGGAAGATCCAGATGCTGACAGTGTGTATTCTTACACAGTGACAGGTTTGTATCCTGGTGAAACTCTGGAATACAAATTCAGGATCAATGGCAACTGGGATACATCAGAATTTCCCAACGGTGGTCCAAACCGCGTTTATGTGGTTCCAGATACCAATAGTGTGGTATATAACTGGTACGATGATGTAGAAGTATATGTTGGTGTAGATCTTGCCGGTCTCCCAACCGAATTCGCACTACATCACAACTATCCAAACCCCTTCAACCCAATCACCAATATCAAGTATGATATACCTGAGAATACCTATGTAAGGCTCTCTATCTATAACATGCTTGGTCAGCATGTGATTGATCTGGTGAATGAAGATCAGGCACCTGGTTTTTATCATCTCCAGTGGAATGGTTTGAACAAAAATGGTACGCCAGTTGGTAGCGGTATGTTTATCTATCGTCTGACGACACCAGAATTCTCAAAAGCTGAGAAGATGACGTATCTAAAATAGTCTAGCTTTAGACTGGTTTACTTTAAAGGGCAGTCTGCATTGCGCAGGCTGCCCTTTTCTTTTTCAACTAGATTTGATTGCCCCCCGAAAGCCATAATAGGTTTCCTCAGTCTGTCCCACTGAGGGAACTCGAAGTGTGAATTATTCGTGGATCGATATCCTTCGAGTCCGTCCTCCGGACTTCCCTCAGGAAGACAAAACAAGTATTCCCAGTTTGTCACACCGAGGGACCTTGAAGCATGACACAAATTTTATCCCACCATTTCAACTCACGCATTCCGGCTTAGATTAAATGACTTTGAAAAATTAGAATTCAATACTGTATCAGCAAAAAATGGGTGATGTCAAAATGAACAAGACCTCCACTTCTTCTACAAATAACCGCTCCATGTTTCTCCTTGAAGGAAACATTGGTTCCGGGAAAACTAGTCTGGGTAATATTCTCAAGAATTCCCGTGATTTTGAATTTCTTGAAGAGCCTGTGGATACCTGGCGTGATGGTTTTGCTGGCAACCTATTTGAGATGTTTTATTCAGATATGCCCCGCTGGTCCTTTACCTTTCAGATCATGGCCTTTACAACACGGGCAAAAAACTGGTCGGAAATTCTGGAGAAGGTGCAAGGGGATCATGTAGTACTTGAAAGGTCGATTTATACGGACAGAAACGTGTTTGCAAAAAACCTGTATGCTGGTGGTGCGATGAACGATTCTGAATGGCAGGTCTATCAGCAACTCTGGGAGTTTTTATCCTCTAACTATTGTGAAAAACCTCAAAAAATTATCTATCTACGGACACCGGCTGAACTCTGTCTTGAGCGCATAAAAAAACGAGGTCGCAATGAAGAACAGAAAATGCCACTGGACTACCTGAAAAACCTTGAAGATTTACATGATGAATGGCTCATGGATCATCCTGATGTGATACTCGTAGATGGTACACGCCGTTGGTCTGCCCCTGAAATAGAAAAGCTGCTTCTGTAATTATTCCAACATTCCCCTATTATTAAGCGTCGAATGACTGTTTAGTGGAAGCTGCATGAATCAGTTTGTTAGTGGATAGTGATGTTAGCGGAATCCCCGATGTATCCCCAAAAATGTCGCAGTGTTATGACTATATGAGTTTGTACTATAGGTGAGAGTGCTTGTTGTGGAGACTTCTGGTCAGGTTAAACACCCTTTTGTACCTCCCGCTAGGGGTTAGCAATAGGTGAATTAGATATTTGAAGATATTTATCATTATTACACCCTAATATTGGTTTTAGTCCATAATTAATAGGCATTATGCATGTTTTAAATCCATCCAATATCGTAATATTTTGATTACATAATTGCTTGATATAGATAATTCACCTGGTTGGCTTATCGCGATTTTGCACAACCCCATTGAATTTGCATACAAATTGTTACACTTGTTTATCATACTGTATATTATGTACTTATAGTGTG